>NZ_JARDVI010000004.1:0-530784 GCF_034008295.1 Enterobacter chinensis
CTGACCCCATGCCGAACTCAGAAGTGAAACGCCGTAGCGCCGATGGTAGTGTGGGGTCTCCCCATGTGAGAGTAGGGAACTGCCAGGCATCAAATAGAAGAACCCCGTACCGTAAGGTGCGGGGTTTTTTGCTTTGTGTCTACCCAATCTGGCCTTTCTCTTAATCCCTTATCCTGCTAATGGAATATGTGATCGCTGTCTCAATGTTATTTATAACAAAATTATAACATTTCATTTACGAGGTAATTGAGTCTACTGGCTCAATACGCCGCAGTTTATGGCAGGAGCATAATCACAATGACAGAAAGCATTACATCAAACGGGACGCTGGCTAACAGTGATACCCGAAGAAGGGTATGGGCAATCGTCAGCGCCTCTTCAGGGAATCTGGTTGAATGGTTCGACTTCTACGTCTACTCATTCTGTTCTCTCTACTTCGCACATATCTTCTTTCCCTCAGGCAACACCACGACACAGCTACTGCAAACGGCAGGGGTATTTGCTGCAGGATTCTTAATGCGACCGATCGGGGGCTGGCTGTTCGGCCGCATTGCGGATCGTCGCGGGCGTAAAGCCTCTATGCTGATCTCGGTTTGTATGATGTGCTTTGGTTCTCTGGTGATTGCCTGCTTACCGGGGTATGCATCCATTGGTACCTGGGCACCCGCGTTACTTTTACTGGCCCGCTTATTCCAGGGGTTATCGGTGGGGGGCGAATACGGTACCAGTGCAACTTACATGAGTGAGATTGCCCTGGAAGGACGTAAAGGCTTTTATGCCTCGTTCCAGTATGTCACGCTGATTGGTGGTCAACTGCTGGCCATTCTTGTGGTGGTGATCCTGCAGCAGATCCTGACGGACGAACAACTTCACGCCTGGGGATGGCGAATTCCTTTCGCAATGGGTGCAGTGCTGGCGATCGTCGCGCTTTGGTTACGCCGTCAGTTGGATGAAACCTCGCAGAAGGAGGTCAGGACGTTGAAGGAAGCGGGAACATTCAAAGGATTATGGCGTAACCGCAAAGCTTTCGTTATGGTGCTGGGCTTCACTGCGGGAGGCTCTCTCAGTTTCTATACCTTCACTACCTATATGCAAAAGTACCTGGTGAACACCACCGGAATGCACGCTAACGTCGCCAGCGTTGTCATGACTGTGGCGCTATTTGTCTTTATGCTCATACAGCCGATCGTCGGTGCGCTCTCGGACAAAATTGGCCGACGCACCTCGATGCTTATTTTTGGCGGATTGTCTGCGCTCTGTACCGTGCCTATTTTGACTGCGCTTCAGCATGTCTCCTCGCCGTATGCTGCATTTGCGCTGGTTATGCTGGCAATGGTGATTGTCAGTTTCTATACCTCTATCAGTGGGATACTGAAGGCCGAAATGTTCCCGGCGCAGGTACGTGCTTTAGGAGTCGGGCTCTCTTATGCGGTAGCCAACGCGTTGTTTGGCGGATCGGCGGAGTACGTTGCGTTGTCTCTTAAATCATGGGGAAGTGAAACGACATTCTTCTGGTACGTGACGGTAATGGGAGCCCTTGCTTTCATTGTCTCTCTGATGCTGCATCGCAAGGGTAAAGGTATTCGTCTTTAGTAATGCGCCATCTGCCACACGGCATAGCCGGTCGTTGCGCCGGCAACATCCCAGGCAAAATCTTTCCAGCTCCAGCCGCTCCCTGCGGGGCGGCTATCCCACAGTTCTTTTGATGCCCCAAGACCGACTGAGAACATCAACCCTATCGCCGCGCTACGGTCCCGGCTATACCCCTGATGCTGCGCATATTCATTACCGGCTGCGGACAACATCGCGGAAGCGAGGAAATGTTGTGCCTTATCCTGTCCGGACCAGCTATCGTTGGCCATATGACTACAGCCACTCAGAAAGAGGACGCTCAGTAATAAAGAAATGCGCATCAACGGGCTCCATAAAAAAGCCCTGCGGTTGGCAGGGCCTGGATATTACAGAATACGGCTGATAAGTCGGTCGATACGGATACGACGTAAGCGGCGAATAAGCTTGCGGACTTTCACCGGATAATCGGCAATACTCTGCAGTTCGCGGTAATGATTCACCACAGTGGTATGTGTGCGAATTAGCTCCAGCTCACGTTCACGTTTTGCGGCTAACTCATGCTGAGGGTCATGGATCAGGATAGCGTTTTCCAGATCCAGTCGCCACGCGCGTGGGTTCAGGTTGTTACCGGTCAGCAGCATCCACTCATCGTCGACCCACATTCCTTTCAGATGGTAAGTGTTGTCTTCATCTTTCCAGAGACGCACAACCAGCTGGTCAGTGTTTACGTAATACTGTAAACGGCTCAGGAAACGACGCAGGTTAATCTCATAGAGGTAAGGCAGCGCACCGATGATTTTAAACGGCTGATCTTCAGGAATGAAAAAGTCGTTTGCCGTTTTATCACCAACGATGATTTCCACTTTTTTACCGTCGCGCAGCAGCTGAATGATATTACGCACCAGCACAGCAGGAAGGTTGAAGTACGGAGTACAGATGGTGAGTTTCTGCTCCGCGCACGGCATCAGATGGAAGATTGTTTTGTTCAGCAGGCTTGATTTGCCGAGCCCTACCAGCGGGGTAACGGATAACTCTTCGTTGTTCGCATCGCCCTGGAAATGATAGACCGCATCGCGCAGCTCCTGGCGGAAGGCGCGAACATCGTTTTTGATCTCCGGGCTTTTCGGACGCTCGGGATCGTCAAGGCGATTAACGCCACGGCCATGTACCAGATTTTTATCAACCCAGTTAAACATGATATCGGCCATCTGTGGATTACGGATCAGATGGTAACGGTCGTAGCGATATTTATCGAGCTGATGAAGGTAAACATCATTAAGACTTGCGCCGCTGTAAAGCACGCTGTCATCAATGATAAACCCCTTGAAATGAAGGACGCCGAGCGCTTCACGGGTATTAACCGGGACGCCATAAACAGGCACATCAACGCCAGGATTTTCCTGCGCCGTGCGGCAATACCAGTCAGCATTGGTGTTTGAAGCGGCAGCGCCAATCCGGCCACGCTGAGCGCGATGCCAGTCTACCAGCACGCGAACATCAAGTTCCGGACGCTGGCGTTTGGCTTCATAGAGTGCGTTCAGGATCGCGCGTCCGCCTTCATCTTGTTCAAGATACAGAGCCACAATGCAAATGCGTCGCGTGGCGCTGGCAATCTTTTCCAGAAGCGTCTCCCGAAAATGAGCGGGAGCGTAAAAGAACTCTACATCATCAACTGACTGAGAAATCTTCGGTAGTTGAGCAAGGTGTTGTTGATGTTTATTGCGCTTAAATTTTGACAACATCACAGTGCGTTTCTTCTCTGTTCATTGAAGGGTTGTCTGTACCATGCAAACAACATAAGCGGACAATGATACCACCAGTCCCGTCCAAAGTGGGTAACATTTCCAGTAGCTTACTCGTGTTTGTCTGCCGATGTCAGGCTGAGGGACAAGGCAACAATACCTTCGTCCAGCTGAATATCAACGTCAAATCCAAGTTTTCGCGCCAGGGTCACCATGCCGCGATTGTTAGGCATAGTAATGCCATTCAGGCGCAACAATCCGTGATCGCGCGTATAACTGATGAGTTTTTCCAGTAGCCGTCTTCCCAGGCCCAGACCTTTAAGATCGGAGCGGACCAGTACGGCAAATTCCGCATCGACGTTATCCGGGTCAGAAATAGCACGCGTGACGCCGAGGATCTCGTCACCCTTATCGGAGCGACGAACAGCAACAAACGCCATTTCTCGATCGTAGTCGATCTGGGTCATGTTGGCTAAATCATCGTGGGTAAATTCGTTGATTTCGCTAAAATAGCGATAGTAGAGATCTTCTTTCGTGACCTGAGAGATAAAGGCCCGCAGTTGGGGTTCATCTTCCGGCAGAATAGGGCGGAACAAGGCGCGTTCCCCATTTTTCATCTCAACCCATTCCTCCAGTTGCAGAGGATAAGGACGGATCGCCAGACGGCTCTCTCTGTCACCTTCGAATGGCGCGATATCCAGCGTCACGTCCAGAGCCGTAAACTCGTTGCCAGAGGCGAGGAGCGGATGGATATCCAGCCGCTGGATCTCTGCACAATCCACAATCAGGTTAGACACCTGCACCAGGAACTGACTTAACCCGGCAATATCGAGCGGACGCAGCGCACTTCGGCCTCGGATCTTTTTGCTTTTAATTGCCTGAATGATCAGATAACGCGCCAGATTCATGTTCAGCGGCGGTAACGCCACCACGGCTTGTTCTTCAGGACGCCATTCAACGCCGCCTTCTCCCAGCATGATGAGGGGGCCAAATACGGGATCGTGTTCGACCACAACCCGTAACTCCTGAGCCCCAGCGCGGTTGGCCATGCTTTGCACCAACAGTCCGTGGATCCTTGCCTGCGGCCAGGCCATTTTGACACGGTCGAAGATGGCATCTGCAGCCTGTTGCACCTCTGTCGCCGTGCGCAGGTATAACATGACACCCTGAACATCAGACTTATGCGGGATATCCGGGGAACGCAGCTTAAGGGCAACCGGATAGCCAATTTGCTCGGCAATATGAACGGCCTCAGCGCTGTCGCCGGCGATCCAGGTCGGCAGGGTTTGCATGCCGTAGCTACCCAGAATGGGCTGAACTTCATGGGTATCAAGCGACGTCGCGCCCTCGTCGATAGCCTGCTGCAACAGCCGGTGAACGTCTATGGTGTTCGCCGTCAGATTACCGGGCAGCGCCGGCGTTTCACGTAGCTGTTTCTGGTTGCGGCGATATTCCACCATATGCATAAACGCGGTGATGGTGCCTTCCGGCGTGCGGTAGGTTGGTAGCCCGGCTTCGCTGAACAAACGTCGCGCCTCCTGAGAGGAAAATTCACCGCACCAGTTGGTCAGCAGGGTGACATATTTACCTCGCGGATGATTGCGCACGGCATCAATAAGCGCTCGCGCGCTTTCACTGCCCGGCGCGACCGCGCTGGGGGAGTGGATAATCATCAGCGCATCAAAATCCTGACTATCCAGCAAAATGGAGATAGCACTGATATAGCGCTCGCTGCTGGCGTCATCGCGCAAATCAAGTGGATTACCGGGCGTCACGCTGGTCGGAAGCGCTTCTTTCAGGCGCTGCAGCGTCTCTTCACTCAGGGTTGCCAGCTTGCCGAAGCGTCGCCACAGCTCATCCAGCGCAAGTGCGGCAGGGGCGGCTCCATTACTGACAATCATTAACTTCTCGCCGCGCAGCGGGCGCATATGGCTTAACGTCTCAACGGCGGAAAAAAGCTCGTGCGTATCCTGTACCCGCAGCAATCCCGCACGCTGAATGGCAGCGTCCCAGGCCGGATCCATACCGGAATGCGAATGCAGCAGACGCTGTGCTGCAGGGCTACGTCCGCTTTTAATCACCAGGATCGGCTTATTTCGCGAAGCACTTCGCGAAGCCGATACAAAACGACGGGCGTCGCTGAGGTGCTCAAGATAGAGCAGGATCGCACTGGTTTTGCTATCACGAGCCAGAAAATCCAGCAGTTCATCAACGTCGATATCCAGGCTATCTCCCAGGGCAATGAAGTAGGAGAATCCCATTTCACGCTGCTGCGCCCAGTCGAGGATGGTATTTGATACCGCGGCCGATTGTGAAATAAAAGCGAGCTTGCCTTTGCGGATTGGAACCGGGGAGAAACTGGCATTCAGCCCCTGCCAGGGGGCGAGCAGGCCCAGACTGTTTGGCCCAAGAATACGCATTTGATAGCGGCTGGCGCAGGCCATAAGCTCGGCTTTCTGTTCAGGCGGAGACGAGAGAATAATGCTGGTTTTACACCCCTTCTTGCCGAGTGACTCCAGCAGTTCCGGGTTACGCTTCGCGTTGGTACAGAGTACGGCTAGATCCGGCACGAAAGGCAGGCTTTGTACATCAGGCCATGCAAGCACCCCCTGAACCGCCTTATAAGCCGGCGTGACGGGCATGACGGGGCCATTAAATCCCCCGGCCAGCAGGTTACGCATCATCAGATAGCCAGCACGATCCGGTTTCATTGATGCGCCGATGACGGCTATGGATTTAGGACGAAGTAGCGCTTCTAACCCTCGCTGGCTCATGCAGGCCTCCTGTGAATGCAAGCGACCTGATGATTTTAAACGCTTTCTGGCTCTGTTGCTGTGACACTGCCCTTATGAACGGTTTTTCCTGCCAGATAGCGCTCGCGGAAACATGAGAAATGGTTGCCCAAAGCGGCTGCCGCAGCGGTATCTCCCGCCAGATCCAAAAGCGCAATGGCCACTTCGGCGGTGCAGTATTGCCCGTCAGCATGCGCTTCACGCAGGCGGTAGGCCGAGACGCGGGAAAGATCGACAGACATCACCGGCAGGGCGTCGAGGTAAGGACTTTTGCGAAACATTTTTCGCGCTTCAGTCCAGGTGCCGTCCAGCATAATAAACAGCGGTGGTTTACCGGATGGCGGCGCCGAAAGCACCTGGCGATCAACGCCTGCATAAGACGCGGGGAAAACGACCATGGGTTGATAGTTCGGGCTTGCCACCATGTCGAGCAAGGCCTGTGGCGGTTCCGTACGAGACCACTGAAACGCGACGGTATCCGGCAGAATATCGGCGATAAGACGCCCCGTATTGCTGGGTTTCATCGGCTCGGTATCGAACATGACCAGACAAAAACGGCTCTCTGCCGTACTCGGGACCAGCGTCTCGCACAGGCAAACCTTCAGCGGTAGCAGGCAGCGCTGACAGCGACGAATACGATTGCCGCGGGCAAGAAAGGGGCGAGTCGCGCGCGCAAGGCGTTCGGCGCGTAATTTAAGGACAGCGTTATTTGTCATGGGCGAAATGCAGGAAAAACACTATTTTCGCAGAGGCGGGAGCGGGGCACAAGATGTGCCCCTGGGATTGTTACAGTGATTCGTTTAACCAGCTATCGAACGGAGCTTTCGGAACCGCACCGTTGAGCATGTCGACCATTTCACCGTTTTTGAAGATCATAATGGTCGGAATACTGCGGATCTGAAAACGCGCGCTGAGCTCGCGCTCCGCCTCAGTATTGACCTTCACGAAGCGCATCTTACCGCTGCGCTCTTCGGCCACATCCTCAAAGATCGGCGCGAAGTTTCGGCATGGGCCGCACCATGGCGCCCAGAAATCGATCACGACAGGAAGATCGTCCTTGAGGAGTTTGTCCAGCGTAGCACCCGTCGCGTTAATGACATCGCCATCAAACAATTCATGGCCACAACGTCCGCATTTCGCACCATCTTCAATCCGATCGTCCGGAATGCGATTAAGAGCCTGACAGTTGGCACATACGGTATTCATAACTAACCTCTGATAGAGCCGTGGGACAGCGGCAGTATGCCGATAATGTTTCTAATATGTTACATATTATCAATGAGCCTGTTTGAAACAACAATGCGTTTTATTCAATGAGAACAATAGTCACAGGCTTTTGTACGAAATTATGGCTATGCGCTGGCACATCGGGTAATCTGCGCGCTTCGCGCAGCGCTGGTGGAGAAAAGCATGAACGACGAAATGAAAAACAAAAGCGGCAAGGTCAAAGTGATGTATGTCCGCAGTGATGATGACTCTGATAAACGCACCCAAAATCCGCGTACCGGAAAAGGTGGCGGGCGTCCGGCGTCTTCTCGTGCAGACGGTGGCCGTCGCCCCGCCCGCGATGACAGAAATAACCGCGGTGATGACCGCAAACGTGACGATCGCAAACGCGATGACCGTCCGCGTTCCGACCGCCCACGTAGTGACCGTCCACGCGACGATCGTCCGCGTGATGACTTCTCACGTGATAACGCTTCCCCGTGGCGCACCGTTTCTCGCGCGCCTGGTGAAGAGACGCCAGAAAAAGCCGATCACGGCGGTATCAGCGGTAAAAGCTTTATCGATCCGGAAGTGCTGCGCCGTCAGCGTGCGGAAGAGACACGCGTGTATGGTGAGAACGCCTGCCAGGCGCTGTTCCTGAGCCGTCCTGAGTGTATCGTCCGCGCCTGGTTTATCCAGAGCGTGACCCCGCGCTTTAAAGAAGCGCTGCGCTGGATGGCCGCGAACCGTAAAGCTTACCACGTGGTTGATGATGCCGAACTGACCAAAGCGTCGGGAACCGAGCACCACGGCGGCGTCTGCTTCCTGATCAAAAAACGTAACGGCACGACCGTTCAGCAGTGGGTCAGCCAGGCGGATGCCGATGACTGCGTGCTGGCGCTGGAAGATGTGGGCAACCCGCACAACCTGGGCGCAATGATGCGTAGCTGCGCGCACTTTGGCGTGAAAGGCGTACTGTTGCAGGATGCCGCGCTGCTGGAATCCGGCGCCGCGATCCGTACTGCGGAAGGTGGAGCCGAGCACGTACAGCCAATCACCGGCGACAGCGTTCTGGACGCCCTTGAGCAGTTCCGTAAAGCGGGCTATTCCATCGTGACTACCTCAAGCCACGCCGGTACGCCGCTGTTTAAAGCGACACTGCCGCGTAAAATGGTTCTGGTGCTGGGTCAGGAGCGCGATGGTCTGTCTGACGCGGCGCTCTCCAGTGCGGATCTGAGCGTCTCTATCGACGGAACAGGCAATGTGGAAAGTCTGAACGTTTCCGTTGCGACCGGCGTACTGCTGGCCGAGTGGTGGCGTCAGAATAAAGCATAAGCCATTATGCTTTTTGTATGCCCGGTTAACCGGGCATACAAACTCAAACTACTCGCTCTCTGCCGGTAATACAGGCATCCAGTCAATTGGCGTTTCGCCACGTTTTTCCAGCCACTCATTCGCCAGAACAAAATGATTACTGCCAAAGAAACCGCGATGTGCAGACAGCGGTGACGGATGTGGTGCTTTCAGGACATGATGACGCTGACGGTCGATGATCGCCCCTTTTTTCTGCGCATGCGACCCCCACAGTAAAAACACGACCCCTTCACGATGCTCATTGATAAGGCTGATGACTTTATCGGTAAAGGTCTCCCAGCCCAGGCTGGCGTGCGAGTGCGCCTGGCCCGCCCGTACGGTAAGCACGGTATTCAGTAACAGCACACCCTGACGCGCCCAGCTTTCCAGGTAACCGTGAGTGGGGCGGGTAAACCCGGGCAAGGTTCCCTCAAGCTCTTTATACATATTGAGCAGAGAAGGAGGGATAGCCACACCCGGACGTACGGAAAATGCCAGTCCATGTGCTTGCCCTGGACCGTGATAGGGATCCTGTCCCAGAATGACAACTTTCACATCACTCAGTTCCGTGTAACGAAAGGCGTTGAACACATCTTTCTGCGGCGGGTAAATCGTCTGTCCGGACTGACGTTCAGCAGCAACGGTGCTGAGAGTATTGATAAAGTAAGGCTGCTGCTTTTCTTCTGCCAGCACATCATGCCAGGTTAAAGGTGTCGTCATCTCGCTCTCCTGCGAATCTCAATCTGTGACTAGCTTAACCGTTAAATTCCCGGGCGCAAAATTACAGGCGGAAAATGCGCGTAAGTCACTCAATTTATGTTGAAATTATGCAGTTAGAGTTGAATTGGTAAGATTGCTAAATTGATCTGGGACAATAAATTCAGACCACACTCTTTATGTGGTTGGTGTTTTTGTTGATTTAAATCAATAAATCGCGGTGGTGTGAATGATATATATACACACAAGAAATAATGGTTTTACCAATTGGCCGCGAGAGGCCGGCATCAGTTAATGTAGCCTAAGGGAGGCAACACATGATTACAGGTATCCAGATTACTAAAGCTGCAAATGACGATCTGCTCAATTCTTTCTGGCTGCTGGACAGCGAGAAAAACGAAGCGCGCTGTGTCGTAGCGAAAGCGGGTTTTGCAGAAGATGAAATCGTGCCGGTAAGCAAACTGGGCGAGATCGAGTACCGTGAAATTCCAATGGAAGTGAAACCGGAAGTGCGCGTGGAAGGCGGTCAACACCTGAACGTTAACGTACTGCGCCGCGAAACGCTGATGGATGCGGTTGAGCACCCAGAGAAGTATCCGCAGCTGACCATTCGCGTCTCCGGCTATGCAGTTCGCTTCAACTCTCTCACCCCAGAGCAGCAGCGCGACGTTATTGCGCGTACCTTTACTGAAAGCCTGTAACGGCTTCAGACAGGGGGGAATAAAAAAGCCGGGATTTTCCCGGCTTTTTTTTACTCTTCAGTTTTCGTCTCTGGTGCGGCAGAGCTTGGCTTACGGCGCTTACCAATATTTTTGGTATCGCGGTGGCGCTGCTTAACGCGCGGTTTCTCTTTTTCTTTCTCTTTTCTCTCAGCACGTTTTGCGAGCGCTTTCTTGGACGGTTTGCCCGTCATTTTTTCACTCGGCGCACGTGTGGTCGGGCGGAGCTCGTCAATAACGCGCGCTTTCAGCGGCTCATCAACATAGCGGCCAATTTTCTGCAGCAGCAGGTAGTCATGCGCTTCGACCAGTGAAATCGCAATACCTTTGCGGCCCGCGCGGCCGGTACGGCCAATACGGTGCAGATAGGTATCTCCGCTGCGCGGCATATCGAAGTTAATGACGTGGCTGACGTCCGGGATGTCGATCCCGCGTGCGGCAACGTCTGTTGCAACCAGCACGTTAACGCGGCCATCGGTCAGGCGCTTAATGCCTTCGGTACGCTTGACCTGCGCCATCTCGCCTTCAAGATAGCAGTTATTTATTCCCGCGTTACGCAGCATCTCAGCCAGCTCGTGCACGCGCTCGCGCTTACGCACAAACACGATCGTACGCAGAGCATCTTCCTGCTTCAGCAGGTGCTTGAGCAATTCAACTTTGTGCTCAAGATTGTCTGCACGGTAGTACCACTGGTGGATTTTCTTACGCTCGCGCGTGGACGGTGTAGCAGACACTTCTACCGGATCCTCCAGAAGACGCTCTGCGAAATCTTTAATCGCTTCCCCTTCGAGGGTGGCAGAGAATAGCATCGTCTGGTTACGCCAGCGCGTTTCTCCTGCAATGTGCTCGATATCCTGTGCGAAGCCCATGTCCAGCATGCGGTCGGCTTCGTCAAGAATCAGCGTTTCAACCGCGCGGCAGTCGAAGTTCTCTTCTTTAATGTACTGCAGCAGACGGCCCGTCGTCGCAACGACAATGTCCTGGTTTTCGCTGAACACTTCGGCGTGGTTCATATACGCAACGCCGCCGGTGATGGTGGCGATATCAAGATGAGTATTCGCCGCGAGTTCACGCGCGTGATCGGCAACCTGCATTGCCAGTTCGCGCGTAGGCGTCAGGATTAAAATACGCGGTGGGCCAGATTTTTTGCGTGGGAAGTCGAGCAAATGCTGCAACACAGGCAGCAAATAGGCTGCTGTCTTCCCCGTGCCGGTTGGCGCAGAACCGAGCACATCGCGGCCCTCAAGCGCAGGCGGGATGGCCGCTGCCTGAATGGCGGTCGGGCGTGTAAAGCCTTTGCTCTCAAGTGCATTGAGCAGGCTTTCATCGAGTTCAAGTTCGGAAAAAGTCGTTACAGTCATGTTCTACCTCTGTGTGGGGCGCTGATTATAGACGTTACGGCTGTAATCTTCATCTGTTTGTATGGATATCGCTTTTCGGCCACTTCGCTTTCCCCTATGCTACTCCAGTTTCACTTAGAAGGTTGCCCTGACATGTCTCTACTCAAAGCGCAGTTGCGCCGCGATGGTTTTACGTTTAAACAATTTTTTGTCGCTCACGATCGCTGTGCCATGAAAGTCGGTACAGACGGTATTTTACTGGGGGCGTGGGCGCCTGTCGCAGGCGTTAAGCGTATTCTTGATATAGGTACCGGCAGCGGGCTGGTGGCGTTGATGCTGGCGCAGCGTACGGAAGAGCATGTCACCATTGATGCCGTTGAACTGGATGCGCAGGCAGCAGAGCAGGCGAGTGAAAATGCGGCCGAATCCCCATGGGCAGCCCGAATGAGAGTGGAATGCGCAGATATACTGGCCTGGGCGCCTGAACAAACCGCGCGTTACGATCTGATCGTCAGCAACCCTCCCTACTACGAGCCCGGCGTTGAGTGCGGTTCGCCTGAGCGCGAGCAGGCGCGTTATACCAGCTCCCTCGATCATAAAGCCTTGCTCACCAGTGCGGCAGAACTTATCTCCGAAGAGGGTTTTTTCTGTGTGGTCCTGCCGGAGAGTACGGGCAACACATTCATCGGTATTGCGCAGGAAATCGGCTGGACATTACGTCTGCGTACCGATATTTCGGATACGGAAGGACGACTGCCGCACCGTGTGCTGCTGGCGCTCTCGCCAAAAGAGGGTGAATGCTTTAATGACCGAATGGTTATCCGTGGGCCAGACCAGCGTTATTCCGAAGATTACACTGCCCTGACCCAGTCGTTTTATCTGTTTATGTAAACCTGCGGGGCGAGTATCGACGGGCCAGACTCAGCAAGCTGATCCGGGTAGTCGAGGGTGTAGTGCAACCCGCGACTCTCTTTACGCATCATCGCGCAGCGAACAATCAGCTCGGCAACCTGTACCAGGTTGCGCAGCTCCAGCAGATTATTGGATACCCGGAAGTTAGCGTAATACTCATCAATTTCCTGCTGCAGCATGGTGATGCGGCGCAAGGCGCGTTCAAGACGTTTCGTGGTGCGCACAATTCCTACGTAATCCCACATAAACAGCCGTAGCTCATGCCAGTTGTGCTGGATCACGACCAATTCGTCCGGGTTATCCACCCGGCTTTCATCCCAGGCCGGCAGGCGCTCTGTCTCACGGGCGTAAGGCATGCGTTTCGTGATGTCTTCCGCTGCAGACCAGCCGTAGACCAGACATTCAAGCAGCGAATTAGAGGCCATACGGTTCGCGCCGTGAAGCCCGGTATAGCTGACCTCACCAATAGCATACAGACCATCGACATCGGTACGCCCATGATCGTCAACCATTACGCCACCGCAGGTATAGTGGGCGGCTGGCACAATGGGTACCGGATCGCGGGTTAAATCAATGCCAAGATTGAGCAGTTTTTCGTAAATCATCGGGAAATGCTGGCGAATGAACTCTGCTGGCTTATGGCTGATATCGAGATACATGCAGTCCACGCCAAGACGTTTCATTTCATGGTCGATGGCGCGGGCAACGATATCACGTGGGGCCAGTTCGCCCCGGGCGTCAAAGTCCGGCATAAAGCGGGTGCCGTCAGGGCGCTTCAGATAAGCGCCTTCACCGCGCAGGGCTTCCGTCAGCAGGAAGTTACGCGCCTGAGGGTGGAACAAGGCGGTTGGGTGAAACTGATTAAATTCGAGGTTCGCCACGCGGCAGCCGGCGCGCCAGGCCATAGCGATACCGTCTCCGGAGGCAATGTCCGGGTTAGTAGTGTACTGATACACCTTGGAGGCGCCGCCCGTAGCCAGCACCACAGCCTTCGCCTGACAGGTTTCAACCTTCTCTTTATTACGGTTCCAGACCCAGGCGCCGACCACGCGACGCGTGCCGGGCAGGCCAATTTTGTCGGAGATAATCAGGTCAACGGCATTACTTCGCTCAAGAACCCGAATATTAGGATGACTCAGCGCTTTACTGACCAGCGTGGTTTCCACTTCTTTTCCGGTGGCATCCGCTGCGTGCAGAATGCGGCGGTGGCTATGGCCACCTTCGCGAGTCAGGTGGTAGCTCTCTTCACCATTGGGTTGAACCTGCGTATCAAACAGTACGCCCTGGTCGATAAGCCACTGAACGCAATGACGGGCATTGCTGGCAACAAACTCTGCGGCGTGTGGATCCACGATCCCGGCCCCGGCAATCAGCGTATCTTCAACGTGGGATGCAATACTGTCCGTCTCATCAAACACGGCAGCAATTCCGCCCTGAGCATAAAACGTGGAACCTTCACTTATCGGTCCTTTACTCAGAACAATAACGTTTTGATGCTCGGCCAGGCGCAGCGCCAGAGAGAGACCGGCAGCGCCGCTGCCAATGATCAGTACATCACAATGGAGTTCAGGTGTTGTGTTCATGATTATTGTTTAATTTACTAAACAGTGTTGGGTCAGAATAGCACCTGAATGCGATTTATCGCACGTTTTTTTTAAAGGCTGTTGCAATGGCTAAACGCGTAAGCGGAGGTCAACGGAGAGTAAATGAGTGAAATTATTTTGCGAAGCAGATCGTTAGCGTCAGATTTTGTGGTGAAATAAAGCCTGGGTTGCGTTACTCTTCTGGCGGGAAAAAGATGTTTCTTGTCAGAAAGTGGTGCGTATCGTGAACAGACTTATAATGAGAGAAAATGAACAGTCTGCGGCGCGATGAACAAAAACAAAGGCGTTACGGAACTTATTGAAGATCAGACACTCTAATTCGGTGCTTGCTCAAAGTGCGGGATTTGTAGAGTGGCGTTTCGATAACGCGTGGAATTTAGGTTTGGGGAGACATTACCTCGGATGAGCGAGCAGTTAACGGACCAGGTCCTGGTTGAACGGGTCCAGAAGGGAGATCAGAAGGCCTTTAACTTACTGGTGGTGCGCTACCAGCATAAGGTGGCGAGCCTGGTTTCCCGCTATGTACCGTCAGGCGATGTGCCTGATGTGGTGCAAGAGTCTTTTATTAAGGCCTATCGCGCGCTGGATTCTTTCCGGGGAGATAGTGCTTTTTATACCTGGCTGTACCGTATTGCGGTCAATACGGCAAAGAATTATCTGGTCGCTCAGGGCCGTCGTCCGCCTTCAAGTGATGTGGACGCAATCGACGCCGAAAACTTCGAAAGTGGCGGCGCATTGAAAGAAATTTCGAACCCTGAGAACTTAATGTTGTCAGAAGAACTGAGACAAATCGTTTTTCGCACGATCGAGTCGCTTCCGGAAGATTTACGCATGGCAATTACGTTACGGGAGCTGGATGGTCTGAGCTATGAAGAGATAGCCGCTATCATGGATTGTCCGGTCGGCACGGTACGTTCACGAATTTTCCGTGCGCGAGAAGCTATTGATAATAAAGTTCAACCGCTTATCAGGCGTTGACGATAGCGGGATACTGGAAAAGGTATTAGGCATGCAGAAAGAAAAACTTTCCGCTTTAATGGATGGTGAAACGCTGGACAGTGAGCTGCTCAACGAGCTGTCTCATTCTCCCGAAATGCAAGAGACCTGGGAGAGCTACCATCTCATCCGCGACACCCTTCGCGGTGATACCGGCGAGGTTCTCCATTTCGATATCTCAGCCCGCGTCATGGCGGCGATTGAGAATGAGCCTGTTCATCAGACCACTCCGCTGATTCCTGAAGCTCAACCCGCGCCTCATCAGTGGCAGAAAATGCCGTTCTGGCAAAAGGTGCGTCCGTGGGCCAGCCAGCTTACCCAAATGGGTGTGGCTGCATGCGTATCGCTTGCAGTTATCGTTGGCGTCCAGCACTATAATACTCAGTCTGAAACTAATCAGCAGCCAGAAGCGCCAGTGTTTAACACACTGCCGATGATGGGCAAAGCCAGCCCGGTAAGTCTGGGTGTTCCGGCTGATGCTTCCGCCAGCGGCGGTCAGCAACAGCAGGTTCAGGAGCAGCGCCGTCGCATTAATGCGATGTTGCAGGATTACGAGTTGCAGCGTCGTCTGCACTCTGAACAGCTTCAGTTTGAGCAGGCGCAAACACAGCAAGCTGCTGTGCAGGTGCCCGGAAACCAAACTTTAGGAACGCAATCGCAGTAATGAAGCAACTTTGGTTCGCCATGTCTCTGATGGCGGGTAGCCTGTTCTTCTCTGCCAACGCCTCGGCTGATGTTTCATCCGGGGCGTTGTTGCAGCAAATGAATCTGGCCAGCCAGTCACTCAATTACGAGTTGGCATTTATCAGCATCAATAAACAGGGCGTCGAGTCGTTACGCTATCGTCATGCCCGTCTTGATAACCAGCCACTCGCCCAGCTTTTACAGATGGATGGCCCGCGTCGGGAAGTTGTCCAGCGTGGTAATGAAATCAGCTATTTTGAGCCCGGCCTGGAGCCTTTCACGCTGAATGGCGACTATATCGTTGATTCTCTGCCGTCACTTATTTACACCGACTTCAAACGACTTGCTCCTTACTATGATTTTATTTCGGTAGGGCGTACGCGCATCGCGGACAGGCTGTGCGAAGTGATCCGCGTGGTTGCCCGGGACGGAACGCGCTACAGCTATATTGTCTGGATTGACGCGGAAACCAAACTCCCCATGCGTGTAGACCTGCTCGACCGTGACGGTGAAACGCTGGAGCAGTTCCGCGTTATCTCCTTCAGTGTGAACAACCAGGTTGGCAACAGCATGCAGAATCTGGCTAAAGCCAGCCTGCCGCCGCTGCTTTCTGTTCCTGCAGGGGATTCCGTTAATTTCAACTGGGTACCATCCTGGATCCCACAAGGGTTTAGCGAAATATCCAGCAGCCGTCGTCAACTGCCAACGATTGAAACGCCGGTGGAATCGCGCCTCTATTCCGACGGGTTATTCAGTTTCTCGGTGAATATCAATCGCGCAACGGCAAACAGCACCGAACAAATGCTGCGTACCGGACGCCGTACGGTCAGCACCACGGTACGCGATAACGCAGAGATCACCATTGTGGGTGAACTCCCTCCGCAAACTGCGAAGCGCATTTCCGACAGCATTAAATTCAGGGCCGCACAATGATCAAAGAGTGGGCTACGGTTGTATCGTGGCAGAATGGCATTGCGCTCGTAAGCTGCGACGTAAAAGCTTCATGTAATAGTTGTGCCTCCAGAGCGGGCTGCGGCAGTCGCGTGCTGAATAAGCTCGGGCCGCAAACATCGCACACGATTTCAGTGCCCAGTGAACAGCCGCTGATGGTGGGGCAGAAGGTCGAGCTGGGCATTGCCGAAGGTAGCCTGCTCAGTTCCGCGATGCTGGTTTATCTCTCTCCGCTGGTCGGGCTGTTTATTATGGGCGGCATATTCCAGATGCTGTTTGGTACCGATGTGGCCGCCATGTGCGGTGCCGCATTGGGTGGCGTGGGCGGGTTCTGGCTTGCCAAAGGTCTTTCCCCGACGCTCGCCGCGCGCGAGGAGTGGCAGCCTGTCATTCTCAGCGTTGGGCTGGCGCCAGACCAGCTTCGTGTCGAGACGCTCTCTTCTGAGGCCCGGTGATTCATCGGGCTTTATCATTTTTTACGCCCTAAAACAGAAAACACCCTTTCTTCACGCTATACCTGTCTCTAAGTGCATTTCCAGGTTGTGAGGATGTAGTGTAGAATGCTGCGTTTTCGCACTGAAAAACGTCAGGCTAAGAACAGCGGCCTCCAGGAATTCGTAAGGCATAATTATTTAACTATATGAAGAACATACGTAACTTTTCGATCATTGCTCACATTGACCACGGTAAGTCGACGCTGTCTGACCGTATTATCCAGATTTGCGGTGGCCTGTCTGATCGTGAAATGGAAGCCCAGGTTCTGGACTCCATGGACCTGGAACGCGAACGCGGTATCACCATTAAAGCGCAGAGCGTCACGCTTGATTACAAAGCGGCTGATGGCGAAACCTATCAGTTGAACTTTATCGACACCCCAGGCCACGTTGACTTCTCCTATGAGGTTTCACGCTCACTGGCGGCCTGTGAAGGCGCGCTGCTGGTGGTGGATGCCGGGCAGGGCGTAGAAGCCCAGACTCTGGCAAACTGCTACACCGCGATGGAAATGGATCTCGAGGTTGTGCCGGTCCTGAACAAGATCGACCTGCCAGCTGCCGATCCTGAGCGCGTAGCGGAAGAGATTGAAGATATTGTCGGCATTGACGCGACCGACGCCGTGCGCTGCTCCGCGAAAACCGGTGTGGGCGTAACCGACGTGCTGGAACGTCTGGTACGTGATATTCCTGCTCCGGAAGGCGATCCGGATGCCCCGCTGCAGGCGCTGATTATCGACTCCTGGTTCGATAACTACCTGGGCGTTGTCTCCCTGGTGCGTATTAAAAACGGCACCATGCGTAAAGGCGACAAAATCAAAGTAATGAGTACCGGACAGGTCTATAACGCCGATCGTCTGGGCATCTTCACGCCTAAACAGGTTGACCGTACCGAGCTGACATGCGGCGAGGTAGGCTGGCTGGTCTGCGCAATTAAAGACATCCTCGGTGCGCCGGTGGGCGATACCCTGACCGGTGCGCGTAACCCGGCAGATAAAGCGCTGCCAGGCTTTAAAAAGGTGAAACCGCAGGTTTACGCGGGCCTGTTCCCGGTCAGCTCTGACGACTACGAAAACTTCCGTGATGCGCTCGGTAAACTGAGCCTGAACGATGCTTCCCTGTTCTACGAGCCAGAAAGCTCAACGGCGCTGGGCTTCGGCTTCCGCTGCGGCTTCCTCGGTCTGCTGCACATGGAGATCATTCAGGAGCGTCTGGAGCGTGAATACGATCTGGATCTGATCACCACCGCACCGACGGTAGTGTATGAAGTTGAAACCACCTCGAAAGAAGTGATCTACGTCGACAGCCCGTCCAAGCTTCCGCCGCTGAACAACATTCAGGAGCTACGTGAGCCGATTGCAGAGTGTCACATGCTGCTGCCGCAGGAGTTCCTGGGTAACGTTATTACGCTGTGTATTGAGAAGCGTGGCGTGCAGACCAACATGGTTTACCACGGTAACCAGGTGGCGCTGACCTATGAAATCCCGATGGCGGAAGTGGTACTCGACTTCTTCGACCGTCTGAAGTCGACCTCCCGTGGCTATGCGTCACTGGATTACAACTTCAAACGCTTCCAGGCCTCCAACATGGTGCGTGTGGACGTGCTGATCAACGGCGAGCGTGTGGATGCGCTGGCGCTGATCACCCACAACGACAATGCGCCATACCGTGGCCGCGAGCTGGTTGAGAAGATGAAAGAGCTGATCCCGCGTCAGCAGTTCGATATCGCGATTCAGGCGGCCATCGGCAACCACATTATCGCGCGTTCTACCGTGAAACAGCTGCGTAAAAACGTTCTGGCGAAGTGCTATGGCGGTGACGTCAGCCGTAAGAAAAAGCTGCTGCAGAAGCAGAAAGAAGGTAAGAAGCGTATGAAGCAGGTCGGTAACGTCGAGCTGCCGCAGGAAGCATTCCTTGCCATTCTTCACGTTGGTAAAGACGGAAAATAACCCTAAGGAGTTGGCATGGCGAACATGTTTGCCCTGATCCTGGTCATTGCTACCCTGGTGACAGGTCTGCTTTGGTGTCTGGATAAGTTTATTTTCGCCCCAAAACGCCGTGAACGTCAGGCTGCCGCGCAGGCAGCCACAGGCGATGGGATTGACGCGAAAACCCTGAAGAAAGTCGGCCCGAAACCGGGCTGGCTGGAAACGGGTGCCTCGGTATTTCCGGTGCTGGCCATTGTGCTGGTGGTACGTTCGTTTATTTACGAGCCGTTCCAGATCCCATCAGGTTCAATGATGCCAACGTTGCTGATTGGTGATTTTATTCTGGTAGAGAAGTTTGCCTACGGTATTAAAGATCCTATCTACCAGAAAACGCTGATCGAAACCGGTCATCCAAAACGCGGCGACATCGTGGTGTTTAAATATCCGGAAGATCCGCGCCTGGACTACATCAAGCGCGCGGTAGGTCTGCCGGGTGATAAAGTGACTTACGATCCGGTTGCGAAGGAAGTCACCGTTCAGCCGGGCTGCAGCTCCGGGACCGCATGTGAAAATGCGTTGCCAATCACCTACTCAAACGTTGAGCCAAGTGATTTTGTGCAGACCTTTGCGCGTCGTAACGGTGGCGAAGCAACCAGCGGTTTCTTCCAGGTCCCGAAAGGCGAAACCAAAGAGAACGGTATTCGTCTGGTCGAGCGCAAAGAGACGCTGGGTGATGTGACTCACCGGATCCTCACCGTGCCCATCGCGCAGGATCAGTTGGGTATGTACTATCAGCAACCGGGTCAGCAGCTGGCGAGCTGGATTGTGCCGCCAGGACATTACTTCATGATGGGTGATAACCGCGATAATTCTGCGGACAGCCGTTACTGGGGCTTTGTGCCGGAAGCGAATCTGGTCGGTAAAGCGACCGCAATCTGGATGAGTTTTGAGAAGCAGGAAGGCGAATGGCCGACCGGTGTACGCCTGAATCGTATTGGCGGAATCCATTAATTCTCAATAAATGAACGCGTAGCCGCTTTAATTAGCGGCTACGCGAATTATTTCCACTATAAATCACTTCGAACTAACGACATCCCCTGTCGTTGTGTATAGAATATTCCCCCGAAGTTTAAGGTTGGCCCTGCAAGGGTGCCACGGCACACGAAACCGCGTTGGCTTTCTCAGGTCGGTTTCGTGTGCTGCATTTTTGACGCATTCATTTATTGGTATCGCATGAACCCCATCGTAATTAATCGGCTTCAACGGAAGCTGGGCTACACTTTTCATCATCAGGAGTTGTTGCAACAGGCATTAACCCACCGCAGTGCCAGCAGCAAACATAATGAGCGTCTCGAGTTTCTGGGCGACTCTATTTTAAGTTTCGTGATTGCGAATGCGCTTTATCATCGTTTCCCGCGCGTGGATGAAGGTGATATGAGCCGCATGCGTGCCACGCTGGTTCGGGGTAATACCCTTGCGGAAATCGCGCGCGAATTTGAGCTGGGTGAATGTCTGCGTCTTGGGCCGGGTGAACTGAAAAGCGGCGGCTTCCGTCGTGAATCTATTCTTGCCGATACGGTCGAAGCATTAATTGGTGGTGTGTTCCTGGACAGCGATATCCAGACCGTAGAAAAGCTGATCCTGAACTGGTATCAGACCCGTCTGGACGAAATCAGCCCAGGCGACAAACAAAAAGATCCGAAAACGCGTCTGCAGGAATATTTGCAGGGTCGTCATCTGCCGCTGCCATCGTATCTGGTGGTGCAGGTACGTGGCGAAGCGCACGATCAGGAATTTACCATACATTGCCAGGTCAGTGGCCTGAGTGAACCGGTGGTGGGCACAGGTTCAAGCCGTCGTAAGGCTGAACAGGCTGCCGCCGAACAGGCGTTAAAAATGCTGGAGCTGGAATGAGCGAAGAAAAAACCTATTGCGGATTTATTGCCATCGTCGGACGTCCGAACGTCGGCAAATCCACCCTGTTGAATAATCTGCTTGGGCAGAAGATTTCCATCACCTCTCGTAAGGCGCAGACCACGCGCCACCGCATTGTCGGCATCCATACTGAAGGCGCGTATCAGGCGATCTATGTCGATACCCCGGGCCTGCACATGGAAGAGAAGCGTGCCATTAACCGCCTGATGAACAAGGCGGCGAGCAGCTCAATTGGCGACGTAGAGCTGGTGATTTTCGTTGTTGAAGGTACCCGCTGGACGCCGGACGACGAGATGGTGCTGAACAAGCTGCGTGACGGCAAAACGCCGGTCATCCTCGCGGTCAACAAAGTTGACAACGTGCAGGAAAAAGCCGACCTGCTGCCGCATCTTCAGTGGCTGGGCAGCCAGATGAACTTCCTCGATATCGTTCCGCTGTCTGCTGAAACCGGCCTGAACGTTGATACCATCGCGGGCATCGTGCGTAAACATCTCCCGGAAGCGATTCATCACTTCCCGGAAGACTACATCACCGATCGTTCTCAGCGCTTTATGGCCTCTGAGATCATTCGTGAAAAGCTGATGCGTTTCCTGGGCGCTGAACTGCCGTACTCTGTGACGGTGGAGATCGAGCGTTTCCAGACCAACGAGCGTGGCGGCTACGACATCAACGGCCTGATCCTCGTTGAGCGCGAAGGGCAGAAGAAGATGGTGATCGGCAACAAAGGTGCCAAGATCAAAACCATCGGCATTGAAGCCCGTAAAGACATGATGGAGATGTTCGAAGCACCCGTTCACCTGGAACTGTGGGTGAAAGTGAAATCTGGCTGGGCCGATGATGAGCGTGCTCTGCGCAGCCTCGGTTACGGCGAAGACCAGTAAACTAAGACGACGAGCATATGGATGGATGGCAGCGCGCCTTTGTCCTGCATAGTCGTCCCTGGAGCGAAACCAGCCTTATGCTGGACGTCTTCACGGAAGAGTCGGGTCGCGTGCGCCTTGTTGCGAAAGGCGCACGTTCCAAACGTTCTAATCTGAAAGGTGCCTTACAGCCTTTCACGCCGCTGCTGGTTCGCTTTGGTGGGCGAGGGGAAGTCAAAACCCTGCGCAGTGCCGAAGCCGTCTCCCTGGCGCTCCCCCTTTCCGGTACCACGCTCTACAGCGGTTTGTATGTCAATGAACTCATCTCACGGGTTCTTGAACATGAGACTCGCTTCTCTGAACTTTTCTTCGATTATCTGCACTGTATCCAGGCGCTGGCTGGCGCAACCGGCACGCCCGAACCCGCCCTGCGTCGTTTTGAGCTGGCGCTGCTGGGCCACCTGGGCTACGGCGTTGATTTTCTGCACTGTGCGGGGAGTGGAGACGAGGTCGAAGACGGGATGACCTACCGGTATCGGGAAGAAAAAGGTTTTATCGCCAGCATCGTGATGGATAACAGCACGTTCACCGGGCGCCAGCTCCGGGCGCTGTATGAACGCGAGTTTCCCGATCAGGACACCCTGCGTGCGGCAAAACGCTTTACCCGGATTGCCCTCAAGCCGTATCTTGGCGGCAAGCCCTTAAAGAGTCGCGAATTATTCAGGCAGTTTATACCGAAACGTTAATGTTTTACCCCTCACCCCAGCCCTCTCCCGGAGGGAAAGGGGGAAGGGAAATGAACCAAAATACCGAGGATTGTCATGGCTGAATTACTGTTAGGCGTCAACATTGATCACATCGCCACGCTGCGTAATGCGCGCGGTACGGCTTATCCCGATCCGGTTCAGGCGGCGTTTATCGCCGAGCAGGCTGGCGCCGACGGCATTACCGTTCATCTGCGTGAAGACCGCCGCCATATCACCGACCGCGACGTGCGCATTCTGCGTCAGACGCTGGACACCCGTATGAATCTGGAGATGGCGGTCACTGAAGAGATGCTGGCCATTGCCTGCGAGACCCAACCGCATTTCTGCTGCCTGGTACCGGAAAAGCGTCAGGAAGTGACGACCGAAGGCGGTCTGGATGTTGCCGGGCAGATCGACAAAATGCGCGATGCCTGCAAACGTCTTGCGGATGCCGGTATCCTGGTTTCCCTGTTTATCGATGCCGATTTCACTCAGATTAAAGCGGCAGCCGACGTGGGCGCGCCATATATCGAAATTCACACCGGCTGCTATGCCGATGCCAAAAACGATGCCGAACAGTCCAAAGAACTGGAACGTATTGCTAAAGCGGCCACCTATGCCTCAAGCCTGGGCCTGAAGGTCAACGCCGGACACGGCCTGACCTACCACAACGTTAAAGCCATCGCCGCCCTGCCGGAAATGCATGAGCTGAATATCGGCCACGCCATTATTGGCCGTGCAGTGATGAGCGGCCTGAAAGAGGCGGTTTCAGAAATGAAACGCCTGATGCAGGAAGCGCGTCAGTAATGGCCATTCTGGGCTTAGGCACCGATATCGTTGAAATAGCCCGCATTGAAGCGGTGATCGCCCGTAGCGGCGATCGCCTCGCAAGGCGCGTGCTGAGCGATAACGAATGGGCAATCTGGGAAGCGCATCAGCAGCCGGTGCGTTTCCTGGCGAAGCGCTTTGCGGTAAAAGAGGCCGCTGCCAAAGCCTTCGGGACCGGCATTCGTAACGGCCTGGCGTTTAACCAGTTTGAAGTGTTTAACGATGAGCTGGGTAAGCCGAGCCTGCGTTTATGGGGCGAGGCGCAAAAGCTGGCAGAGAAGCTGGGAGTGAATCACATGCACGTGACGCTCGCCGATGAACGCCACTACGCCTGCGCGACGGTGATTATCGAAAGTTAAAGTTTGTCCGCATGGTGCATCAGGACAAACTTATCCCACAACTGCTCTTCGCTCTCGACGTGTGCCGGATCCTTCAGGATGGTATTCGGGATCGGGCACACTTTCTGACAGGTCGGCGTTTCATAGTGGCCGATGCATTCGGTGCAGCGGTCGCTGTTAATCTCATAAATGCTGTCGCCCATCGAAATTGCCTGGTTCGGGCATTCGGGTTCGCACATATCGCAATTAATGCATTTTTTGGTAATTAACAGCGCCATCAGGAAATTCTCAGAAACAACACAAACTGGGCGGGCATTATACGCGTCAAACCAGTTTCTTTACCAGTTCTTCGCTGTGGCGAATGCGCTCGGGCGCGCGCTCCAGATCCTGCTGCACCAGCGCCATGAACAGCAGGTCCGTCAGCATCATTTGCGCACTGGTGGATGAAATAGCCGCACTGCGCGTGGCCTGCTCCTCGGCAATGGTATACAAACAGCGCGTTGCCCGCTGCTGCAGCGCATTCGGCGTAAAACCGGTAATCGCCAGAATTTTACCGCCTACGCGCAGGGCTTCATCGGTCGCCATGTTGATTTCACGGCGCTCGCCGGAATAGGAGATAGCCAGCAGCAAATCTTCAGGATCCATCGCCTGCACGGTCGCCAGCAGGGCGTGCATATCCTGCTCGACGATGGCGTTAAGCCCAATTTTTGTCAGCTTCCAGCCAAAGTTACGCGCCACAAGTCCGGACGCGCCGATACCGGTCAGAATGATACGGCGCGCGCCACGCAGCATCGCCACGCTTTCCAGTAGCTTCTCTTCCGTATTCACATCGAGCGTTGCATGCATGGCCGCCACGTTCTCTTTGATCAGTTTTTCCCCGACCAGCCGCATCGGGTCATCGCCACGGATCTGATTATGCACCGGCATTGACTGCGGATTGGGGTTACTCACCAGCGCTTCGCTAATTGCCAGCTTGAGGGCGGGGAAACCCTTAAAGCCAATCTTCTGGGCAAATTTCACTACGCTGGACTGGCTCACACCGGCTTCACTCGCCAGCTGCTGCGAGCTGAGATGGCGGGCGTGGTCGGGTTGAGAAAGCAGAAAATCCGCCAGCTTCTTGTCGCTTTGGGCAAAGCCTGCATAACGCTGGCGAATGCGAATTAAACAGTTCATATGGTCTCCTGGCGAAAATGTGATTATCTGCGCAAATAAGGATTTTGCTCGCCTGAATGAATTTTATATTCCATTATAGTGTGATTATTATGAATTAAAAATTCTTGAGGTACAAAAATGAATCTTGGCTCACTTGTTTCTGAAACGCGTAACCCGCAAACCATGGATCTGGATGCGCTCTCCACCCTGGAGCTGGTTAACCGCTTTAATCAACAGGATACGCTGGTCGCGCAGGCAGTGAAAGAGACATTACCCGAGGTGGCGAAGGCGGTCGATGCGGCGGCGGAAGCCCTCAAGGCCGGCGGTCGCATTATCTACATGGGGGCGGGTACCAGCGGGCGTCTTGGGGTCCTGGATGCTTCAGAATGTCCGCCGACCTTTGGGGTTCCGCACGGTCTGGTCGTTGGGTTGATTGCCGGTGGACCCGGTGCGCTGCTGAAAGCCGTTGAAGGAGCGGAAGATAACAAACAGCTGGGTGAGGATGACCTGAAGGATCTGAACCTGACGGCGAAGGATCTGGTGGTCGGGCTGGCGGCATCCGGGCGTACGCCGTATGTCATCGGCGGTCTGGAATACGCCAACCAGACCGGCTGCACGACGGTGGCGATCTCCTGCAACCCGGGCTCGCCGATTGCGCAGGTGGCCGCTATTGCCATCTCTCCGGTTGTCGGGCCGGAAGCGCTCACCGGCTCCACGCGCCTCAAATCCGGGACCGCGCAAAAGCTGGTGCTCAATATGATCTCCACCGGCGCGATGGTGAAATTCGGCAAGGTCTACCAGAACCTGATGGTGGATATGCAGGCCACCAACGTCAAGCTGGTGGACAGAGCCTGCCGCATGGTGATGGAAGCGACAGGCGCAGGCCGTGAAGAGGCAGAAGCGGTACTCAAACAGACCGATCACGATGTTAAACCGGCCATTCTGATGATCTTAAGCGGGCTGGATGCGGCGGCCGCGAGAGCCAAACTCAATGCGCATAATGGTTTCTTACGGGCGGCACTAGAAAACTAACAGAGGCGTGTATGGACAAAACAGCAGCGCTCGCCAGCGAAATCCTGCAGGGGATTGGTGGGGAAAAAAATATTCAGCGTCTCGAAAACTGCATGACGCGCGTGCGCGTCGAGGTGCATAGCGACGACCATCTTGACGTGCCGCGTCTGAAGCAACTTTCCGGCGTTAGTGGCTATGTGAAACAGGGGCAACAGCATCAGCTGATTGTCGGGCCGGGGAAAGCAGCGCAGGTTGTCGATGCCATGCGTGCGTTGATGGACGGCGAAGCAAGCGTGTCGATTGACGATGCAGAACGTACCAAAGCGCAGGCGAAGGCCAAATACAAAGCCCCCATGAGCGATGCGCTGCGCCAGCTGGCCAACGTCTTTATTCCGCTGATCCCGGCGTTTATTGCCTCAGGTTTGATCACCGGGATCATCAATATACTCAAGCGGCCGGATATCGTGGGGGATTTTGCCACGCAGTATCCGAACCTGTTGGGCATCCTGGGCATCTTCGGCAGCGCGGTGTTTGCCATCATGAACATTCTGGTCGGGGTGAATACCGCAAAGGTGTTTGGCGGATCGCTGGCCATGGGCGGGGTAATGGCGGGGATCTTGTCCAGCCCGCAGCTGGCGCAGATAACGCTGTTTGGTGAGGCACTTCAGCCGGGCCGCGGCGGGGTGATTGCGGTGCTGCTGGTGGTCATTCTGATGTGCTGGATCGAGAAAAGGCTTCGCGCGGTTCTGCCCGGCTCGATCGAGCTGATTCTCAACCCGCTGTTGACCACGTTAATTACCGGTAGCGTAGCGATTGTGGCCCTTCAGCCGTTAGGCGGGTGGATCTCTGAAGCCATTGCTCACGGTGCGTCTCTGGCTATTGACCGTGGCGGTCTGCTGGTGGGCGCGGTGCTGTCAGGCACCTTCCTGCCGCTGGTGCTGACCGGCCTGCACCAGGGGCTGGTGCCGATCCACGTCGAGCTGGTGCAGTCGCATGGCTATAACGCGCTGCTGCCTATCCTGTCGATGGCGGGGGTAGGGCAGGTCGGCGCGGCGATTGCCGTACTGATGAAAACCCGCAACGCGCGCCTGAAAAAAGTGATTAAAGGCGCGCTCCCGGTCGGGCTGCTCGGCATTGGCGAGCCGCTGATTTTCGGCGTTACGCTGCCGCTGGGTAAACCGTTCCTCGCGGCGTGTCTGGGCGGTGCGGTCGGCGGAGCGCTGATCAGCTACTGGAAAGTCGCTACCGTAATTACTTTTGGTCTTTCCGGTTTACCGCTGGCATTAACCATCGTGACCGGAAAAGTGATGCTCTATCTGTTAGGCTATTTAGTGGCGGTGATCGCCGGGTTCCTGTTTACCTGGCTGTTAGGATTCAACGACCCAGAGGAGTAAGGTTTGGCAAATCACGCGCGTCGCGTTGTCTTTTTCGACCTTGATGGAACGCTGCATCAGCAGGATATGTTTGGTACGTTTATGCGTTACCTGCTGCGGCGTCAGCCCTTGAATGCGCTGCTCGTACTACCTCTCTTACCGGCGATCGGTATCGCGCTGCTGGTGAAAGGCCGTGCGGCGCGATGGCCGATGAGCCTGCTGCTTTGGGGATGCACGTTTGGACACAGCGAAGCGCGGCTCAAACAGCTTGAACAGGATTTTGCGCACTGGTTTCGCGGCCACGTCGCCGCCTTTCCGGTAGTGCAGGCGCGCCTCACCGGCTACCTCGACGCCAACGATGCCGACATCTGGCTGATTACCGGCTCGCCGCAGACGCTGGTGGAGCAAGTCTATTTTGATACCCCCTGGCTTCCGCGCGTGAATCTTATCGCCACGCAAATTGCCCGCGGTTACGGCGGTTGGGTTCTGACTATGCGCTGCCTTGGGCATGAAAAAGTGGTGCAACTGGAGAAACGCATCGGTACACCGCTGCGCCTGTACAGCGGCTACAGCGACAGCAAACAGGACAACCCGCTGCTCTATTTTTGCCAGCATCGCTGGCGCGTCACGCCCGAAGGCAAACTACAGCAACTCGAATAGTCTTATCTATAGGGGCTGTGTATAATGCCGCCCGCTTTTAGACTGGAGTATCAACCGTTGTCCAACCCTGAATTCTCACATGAATACTGGATGCGCCATGCGCTTACGCTCGCTCAGCGCGCCTGGGACGAGGGCGAAGTGCCCGTGGGCGCCGTGCTGATCCACAATAATCAGGTGATTGGCGAAGGGTGGAACCGTCCCATTGGCCGCCACGACCCTACCGCTCACGCCGAAATCATGGCGCTTCGTCAGGGGGGACTGGTGCTGCAAAACTATCGCCTGCTTGATACCACGCTGTATGTGACGCTGGAGCCGTGCGTGATGTGTTCCGGCGCGATGGTGCACGGCCGAATCGGTACGTTGGTCTTCGGGGCGCGGGATGAAAAAACCGGTGCGGCCGGTTCACTGATGGACGTGCTGGGTCATCCTGGGATGAACCACCTGGTGAAGACTATCGGTGGGGTGCTTGCACCAGAGTGTTCGGGGCTATTAAGCGATTTCTTTCGAATGCGCCGTCAGCAGAAAAAGCAGCAAAAGGCAGAATTGAAGCTGTCGGACGATTAAGTTCGTCCGGTGCTACGACCGGGTAACTTTGAGCCAGCTGTTTTGCTTCAGTCGCCTCTTTCTCTTTCTCCAGCAGATACCCGACCAGGCTAATCTGATATTTACGGATATTTTCCACGTAAGCGTAGGCTTCATGGCCGCGCGCATAGCCGTATGTCAGCTTGTTATACCATGGCTTCTGGCTCAGCAGCGGCAGGCGCTGTTTTACGTCTGACCAGCTGTCCGGGTTACCTTTCGTTTTCGCCGTCAGCGCTCGCGCATCAAGCATGTGCGCGTAGCCCATATTGTAGGCCGCCAGCGCGAACCAGATCCGCTCTTCTTCCGGCACTGTTTCCGGTACTTTGGCCATCATATCCTGCAGGTAGCGCGCGCCGCCGCTGATGCTCTGTTCTGCATCGGTACGGTCATTCACGCCAAGGCTCAGCGCGGTATTTTTGGTTAACATCATCAAACCACGTACGCCCGTGGGAGAGGTGGCCTGAGTATCCCAGTGGGATTCCTGGTAGGAGATAGCCGCCAGCAGTTTCCAGTCAATCTCCTGGGCGTATTTTTCGAACAACGGCTGCAGGTCCGGCAGGACGCTGTCTACCGCGCGCAGGAAGCTGCGGGTGTCAACGTAGTCAAAGTCATCACCGTGGCCGAGGTACTTCTCCTCGAGACGTGCCAGGGTACCGTCTTCATTGATGGTGTTGAAGAAATCGAGCATCGCGGCAGAGAGGGTCTGATCGCCGTCGAGCTGGGTAAACCAGGTCACGGGCTGCTCGTCGGTGACGTCCAGCGCCACGGCGATTTCAGGATGCACGCGCTGGAACAGGCTGATCGCAACCGAATCGGCGATGGTGTAGGGCACTTTCTGATCTTTAACCTGCTCCAGCAGCTCCGTCGTGCCGAGTTTCGTATCCACCTTCCAGCTCAGGTCCGGATATTTCTTCTCCTTGAGCTCACGCAGATCGTCAATCACCACATGGCCGGGGGCAATGGTCAACTGCCGATCGTTAATCGACGCCAGCGAGCGCGGGCGCAGGCTCCCGACGCGGTAAACCAGCTGCTGTGAAACGGAGTAGTAGGTCGGGCCTGGCTGGTAGTTCTTGCTGCGCTCGCTGTTATAGACCAGCCCGGCGGCCAGCATATCGGCATCGTCGTTATCAAGGTCATCAAACAGCTGGTTGATATTCTGGCGGACGGTGATTTTAAGCTTCACGCCAAGATAATCGGCGAACTGTTGCGCCAGTTCATAATCCAGACCAATGATTTTGCCGTTGATGTCGCTGTAAATCAGCGGGGAGTTGAGGGTACTGACGCGCAATTCCCCCCGCTCCTGAATGGCGGCGATGCGGTTTTCGGCTTTGCCGAACCAGGGGATGGAAGGCCAGAGGGCCACTGCCAGCAGCAACGTTACAATGCCGATGAGCAGATAATTAATCTTTAATTTTTTCAATTAGTTAATTCTCTGCGACGCCGGTTGCCTCAGTCTGCTGTAGCCATGTTAACAATAAGGTTTGCCATTGAATGAGCGGCATTTTGCGTAAACTTGCGTCACTTGGCAACCAATTAGAGATACAGGTCACATCTATTGTTAAACGTCTGTGCAGATTTTATTTCGACGCAAACGGTTTCGTCGACGCTCAGGATTCTTTATAATGACGCCCGTTTTCCCCCCTTGCGCACACTGTAAGCGCCCCGGCGCTTCGAAGACGAGAGACTTATGATGGAAATTCTGCGTGGTTCGCCTGCACTGTCTGCCTTCCGTATCACTAAACTGCTGGCACGTTTTCAGGCGGCCGACCTTCCGGTAAGCAATATTTACGCTGAGTATGTCCATTTTGCTGACCTGAATGCCCCCCTGAATGCAGAGGAGCGCGTACAGCTGGAACGCCTGCTCAAGTATGGCCCAAGCCTGAGCAGCCATACGCCAACCGGCAAACTGATCCTTGCGACGCCTCGTCCGGGCACCATCTCCCCCTGGTCTTCCAAAGCCACCGACATCGCCCACAACTGTGGCCTGAGTCAGATTAATCGTCTGGAACGCGGCGTGGCGTACTACGTGGAAGCCTCTACCCTGAGCGAAACACAGTGGCAGGCGGTTGCGGCTGAACTGCACGATCGCATGATGGAGAGTGTGTTTGCCTCTCTCGATGACGCGCAGAAGCTTTTCTCCCACCACCAGCCTGCGCCAGTACAGAGCGTGGATCTGCTGGGGCAGGGCCGTCAGGCGCTGATTGACGCTAACCTGCGTCTTGGTCTGGCACTGGCAGAAGACGAAATCGACTACCTGCAGGATGCGTTTGTTAAGCTGAACCGTAACCCGAACGACATCGAACTCTACATGTTCGCGCAGGCAAACTCTGAGCACTGCCGCCATAAGATTTTCAATGCCGACTGGGTCATCGACGGCGAACAGCAGCCAAAGTCGCTGTTCAAAATGATTAAAAACACCATGGAGAAAACCCCTGACCACGTGCTGTCTGCTTACAAAGACAACGCCGCGGTGATGGAAGGTTCCGAGGTGGGCCGCTTCTTCGCCGATCGTGAAGCAGGGCGCTATGATTTCCATCAGGAACCTGCGCATATCCTGATGAAAGTCGAAACCCATAACCACCCGACGGCCATCTCCCCGTGGCCGGGTGCGGCGACCGGCTCCGGCGGTGAAATCCGTGATGAAGGTGCGACCGGTCGTGGTGCTAAACCAAAAGCAGGTCTGGTCGGTTTCTCCGTTTCCAACCTGCGTATCCCGGGCTTCGAGCAGCCGTGGGAAGAAGATTTCGGCAAGCCAGAACGCATTGTGACCGCGCTGGACATCATGACAGACGGCCCACTGGGCGGCGCGGCGTTTAACAACGAATTTGGTCGCCCGGCGCTGAACGGTTACTTCCGTACCTATGAAGAGAAAGTGGACAGCCACAACGGCGAAGAGCTGCGCGGCTATCACAAACCGATCATGCTGGCGGGCGGGATCGGCAACATTCGCGCCGATCACGTGCAGAAAGGCGAGATCGTCGTTGGCGCGAAGCTGATCGTACTGGGCGGCCCGGCAATGAACATCGGCCTAGGCGGCGGAGCGGCTTCTTCTATGACTTCCGGTCAGTCTGATGCGGATCTCGACTTTGCGTCCGTTCAGCGCGATAACCCGGAAATGGAACGTCGCTGCCAGGAAGTGATCGACCGTTGCTGGCAGCTGGGTGAAGCGAACCCGATCCTCTTTATCCATGACGTCGGAGCGGGCGGTCTGTCTAACGCCATGCCGGAGCTGGTCAGCGACGGCGGTCGCGGTGGCCGTTTCAACCTGCGCGATATCCTGAGCGATGAGCCAGGCATGAGCCCGCTGGAAATCTGGTGTAACGAATCCCAGGAACGTTATGTACTGGCGGTTGCCGCGGATCAGCTGCCGCTGTTTGACGAGCTGTGCCGCCGCGAGCGTGCGCCGTATGCCGTCATCGGTGAAGCGACCGAAGAGAAACACCTGTCCTTAAGCGACACTCATTTCGACAACCAGCCTATCGATCTGCCGCTGGACGTTCTGCTCGGTAAGACGCCGAAGATGACCCGCGACGTAACAACCCGTAAAGCAGCAGGCAAAGCGCTGGATCGCCAGGGCATCACCGTGGCGGAAGCGGTCAATCGCGTGCTGCACCTGCCTGCTGTCGCTGAGAAAACCTTCCTGGTGACCATCGGCGACCGCACCGTGACCGGTATGGTATCGCGTGACCAGATGGTTGGCCCGTGGCAGATCCCGGTCGCTAACTGCGCCGTGACCACCGCGAGCCTCGACAGCTACTACGGCGAAGCGATGTCCCTGGGCGAACGCACCCCGGTGGCGCTGCTGGACTTCGCTGCCTCTGCCCGTCTGGCGGTCGGTGAAGCGCTGACCAACATAGCCGCGACGCAGATTGGCGATATCAAACGTATCAAGCTTTCCGCAAACTGGATGGCCGCTGCCGGTCACCCGGGCGAAGATGCTGGCCTGTATGAAGCCGTGAAAGCGGTGGGCGAGGAACTGTGTCCTGCTCTCGGCCTGACCATTCCGGTGGGCAAAGACTCCATGTCGATGAAAACCCGCTGGCAGGAAGGCAGCGAGCAGCGTGAGATGACCTCTCCGCTGTCGCTGGTGATCACCGCGTTTGCCCGCGTGGAAGACGTACGTCATACCGTTACGCCACAGCTCGTGACCGAAGATAACGCCCTGCTGCTGATTGATCTGGGGCGCGGTGAGAATGCGCTGGGCGCAACCGCGCTGGCACAGGTTTACCGTCAGCTGGGTGATAAACCAGCCGACGTGCGTGACGTGGCGCAGTTAAAAGGCTTCTACGACGCGATTCAGGATCTGGTGGCGCAGCGTAAGCTGCTGGCCTACCACGACCGTTCCGACGGTGGCCTGCTGGTGACTCTGGCAGAGATGGCCTTCACCGGCCACTGTGGCGTTGAAGCTAACATCGCTACGCTGGGCGAAGACCGTCTGGCGGCACTGTTCAACGAAGAGCTGGGCGCAGTGATTCAGGTTCGTGCGGCAGATCGCGATGCGGTTGAAGCCATCCTTGCGAAGCACGGTCTGGCAGATTGCGTGCACTATCTGGGTAAAGCCGTTCAGGGCGACCGCTTCGTCATTGAAGCAGACGGTCACGCGGTGTTCAGCGAAAGCCGCACCACGCTGCGTATGTGGTGGGCGGAAACCACCTGGCAGATGCAGCGCCTGCGTGATAACCCGGAATGTGCCGATCAGGAGCATAACGCGAAGGCGAATGACCAGGATCCTGGCCTGAACGTGAAGCTCTCCTTCGACATCAACGAAGACATCGCCGCGCCGTACATTGCGACGGGTGCGCGTCCAAAAGTGGCCGTGCTGCGCGAGCAGGGCGTCAACTCTCACGTTGAGATGGCAGCTGCTTTCCACCGCGCAGGCTTTGATGCTATCGATGTTCATATGAGCGACCTGCTGGCGGGCCGCACCGGTCTGGACGATTTCCAGGCGCTGGTGGCGTGTGGCGGCTTCTCTTACGGCGACGTGCTGGGCGCGGGTGAAGGCTGGGCGAAGTCCATTCTGTTCAACAGCCGCGTGCGTGACGAGTTCGAATCCTTCTTCCACCGTCCGCAAACGCTGGCGCTGGGCGTGTGTAACGGCTGTCAGATGATGTCTAACCTGCGTGAGCTGATCCCGGGCAGTGAAGCCTGGCCGCGCTTTGTGCGTAACCAGTCTGACCGCTTCGAAGCGCGCTTCAGCCTGGTCGAAGTGACCCAAAGCCCGTCTCTGCTGCTGCAGGGCATGGTCGGTTCACAGATGCCAATCGCCGTTTCCCACGGTGAAGGCCAGGTAGAAGTGCGCGATGCTGCGCATCTGGCTCAGCTTGAGAGCAAAGGTCTGGTGGCGCTGCGCTTTGTCGATAACTTCGGCAAGGTCACCGAAACCTACCCGGCTAACCCGAACGGTTCCGCCAACGGTATTACGGCGGTGACCAGCGAAAGCGGCCGTGCGACCATCATGATGCCTCACCCGGAGCGCGTCTTCCGTACCGTGAGCAACTCCTGGCACCCGGAAAACTGGGGCGAGGACAGCCCGTGGATGCGTATCTTCCGCAACGCGCGTAAACAGTTGGGTTAAGTTTTAGCGCAGTCACTGTAGGCCCGGTAAGCGCGAGCGCCACCGGGCTTTTTTGTATCTGTCGCAAAATCGCGACAACCCTCTGGGTTAAATGTCTCCAAAAGGAGACATTTAACCCATTGATTTTTATATGGCAGTAAAGGTTCGCGTTAAGGTGTTGCTTAATAGCGACACTTAGCCTGGAAATCATTCAACCGATAATTAACGGGTTAAATGAGTAAAAACCATATATATCAATGTGTTGATTTTTTGTTTTGCATTATGGCACGGGTGTTGCATAATATTAACCAGTGGCTCATTCACCTTCTTATGTCAGCCCCTTCGGGACGCGCTACATAAACTTCGAATGACGCACAAAAAGGTGCCTGCCGTCCAACTACTGATCATAGCGATGCTTTATCAGGCCAGGGCGAAACGTCGAGTTAGGCACCGCCTCATTCCATGACAAAGCCGGGTTTTTACCCGGCTTTGTTGTATCTGAAGGGCAGACTCAGTTACGCTCTGCGTAAACCCCCATTAAGAGAGTAATGCGTTGAAACGCTGGCCCGTTTTTCCCCGCTCCCTGCGACAGCTCGTCATGATGGCCTTCCTGCTGATCCTGCTGCCGTTACTTATCCTTGCCTGGCAGGCGTGGCAAAGTCTGAACGCGCTGAGTGCTCAGGCAGCATTGACCAACCGCACGACGCTCATTGATGCCAGGCGCAGTGAAGCGATGACCAACGCCGCGCTGGAGATGGAGCGAAGCTATCGCCAGTATTGCGTGCTTGACGATCGGACGCTGGAAAAGGTTTATCAGAGTCAGCGTAAACGCTACAGCGAAATGCTGGACGCTCACGCTGGGGTATTGCCTGACGACAAACTCTATCAGGCGTTACGTCAGGATTTGAACGACCTTGCGCAGCTGCAGTGCCACAATAGCGGGCCGGATGCTGCCGCCGCCGCGCGGCTTGAAGCCTTTGCCAGCGCTAACACCGAAATGGTGCAGTCAACGCGCACGGTGATTTTCTCTCGCGGCCAGCAGCTCCAGCAGGAGATTGCCGAGCGCGGCCAGTTCTTCGGCTGGCAGGCGCTGGTGCTGTTCCTGGTGAGTCTTGGGCTGGTCCTGCTCTTTACCCGCATGATCATCGGCCCGGTGAAGGGCATCCAGCGTATGATCAACCGCCTGGGGGAGGGGAAATCGCTCGGCGATACGGTCGCTTTTAAAGGTCCGCGTGAGTTACGCTCCGTCGGCCAGCGCATTATCTGGCTGTCCGAGCGCCTGGCGTGGCTTGAATCTCAGCGCCATCAGTTCCTGCGCCATATCTCTCATGAGCTCAAAACGCCGCTGGCCAGCATGCGTGAAGGGACGGAGCTGCTGGCGGACGAAGTGGCAGGGCCGCTTACGTCAGAACAGAAAGAAATCGTCGAGATCCTGGATAACAGCAGCCGCAATCTGCAAAAGCTGATTGAACAACTGCTGGATTACAACCGCAAGCTGGCTGACGGGGCGGTTGTACTGGAGGACGTCGAGATTGAACCGCTGGTGGATATGGTGATCTCCGCCCATAGCTTGCCGGCAAGAGCTAAAATGATGCATACCGGTGTAGAACTGAATGCGCCAGCGTGCCTGGCTGAACCCATGCTGCTGATGAGCGTTCTGGATAATCTTTACTCCAATGCGGTGCACTATGGTACTGAATCCGGTAACATTTATATCCGAAGTTATACGAATGGTTCACGGGTGTTTATTGACGTCGCAAACACCGGCACCCCGATCCCCGATGACGAAAAAACCATGATCTTCGAACCTTTTTTCCAGGGAAGTCATCAGCGGAAAGGCGCGGTTAAAGGAAGCGGTCTTGGCTTAAGCATCGCCCGGGACTGTATACGACGCATGCAGGGCGAGCTAAACATCGCCACGGATGACCGTGCCGACGTTTGCTTCCGTATTGAACTGCCCCTGAGCCGGAAAAATTAATAAAATGAATCTATGTCTGGTGAGTATGTCACACGTCTTTTTCCGCGCCGTACGCGCGGTGTTTTCCAGCAACACGCTTCGCCTGGGTCTGCCCTGTTTATTTCTGGCAGGCTGCGTTTCCCATGTGCCGCAAAGTGCGATCAGCGGTAAACAAGAAGATAAATGGCCCGATAATCAGCTGGCAGATTTCCTCTCAACCCGCTGTGACGATATCTGGAACCTGTCAGGCCATGATGTCGAAAGCAACCCGCTGTTCTGGCTGCGTGGAATAGACTGCGCCCAGCGTCTTGCGCCAGTAGACGCCCGCTCGAAAGCGGCGATGCTGGATGACGACACCTGGCAGGACGCTTTCAAGCGCGGCATTTTACTGGCAGATGCAAAAATAACCCCCATTGAACGCCGCGCCAATGTGACCCGACTGGACACGTTTGTGGTCAATCTTCCGGTACAGGTACGCCCGGTCTACCAGCTCTGGCGCGATGGGCAGACGTTACAGCTTCAGCTATCTGAAGAACGCTCCCGCTACAGCAAGCTGCAACAGGCCACCGACAGCGAGCTTGATACGCTGCGTCAACAGCAACAGCATTTGCGTACGCAGCTGGATACTACGACGCGTAAGCTGGAAAACCTGACCGATATCGAAAGACAGCTCTCGTCGCGTAAATATCAGCCGGGGAGTTCATCCGCTGCACCGGACAGCGATACGCCGAAACAAGAGGATGTGAAGCATGACGAGCCGTAAACCTGCCCATCTCTTACTGGTGGATGACGATCCCGGGCTGTTAAAGCTGCTGGGGATGCGTCTGGTGAGTGAAGGCTACAGCGTCGTAACCGCTGAAAGCGGGCTGGAAGGGCTGAAGATCCTCAGCCGCGAGAAAATCGATCTGGTGATAAGCGACCTGCGGATGGACGAAATGGACGGCCTGCAGCTGTTCGCGGAGATCCAGAAGCAGCAGCCGGGAATGCCCGTGATTATCCTGACGGCGCACGGTTCGATCCCGGATGCGGTTGCGGCGACGCAGCAGGGGGTGTTCAGCTTTCTGACCAAGCCGGTGGACAAAGATGCGCTTTATAAAGCTATCGACAGCGCGCTGGAACATGCCGCCCCGGCGGGTGATGAAGCGTGGAGGGAGTCTATCGTCACCCGCAGCCCCATTATGCTGCGTTTGCTCGAACAGGCCCGGATGGTGGCACAGTCGGACGTTAGCGTGCTCATCAACGGCCAGAGCGGAACCGGGAAAGAGATCCTGGCGCAGGCGATCCATAACGCCAGCCCGCGCAGCAAAAACGCCTTTATTGCGATCAACTGCGGCGCGCTGCCGGAGCAGCTGCTCGAATCTGAACTGTTTGGGCATGCCCGCGGCGCATTTACCGGCGCGGTAAGCAGCCGGGAAGGGCTGTTCCAGGCCGCGGAAGGTGGCACACTTTTCCTGGACGAGATTGGTGACATGCCTGCTCCGCTGCAGGTCAAACTGCTGCGCGTGTTGCAGGAGCGAAAAGTCCGCCCGCTGGGCAGCAATCGCGACATCGATATTAACGTGCGTATTATTTCGGCAACGCACCGCGATCTGCCAAAAGTGATGGCCCGCAACGAGTTTCGCGAAGATCTCTACTACCGTCTGAACGTCGTAAACCTGAAGATCCCGGCGCTGGCCGAACGCGCGGAAGACATTCCGCTGCTGGCGAACCATCTTTTGCGCCAGGCGGCCGATCGTCATAAACCGTTCGTGCGTGCGTTTTCCACTGATGCGATGAAACGGCTGATGACCGCAAGCTGGCCGGGGAACGTGCGTCAGCTGGTCAACGTGATTGAGCAGTGCGTGGCGCTGACCTCCTCACCGGTTATCAGCGACGCGCTGGTGGAGCAGGCGCTGGAAGGGGAAAACACGGCGCTGCCGACGTTTGCCGAAGCGCGGAATCAGTTCGAGCTTAACTATCTTCGCAAGCTATTGCAGATAACCAAAGGCAACGTGACCCATGCGGCGCGCATGGCCGGACGCAACCGCACCGAGTTCTACAAGCTGCTGTCGCGTCATGAGCTTGAAGCCAACGATTTTAAAGAGTAGTACCGCAAAATTCGATTGAATATGATACTGTGGGCAATCGATTACGAGGCAGCTTACAGGCAAGCGTTTAAGGACCCACCATGAAAAAGATTGATGCGATTATTAAACCTTTCAAACTGGATGACGTGCGTGAAGCGCTGGCGGAAGTCGGCATCACCGGGATGACCGTGACGGAAGTGAAAGGTTTTGGTCGTCAGAAAGGCCACACCGAGCTTTACCGTGGCGCAGAGTACATGGTGGACTTTCTGCCGAAAGTAAAAATTGAAATCGTGGTGAGCGACGATATCGTGGACACCTGTGTGGATACCATTATCCGCACGGCGCAGACGGGCAAAATTGGCGACGGTAAAATCTTCGTCTTTGACGTGGCGCGCGTGATCCGTATCCGTACCGGCGAAGAAGACGACGCCGCGATTTAAATAGATTTCGCAGCCGCCACCCGGCGAAAAAAAGCCCCTCGAACGAGGGGCTTTTTGCGTTACAGCACCTTATGAGGCCCGAAACATTCGTAGTGAATGTTGTCTTTATCCACGCCCAGTTCCACCAGCTGCTTCGCGGCATACTGCATAAACGCCACTGGCCCACAGACGTAGAACTGCATATCCGGCGCGCTGAACGCCCCTTCTTGTTTGCTTAAATCCATCAGCCCTTCGCTGTCAAAGCGAGCGGCGGCGCGGTCGGTTTCCGTCGGCAGGCGATACCAGGTATGTGCGGTAAAGCGTGGCAGTCCCGCCGCCAGCGCGTTGACTTCATCAGCGAAGGCATGGACATCACCGTTCTCGGCGGCGTGGAACCAGTTTACCTGGGCGCTGTGCTGTGATGCCGCAAGCGTATCCAGCATCGCCAGCATTGGCGTTTGACCCACACCTGCGGAGATCAGCGTGACTGGCGTAGTCGTTTCAACGGTCATAAAGAAGTCGCCGGCAGGTGCGGCCAGATGGACCACGTCACCCGCCTTAGCCTCGTTGTGCAGCCAGGTGGATACCTGACCGCCGTCCTCGCGCTTCACCGCAATGCGATAGCCTTTTCCGTTAGGCTTGCGGGTGAGGGAATACTGACGGATTTCCTGGTGCGGGAAACCTTCAGGTTTGAGCCACACGCCCAGATACTGCCCTGGCTGATAATCGGCCACCGGCTGACCGTCCACCGGCTCAAATTCGAAGCTGGTGATCAATGCGCTGCGCGGCGTTTTCTCAACGATGCGGAACGCGCGGGTTCCTTCCCAGCCACCTTTCTTGCCGGCGTTTTCGCTGTAGATCTGTGCTTCACGGTTGATAAATACGTTTGCCAGCACGCCGTAGGCTTTGCCCCATGCGTCCAGAACCTCCTGACCCGGGCTGAACATTTCGTCCAGCGTTGCCAGCAGGTGACCGCCCACAATGTTGTACTGCTCGGGTTTGATCTGGAAGCTGGTATGTTTCTGGGCAATTTTTTCCACCGCGGGCAGCAGCGCAGCCAGATTCTCTATATTGCTGGCGTAGGCCGCGATGGCGTTGAACAGGGCTTCGCGCTGATCGCCGTTACGCTGGTTGCTCATGTTGAAAATCTCTTTGAGCTCCGGGTTATGCGTGAACATGCGATCGTAGAAATGGGCGGTCAGTTTAGGACCGGTTTCCACCAGCAGGGGAATGGTGGCTTTAACGGTAGCGATGGTTTGAGCGTCGAGCATAGCAGCTTCCTTCTGATGTGACTTTAATGATGTATTTTAAATGCATCTTATAAAAAATACCCCTGCGTTGTAAATGGTTCTTTGCAAGATGAAAAATATGCATCACAAACCTGAAAAGAAATCCGCTGAAAATGGCGAGGGCTTTATTCCTCAAACCCTTGCGTGGCGTGAAGGAAAACGTTTGCGTAAAATCGTTTGTCAAGACCTGTTATCACAGAACTAATCAGTTATACTGTTGCCCGTCGTCCAACAGGACTGCCTTTTCAGGCCAAAATTTACTTGTTAGCTGAGTCAGGAGATGCGGATGTTAAAGCGTGAAATGAACATTGCCGATTATGATGCCGAACTGTGGCAGGCTATGGAGCAGGAAAAAGTACGTCAGGAAGAGCACATCGAACTGATCGCCTCCGAAAACTACACCAGCCCGCGCGTTATGCAGGCGCAGGGTTCTCAGCTGACCAACAAATATGCTGAAGGTTACCCAGGCAAACGCTATTACGGCGGTTGCGAGTACGTTGATATCGTTGAGCAGCTCGCTATCGACCGTGCGAAAGAACTCTTTGGCGCTGACTACGCGAACGTCCAGCCGCACTCTGGCTCTCAGGCTAACTTCGCGGTCTACACTGCGCTGCTGCAACCGGGCGATACCGTTCTGGGTATGAACCTGGCGCAGGGCGGCCACCTGACTCACGGCTCCCCGGTTAACTTCTCCGGTAAACTGTACAACATCATCCCTTACGGTATTGATGAGTCCGGTAAAATTGATTACGAAGACATGGCTAAGCAGGCCAAAGAGCACAAGCCGAAGATGATCATCGGTGGTTTCTCTGCTTATTCCGGTATCGTTGACTGGGCAAAAATGCGTGAAATCGCAGACAGCATCGGCGCTTACCTGTTCGTCGACATGGCGCACGTTGCCGGTCTGATTGCCGCAGGCGTTTACCCGAACCCGGTTCCACATGCTCACGTTGTGACCACCACCACTCACAAAACCCTGGCGGGTCCACGCGGTGGCCTGATCCTGGCGAAAGGCGGTGATGAAGAGCTCTACAAAAAACTGAACTCCGCTGTGTTCCCAAGCGCGCAGGGCGGCCCTCTGATGCACGTTATCGCGGCAAAAGCGGTAGCACTGAAAGAAGCGATGGAGCCAGAGTTCAAAGTTTACCAGCAGCAGGTTGCTAAGAACGCCAAAGCGATGGTGGAAGTGTTCCTGAACCGTGGCTACAAAGTGGTGTCTGGCGGTACTGAAAACCACCTGTTCCTGCTGGATCTGGTTGATAAAAACCTGACCGGTAAAGAAGCTGACGCAGCCCTGGGCCGCGCCAACATCACCGTGAACAAAAACAGCGTGCCAAACGATCCGAAGAGCCCGTTTGTGACTTCCGGTATCCGTATCGGTTCTCCGGCTGTGACTCGCCGCGGCTTTAAAGAAGCGGAAGTGAAAGAACTGGCAGGCTGGATGTGTGACGTTCTGGACAACATCAATGACGAAGCGGTTATCGAGCGCGTTAAAGGTAAAGTTCTGGATATCTGCGCACGCTTCCCGGTATACGCATAATTCCTCTGCTGTGCAGAAATAAAAAAGGCCGCGCTTGCGGCCTTTTTTTATGGCTTAACGCCGGTCCAGGGAAATGGCACCGGGACCTACGATGGCCAGTAAAATAAAAGCGCCCGCAATACTGATATTCTTGTAGAAGTTAATCATATTCGGCACAACCGCATCACCGGTCATATCCCAGTAGTGATGACCTATTACCGCGGTGCCCAGCGTGTAAAACACAAACAGTACCGCGAGAGGGCGGGTGAAAAAGCCCAGTACGATCAGGATGGCGGCAGGCACTTCCATAACCACCGCAATAATGGCCGCCAGCATGGGCATCGGCGTGCCCAGCGAGGTCATATATTGTACGGTGCCGCTAAACCCCGTCAGTTTTGGATAACCAAAGATAATAAACAGCACGACAAGCGCGATGCGGCCAATCAACAGCAGCAGGTGACGTGACTGACCGAAATCTAAATAACGTAGAGTGTTCATAGCTGGCTCATTTTTGAGGGGACCCAATCTAAAATTAATACACAAATCCATTGTCTTCCATTCAGCTTTTCTTAATAAATCAGGCTTTGGCGTGATGTTAAATTCTGACTTCGTGTAAAATTGTCTCTTTTCTTTGGCAAGGGAAATTTATGCAGTGCATATCATGTCAGCAAGAAGAGGCAAATAAAGAATCCGGGCTGTGCAATCAGTGTGAGAGCGCAGATGAAAAGAAAATTAACGGGCTGCTTTATCTCCCGGCGGCGGGCCTGGCGATTAACCTCATCATGACGCCCATTGGAGCATGGAATTACTTTGCTGCGGTGTTCCACTTTTTCCAGTCAGGGGGAATTAACCTGTTTGGAGCGGTGGGTATCGCGGTGATGATAATTGATTTGGTTCTGACCGCGGCCGCGGGCTGGTATTTCTTTAAAAGAAAGTCGGCTATCCGTAAGATCATCATTCCCTACTATTTAATGGGCGTTGTCTTTATGCTCTATTTTGTGGGCATACCTGCCTGGGTCTTCGACGCAAGGCTGGATACGGCTGATATTCGCAATGCGCTTTCCTCCATTGTTGGCGCATCGATCTGGATCCCCTACTTCCTGGTTTCCAAACGCATTAATCAGGTCTTTGTTCGCTAGATGTTGTGCAGGGCCTTTATGGCCCTGTAAAATGTGTGTGTTATTCACTTGTTAATAGTTGCTTGCGCAGGCTTTGATTTAACGCCAGACTATGGCCTCGATTTCGGGAGGGATTCATGGTCTTGCATTCCACGCGCTGGCTGGCGCTCAGTTATTTCACCTATTTCTTTAGCTACGGTATTTTTCTGCCCTTCTGGAGCGTCTGGCTCAAGGGTATCGGCCTGACTCCCGAGACCATCGGTGTCCTGCTGGGGGCCGGGCTGGTGGCGCGTTTCCTCGGCAGCCTGCTGATTGCCCCGCGCGTCAGCGATCCCTCCTTACTGATCAAGGCTGTGCGTATTCTTGCGCTGCTGACGCTGGTCTTTGTGGCCTGCTTCTGGGTTAGCAATCAGTTTGCCTGGCTGATGGTGATAATGGTTGGCTTTAACCTGTTCTTCTCACCGCTGGTGCCGCTGACGGATGCCCTGGCGAACACCTGGCAAAAGCAGATCACCATGGACTACGGTCGCGTGCGCCTGTGGGGATCGATTGCGTTTGTGATTGGCTCTGCGTTGGTGGGTAAACTGGTTAGCCTTTACGATTACCGCGCCATTCTTGCCCTGTTGAGCATCGGCATAGCCTCTATGCTGTTGGGCATGCTGCTGCGGCCGTCAGTGATGCCGCAAGGAGAAAGCCGCCATCAGGAGAGCGCAGGCTGGCCCGCCTGGCGGAGCCTGGTCGCACAAAGCTGGCGTTTTCTGGCGTGTGTTTGTCTGCTTCAGGGGGCACACGCGGCGTACTATGGGTTCAGCGCCATCTACTGGCAGGGTGCGGGATATTCTGCTTCTGCCGTTGGCTACCTGTGGTCGCTGGGGGTAGTGGCCGAAGTCGTTATATTCGCTCTGAGTAAAAAGCTGTTCCGTCGCTTTGGCGCACGTGACCTGCTGCTGCTTTCCGCCGTGTGCGGCGTGGCGCGCTGGGGTATTATGGGCTGGACGACCGATCTGCCGTGGCTGATTGTGGCGCAAATTCTTCACTGCGGCACGTTTACCGTGTGTCATCTGGCGGCGATGCGCTATATCGCTGCGCGCGAAGGCGGGGACGTTATTCGTCTGCAGGCGGTATATTCGGCGGTCGCAATGGGGGGCAGTATCGCGATCATGACGGTCTTTGCGGGGTTCCTCTACCAGCATCTGGGGCATGGTGTTTTCTGGGTAATGGCACTGGTTGCCTTACCTGCAATCGTTGTTCGCCCTAAAGTGGCCGCTCGCCCGTTGCTATGATTCCAGCATGGCGCGAATATGTTCTTGCTGCTGCGCGTTTAATGTCTCAACGGCATGAATCAACGGCGGCGAGAACAGCGGCAGGACTGTAGGGTAGGGGGTGATAACCAGCGCGGCCTCGCGCGGTGCCCCCTCTTTCTGGAAAGCCTGCAGCGTCAGATAGCGAATATTGAGCGGCAGCAGCGTCAGCTCGCGAAGCTGCTGTTCAATCAGATCCTCACAGGCTTTATCGTCTCCCGTCAGCAGGATCACCTGTTTTTCGTGCAGATCGGTCTCCTGCATCAGCCAGGCACCGAAAATCACCGCGACAAGGCTCATCTCTTCATCGGAAAAACGCAGCCCAAATTCCGCTTCCAGCTCGAACAGCGCTTCCTTTGTGGTACGTAACAGTCGGGGATAGAGGCGATGGATCTCCTCCGGCAGGCTATTGTCGATGCCGATCTCAAACAGCGAGCGGTCCAGCGCCTGAGCAAGATGAATATACAGCTGATCGGTCAGCCCTTGCTCATCGCTGAAGTTCATCCCGGTCTGCGAGCGAAAACGCGCCACCATGCGCACGATGGCCCGGCGCAAACGTTGGTCCTGCTGCTGTTTATCGAGCACCGGATCGGGCGTGCGGAGCATCATAAACAGGAGCGCCAGAAACAGTTGTTCATCGCCGTGAGCACCCTGCGGGACGCGCCGTTTCCAGTGCCGGACGATCTCCTGCGCTGTAAAATACTCCCCTCTCGACTGGGTCCAGCTGCGCTGAGTGTGGGAAAACTGCGGGGTATTCCCCAGTTGGTGCTGAATAAGGCAGTATTGCAAATAGAGCTGTAAAAACTGGACGTCGCGGCATTCAAACTGGCGCTGGAGCTTGCGCGAGCAGAAGTTGATCAACGCTCGCAGGTTTGCATCGTCGTAAAGCGGCCGCGCAATGCCGTGTTGTTTAAGCGCGGTTTTTAATGCCGGGGTAAACTGGTGTGAGACAAATTGCGGACAAAGCCGCAGTGCCCGGCGCAGCCAGTGCAGCAGGCATAAACGCTGATTCAGGGCTGTGCCTTCAATCCGGTAGCAGCCGTCGTGGTGCGTGACGATATCCAGCCGGTGATAGCGCTGGATTTCATCGCGCGTCTCGGCTATATCTTGCCGTGCCATCGCGTCGTCCACGCCGTTGGCAGCGATTATGCTCTGTGCGGTGACGGCAGCATCGGGCAGGTAAAGCATTAAAAGCACCTGGCAGCGGCGCTGCGAACTGGAAAGCACAGATGGAATTTCAAGCGTCGGCATCATCTGTCGGGTATCCAGTGTGAATGTTTGATAAGAATAGCTAAAGGATGGGCGCTGAAAAGCGCGTCGGCAGGCCTTTCACTCAGGATTGCTGGGGAACATCACAGAATTTTTGACGTGAGGAATTGATGCAAACAGTTAAACAAAGTGCGATGGCGTTATTTTTGGCGGCGATCGGTTTCACTGCCAGCGCACACCCTCACAGTTTTATTGCCCTCAAAACCGAGCTGGTCACCGACGGCACGCAGCTGAGCGGACTGAAAATGCGCTGGACGATGGATGAAATCACCTCGGCTGACCTGCTCTATGATGCGGGGAACGCGAAGCCCGGCGATGAAATCTGGAAAAAGCTGGCGGCGGAAGTGATGGCCAACGTGCTCGGCCAGCACTACTTTACTGAGTTCTGGCATAACGGACAAAAGGTCAAATTTCTGAACCGTCCCACGGAATACGGCATGACGCGTGACGGGCATCAGGCGGTGCTGACGTTTGTGCTTCCCCTGGCGCATCCGCAGCCGCTGGCAGGGCAGACATACACCTTTTCCACGTTCGATCCCACCTACTACGTTGATATGCGTTATGCACAGAAGAGTGACGTGCAGCTGCCGACTGTCCTGCAAAAAACCTGCAAGCTCGCGGTGCATACGCCGAAGCCAGGCGAAGAGACTCTGAACTTTGCGGTCTCTCTCGACAAGGAAGATGCACCGCCTGAGGATATGGAGTTGGGTAAACAGTTCGCGCAGGAGGTAACGTTACAATGTCAGTGATCGCCTCGTCCGTTCAAAAGCCGCGCCGCTGGCTGAATCTCTGGCCGCTGGCGCTCTTTTTACTGCTGGCTGTTTGCGGCGCGCTGTGGCTGTGGCAGGCCTGGCCGCAGGTGATGATGAAAAGCATTGTCTGGCAGCGTGAGGTCAACCAGCAGATGAGCGGGTTACTCAAAGCGGTAGCGGATAACCCGTCTAAAGCGGGCGGTTCCCTGCTGGCGTTCAGCTTTATCTATGGCGTTCTGCACGCGCTGGGGCCGGGGCACGGCAAAATCGTCATCACGACCTGGCTCGCCACACATCCGTCGAAGCTGAAATCGAGTATCGGCCTGACGCTGGCCTCTTCGCTGCTTCAGGGGGGCGTGGCTATCGGGCTGGTCGTGGTTGTCCTTTCGCTGTTACAGCTTCCCGCGCGCCAGCTGCATATGAGCAGCTTCTGGCTGGAGAAGGGGAGTTATGCACTGGTGGGCGTGCTGGGGCTTATCCTCTGCTGGCGGGCGCTGAAAAAACTGCGCGTGCTGCTGCAAAAACCGAAATTCAAGACCTTTACGCCGCACCACGTTCATGATGAAAACTGCGGCTGCGGGCATCAGCATCTGCCCACGCAGGAACAATTACAGAGTGGCGACGACTGGCGCGCGCGGCTGATGATTGTGCTTTCGATGGGTATGCGCCCGTGCTCGGGGGCGATCATGGTGCTGCTGTTCAGTAAGGTAATCGGCGTGTTTGGCTGGGGGATGCTGTCGGCGCTGGCGATGGCGGCAGGAACGTCATTGACGATTTCGTCTCTGGCTCTGCTGGTTCACAGCTTCCGTCAGCTGGCGGTCAAACTCAGCGGCAATAAAACGCCGGTGCTGTGGCGGCAGGTTGGCTGGACAACGCTCGCGCTGGCGGGCGGCGTGATTCTGCTGGTAGCGGCGGTGACGATGTGGATGAGTGCGGTGCCGCCAGGAAGGGGATTGCGGCCGTTTTAGCGACGTACGGTCTGATCCCCCTCAACCACGGGTGCTGTCGCTTATTGTTAATCCCAGTTACCGTAGGGATAGGTTTTGCCTTTGATGAAATCCTGCGTTGACGGGATAACGTTAAACGTACCGCCGGGAACGACATAGTCTTTGCAGAGGGTCAGATCGTTGCCGGAGCGGGTCCACATCTCAACGGTTTAACGCGCAGGCTCGGGCGTCCGGCGACATCCGGGAGCCAGACCTTGACTTTGCCGCCGGGGGAAAGGCCGAAAGTCATATTGTCGTACCAGACCGGATCCCCATTGCTCCAGATATGATCGGCCGGCGTTTTCATGCGCAGCCAGGTGTCCGGGCCGAACACGGCGCTGGTTTCGTAGGTTTGCTGGTCAATATAGGATTCCCAGCAGAAGACAATGTACTGCGGGGGTTTTTTAACTTTATTGAAGTTCGCGTAAAAACCGTGCGCATTTTCAGGCCATTTATCAACAGAGGCAGGGTCCCATGAAGTCGGATCGAGGGTATTGAACGTATACAGATAACCATCCGTGTCGATGACTCTGGCGTGATTTACCATAGATGGTAATTTTCTTGGCGTGATGAAGGTAAAAGTCCATTCATCATAAGGCAGCGTCCAGTCACCGCTGGCGGCCTGTTTTGACTGTAAAGGGTGAGATTTTTGTGGGCTGCAGCCTGCAGCCGTAAGCAGCAGGGCAAGCGCCAGCACGTTGCGTTTTTTCATCTTTTGTTTCCATCCATGTTGTAAATCGTTCTGCTCCAGTTCTCGTCCGGCCTGTTGACAAAGCCGACGGTTTCAGACGCTGAGGCACCCCCCAGTAATTCACCGGACTGTTTAAGCTCCACGGCGTTCCAGTGGGCTGAGCAGTGGATGTATCTTCTGGCAATCACGTCCACCTCGTCAGATGTAAAACCGGTTACGCTTCTGTGCTGACGGGCCGCTTTTCCCATTTCCCGTGCGCGGTCAGACAATGGTTTTAGCTCATCAGGTAAGGCGTGAATTTTGATGCTGTCTACGTCAGCAAATAACGCTCCTGCCTCCACTGCCGCATCGACCATGACCCGCAGCGCCACCTTTGACCAGTCAAAAAGGACCGTCCGGTGGCGTAGCGTCAGGGCGGCAAACACGCGCTTCTGCGGCTGGCTGTATCGATCTGGCGGGGCGAAATCATCTTCCCAGACGTCCGGGGTGATGGCATTGGTTCGAATGACGGGCATGATAGCCGGTGAATGCTCCAGCACGCGTAGCTGTGCCATCGTCTGCTGGTAAACGCGCGACTGCGTGCCATGCTGGTTGTGAGGCAGGGTTTCCACCAGAGGGCGGGTGAGAAAGAGGTCTTCCCTTAACTGGGGCAGATAGCCGCCGCCGATATCGGAATGGGCACCGGGAAGTGTGAGCTCCGGCCAGGCGGAGGCGATGCTGTTGAGGGCGAAGTTGTAGCGGCACTCGTGCTGAGCGGTAATGTGAAACACCTTCTGTGCCACGCCGGGACGCAGGCGGATGTTGACATTGCCGGTATCGGCGCTGTGCGGATTGAGACCGTTCGCCACCGTGCCGACGGCCGCCACGGTGTCCATAATCCCGAGAAAACGTGTTTTGCCTGCGGGAGCGCCATGATAGGTAAATTTGCGCATACCCTGTGAAATGGCGTCAATAATGGTCTGGTCTTCCGCCTGAATCCGGTTGGCAAAGTGACGAGCCGCCGCTGCGCCGCGGCTGAAGCCGAAGATATCAAACAGCAGGGTATCGACAACAAACTTCCCTTTCAGTAAACCAAGTGCTGCATCTATGGCTGTCGCCAGCTGCGCTACCGCATCGTCAGTTTTGGCTACAATACCAGTCTCTGCTGTACCTAACCCAAGCCCTATCGGATTATCAGGTTCGCCCGCCCGGGTACCAATGCCCTCAACATAAACACCACCTTGAATATAATTACCGTCTGGCGGAAAGTTACGTTCATACAACTCATTCAGTCGGTGAATATTCGTGTAATACCCCAGATAGCTCCCCGCCCCAACCCCACTAATACCCATCTTCTCAGATGCATTTCTGGCGAGAATGGTTGCCGCATCCGGGCTGTTAATATCAAAGTGCTGTGCCGTCAGAGCCTCAAGCATGTTCCGGGTGTTCACCGCATTATTGCCGGTGCCATCGAAAAATATCCCCAGCACCAGCGTCACTCTCCGTTCAGGCTGCTCTTCGGGGAGGATAGTCTTCTGCACCACCGGAAAAAGACGGTTATAATTTTCAGGTGTCAGCAGATAATCAAATTCGGTACCGGCAATAAGATGGCGACTCATAATATAATCATAATTAACCGAGATATATTCATAGTCCATATCATTCATTTTGGAATGCAGCTGAATGGACCGTATTGATGCACCACGTAATTCGATAAGGTAATACTTCTCCATTTGACCGTATCGATTAGTGCGGTAAATATCAAAGGTAAGCTTAAGACGTTCATTATTATTAATGGCATTGCTGAGTAACGGAGAGCTTTTATCCAGGAGCTTACAGAATTTCAGTCCGCGATGGTGAAGTCGGCCACCGGTACCACCCGCTTCCTGCACAAGGCTGAAAACAAAGATTTCATTTTCATGCCCCAGCTGATAGCGGTTGCCGACTGAAGCCTGAGAGCCACAGCCAGCAGAAATCTTTCCCTGAATATCGCCCTCAAGCGTTAAATAAATAAGGTTGCTCATTTATTTTTCCTGAGTGAGGCGTTTAGTCAGGAAGTATCGTAATGATAAAGTTGAAAAAACGATCTGCTATAAATCAAATTACAGAGTAAATACTGAGGATTATTTAGGCGTAAAAGGAACGGCTAATAAAAAATCCCCGATGATGAATATCGGGGATTGATATACACAGACAGCAGTGGAGAAATAACTGCTGGGTGCAGTTACCGGGATTAACGCTTCAGCGCATCGCTCAGTTCATCACGCATGTTTGCCAGCATGGCTTTAACAACGCGTGGGTTACCTGCAACGATGTTGCCGGTAGACATGTAGTTATGGCCGCCGGTGAAATCGCATACGATCGCACCTGCTTCACGCGCGATAAGCTCGCCCGCCGCAAAATCCCATGGTTTCAGTGACAGTTCGAAGTAGCCATCAACGCGGCCGGTTGCCACGTAGGCCAGATCCAGCGCCGCAGAACCGGTACGACGGAAGTCCGCACATTCGGTAAACAGTTTGCCCAGGATATTCATATAGGTGGTCGCGTGCTGTTTCGCCTTGAACGGGAAACCGGTCGCCAGGATGGTGCCGTCCAGATCGCGAGCATTGCTGCAGCGCAGACGGTAGCCGTTCAGCTGTGCGCCCTGACCGCGGGTAGCGGTGAACAGTTCGTTACGCATTGGATCGTAAACTACGGCGACTTCAGTACGGCCTTTAATGCGTACTGCGATAGACACAGAGAAGTGTGGCAGGCGTTTTACGAAGTTGGTGGTGCCATCCAGTGGATCGATAACCCATTGAACATCCTGATCGGTACCTTCATGTTCACCGCTTTCTTCGGTGATGATGGTGTGCTGCGGGTAAGATTTGCGGATTGTTTCGATAATAATCGCTTCTGCGGCTTTATCGACGTTAGTCACGAAATCATTGCTGCCTTTCTGGCTGGTTTCTACGGAGTCTGGCGTTTCGTAGTGTTTGGCAATTACATTACCCGCCTTGCGCGCTGCGCGCACGGCGATGGTCAGCATCGGATGCATCGGTCTCTCTCACTGGATGTTAAAGAACAGGAAAATCGGCGCAGAGTATAGCAGCGGGATCGGATTATGTCTCCCGTTTATGATAATATGCCGGAATATTCTTCAGACACTGAATTCAGACATTAAAAATTATGCTGCAAAACATTCGAATCGTGCTGGTCGAAACATCGCACACCGGCAACATGGGCTCCGTTGCCCGCGCTATGAAAACCATGGGCTTAACAAACCTGTGGCTGGTTAACCCGCTGGTAAAACCCGACTCGCAGGCTATTGCTCTGGCGGCCGGTGCCAGTGACGTGATCGGCAATGCGCAGATCGTTGATACCCTTGACGAAGCGCTGGCAGGTTGCAGCCTGGTGGTAGGGACCAGCGCGCGTTCGCGTACGCTGCCGTGGCCAATGCTGGACCCGCGTGAATGTGGCCTGAAAAGTGTTTCTGAGGCTGAACAGGCACCGGTTGCGCTGGTATTCGGCCGCGAGCGCGTTGGCCTGACCAACGACGAACTGCAGAAATGCCACTACCACGTCGCCATTGCGGCGAACCCGGAATACAGCTCCCTGAACCTGGCGATGGCGGTGCAGGTAATCGCCTATGAAGTGCGTATGGCCTGGCTGGCGACGCAGGAGAAAGAGGTAGAACCTAAAGAAGAGACCGCCTACCCGCTGGTAGACGATCTGGAGCGCTTTTATGGCCACCTGGAGCAGACGTTGCTCTCAACCGGCTTTATCCGTGAAGGCCATCCAGGTCAGGTGATGAACAAGCTGCGTCGCATGTTCACCCGCGCGCGCCCTGAAAGCCAGGAGCTGAACATCTTGCGCGGGATTCTGGCGTCGATTGAGCAGAAGAATAAAGAGTAGTGTCGTCTGTACGCCGGGTGGCGCTTCGCTTACCCGGCGTACAAAACCGTAGGTCGGGTAAGCGAAGCGCCACCCGACAAAAAACGGCACAGAAGGTTAAATACCTGACTAAAACAGTCAAGTAAATAGTTGACCATTTTAGTCAGGAATGTCAGACTTGGCCCTGCTATGCAATACCCCATTTTACTATAAAAAACCCCGGGCAGGGGCGAGTTTGAGGTTAAGTAAGACATGAGACTGACATCTAAAGGGCGTTATGCCGTGACCGCGATGCTGGACGTTGCGCTCAACTCCGAAGCGGGCCCGGTTCCGTTGGCTGATATTTCTGAACGACAAGGGATCTCCCTCTCTTATCTGGAACAGCTGTTCTCCAGACTGCGTAAAAATGGACTGGTTTCCAGCGTTCGTGGCCCAGGCGGCGGTTATCTGCTGGGTAAAGACGCGGGCAGTATTGCAGTTGGTGAAGTCATTAGCGCAGTTGACGAATCCGTTGACGCGACCCGTTGCCAGGGTAAAGGCGGCTGCCAGGGCGGCGATAAATGCCTGACCCACGCGCTCTGGCGCGATCTGAGCGACCGTCTGACCGGCTTCCTGAACAACATCACCCTGGGTGAACTGGTTAATAACCAGGAAGTTCTGGATGTCTCTGGTCGTCAGCACAGTCAGGATTCCCAACGCAGCACCCGCGCGCAGGACGCTATCGACGTCAAACTGCGCGCGTAATAAAAAGATAAGTATTTCAGAATCAGGCCGGGGCGGTCACGCCCCGTGTACTCGGTCGTACATCCAGCCGGTTGCCTGATTCCTTGCATTGAAGCGATGTACGGAGTTTAAAGAGCAATGAAATTACCGATTTATCTCGATTACTCCGCAACCACGCCGGTGGACCCGCGTGTTGCCGAGAAAATGATGCAGTGTCTGACCCTGGACGGAAACTTTGGTAACCCAGCTTCCCGTTCACACCGTTTTGGCTGGCATGCTGAAGAGGCGGTCGATATCGCCCGTAATCAGATTGCTGACCTGGTGGGTGCCGACCCGCGTGAGATTGTTTTCACCTCCGGTGCGACCGAATCCGACAACCTGGCGATCAAAGGTGCAGCCAACTTTTATCAGAAAAAAGGCAAGCACATCATCACCAGCAAAACCGAACACAAAGCCGTGCTGGACACTTGCCGTCAGCTGGAGCGTGAAGGGTACGAAGTGACCTATCTCGCGCCACAGAGCAACGGTATTATTGACCTGAAAGAGCTCGAAGCGGCCATGCGTGATGACACCATTCTGGTTTCCATCATGCACGTCAACAACGAAATCGGCGTGGTACAAGACATCGCGACCATCGGCGAAATGTGCCGCGCGCGCGGTATCATCTACCACGTTGACGCGACCCAGAGCGTGGGCAAACTGCCTATCGACCTGAGCCAGCTGAAAGTGGACCTGATGTCCTTCTCCGGCCACAAAATTTATGGCCCAAAAGGTATCGGCGCGCTGTACGTTCGTCGTAAACCGCGTATCCGCATCGAAGCACAGATGCACGGCGGCGGTCACGAGCGCGGCATGCGTTCCGGTACGCTGCCTGTTCACCAGATCGTGGGCATGGGCGAAGCTTACCGCATTGCAAAAGAAGAGATGGAAACCGAGATGGCACGCCTGCGCACGCTGCGTAACCGTCTGTGGGATGGCGTGAAAGATATGGAAGAAGTGTATCTGAACGGCGATCTCGAGCAGGGCGCTCCGAACATCCTCAACGTGAGCTTCAACTATGTTGAAGGCGAATCGCTGATCATGGCCCTGAAAGACCTGGCCGTTTCTTCCGGTTCCGCCTGTACGTCTGCAAGCCTTGAGCCATCCTACGTGCTGCGCGCGCTGGGCATGACTGACGAGCTGGCGCACAGCTCTATCCGTTTCTCTTTAGGTCGTTTCACTACCGAAGAAGAGATTGACTACACCATCAAGCTGGTTCGTAACTCCATCGGCCGTCTGCGCGACCTTTCTCCACTGTGGGAAATGTTCAAGCAGGGCGTGGATCTGAACAGCATTGAATGGTCACATCACTAATCGGTACATAAGGAGAATTCAATCATGGCATACAGCGAAAAAGTCATCGATCATTACGAGAACCCGCGCAACGTTGGCTCTTTTGACAACAGCGATGAATCTGTCGGTAGCGGCATGGTCGGTGCACCGGCGTGTGGCGACGTGATGAAGTTGCAGATTAAAGTCAACAATGAAGGTATCATTGAAGACGCGCGCTTCAAGACCTACGGCTGCGGTTCTGCTATTGCTTCCAGCTCCCTGGTCACCGAATGGGTGAAGGGCAAGTCTCTGGACGAAGCACAGGCAATCAAGAACACGGATATTGCTGAAGAACTCGAACTGCCGCCGGTGAAAATTCACTGCTCTATTCTGGCAGAAGACGCGATCAAAGCCGCCATTGCGGATTACAAAAGCAAACGTGAAGCAAAATAATTGAGGTTTGAGTATGTCGATTACCCTTAGCGACAGCGCTGCCGCGCGAGTAAGCTCTTTTCTGGCGAACCGTGGTAAAGGCTTTGGCCTGCGACTGGGCGTACGTACCTCCGGCTGTTCTGGTATGGCTTACGTACTGGAGTTTGTTGATGAACCGGCGTCTGACGACACCGTGTTTGAAGACAAGGGCGTGAAGGTGGTGGTCGATGGCAAAAGCCTGCAATTCCTCAACGGCACTCAACTGGACTTCGTAAAAGAAGGCCTGAACGAAGGGTTCAAATTCACGAACCCGAACGTCAAAGACGAGTGTGGTTGCGGCGAAAGCTTCCACGTTTAACCGCGCGTCATCCGAAACCCCACCGTGGCTTACCTGCTACGCGTGGGGTTTGTTCTAACAGGCTACCCCTGAGATTGTTATGGATTACTTCACTCTCTTCGGACTACCCGCTCAATACCCGATTGATCTCCAGGCGCTGACGATCCGTTTTCAGGATCTGCAACGTCAGTATCATCCGGATAAATTCGCCAGTGGCACGCAGTCAGAGCAATTGGCTGCGGTCTCGCACTCTGCGACCATCAACCAGGCCTGGCAGACGCTGCGCCATCCGCTGGCGCGTGCAGAATATCTGCTTTCGCTCCACGGCTTTGATCTCGCGAGCGAGCAGCACACCGTGCGCGACACCGCGTTTCTGATGGAACAGCTGGAGCTTCGCGAAGAGCTCGATGAGATTGAACAGGCCAAAGACGAAGCGCGTCTGGAAAGTTTTATCATGCGCGTGAAGGGCATGTTCGATACCCGCCATCAGCAGATGGTGGAGCAACTGAACAACGAGACCTGGGACGTGGCGGCAGATACTGTGCGCAAACTCCGTTTTCTCGATAAACTGCGAAGCAGTGCTGAACAACTCGAAGAAAAGCTGCTCGATTTTTAATTTCGGAAGCAATTATGGCCTTATTACAAATTAGTGAGCCTGGCTTAAGTGCCGCACCGCACCAGCGTCGTCTGGCGGTGGGTATTGATCTGGGCACCACCAATTCCCTCGTGGCGACCGTGCGTAGCGGCCAGGCGGAAACGCTGGCTGACGAGCAGGGCCGCCATCTGCTGCCTTCCGTGGTCCACTACCAGCAGCAGGGACACGCGGTAGGTTATGACGCCCGCGCAAACGCCGCGCGCGATCCGGCCAACACCATCAGCTCCGTGAAGCGCATGATGGGCCGCTCGCTGGCCGATATCCAGACCCGCTATCCGCATCTCCCTTATCAGCTGCAGGCAAGTGAAAACGGCCTGCCGATGATCGCGACGGCGGCTGGCCTGCTGAACCCGATTCGTGTTTCTGCTGACATCCTCAAAGCGCTGGCAGCGCGCGCAACGGCGACGCTTGGCGGCGATCTGGACGGCGTGGTCATAACCGTTCCGGCCTACTTTGACGATGCACAGCGTCAGGGCACTAAAGATGCCGCACGTCTGGCGGGTCTGCACGTGCTGCGCCTGCTGAACGAACCGACGGCGGCGGCGATTGCCTACGGCCTCGACTCCGGTCAGGAAGGGGTGATTGCGGTCTACGATCTCGGCGGCGGTACCTTTGATATCTCGATCCTGCGCTTAAGCCGCGGGGTGTTTGAAGTGCTGGCGACCGGCGGGGATTCCGCGCTGGGCGGTGATGACTTCGACCATCTGCTGGCGGATTACATCCGCGAGCAGGCGGGCATCAGCGATCGCAGCGATGCACGCGTTCAGCGTGAACTGCTGGATGCGGCCATCGATGCCAAAATTGCGCTGAGCGATGCGCAGACCGTTACCGTAAATGTTGCGGGCTGGCAGGGCGACATCACCCGCGACCAGTTCAACGACCTGATCGCTGCTCTGGTAAAACGCACGCTGCTGGCCTGCCGTCGCGCATTGAAAGATGCCGGCGTTGAGGCCAGCGAGGTGCTGGAAGTGGTCATGGTTGGCGGCTCCACCCGCGTGCCGCTGGTGCGCGAACGCGTGGGCGAATTCTTTGGCCGCACGCCGCTCACCTCCATCGACCCGGACAAAGTGGTTGCCGTAGGTGCCGCTATCCAGGCCGATATCCTGGTCGGCAACAAGCCGGACAGCGAAATGCTGCTGCTGGACGTCATCCCGCTGTCGCTGGGGTTAGAAACCATGGGCGGCCTGGTGGAGAAAGTGATCCCGCGTAACACCACCATTCCGGTGGCGCGCGCGCAGGAGTTCACCACCTTTAAAGACGGCCAGACCGCGATGTCCATCCACGTGATGCAGGGCGAACGCGAGCTGGTGCAGGACTGCCGCTCGCTGGCGCGCTTTGCGCTGCGCGGTATTCCGGCGCTGCCTGCGGGCGGGGCGCATATTCGCGTTACCTTCCAGGTGGATGCGGACGGCCTGCTGAGCGTCACGGCGATGGAAAAATCTACCGGCGTTGAATCGTCCATCCAGGTGAAGCCGTCCTACGGCCTGACCGATGGCGAAATCGCCTCCATGATCCAGGACTCAATGAGCTACGCCGAGCAGGATGTGAAGGCGCGTATGCTGGCGGAACAGAAAGTGGAAGCCGCACGCGTGCTGGAGAGCCTGAACGGCGCGCTCGCTGCCGATGCCGCGCTGTTAAGCGCCGCTGAGCGCCAGGTGATTGACGACGCTGCCGCGCGCTTAAGCGCAGTAGCAGAAGGCAATGACGCTGACGCAATAGAAGAAGCCATTAAAAACGTTGATAAACAAACCCAGGACTTTGCTGCTCGCCGCATGGACAAATCTGTCCGCGTCGCGCTGAAAGGCCAGTCCGTGGACGAGGTTTAATATGCCAAAGATTGTAATTTTGCCTCATGCGGACCTCTGTCCGGATGGCGCTGTTCTGGAAGCGAAGACCGGTGAAACCATTCTCGATGTTGCCCTGCGTGCAGGTATCGAAGTGGAACACGCCTGTGAAAAATCCTGTGCCTGCACAACGTGCCACTGCATCGTGCGTGAAGGTTTTGACTCGCTGGCCGAGAGCACCGAAGACGAAGACGACATGCTGGATAAAGCATGGGGTCTGGAGCCAGACAGCCGCTTAAGCTGCCAGGCCGCGGTGACCGATGAAGATCTGGTCGTGGAATTCCCACGCTACACCATCAACCACGCACGCGAGCATTGATATGGGACTGAAGTGGACAGACAGCCGTGAAATCGGCGAAGCGCTCTACGACGCGAACCCGGATCTCGATCCGAAGACCGTACGATTCACCGACATGCACCAGTGGATCTGCGATTTAGAAGATTTCGACGATGATCCAAACGCATCCAATGAAAAAATTCTGGAGGCGATTCTGTTAGTCTGGTTAGATGAAGCAGAATAAAAAACATAACGGGCTGCCTTCAGGCGGCCCGTTTGCTAGTTGCTAATAAGGAAAAATAAAATGACCGAAGCGATGAAGATTACGCTCTCGAATCAGCCTGCTGACGCGCGCTGGGGCGAGAAAGCCACCTACAGCATTAACAACGACGGCATTACCCTGCACCTGACGGGCAACGATGATTTGGGCCTGATCCAGCGCGCCGCGCGTAAAATTGACGGCCTGGGCATTAAACACGTCTCTCTGGAAGGCGAAGGCTGGGATACCGACCGCAGTTGGGCATTCTGGGCAGGCTACAAAGGCCCGAAAGGCACTCGCAAAATCGAGTGGGCCAACCTTGATGAAGCCGGTCAGAAAGAGCTGGAAAGCCGTCTGAACATAATCGACTGGGTGCGCGACACCATCAACGCACCGGCGGAAGAGCTGGGGCCGGAACAGCTGGCGCAGCGCGCGGTTGACCTGCTGTGCGGCGTGGCCGGTGACAAAATGTCCTACCGCATCACCAAAGGTGAAGACCTGCGCGAGCAGAACTATATGGGTATCCACACCGTGGGCCGAGGTTCTGAGCGTCCTCCTGTATTGCTGGCGCTGGATTACAACCCAACCGGTGATAAAGCAGCGCCAGTATTTGCCTGCCTGGTCGGTAAAGGCATCACCTTCGACACCGGCGGCTACAGCCTGAAGCAGAGCGCGTTCATGGACTCTATGAAGTCCGACATGGGCGGCGCGGCGACCATTACCGGCGCGCTGGCATTCGCTATCACCCGTGGCCTGAACAAGCGCGTGAAGTTGTACCTGTGCTGCGCGGATAACATGGTTAGCGGTAACGCCTTCAAGCTGGGTGATATCATCCGCTACCGTAACGGCAAAAACGTTGAGGTGATGAACACCGATGCGGAAGGCCGTCTGGTGCTGGCCGATGGCCTGATCGACGCCTCTGCCCAGAAGCCAGAGCTGATTATCGACATGGCGACCCTGACCGGCGCGGCGAAAACCGCCCTGGGCAACGACTACCATGCGTTGTTCAGCTTTGATGACAAGCTAGCCTCTCGCCTGCTGGCAAGCGCTGCCGCTGAGAACGAGCCGTTCTGGCGCCTGCCGCTGGCCGAGTTCCACCGCAGCCAGCTGCCGTCTAACTTTGCCGAGCTGAACAACACCGCGAGCGCGGCGTACCCGGCGGGTGCAAGCACCGCAGCAGGCTTCCTGTCCCACTTCGTTGAGAACTACCACGAAGGCTGGCTGCACATCGACTGCTCTGCAACTTACCGTAAAGCGGCGGTTGAGCAGTGGTCCGCGGGCGCGACCGGTCTGGGCGTGCGTACCGTGGCGAACCTGCTGACGGCTGAGTAATCTTTTTTGCCGGGTGGCGCTACGCTTACCCGGCCTACAAAATCCGTAGGCCCGTGCAAGCTTAGCGCCGCCGGGCAAGTGTGAAGTAGCCAAACTATGTCAGAAACCAAAAACGAATTAGAAACCCTGCTGGAGCAGGCTGCAACCGAGCCGGCCCACCGTCCAGCATTTTTCCGCACGCTGCTGGAATCCACCGTCTGGGTGCCGGGCACCGCTGCGGAAGGTGAGCAGGTTGTCGAGGACAGTGCGCTGGATCTCCTGCACTGGGAGAAAGACGACGGCTCTTCGGTGATCCCGTTCTTCACCTCGCTGGAAGCGCTGCAGAAGGCCGTTGAAGACGAACAGGCGTTCGTGGTGATGCCGGTGCGCACCCTGTTTGAAATGACGCTGGGTCAGACGCTGTTTCTCAACGCGAAGCTGCCGACCGGAAAAGAGTTCACGCCGCGTGAAATCAGCCATCTGATGGGTGACGAGGGCAATCCGCTCAGCACTCAGGAAGTGCTGGAAGGGGGCGAAACGCTGCTGCTGTCTGAAGTGGCTGAACCGCCCGCGCAGATGATCGATTCCCTGACCACGCTTTTCAAAACGCTCAAGCCCGTCAGGCGCGCGTTCATCTGTTCTATTAAAGAGCGCGCAGACGAACAGGCTGTGCTGCTGATCGGTATTGAAGCCGATGGCGATATCGACGACATCATTCAGGCCGCGGGAAGCGTGGCTACCGACACGCTGCCGGGCGATGAGCCGATTGATATCTGTCAGGTGAAGAACGGTGAGAAGGGCATCAGCCACTTTATTACCGAGCACATCACGCCGTTCTACGAGCGTCGCTGGGGTGGCTTCCTGCGCGATCTCAAAACCAACCGCATTATCTGATTACGGCGGGGTGAATATCACCCCGTTGCTTCCAGCAGCAGTAAATCCATCAGCAGCACCAGATTCGACTCAAACGACGTTACTCCTGCGGCTTCGGCGGCGAAGTGTACCGCTTCGTCATAGAGGGCAAAGTGCACGTCCGCCATCCCCGCCAGCGTATTGGCCGAGGCGCGGGTAAACGCGACGATCGTCATGCCCACGTTTTTGGCAATCCGCGCCTTATCCAGCACCTGTTCCGTTTCGCCGCTGCGCGAGACGGCAATAAACACCTGATAGCGGGCGGCGTTGCTGAGGAAAATATTCCGACTATCCCCCGGCCCGGAGATAAACGCCGTTTTGCCCAGCACCTGCAATTTCTTGGTCAGGTACTCTGCAAACAGATAGGAAAACCCGGCGCCGTAGAGAAAGAAGCTCTCTTTATGGCGCAGCAGGTCGGCAAACTGCTGGCGTTTGTCGTGGGTGACCCACTGAAAGGTGTGCTGATAGTTGGCGATAAACTGATTAAAAAGCGCCGGCAGTTCAGGATGCGATTGCCCCTGAGCGGCAATGTGCGGCGTGTCTGAGAGCAGCTGTTTGCAGTGCCAGATAAACTCGCTAAAACCGCTGAACCCCAGCTTCTGACACAGACGCATTATGGTGGCGGTAGAAACGAACGTCGCCTGCGCCAGCTCGCGAACCGTAATATTGCCCACCAGCAGCGGATGCTCCGTGAGATGGGCGAGAACGCGATACTCCGCGCGGGTCAGGGATGCCCCGCGCGTTAACAGCGTGGCCAGGCGGTTATCCATTATTTCGCCGGTTCAACCGGCAGGTCGTCACGCGCGCCCCATTCGCTCCATGCGCCGTCATAGAGCGTGACGTCATTTACGCCGAGCGTAGCGAGCGCCAGGATCGCCACGCAGGCCGTTACGCCGGAACCGCAGCTGGCAATAATCGGACGGTGTAAATCCACGCCCGCACGATCAAAAATGGCGCGCAGCTCGTCGGTGGTTTTCAGTTCACCCTCAAATACCAAATCGCCCCACGGCACGTTCAGCGCGCCCGGAATGTGGCCGCGCTTGAGCCCCGGACGCGGTTCATCCGCTTGCGCATTGAAGCGTGGTGCTGGGCGAGCATCGACGATTTGGGCCGTTTTTTCATGGCTCACGACCAGCACGTCGGTCAGGCGTTTCACCACGTGAGCGTCGAACGTGGCATCGAATTCGCCTTCCGGCAGCGTCACGTCGCCCTGCTGAAGCGGCAGCTCGTCACGCTTCCAGCCTGCGAGGCCGCCGGCCAGAATCGAGACTTTCTCCACGCCGAAGTTTTTCAGCATCCACCACGCGCGCGGCGCAGAGAAGAGGTTACCTTCGTCATAAACAACGAGGTGTTTGTCTTTGCTGACGCCCAGCTCGCGCATCGCCACGGAAAACGCTTCCGGGCGCGGCAGCATGTGCGGCAGAGGAGAGGTGTGATCGGAGAGGGCTTCAATATCAAAAAATACCGCGCCAGGCAGATGTCCTGCGCGGTATTCACCGGGAACGTCGCGATGTTCTTGCCCAGGAGGGGCCATACGCGCGTCAATAATCTGAACTTCCGGATCGTCGCCGTGCTCAATCAGCCAGTCGGCGGCGACAAAATATGAGGTGGACATGGGTTGCCTCCATTCTTTTCCGTAAAAAAGGATTGTCGGTGTTTTTTCTGACACCGACAAGCAAACCACGTTCAACTCGCGAGCAAGCCCCTATTTTTTCACCGCTTCGCCGTCCTGCCAGGCTTTTTGCAGCGCAGGCCAGTAGTCGCGGTTGGCCTCAATCATCTCATCGAGAATCGCTTTTGCATGTTCCATGGTCGGCACGGTGCGGTTGAGGGTGAATGCCTGAAGGGCTTTCTCGTAGCTTCCTTCGATAGTCGCCTCTACCAGAAGCTGCTCAGAGGCGAGCTGCTGTTGCAAAAGGGTCTGATGGAACAGCGGCACCTGGCCGACGCGAATCGGTTCCGGACCCTCGGAGGTAATATAAGCGGGGACTTCCACCACGGCATCGTAAGGCAGGTTGGTAATCGCACCGCGGTTTTCCACCATCACCAGATGGCGGCTCCGCAAGTTAAAGGCCAGCGAGCAGGCGACGTCAACGATAAATTCACCGTGGACACCCACGTGGAAGGCATCCGGCAGGATCCCGGTACGCTTATATTCTTCGGCGGCGGCAAACAGCTTTTTCTCGCGCCCGTCCATCACTTCATTGGCGCGGGTATAGTCCGGGTTCTGATGCTCCACAATCTGGTTTGGCATCAGGTAGTACTGCAGATACGGGTTCGGCAGATACTCCGGGAAGTTGTCCATGATCGGCTTAATGTTGCGCCAGGTCTTCACCCATGACGGATCGGAATGCTGCGGATCGGTTTTGGCCGCATCTTCCGTCAGCAGGCCAAACTTCGCGATATGCTTACGCAGCTCCGGCAGCTTGTCCTCGCCGTCCACCAGCACGCGGGTAAACCAGCCGAAGTGGTTCAGACCGAAGTAGTCGACCTCCAGCTTGTGGCGATCGACACCCAGAATCGCCCCCATGTTACGCATCGCAGCCACCGGCATATCGCAAATGTTCAGCACGCGCGCGTTCGGGCGCAAACGCCGCACGCCTTCTGCGACGATCGCCGCCGGATTGGAGTAGTTCACGATCCAGGCTTTTTCATGCGCGTAGCGATCCACCAGATCGATAAGCTCCACCATCGGCAGGATCGTGCGTAGGCCATACGCCAGGCCGCCTGGCCCACAGGTTTCTTGCCCAACCACGCCATGACGCAGCGGGATCTTCTCGTCCTGCTCGCGCATCCTGTACTGGCCGACGCGCATCTGGGCGAAGACGAAATGCGCGCCGCTGAAGGCCACTTCCGGGTCACTGGTGACGGTAAATTTGATGCTCTGGCTGTGGTCGCGAATGACCTTCTCGACGACGGGCGCAATGGTGTTCTGACGCGCCTCGTCGATGTCATAAAGGCGGATTTCGGCCAGCGGGAAATCCTGCAGACGCACCATCAGGCTTTTGACAATACCCGGCGTGTAGGTGCTACCGCCGCCGGCGATCGACAGAATGAATGGGGGTGTAAACATCTTTAGCTCCTTTCAGAGAAACGTCTCAACGGCTTCTCGCATTTTTTTGACATGCAGCCCGTAGACCACCTGAACGTTGTTACCTTGTTTGATAATCCCTTTCGCGCCGGTCGCCTTCAGGCGCGGCTCGTCGATGAGGTTGACGTCCTTCACCGTGACGCGCAGACGGGTGTAGCAGTTATCCACCACTTCAATGTTTTCCCGGCCGCCCAACCCCGTCACGATGGATTCGCCCAGCCCGTCGTTATTGCCTTTGGCCTGGTACTCCTGCTTGCTGTAGAGGCGCGTCTCCCGATCGTCATCCTCACGTCCCGGCGTCTTCATGTTGAAGCGCAGGATCAGGAAGCGGAACACCGCGAAGTAGAGAGCGAACATGATCAGCCCGACCAGGATGTACATCGGCCAGTTGGATTTTTCCGTACCGAGCGGCAGGTTGTAGAGGATGAAATCAATGACCCCGTTAGCGCCGATGGCGTGAACGCCCAGCAGCGAGAACAGCATCATGCCGATGCCGGTCAGCACCGCATGCACCACGAACAGCAGTGGGGCGACAAACAGGAAGGAGAACTCAATGGGTTCAGTGACGCCGACCAGCAGAGAGGTGAGCGCTGCCGGGATCAGAATCGCCTTTGCCGGCGCTTTGCGCTCCGGCTTTGCCGTCATATACATCGCCAGCGCCGCCGCAGGCAGGCCAAACATTTTGCTGATGCCGCGGGCATCCCACACCACCGTGCTGCTGAGCTGCTTCACCTCCGGGCAGGCCATCTCGGCGAAGTAAATATTGCGCGCGCCCTGATAAACCGTGCCGCAGACCTCCTGCGTGCCGCCCAGCTCGGTATACAGAAACGGGGTATAGACCAGGTGATGCAGGCCGGTAGGCACCAGAATGCGTTCCAGGAAACCGTAGATTGCCACACCAAACGGCCCGGAGCCTTTGATGGCCAGCGCCAGGGCGCTGATGCCGTGCTGGGCAAAGGGCCACAGCTCACTCATCACCACGCCGAGCAGCATGGAGACGGGGAGCATCACAATGGCGACAAAACAGTGGCCGGAGTAAATTGCCATCGCGCCGTTAAACTGTACGCCGGAATATTTGTTGTACAGATAGCCGGAAAGCGCCCCGGTCAGGATCCCTGCAAACACACCCATCTCCAGCACCTGCACGCCCAGAACCATCGTCTGCCCGGCCGCTTTCATCTGGGCCGCTGGCGCCAGTGCACCCTGGAGCTGTAGCGTGACGTTCATGGCGTTAATGAACACGACAAAGGTCACCAGGCCAATCAGCGCGGCATAGCCTTTATCGTGCGTCGCCAGACCAATCGGGATGCCGACGGCAAACACCAGCGCCAGGTTGACCAGCACCGACACGGCAGATTTCGCGATAAGCTGACCAAGGTGCTGAATCAGTGGATGGCCAAGAAACGGCAGGTATTCAGCGAGGTTACCGTTACCCAGCACGTTACCAAAGGCGATAAACAGACCGACGATCGGTAAGATCAGCACCGGTCCGTACAATGATTTTCCGAAATTTTGTAGGGCGTTCACGGCTCGTTTCATGGCTTTCTCTCTTATTGAACCGCGCACTCGGCGTGCGTCATGGTTATAAAACTAGCAGCCTTCAGGCACGCTTATCCATCTATCTTATTGTTTTAAAAACAAATGACCTGAAAGGTAACATGTAACGTTTGGGGTTGTGATCGGTGTAGCATTGCCGGGAGGCAGAAGGTGAGCGTTCTGCGAGGCGCATTCAGGATTCTAAAATTGGACTTTTTGAATTAATGAAACTTGCGGATAATACTTATCCGGACGACGACCAACAGGCCCCATAGGCCAGGGACAAAGGATGAAACCGTTTCGCTTAGCCGCGATCTCTCTCGCGCTGCTTACTACGTTTACGCTTGTCGGCTGTGATAACAGCGACGATAACACTCAGTCTGCGGCTCCCACCGCCTCCACCCCATCGACACCAAAAGCCGCGGAAAAGCCCGACGCTGAAAAGCTGGCAAAACTGGCGGCGCAGAGTCAGGGTAAAGCGTTAACCCTGCTGGATGTCTCTGAAGTGCAGCTGGACGGCGCTTCAACGCTGGTGCTGACATTCTCTGTTCCGCTGAATCCCGATCAGGATTTCGCGAAAACTGTGCATGTCGTGGACAAGAAAAGCGGCAAGGTTGATGGGGCGTGGGAACTTGCGCCTAACCTGAAAGAGCTTCGCCTGCGTCATCTGGAGCCCAACCGCAACCTGGTCGTCACCGTTGAACGTGACCTGCAGGCGCTGAACAAGGCGACGTTCGGCATTGATTATGAAAAAGCCCTGACCACCCGGGACGTTGAACCCACTGTTGGTTTTGCCAGCCGCGGCTCGCTGCTGCCGGGCAAAGTGGTGGAAGGTCTGCCGGTGATGGCGCTTAACGTCAACAACGTGGACGTGAATTTCTACCGCGTGAAGCCTGAATCGCTGGCCTCCTTTGTCAGCCAGTGGGAATACCGTAACTCGCTGACCAACTGGGAATCTGACAACCTGCTGAAGATGGCGGAGCTGGTTTACACCGGTCGTTTCGATCTTAATCCGGCGCGCAACACGCGTGAAAAATTGCTGCTGCCTCTGAAGGATATTAAGCCGCTCCAGCAGTCTGGCGTCTATATCGCGGTCATGAACCAGGCGGGGCACTACAACTACAGTAACGCCGCGACGCTGTTTACCTTAAGCGATATTGGCCTGTCCGCTCACCGTTATCACAACCGCCTGGACATTTTTACCCAGAGCCTGGAGAACGGCGCGGCGCAGTCCGGCGTGACCGTTACCCTGTTGAACGATAAAGGGCAGACGCTTGCCGAAGCGAACAGCGACGGCGATGGCCATGCAAAGCTTGAGACCGACAAAGAAGCCGCGCTGATCCTGGCCAGTAAAGACGGCCAGACCACGCTGCTCGACCTCAAGCTGCCTGCCCTCGACCTGGCGGAATTCGACATTGCAGGTAGCCCTGGCTACAGCAAGCAATTCTTTATGTTTGGCCCACGCGATCTCTACCGCCCGGGTGAAACGGTGATCCTTAACGGTCTGCTGCGCGACAGCGACGGCAAGCCACTTCCCGACCAGCCCGTGAAGCTTGACGTGCTGCGCCCGGATGGACAGGTCGCGCGCACGATTGTCGTCAAGCCAGAGAACGGACTCTATCGTTTTAACTATCCGCTGGACAGCGGGGCGCAGACTGGCATGTGGCATATCCGCGCCAACACGGGGGATAACCTGCAGCGCTTGTGGGACTTCCACGTCGAAGATTTTATGCCTGAGCGTATGGCGCTCAACCTGACGGGACAAAAAGCACCGGTTTCACCGCAGGATAACGTCGACTTTAACGTGGTGGGCTATTACCTGTATGGGGCACCGGCCAACGGTAATTCTCTGCAGGGCCAGCTTTTCCTGCGTCCGCTGCGTGACGCGGTAGCTGCGCTGCCGGGCTTCCAGTTTGGCGATATCGCCGAGGACAACCTGAGCCGCAGTCTGGATGAAGTTCAGCTCACGCTCGATGAACAGGGCCGTGGGCAGGTTTCCACCGAAAGCCAGTGGAAAGAGGTGCACTCTCCTCTGCAACTGATCCTGCAGGCCAGCCTGCTGGAGTCGGGCGGTCGTCCGGTGACGCGCCGTGCTGAGCAGGCCATCTGGCCGGCGGCGGAGCTGCCGGGTATCCGCCCTCAGTTTGCCAGTAAAGCCGTTTACGATTACCGCACCGACACTACCGTTAACCAGCCGATTGTCGATGAGAACGGCAACGCCAGCTTCGACATCGTGTATGCCGATGCCAGCGGGGCGAAAAAAGCCGTTTCCGGGTTACAGGTTCGTCTGATCCGCGAGCGTCGGGACTATTACTGGAACTGGTCCGAAAGCGAAGGCTGGCAGTCGCAGTTTGATCAAAAAGATCTGATTGAAGGTGAGCAGGAGCTGGCCCTTAAGGCCGATGAAACCGGCAAAGTGACTTTCCCGGTTGAGTGGGGCTCTTATCGTCTGGAGGTTAAAGCGCCGGATGAGATGGTCAGCAGCGTACGCTTTTGGGCGGGCTACAGTTGGCAGGATAATAGCGACGGCACCGGGGCTGCGCGTCCTGACCGCGTGACGCTGAAACTGGATAAGCCAGCGTATCAGCCAGGGGATACCATCAATCTGCACATTGCAGCGCCGGCCGCAGGCAAGGGCTATGCAATGATCGAATCCAGCGAAGGGCCGCTGTGGTGGAAAGAGATCGACGTACCAGCAAACGGGCTTGATCTCGCAATCCCGGTCGACAAGGCCTGGAAACGTCACGATCTCTATCTCAGCACGCTGGTGGTTCGTCCTGGGGACAAATCCAAATCCGCCACGCCGAAACGTGCGGTCGGCCTGCTGCATCTGCCGATGGGCGACGAAAATCGCCGCCTGAATATTGCGCTGGATAACCCGCAAAAAATGCGTCCAAACCAGACGCTCTCTTTGAAGGTGAAAGCCAGCGTGAAAGAGGGCGCTGTGCCGCAGAAAGTGAATGTCCTGGTCTCGGCGGTGGACAGCGGTGTGCTGAACATTACCGATTACGTTACGCCAGATCCGTGGCAGGCTTTCTTTGGTCAGAAGCGCTACGGCGCGGATATCTACGATATCTATGGCCAGGTTATTGAAGGCCAGGGCCGCATGGCCGCGCTGCGCTTTGGTGGCGATGGGGATGAGCTGAAGCGCGGCGGTAAACCGCCGGTGAACCACGTCACCATTATCGCCCAGCAGGCGCAGCCAGTTACGCTTGATGCCAACGGGGAAGGTACCGTTACGCTGCCGATTGGCGATTTCAACGGTGAGCTGCGCCTGATGGCGCAAGCCTGGACGGAAGACGATTTCGGCAGCAGCGAAAGCAAGGTTGTGGTAGCCGCACCGGTCATTACCGAGCTGAATACTCCGCGCTTCCTGGCAAGCGGGGATACCTCGCGGCTGACGCTGGATCTCACCAACCTGACTGACAGGCCGCAAACGCTAAACGTCGCCCTGACCGCAACCGGCAAACTGTCGCTGGAAGGCGCACAGCCGCAGCCGGTGCAACTGCCGCCGGGCGCACGGACCACCCTGTTTATTCCGGTGCGTGCGCTGGACGGCTATGGTGACGGTGAAGTGACCGCGCAGGTGACCGGCCTGCAGCTTCCAGGTGAGACTTTCGCACCGCAGCAGAAGAGCTGGAAAATCGGCGTGCGTCCGGCGTTCCCGGCACAGACGGTGAATACCGGTACCATGCTGAACCCAGGTGAATCCTGGACTGCTCCAGGGCAGCATATCGACGGTTTCTCTCCTGCCACCCTGCAGGGGCAACTGTTGCTGAGCGGCAAACCGCCGCTCAACCTGGCGCGCTATATTCGTGAACTGCAGGCGTATCCATATGGCTGCCTGGAACAAACCACCAGCGGTCTGTTCCCGTCGCTCTACACCAACGCGGCGCAGCTCACTGCGCTTGGCATCAAGGGAGACACCGATGACAAGCGCCGTGCGGCCATTGATATTGGCATCTCCCGTCTGCTGCAGATGCAGCGTGAAGACGGTGGGTTCGCGCTGTGGGATAAAAACGGTCCGGAAGAGTACTGGCTGACGGCCTACGTGACCGACTTCCTGGTGCGCGCGGGCGAGCAGGGTTACAGCGTACCTGCCGATGCAGTGAATAACGCCAATAGCCGCCTGCTGCGCTATCTGCAGGATCCGGGCATGATGTCCATTCGCTATAGCGACGATACGCAGGCCAGCAAGTTCGCCGTGCAGGCCTATGCCGCGCTGGTACTGGCTCGTCAGCAAAAAGCGCCACTGGGTGCGCTGCGTGAAATCTGGGAGCGTCACGGGCAGGCGGCTTCCGGGCTGCCGCTCATGCAGCTGGGTATGGCGCTTAAACTGATGGGCGATGCCCCGCGCAGCCAGCAGGCGCTGGATCTGGCACTCAAAACGCCGCGTAACGACAGCAAAACCTGGATGGCCGATTACGGCAGCCAGCTTCGCGATAACGCGCTGATGCTCTCTCTTCTGGAAGAGTACAAGCTGCTGCCGGACGCGCAAAATACGCTGCTGAATGTGCTGTCCGAACAGGCCTTCAGCCAGCGCTGGCTGTCCACCCAGGAGAGTAACTCGCTGTTCCTGGCCGGACGTGCGCTGCAAACCTTGTCAGGTACGTGGCAGGCGAAAACCTCTCTGTCTGAGACCGCTTCAGGCGGCGATAAGTCACTGGTACAAAACGTGAACGGTGACCAGCTTGGCGCGCTGCAGGTAACTAATACCGGGACGACACCGCTGTGGGTTCGTCTGGACAGCACCGGTTATCCAGAAAATGCGCCTCAGCCGAGCTCGAACGTGCTGCAGGTTGAACGTCATATTCTGGCAACCGACGGCAGCACGAAATCGCTCTCTTCGCTGAAGAGTGGTGAACTGGTGCTGGTGTGGCTGGAATTGAAAGCCAGCCAGAATGTGCCGGATGCGCTGGTAGTGGATCTCCTCCCTGCGGGTCTGGAGCTGGAAAACCAGAACCTGGCGAGCAGCAGCGCCAGCCTGCAGGACAGCGGCAGCGAAGTGCAGAACCTGCTCAGCCAGATGCAGCAGGCGGACATTCAGCATATGGAATTCCGCGATGACCGCTTTGTGGCCGCTGTACCGGTAAATGAAGGTCAGCCGGTCACGCTGGTTTATCTGGCGCGCGCCGTGACGCCGGGAACTTACCAGGTACCGGTTCCGATGGTGGAGTCTATGTACGTTCCGCAGTGGCGGGCAACGGGGGCGGCCAGCGGCCCGCTGATTGTTGTTCCATAATATGCGAATGGCACGTCTGACACGCTCCCGCTGGCTATGGCTGGCGGGAGCGCTTCTCATTTTATGGGGGCTTATTGTCATCGCCGACCGCCTGTGGCCGTTGCCTCTGAAAGAGGTTAACCCCGCGCGGGTGGTGGTGGATGAGAAGGGCACGCCGCTCTGGCGTTTTGCCGACAACGACGGGATCTGGCGTTATCCGGTTACGATTGAAGAGGTCTCTCCCCGCTATCTTGAGGCGCTGATCCAGTACGAAGATCGCTGGTTCTGGGATCATCCCGGCGTAAACCCGCTCTCTGTCCTGCGCGCCGCCTGGCAGGATCTCAGTTCCGGGAAGGTCGTCTCTGGCGGGAGTACGCTTACCATGCAGGTGGCGCGCCTGCTGGACCCGCATCCGCGCACCTTTGGTGGCAAAATTCGTCAGCTCTGGCGGGCGATGCAGCTGGAGTGGCATCTTTCTAAACGCGAGATTCTGACGCTCTATCTCAACCGTGCCCCCTTTGGCGGCACGCTGCAGGGCGTCGGAGCTGCAAGCTGGACCTATCTCGGTAAACCGCCGTCGCAGCTCAGCTATTCCGAAGCGGCGCTGCTGGCGGTACTGCCACAGGCACCCAGCCGCTTACGTCCGGACCGCTGGCCTGAACGGGCCGAAGCGGCGCGCAATAAAGTACTCGATCGTATGGAGACGCAAGGGGTCTGGTCTGCAAAGCAGGTCAACGAATCCCGCGAAGAATCGGTATGGCTGGCGCCCCGACAGATGCCGCAACTGGCACCGCTCTTTGCACGCATGATGCTCAGTAAAAGTCGCGACACTAAAATTGTCACTACGCTCGATGCCGGGCTGCAGCGGCAGCTGGAAGAGCTGGCAATGAACTGGAAATCCCGTCTGCCCGCACGCAGCTCGCTGGCGATGATCGTCGTGGATCATACCGATATGAAAGTACGCGGCTGGGTTGGATCGGTGGATATTAACGATGACGCGCGTTTTAGCCATGTCGATATGGTCAATGCGATCCGATCGCCGGGATCGGTGCTGAAACCGTTTATCTATGGCATGGCGCTCGACGATGGCCTGATCCATCCCGCCTCGTTGCTGCAGGATGTTCCAAGAAAAACCGGTGATTATCGGCCGGGGAATTTTGACAGCGGGTTCCATGGACCGGTCAGCATGAGTGAAGCGCTGGTACGCTCCCTCAACCTGCCAGCCGTACAAGTGCTGGAAGCCTACGGACCAAAACGTTTTGCCGGGATGCTGAGTAACGCAGGCCTGCCGCTGATCCTGCCTGCGGGGGCTCAGCCGAATCTCTCCCTGATCCTCGGCGGTGCAGGCGCGCGGCTGGCCGATATCGCCGCGGCCTACAGCGCCTTTGCCCGACACGGTAAAGCGGGAAGGCTGCGGTTACAGCCGGGTGATCCGCTGACTGAACGTCCGCTGTTGTCACAAGGCTCGGCGTGGATTATTCGCCGAATTCTGGCGAATGAGGCGCAGCCGCTGCCGGATAATGCGTTACCGCAAATCGCGCCGCTGGCGTGGAAAACCGGCACCAGCTACGGCTACCGTGATGCCTGGGCCATCGGTCTGAATGCCCGCTACGTGATAGGCATCTGGACCGGAAGACCGGACGGCACTCCCGTTGCGGGGCAGTTTGGTTTTGCCAGTGCGGTTCCGCTATTAAACCAGGTCAATAACCTGCTTCAGTCACGCTCAACGGTAGACGAAGCCCGCCTGCCGCGCGATCCGCGTCCGGCAAGCGTCGGGCGGGGCGTGATCTGCTGGCCTGGCGGCCAGTCGCTGCCGGAAGGCAGTGAAAACTGCCGACGCCGTCTGTCAACCTGGCTGCTTGAAGGGAGTGAACCGCCCACGCTGCTGTTGCCCGAACAGGAAGGCATTCGCGGCATTCGTTTCCCGGTCTGGCTGGATAAAACGGGCAAACGTGTGGCAGCAGATTGCCCCGATGCAACTGAAAAGATCCTTGATGTCTGGCCGCTGCCGCTGGAGCCGTGGCTGCCTGCCAATGAGCGTCGTGCGGTACGGGTCCCGCCTTCATCATCAAGCTGTCCTCCGCTCTCGCAGGACGCACCTGCGCCACTCATCCTGACCGGCGTGCGCGAAGGGGCCGTCATTAAACGTCTGCCGGGGGAATCCCGCGTTTCGCTGCCGCTTCAGGCGACAGGCAATAGCGGTGAGCGCTGGTGGTTTTTGAACGGAGAGCCTCTGGACGTGAAAGGAAGAGTTTACACATTACAGCTTGATAAATCGGGCGATTATCAGTTACTCGTTATGGATGAGACCGGGCAGGTTGCGACGGTGAATTTTACGTTGCAGTGACCTTAAAACAGCATTCAGATGTGAGCTGTTGCTAAAACTCGTCTTATTTTAAAAAAATGTTACCCGAATCCATAGGCAATGGCGCTATTGCTCATTATAATCCGCGCCACACCATACTCAGGTATGCAAAACAACAGAACATTGACAGAGGTTATCATGGCTATTGAACGTACTTTTTCCATCATCAAACCAAACGCGGTGGCAAAAAACGTTATTGGCAGCATCTTCGCTCGCTTTGAATCAGCAGGGTTCAAAATTGTTGGCACCAAAATGCTGCACCTGACCGTTGAGCAGGCTCGTGGTTTCTACGCTGAGCACGAAGGTCGCCCATTCTTTGACGGCCTGGTTGAGTTCATGACCTCCGGTCCAATCGTTGTATCCGTACTGGAAGGCGAAAACGCAGTACAGCGTCACCGTGACCTGCTGGGTGCCACCAACCCGGATAACGCGCTGGCAGGTACTCTGCGCGCTGACTACGCTGACAGCTTCACCGAGAACGGGACTCACGGTTCTGACTCTGTTGAATCTGCTGCACGCGAAATCGCTTTCTTCTTCGCTGAAGGCGAAGTGTGTCCACGTACCCGTTAATCTAACGGTTTCGTTTACACATTATTTTCGTAAATGCCGCGTCCAGACGTGGCATCCCTGCGCCAGACTTTGTACAATGCAACGCCCCGGACGAGCAGACCGCTTTCCGGGGCGTTTCTATTCAACCCTCCATGGGCCATAACGTGTAACAACGAGGCCGGAAAAAATTATGTCTGAATTAGTGAATACCTCCGAAGTCGCCATTCCTGCGGTTCCCAATAAAAATGGAAAAATCAACCTGCTGGATCTGAACCGTCAGCAGATGCGCGAGTTCTTTAAAGAGATGGGCGAAAAGCCGTTTCGTGCCGATCAGGTCATGAAGTGGATGTACCATTACTGCAGCGACAATTTTGATGACATGACTGACATCAACAAGGTCCTGCGCAATAAGCTCAAAGAAGTAGCTGAAATCCGCGCACCGGAAGTGGTGGAAGAGCAGCGCTCGGCCGATGGCACCATCAAATGGGCGATTGCGGTCGGCGATCAGCGCGTTGAAACCGTCTACATCCCGGAAGAAGACCGTGCCACGCTCTGCGTCTCTTCTCAGGTGGGCTGTGCGCTGGAGTGCAAATTCTGTTCAACTGCGCAGCAAGGCTTTAACCGTAACCTGCGCGTATCAGAAATTATCGGCCAGGTCTGGCGTGCCGCGAAAATCGTGGGTGCGGCAAAAGTGACCGGTACGCGTCCCATCACCAACGTGGTAATGATGGGAATGGGTGAGCCACTGCTGAATCTGACCAACGTTGTTCCGGCGATGGAAATCATGCTGGATGACTTCGGTTTTGGTCTGTCCAAGCGCCGTGTGACGCTCTCTACCTCAGGCGTTGTGCCTGCGCTGGACAAGCTCGGCGATATGATTGACGTTGCGCTGGCGATCTCCCTGCACGCGCCAAACGATGAAATTCGTGACGAAATTGTACCGATCAACAAAAAGTACAATATCGAAACCTTCCTCGCTGCCGTGCGTCGCTATCTGGAAAAATCCAACGCTAACCAGGGCCGCGTAACCATCGAATACGTGATGCTTGATCACGTCAACGACGGTACCGAACATGCGCATCAGCTGGCTGAGTTGCTGAAAGATACACCATGCAAAATCAACCTGATTCCATGGAACCCGTTCCCGGGCGCGCCGTATGGCCGTAGCTCGAACAGCCGTATCGATCGCTTCTCCAAGGTGCTGATGGAGTATGGTTTCACCACCATCGTGCGTAAAACCCGTGGTGATGACATTGATGCCGCATGCGGACAGCTGGCAGGTGATGTGATTGACCGTACGAAGCGTACCCTGCGTAAACGCATGCAGGGCGAGACAATCGCGGTTAAAGCTGTTTGATTATTATGCACTCACGGCGCATTATCTGCGCCGTGAAGCATAATCTTACTGAATAACCAGTCACATTCGTGATGACTGATCAATAATTACGGTGCGTTTCATCCGACTTTCGGGCAGTATGTAACGACGTAACAACAGTTTAGCCGTACGGGCAGGGCTGTACTGTCATCTCCGGGCTGACAGTCTTATACTGTCTGTTCAAGGTTAACTGACCAGAAGTTTCGCGGTGCGGGTGGCATTGTGACTCACCGGCACCTGAACCCTTATTTTTCACGTACCAGTAGTTGTAGCGAATGAATACTGAAGCCACTCACGACCAAAATGAAGCACTCTCCACTGGCGTTCGTCTTCGCAACGCCCGTGAACAACTCGGACTCAGCCAGCAAGCCGTTGCGGAACGCTTGTGCCTGAAGGTTTCCACGGTTCGCGATATTGAAGAAGATAAGGCACCCGCCGATCTGGCTTCAACTTTCCTGCGCGGTTATATCCGCTCTTACGCAAAACTGGTGCACATCCCCGAAAACGAATTACTGCCAATGATGGAGAAGCAGGCCCCGGTCCGTGCAGCAAAAGTTGCGCCGATGCAGACCTTCTCCCTGGGAAAACGTCGTAAAAAACGTGATGGCTGGCTGATGAGCTTTACCTGGCTGGTGCTGTTTGTGGTGATCGGTCTGACCGGTGCATGGTGGTGGCAAAACCACAAGGCGCAGCAGGAAGAGATCACCACGATGGCCGATCAATCCTCCGCCGAACTTAACCAGGCCGGAAGCGATAACGCCCAGAGCGTGCCGTTGAATACCGACGGTGCGGCCACCTCCAGCGAGCCACAGACTGCAGCGACAGGGGCTCCGGCGACCAGCCCTACGCAGGCTCCGGCAGCAACGGCTAACACCGCTGCGCCGCAGGCTCAGGATCAAAACGCAGTGGTTTCTCCCTCTCAGGCAAATGTGGATACTGCGGCGAGCGCGCCTGCGGCTACGCAGACTGCAGACAATACTGCAGCATCTCTGCCAACCAGCCCGGCGGGTACTGCCACCGCAGCCGATCCAAACGCACTGGTAATGAACTTCAGCGCCGATTGCTGGCTGGAAGTCACTGACGCGACAGGTAAAAAACTGTTCAGCGGTCTGCAGCGTAAAGATGGCACGTTAAACCTAACCGGCCAGGCTCCTTATAAACTTAAAATCGGCGCTCCGGCAGCGGTACAGATCCAGTATCAAGGAAAACCTGTCGACCTGAGCCGCTTTATCAGAACTAACCAGGTTGCACGTCTTACCGTTAATGCCGAACAATCAGCAGCACAGTAACAGACGGGCAACGCGGGAGATTTTTCATGCATAACCAGGCTCCGATTCAACGTAGAAAATCGAAACGGATTTACGTTGGGAATGTGCCAGTCGGCGATGGGGCACCTATCGCCGTTCAGTCGATGACCAACACGCGCACCACGGATGTGGAAGCGACGGTCAATCAAATCAAAGCATTAGAGCGAGTAGGCGCGGACATCGTTCGCGTCTCCGTCCCTACCATGGACGCCGCTGAGGCGTTCAAACTGATCAAACAGCAGGTCAGCGTTCCCCTGGTCGCGGATATCCACTTCGACTACCGCATCGCACTGAAAGTGGCTGAATACGGCGTCGACTGCCTGCGCATTAACCCGGGTAACATCGGTAACGAAGAGCGTATCCGCATGGTAGTGGACTGCGCCCGCGATAAAAATATTCCTATCCGCATCGGCGTCAACGCCGGTTCCCTGGAAAAAGATCTGCAGGAAAAATACGGTGAACCTACGCCGCAGGCGCTGCTTGAATCCGCGATGCGCCACGTTGATCATCTCGATCGTCTCAACTTCGATCAGTTCAAAGTCAGCGTAAAAGCGTCCGACGTTTTCCTTGCGGTGGAATCTTACCGCCTGCTGGCAAAACAGATCGACCAGCCTCTGCACCTCGGCATCACCGAAGCGGGCGGCCTGCGCAGCGGTTCCGTAAAATCTGCGATCGGTCTGGGGCTGCTGCTCTCTGAAGGGATCGGTGACACCCTGCGCGTCTCGCTGGCGGCCGATCCGGTTGAAGAGATCAAAGTCGGTTTCGATATCCTGAAATCACTGCGTATTCGTGCGCGTGGGATCAACTTCATTGCCTGCCCAACCTGTTCACGTCAGGAGTTCGATGTGATCGGTACGGTGAATGCCCTGGAGCAACGTCTGGAAGACATTATCACCCCGATGGACGTCTCCATCATCGGTTGTGTGGTGAATGGCCCGGGTGAAGCGCTGGTGTCAACCCTGGGTGTCACCGGCGGTAACAAGAAAAGTGGTCTCTATGAAGATGGCGTTCGTAAAGATCGTCTGGATAATAGCGACATGATCGACCAGCTTGAAGCCCGCATCCGTGCCAAAGCCGCCATGATGGACGAGACACAGCGTATCAGCGTTCAGCAGGTTGAAAAATAACGTGATGGGAAGCCGCGAGCTTCCCATGTATGATTGAACCCATTCTTTGGGTTTTTTTTGTATATAGAAAGAGAATAAACGTGGCAAAAAACATTCAAGCCATCCGCGGCATGAACGATTATCTGCCTGGCGAAACCGCCATCTGGCAGCGCATTGAAGGCACACTGAAGCAGGTGCTCGGCAGCTACGGTTACAGCGAAATCCGTTTGCCGATTGTAGAGCAGACCCCGTTATTCAAACGCGCGATCGGTGAAGTCACCGACGTGGTTGAAAAAGAGATGTACACCTTTGAGGACCGCAACGGCGACAGCCTGACCCTGCGTCCGGAAGGTACGGCGGGCTGCGTACGCGCCGGCATCGAACATGGTCTTCTGTACAATCAGGAGCAGCGCCTGTGGTATATCGGCCCGATGTTCCGCCACGAACGTCCTCAGAAAGGTCGTTATCGCCAGTTCAATCAGCTGGGTGTGGAAGTCTTTGGGCTGCAGGGTCCGGACATCGACGCTGAACTCATTATGCTGACGGCCCGCTGGTGGCGCGCGCTCGGTATCGCCGATCACGTTTCCCTCGAGCTGAACTCTATCGGTTCTCTGGAAGCACGCGCTAACTACCGCGATGCGCTGGTGGCGTTCCTGGAACAGCATAAAGAGAAGCTGGACGAAGACTGCAAACGTCGCATGTACAGTAACCCGCTGCGCGTTCTGGATTCCAAAAATCCAGATGTTCAGGCTCTGTTGAACGATGCGCCTGCGCTGGGTGACTACCTGGACGAAGAATCTCGCGAACACTTCGCGGGTCTCTGCAAACTGCTTGAAGCGGCTGGCATCGCTTACACCGTGAACCAGCGTCTGGTGCGCGGTCTGGATTACTACAACCGTACCGTGTTTGAGTGGGTGACCACCAGCCTCGGTTCTCAGGGCACCGTGTGTGCGGGCGGCCGTTATGACGGTCTGGTTGAGCAGCTTGGCGGTCGTGCAGCACCTGCTGTTGGCTTCGCGATGGGTCTTGAGCGACTTGTTTTGCTGGTTCAGGCAGTTAATCCGGAATTTAAAGCAGATTCCGTTGTCGATATATACCTGGTGGCCTCAGGCGCGGAAACGCAGTCTGCGGCGATGCAGCTTGCCGAACGCGTGCGCGATGCGCTGCCGGAGGTGAAGCTGATGACCAACCATGGCGGCGGCAACTTCAAAAAACAGTTTGCTCGTGCCGATAAGTGGGGCGCAAGTATTGCACTGGTGCTGGGTGAGTCCGAAGTGGCTAACGGCGAAGTGGTGGTCAAGGACCTGCGCTCTGGTGAGCAGACAACGGTAACGCAGGACGGCGTTGCGGCGCACTTGCGCACTCTATTGGGCTAAGGAGAAGGACTGCGTGGAAATTTACGAGAACGAACACGATCAGGTCGACGCGATTAAGCGCTTCTTTGTCGAAAACGGCAAAGCGCTGGTTGTTGGGGTTATTTTAGGTATTGGTGCGCTGTTGGGCTGGCGTTACTGGAACAGTCATCAGGCGGATTCCGCGCGCGGCGCGTCCCTGTCCTATGAAAATACCATTAGCGCAATTCATGCCGATCAGCCACAAACGCTGACTGCGGCAGAAAAATTTGCAGCTGACAACAAAAACACCTACGGTGCACTGGCTGCGCTGGAAGTGGCTCAACAGTACGTTGATAAAAACGAACTGGATAAAGCCGTAGCCCTGCTGTCTCAAGGCCTTGCTGCGGCCAGCGATGAAAACCTGAAAGCGGTGATCAATCTGCGCCTGGCTCGTATTCAGGTTCAGCAGAAAAAAGCTGACGATGCGCTGAAAACGCTCGATACCATCAAAGGCGAAGGTTTTGCTGCCATCGTTGCCGATTTGCGCGGTGAAGCACTGCTGAGCAAAGGTGACAAAGCGGGCGCGCGTAAAGCGTGGCAAGCTGGCGTAGAGAGCAAAGCGTCACCTGCGCTGAGCGAAATGATGCAGATGAAAATAAATAATTTGTCCGTCTGAGAGGGACCCGATGCAATTGCGTAAATTACTTCTGCCAGGACTGCTTTCTGTTACGTTATTGAGTGGTTGTTCACTGTTCAGTGGCGAAGAAGACGTTGTAAAAATGTCCCCACTGCCGACGGTTGAAAACCAGTTTACTCCCTCCACCGCATGGAGCACCTCCGTGGGCGATGGGATTGGTGATTTCTATTCCAACCTTCATCCGGCCTTTGCCGACAGCGTAATCTATGCGGCTGACCGCAAAGGTACCGTGAAAGCGGTGAACGCCGATGACGGAAAAGAAGTGTGGTCTGTTAACCTGGCGGAAAAAGACGGCTGGTTCTCCCGTAAACCTGCACTGCTTTCTGGCGGCCTGACCGTTGCCGGCGGCCACGTTTACGTGGGTAGCGAAAAAGCACAGGTTTATGCGCTGAACAGCAGCGACGGTTCCATTGCCTGGCAAACGACCGTGGCGGGTGAATCCCTGTCTCGTCCGGTGGTGAGCGACGGCCTGGTGCTGATCCATACCAGCAACGGCCAGCTGCAGGCGCTGAACGAAGCGGACGGTCTGGTGAAATGGACCGTTAACCTGGATATGCCTGCGCTCTCTCTGCGCGGTGAATCCGCGCCGGCTACCGCATTTGGTGCCGCTATTGTGGGCGGTGACAACGGTCGCGTGAGTGCAGTGCTGATGCAGCAGGGCCAGATGATCTGGCAGCAGCGTATCTCCCAGGCCACTGGCTCTACAGAGATTGACCGTCTGAGCGACGTGGACACAACGCCGGTTATCGTTAACGGTGTGGTTTACACGCTGGCCTATAACGGCAACCTGACCGCGCTGGATCTGCGCAGCGGCCAGATCATGTGGAAACGTGAGCTGGGCTCTGTGAATGATTTCATCGTTGAGGGTAACCGCATCTATATGGTTGACCAGAACGATCGTCTACTGGCGCTGAGCACTGAAGGCGGCGTGACGCTGTGGACGCAAAGCGATCTGCTGCACCGTCTGCTGACCTCGCCAGCGCTATACAACGGTAGCCTGGTAGTTGGTGACAGCGAAGGGTATATGCACTGGATCGATCCGGATAACGGCCGCTTTGTTGCACAGCAAAAAGTCGACAGCTCCGGTTTCCTGACCGACCCGGTTGTGGCCGACGGCAAACTGCTGATTCAGGCAAAAGACGGCACGCTGTACGCGATCACGCGTTAATTACCCGGCGGTTGTAGTATACTAAACGGCTCCTGTTCACTCAGGAGCCGTTTTGACATTTTTAAAAACGCCGCAAAAGCGACGTTATTTTGAATTTTATGAGGCTTCAAACATGGTACCTGTGGTCGCGCTTGTCGGGCGCCCTAACGTTGGAAAATCCACTCTTTTTAACCGTTTAACACGCACCCGTGATGCGCTGGTTGCGGATTTCCCGGGGCTGACGCGTGACCGTAAGTACGGTCGTGCAGAAGTAGAAGGACGCGAGTTCATCTGTATTGATACCGGTGGTATTGACGGCACGGAAGATGGTGTTGAAACCCGCATGGCGGAACAGTCGCTGCTGGCGATTGAAGAAGCCGACGTGGTGTTGTTCATGGTTGATGCGCGCGCTGGCCTGATGCCGGCGGACTCCGCTATCGCTAAACACCTGCGTTCGCGTGAAAAACCGACCTTCCTGGTGGCGAACAAAACTGACGGTATCGATGCCGATCAGGCCGTTGCGGACTTCTGGTCTTTAGGCCTGGGTGAAATCTACCCGATTGCGGCATCGCACGGCCGCGGCGTAACCAGCCTGCTGGAAACCGTTCTGCTGCCGTGGGTTGACGAAGTTAACCCGCCAGAAGAAGTAGACGAAGACGCTGAATACTGGGCGCAGTTCGAAGACGGAGAAGAGGGCGAAGAAGAGCCTGAAGACGACTTCAACCCGCAGGATCTGCCGATCAAGCTGGCTATCGTGGGTCGTCCAAACGTAGGTAAGTCTACACTTACTAACCGTATTCTGGGTGAAGAGCGCGTGGTCGTTTACGACATGCCGGGCACCACCCGTGACAGCATCTACATCCCAATGCAGCGCGATGAGCGTGAGTATGTCCTCATCGACACCGCCGGGGTACGTAAGCGCGGGAAAATCACCGATGTGGTGGAAAAATTCTCCGTTATCAAAACCCTGCAGGCAATTGAAGATGCCAACGTGGTGCTGCTGGTTATTGATGCGCGTGAAGGCATTTCCGATCAGGACCTCTCTCTGCTCGGCTTTATCCTCAATAGTGGGCGCTCACTGGTTATCGTGGTCAACAAATGGGATGGCCTGAGCAATGAAGTGCGTGAGCAGGTGAAAGAGACCCTCGACTTCCGTCTGGGCTTTATCGACTTTGCTCGCGTGCACTTTATCTCTGCGCTGCACGGCAGCGGTGTCGGCAACCTGTTCGAATCCGTGCGTGAAGCGTATGACAGCTCCACCCGTCGTCAGAGCACCGCCATGCTGACCCGTATCATGAATATGGCTGCGGAAGACCATCAGCCGCCGCTGGTGCGCGGCCGTCGCGTGAAGCTGAAATATGCCCACGCCGGTGGTTATAACCCGCCAATCGTGGTGATTCACGGCAACCAGGTGAAAGACCTGCCGGATTCCTACAAGCGCTATCTGATGAACTACTTCCGTAAATCGCTGGACGTGATGGGCACGCCTATCCGTATCCAGTTCAAGGAAGGGGAAAACCCGTTCGCTAACAAGCGCAACACCCTGACACCAAACCAAATGCGTAAGCGTAAGCGCTTGATTAAGCACATTAAGAAAAGCAAATAATCTTTGCCGAACTTACGAAGGCCCGCGTATATCGCGGGCTTTTTTTTGCCCAATCATACCGCCGGTTTTCTCTGTGTGAAGTCAATCACTATTCACTTTTAACCATGTTTAAATCTAAGAAAGTAGACAATCGTCGAATTTTCATCTTAAAGTCCAGGGTGCGGTACTAGACAAAACTAGCGCCTGGTTATCAAATGGTTAACTAACTTTTCGCCGCAAGTAAAAAATCGGCCAGTTACGTATCTGGCCGGCGTACTTGCTGGTGTTTACAAGCACGACGACATACCTTTCGGGAGAATTATGCAATCCTCTGTTAATCAAAAAGAGAGCCGAACGTTCTTCGGCCATCCGTATCCACTCGGTTCACTGTTCTTCACCGAGATGTGGGAGCGTTTCTCGTTTTACGGCATTCGCCCGTTACTGATCCTGTTTATGGCCGCCACCGTCTATGACGGCGGGATGGGCCTGGCGCGTGAAAACGCCTCGGCGATTGTCGGTATCTTTGCCGGTACCATGTACCTGGCCGCACTGCCGGGTGGCTGGCTGGCCGATAACTGGCTCGGCCAGCAGAGAGCCGTCTGGTACGGTTCAATACTGATTGCGCTCGGTCACCTGTCGATTGCGCTCTCTGCGGTGATGGGGAACAACCTGTTCTTTATCGGCCTCATGTTCATCGTGCTCGGCTCCGGGCTGTTCAAAACCTGTATTTCGGTCATGGTCGGCACCTTGTATAAAAAAGGCGATGCGCGTCGCGACGGCGGTTTCTCGCTGTTCTACATGGGCATCAACATGGGCTCGTTCATCGCTCCGCTGATTTCCGGCTGGCTGATTAAAACCCACGGCTGGCACTGGGGCTTTGGTATTGGCGGTATCGGGATGCTGGTGGCGCTGATTATCTTCCGCGTGTTTGCGGTTCCGGCGATGAAACGCTATGACGGTGAAGTCGGCCTGGACTCCACCTGGAACAGCCCGATCGTGAAACGTAACGGCGTGGGCGTCTGGCTGCTGGCGCTGGCGGCAGGCGTGGCAACGATCGTGACGCTGATTGCGCAGGGCGTGATTGTCATTAACCCGGTCGCGGTAGCCAGCGTGCTGGTCTACGTGATTGCGGCATCCGTTGCCCTCTACTTTATTTATCTGTTTGTTTTTGCGGGCCTGAACCGTAAAGAGCGTGCCAGGCTGCTGGTCTGCTTTATTCTGCTGATCTCGGCGGCGTTCTTCTGGTCCGCGTTTGAGCAGAAGCCCACCTCGTTCAACCTGTTTGCCAACGACTACACTAACCGCACGATCGGTGATTTCGAAATTCCGGCGGTGTGGTTCCAGTCGATCAACGCCCTGTTCATCATCCTGCTGGCACCGGTGTTTAGCTGGGCATGGCCGAAGCTTGCGAGCAAAAACATTCGTCCGAGCAGCATCACCAAGTTTGTTATCGGTATTCTGTGTGCTGCGGCGGGCTTTGGTCTGATGATGCTGGCGGCACAGAACGTGCTGAGCAACGGTGGTGCGGGCGTGTCGCCGTTCTGGCTGGTGGGCAGCATTCTGATGCTGACGCTGGGTGAGCTGTGCCTGAGCCCGATTGGTCTGGCGACCATGACGCTGCTGGCGCCGGAGAGAATGCGCGGTCAGATGATGGGGCTGTGGTTCTGTGCGAGTGCGCTGGGTAACCTGGCGGCGGGCCTGATTGGCGGCCACGTGAAGGCCGACCAGCTGGATATGCTGCCGGATCTCTTTGCGCGCTGCTCCATCGCGCTGCTGATTTGTGCCGCGGTACTGATCGTCCTCATTGTTCCGGTGCGCCGCATGCTGGAAAATGCGCAAACTAAGCCGGCTGCTAACGCCTCATAACACCTCAGCGTGCCGGGGCAGGTGTTATGCCCCGGCACTGTATTTCCTGAGGTGAAACTATGCAGTTAGGATTTGTAGGTCTGGGTGCGGTAGTGGAAACCGCGTATCTGCCCGCGTTGCGTAACCTTTTTGGTCACCCGGTTCGCTGTTTCGGGTTTGATGTTCTTCCCACAAAGCATCCTGAAGGCGTCACGCGCTGCGCGTCGCTTGCGGAGCTTCTTGCCGCACCGCTTGATACCCTGTTTATCACCACCGCTTCGCTGCACCACCTTGAGGTGCTGGAGCAGGCCATTGCCTCGCCCGTGCCACGCATTGTGGTTGAAAAACCGATTGTCGCCACGCTTTCTCAAATCGAAAAGCTCAACGCGCTGCTGGCCATGCCCGGTGTTGCACCCCGCGTGCTGGCGCTCGACCACTGGATGGCGCGTATCGACACGGTGAAGCGGTCGCTGGTGGGCAGCATATCTGACATCGTCAAAATCGACGGTTTTTTGCAGGAGCCGAGTGGATATAACGCCGCAGGAGAACCCATCGCGCTTAACTTTGCCACCGGCGAGCCGGATACCCGAACGCTTCGCCACCCTGATGGCGTAATTCTGGATATCGGTACGCACGTGCTGGCGATGCTGCGTGAAACGGTGCGTTATCTGGGCGGGAGTGATGATATGACCCTGCAGGTCGTCACGGCAAAAGACCGTCTGGGTCGCGCTATCACAAAAGGCGACCTGAACACGGCGGAAGGAGAGGCGCACCTTCAGGGACGTATCAGCGGCGTGCCGGTGGATATCTGGCTTAATAAATACGCGGGACCGGCTGGCGGGCAAAAGGGCTTACGCCTCTGCCTGCGCGACGGGCGCATCATCAGCCACGACCGGCGCGGCGCTGAAGATGTGCTGGAGCTGAACGATGGCGACACGCGTCAATGCTGGACAATTCCCGGCACGATCTACGCGCACTGCCTTGCAGAGCAGATTCTGGGCGTCAAAAGCCTTTTTGAGCGGGATCCGCAAGAGGTGAGCCGCACGACGCGCCGCAGAATAGCGGAAGTAGAACTGCTGCTGGCGTTACAGCAACAGCTGCGTGGCCCGCACTGAACGCGACGTGGTAAAATTAGCGCAGACCTCAACGCCTTGAAGGAGTCACCATGACGATTACCTGCCCGGATTGCCAGGCACCGCTCGAGCCTCAGAATGGGGTAGCGCACTGCGAGAGCTGTAATAAGGATATTGCGCTTGAAGCCCGCTGCCCGGAGTGTCATCAGCCACTCCAGGTATTAAAAGCCTGCGGGGCGGTGGACTATTTCTGCCAGAACGGCCACGGTCTTATCTCTAAAAAACGCGTGGAGTTTGTTCGGGCCGAAGGTTAATCGCACACGCATCCTTCGCCTTTCTTCCACAGCTCGACCAGCGACTCGGGCGCTTCCTGCTCCGGTACCAGCACGATGATATCGGTATAGTGCGCCTGATTTTGCCCGGTCCAGATAATCTGGATGCGGAAATAGCGCTGGTCACCGCTGCCGGGGGACGAGGCCTGTCCCGGCGGCTGGCCGCGCGGAAAGGCCTGTTCAAGGATGCTTACCAGCCGCTGGCGCTGGGCCTCATTGAGCGAGGACAGCGCGATGGTGCGCTGGCCGCTCAGCTTAGGAATAAAAGCGACGCCGCCTTCACGGGCCAGCTCAACCACGGCGTCATCCGTCAGTTCCGGAACCTGCATTTACAGCACTCCCACCTGTTCCCAGGCTTGTTTTATGGCCGCCCCAACGTCGCTGCCGGAGCGTTTCTCTCCGTGCGCTATCGTCAGTTTTGCAAAGGCCTCAAAATCCGCATCCTGCGCCAGATTGCGATCGCAAACCGTGTCGTACCAGGCATAACCCGCTTTTTCCCAGGCATAGCCGCCGATCGCCGTCGCCGCCAGATAAAATGCCCGGTTGGGGATGCCGGAGTTCAGGTGCACGCCGCCGTTATCCTCGCGCGTTTTAATGAAATCTTTCATGTGCGCGGGCTGCGGGTCTTTGCCGAGGAGCGGATCGTTGTAGGCAGTGCCCGGTTCAGACATCGAGCGCAGCCCTTTGCCGTTGATCCCTTTCGCCAGCAGCCCTTCGCCAATCAGCCAGTCAGCTTTATCGGCGGTTTGCTTCAGATGGTACTGTTTGACCAGCGAACCAAATACGTCCGACAGCGACTCGTTCAGCGCGCCCGACTGTTCAAAATAGATAAGCCCGGCTTCGGTCTCGGTGACGCCGTGGCTCAGCTCGTGCCCCACGACGTCAATGGCGATGGTAAAGCGGTTAAAGATTTCCCCGTCCCCATCGCCAAAGACCATCTGCTGGCCGTTCCAGAAGGCGTTCTGATATTCCCGGCCATAATGCACGGTGCCGGTCAGAATCAGGCCCTTATTGTCGAGCGAATCGCGCCGATACGCTTTCCAGAAGAAATCATGGGTGATACCCAAATAATCGTAGGCTTCATCCACCGCTATATCGCCGTTCGACGGCTGGCCTTCATAACGCACCTGCGTACCGGGCAGCTCCTGGGTCTGCTTCGCGTCGTAGATATCACGCTCCAGCTGTCCGGCTTTGCTCACGTGCGGCGCGGCGGGTTTGCCGGGCATGTGGGCCATCAGCGTCTGGACATGGGTCAAGGTCTGGCGGGCACAGCGCTGCTGCGGCTCTGAACCGCTTTCGATAATACGACGAAGAATATAAGGGGGAATGACACTGTAAAGATGGGACATGCTGCTCTCCTTAGTTCTGGCAAGGCCGAATAAAAGGGAATAGCAGCAGTATAGTTTCTAACCGACGAAGAATTATCCGGTTTTTCGCTGACGCGGCTTTTTCGCCGGTTTAATTGATTTCACTTCGCTTTCTACCCAGCCGTCCGACAGGCGGGTCGTCAGCACATCGCCGGCGTTCACCTGTTTGGTTTGCTTGAGCACTTTGCCGTCCGTCGCCGTCGTCACGCTATAGCCGCGCGCCAGCGTGGAGAGGGGGCTGACCGCTTCAAGATGGGTCACCGCATTGCCAAAACGTTCGCGGGTGGTGCTCAGACGCGCGCGGATAGTCTCCGCCAGACGATACTCCAGCTGCTGAATCCGCGTTTGTGCGCGATAAATTTTCGGCTGCGGGTTTTGCTGGTTAAGGCGCTGCGTCACGCGCTGCTGGCGCGAGACCGCGCGCTTAAGCTGACTATCCAGCGCAATGTTCATGCGCTGGCGCAGGCGCTCCAGTACGGTTTGTTGACGCGCCAGACGCAGCTGCGGGTGCTGCTGCTGAAGGCGATGATGAAGCTGGGTAAAGCGACGCGTACGGTTAGCGAGGAAGTAGTCCATCGCCATCTCAAGACGCTGCTGGCCGTTCTGAAGCTGACGCAGCAGCTCCAGCTGGTTGCGGCTCACCACTTCCGCCGCCGCAGACGGCGTAGGCGCGCGTAGATCCGCGACAAAATCCGCAATCGTTACGTCCGTTTCGTGGCCGACGGCGCTCACAACAGGGATTTGGCTTGCAAAGATTGCCCGCGCCACGCGCTCGTCGTTAAAGCTCCACAGGTCTTCCAGCGAGCCGCCACCGCGCCCAACGATTAATACGTCGCACTCCTGACGGGCGTTCGCCAGTTCAATGGCGCGCACAATCTGGCCCGGCGCATCGTCGCCCTGAACGGCGGTCGGATAAATGATGACGGGCAGGGAAGGGTCGCGACGTTTGAGCACGTGTAAAATATCGTGCAGGGCCGCACCGGTTTTCGAGGTAATCACCCCAACGCAGTGGGCAGGAGAGGGTAGCGGTTTTTTAAACTGCTGCTCGAACAGCCCCTCGGCAGAGAGCCTGGCTTTTAACTGTTCATACTTCTGCTGCAGCAGGCCTTCACCCGCGGGCTGCATGCTCTCGACGATAATTTGATAATCACCGCGCGGCTCGTACAGGGTGATATTGGCGCGTACCAGAACCTGCTGGCCGTGCTGAGGACGAAACGTCACGCGGCGGTTGCTGTTGCGGAACATCGCGCAGCGCACCTGGGCGGTATCGTCTTTTAAGGTAAAGTACCAGTGGCCGGAGGACGGCTGCGTGAAGTTTGAGATTTCACCGCTGATCCAGACCTGCCCCATTTCCTGCTCAAGCAGCAAACGCACCGTCTGATTCAGGCGGCTGACGGTATAAATTGAGGGGGATTGAGAGGATAACATGTGAGCGGGATCAAATTCTAAATCAGCAAGTTATTCAGTCGATAGTAACCTGCTGAGAGGCAATCGCAAGCATTTTTTTCAAAAAAGTGTAGATGCAATCGGTTACGCTCTGTATAATGCCACGGCAATATTTAACCACCCAGGTCAGAGATATTGCCCATGCTACGTATCGCTAAAGAAGCACTGACGTTTGACGACGTCCTCCTCGTTCCCGCTCACTCCACCGTTCTGCCGAATACTGCCGATCTCAGCACGCAGTTGACGAAAACCATTCGCCTGAACATTCCTATGCTCTCCGCGGCAATGGACACCGTGACTGAAGCGCGCCTGGCTATCGCTCTGGCACAGGAAGGTGGCATTGGCTTTATTCACAAAAACATGTCTATCGAACGTCAGGCGGAAGAAGTTCGCCGCGTGAAGAAACATGAATCCGGCATCGTGTCTGACCCACAGACCGTTCTGCCAACCACCACTCTGCACGAAGTGAAAGCCCTGACCGAACGTAACGGCTTCGCCGGTTACCCGGTTGTGACCGAAGAGAACGAACTGGTGGGTATCATCACCGGCCGTGACGTGCGTTTCGTGACTGACCTGAACCAGCCTGTCAGCGTCTACATGACGCCAAAAGAGCGTCTGGTTACCGTCCGCGAAGGCGAAACCCGCGACGTAGTGCTGGCAAAAATGCACGAAAAACGCGTTGAAAAAGCGCTGGTTGTCGACAGCAGCTTCCACCTGCGCGGCATGATCACCGTTAAAGATTTCCAGAAAGCAGAACGTAAGCCTAACGCCTGTAAAGACGAGCATGGCCGTCTGCGCGTCGGCGCTGCGGTTGGCGCAGGTGCCGGTAACGAAGAGCGCGTTGACGCGCTGGTTGCTGCGGGCGTTGACGTCCTGCTGATTGACTCCTCGCACGGCCACTCCGAAGGCGTTCTGCAACGTATTCGCGACACCCGTGCCAAATACCCTGACCTGCAGATCATCGGCGGTAACGTGGCAACAGGCGCAGGCGCTCGCGCGCTGGCTGACGCTGGCTGCAGCGCGGTGAAAGTGGGTATCGGTCCTGGCTCTATCTGTACTACCCGTATCGTCACCGGCGTGGGCGTTCCGCAGATCACCGCCGTATCTGACGCCGTTGAAGCGCTGGAAGGTACCGGTATTCCGGTTATCGCTGACGGCGGTATCCGCTTCTCTGGCGACATTGCCAAAGCGATCGCCGCAGGCGCTGCTGCCGTGATGGTAGGCTCCATGCTGGCAGGTACTGAAGAATCCCCGGGTGAGATTGAACTCTTCCAGGGCCGTTCTTACAAATCTTACCGCGGTATGGGCTCCCTGGGCGCGATGTCCAAAGGTTCCTCTGACCGTTACTTCCAGACCGATAACGCCGCAGACAAACTGGTGCCGGAAGGTATCGAAGGTCGCGTTGCGTATAAAGGCCGTCTGAAAGAGATCATTCACCAGCAGATGGGCGGCCTGCGTTCCTGTATGGGTCTGACCGGCTGTGGTACCATCGACCTGCTGCGTACTAAAGCGGAATTCGTACGTATCAGCGGTGCGGGTATCCAGGAAAGCCACGTTCACGACGTGACGATCACCAAAGAGTCCCCGAACTACCGTCTGGGCTCCTGATAAGTTTCCGCGCCCGGCTCCTGCCGGGCGCTCTGTTTTTGTTTCACTTGCCTCGGAATTAGCGTCAATGACGGAAAACATTCATAAACATCGCATTCTCATCCTGGACTTCGGTTCGCAGTACACTCAGCTGGTGGCGCGTCGCGTACGTGAACTGGGCGTTTACTGTGAACTGTGGGCGTGGGATGTCACGGAAGCACAGATTCGCGAATTCAATCCAAGCGGCATCATCCTGTCCGGCGGCCCGGAAAGCACCACCGAAGCGAACAGCCCGCGCGCGCCGCAGTACGTGTTCGAAGCTGGCGTGCCGGTATTCGGCGTTTGCTACGGTATGCAGACCATGGCAATGCAGCTGGGCGGCCACGTAGAAGGCTCTAACGAGCGCGAGTTTGGCTATGCGCAGGTAGAAGTTGTCACCGACAGCGCGCTGGTGCGCGGTATCGAAGACTCCCTGACCGCAGAAGGCAAACCGCTGCTGGACGTGTGGATGAGCCACGGTGACAAAGTTACCGCTATCCCATCTGACTTCGTGACCGTTGCCAGCACCGAAAGCTGCCCGTTCGCCATCATGGCAAACGAAGAAAAACGCTTCTACGGCGTGCAGTTCCACCCGGAAGTGACCCACACCCGTCAGGGTATGCGCATGCTGGAGCGCTTCGTGCGTGACATCTGCCAGTGTGAAGCCCTGTGGACCCCGGCAAAAATCATCGACGACGCCGTTGAGCGTATCCGCCAGCAGGTTGGCGATGACAAAGTGATCCTCGGCCTCTCCGGCGGCGTGGACTCCTCCGTGACCGCGATGCTGCTGCACCGCGCCATCGGCAAAAACCTGACCTGCGTATTCGTGGATAACGGTCTGCTGCGTCTGAACGAAGCCCAGCAGGTCATGGACATGTTTGGCGACCACTTCGGTCTGAACATCATTCACGTGGAAGGCGAGCAGCGCTTCCTGGACGCGCTGAAAGGCGAGAACGATCCGGAAGCGAAACGTAAGATCATCGGTCGCGTGTTCGTGGAAGTGTTCGACGAAGAAGCGCTGAAGCTGGAAGACGTGAAGTGGCTGGCTCAGGGCACCATCTACCCAGACGTGATCGAATCTGCGGCTTCCGCAACCGGTAAAGCACACGTCATCAAATCTCACCACAACGTGGGCGGCCTGCCGAAAGAGATGAAGATGGGCCTGGTTGAACCGCTGCGCGAGCTGTTCAAAGACGAAGTACGTAAGATCGGTCTGGAACTGGGTCTGCCGTACGACATGCTCTACCGTCACCCGTTCCCGGGCCCGGGTCTGGGCGTGCGCGTGCTGGGCGAAGTGAAGAAAGAGTACTGCGACCTGCTGCGTCGCGCGGACGCGATCTTCATCGAAGAGCTGCACAAAGCTGACCTGTATAACAAAGTGAGCCAGGCGTTCACCGTGTTCCTGCCGGTTCGCTCCGTCGGCGTCATGGGCGATGGCCGTAAATACGACTGGGTTGTTTCCCTGCGTGCGGTGGAAACCATCGACTTCATGACCGCGCACTGGGCGCACCTGCCGTATGACTTCTTAGGCCGCGTGTCTAACCGCATTATCAATGAAGTGAACGGTATTTCCCGCGTGGTGTATGACATCAGCGGTAAGCCACCGGCTACGATTGAGTGGGAATGATTTCACGTCTGGCAACAGCCTGCACGTAAAAGCAGTAAACTACCTCTAAGCCCGCGTAACTGCGGGCTTTTTTGTTTTAGTATCTGGTTTATGCTGTTGGCCTCTCGTACCACGAATCAGAGAATTGGATATTACCATCCACAATACGCCATGTGATTTTTTCATATTGCATAGAGACGGATTCCATATGATTTAACTTATCATTACCTGATAATTTAACATTGGGCACACCACAATTAACACCCGTTATTTTTACATTTTCCATTAATACGGTGTAATAACACACCTCCTGGCCAGCATCATTGATATGATAAAACCTTACTTCTGCGCTTTTTAATGTTTGTCCTGTCGCAGCTGCTTTGTAGAGATAGGGGCTGGAACTATCAACTTCTTTTTCAAAATTAAAAGATGAATGTTGACGTATTCCGGTGATTTTTCCATTGGCTGTATCGACGGGAAGATTAACACCATGACCCATACTGATTACTTCGATAGAGCCTTCACGATCCTGAACATCTACAGAACCTTTGATATCTGCACCGCCATCATCTTTAAGCCACAGATAGGGAGGGATAGGCATTTTATTTACTCCTTGTTAATTTAACTAACTTCATTGTTACAAAGTACAAAAAGAGGGAGATAAGAAAATTAAATGTAATTAAAGTATAATCATAACCATAGTAAATATCTTCGGGTGTTGGGTTGTTGCTAAAAAAATAGGAAATTCTAATAGCTGTTTCGTTACTTATTAATGGATGTTCAGTTAAATAACCAACATCTAACCATGACACAATAGCGAATATCCCAATGAATAGAATCATTCTAAGGGAACTAAGGGCAAGTTTTCTGATAACCACCAATAATGACCTCAATTGTTCCATAGGATTCTAAATCAAGACCTTTAATCTTTTCTTTCTTTGTTCTTAATAGTGCACCTCTTAATCTATTGTAATCTGATTGGCTTGGCAAAGTTATACACCCTTCTGAAACCTGACCGGGATGTAGTCTAAATCCGCCTCTGGCTACGCTTTCGTAAAATGTTGAATCATCTACATTCCCATCATCACGAAATAAAGCAAACCATTCAGAATGATCAACATGATAACTAAAAATGCTTTTATATGTATCGACTCCCCAAGCTCTAAACCTGTTAGCCATACTCCCCGTGGGCCTGTCAACTATATAATATTTACCTTTTGGTAGCGGTCCAACGTTTGGAATGATGCCACATGCTCCTTTGTTCCTGTATGCACCATTACCAGAAAAAGCCATAAAGACTCCTATTCCATCAAATGCAAGTGGTGAGTAGTCAGCATCATTTATTGTAAACTTTCCATGTAAAGTCATATATCACTCTTTCTTGTATAGATACTTATTAATCTTATCTGCAAATAGTGCATGCATCAAAAACAAACCATACAAAAAGTGCGCATTTAAACTTTTTAACGCTGAAAATGATCGTGATGATTTAGGAAGTAGATCTCTATCAAAAAAATGGTTACACCAAACAGTAGGTCTTTTTAAGATCTACTGTCCGGAATGTATGAACAGCGCAAATTTAAATTACTGTAGGAAAAAAACGATCTCATGAACTGTAGATAACGATAACATCCCCAGTCGCCGGCAAATAAAGTGCTCGTTAAAGAAAAAATTCAGGGTAATTATCAAACGTCGACTCGCTATGGGTGAGCCATATTGAACGCGTGTAGCTGATAATGCATGAAATCATCGGCGCCGAGTATGTGGCGATTGCATGCTCATTTCTCCCCGCCACCCAACCGATACGCCAGCGCCACCACCAGCGACTGCACCAGGCATAGCGTCGCCGACTGGGAGCGAAACGCGTCCACCTGCGCCTCTTTCACCACAAAGCAAAGATCGCTAAATGTCGCCAGCGGGCTTATCTGGCTGTCCGTAATCACAATCTGCCGCGCGCCGACGCTGGCGGCGGTTTCGCTGACCATCACCGTCTCTTCCGCGTACGGCGAGAAGCTGATCGACACCACAATGTCGCGCGCCTTAATGCGGCTGATCTGCTCGCGCAGCATGCCGCCCATGCCGTCGAGCAGAATAGGGCGGCACTCCAGGTGGCTCAGGGCGTAGGTCAGATACGCGGCAACGCTAAAGGAGCGGCGCAGTCCGGCGATGTAGATGGCATCGGCGTCGGCCAGCAGCTGTACCGCGCGCTCCAGCATCTCCGGTTCCGCGCGGGTGGCCAGCTGCTGTAGCGCCTGCGCATTTGAGCGGGCGAACTCCTGCAGGATATCGAGCGGCGTTTCCGGCACGGCCTCGCTCTCCATCTCGCGGAACAGCCGGGCGCGGTCGCTGTAGCTGGCGGTCTCCTCCACCAGGTTCATACGAAACAGCTGTTTCATTTCGTTGAAGCCGGTGAAGTCAAAGGCGTTGGCAAAGCGGATCAGCGTCGAGGGCGGCACGTCGGCGCGCTCGGCAATAACGGCAACCGTATCAAAGGCCACGCTGTTGGTGTTATCCAGCACGTAGCGGGAGACCTGCTGCAGCCTCTTGCTCAGGCTATCGTAGCGATCGCGGATTTGCTGCTGCAGTTCGTTCAGGCTGGTTGCTGTCGTCATCTTATCCCCCAAATACAGTCTTATGATTCTAAACGCAAAACCGTGTCTTTTAAATGTCGGCCATCCATCTGGCAGCAAAAATGAAACAGAAGCTTCAGTCATTTCCTCGCCCGAAATTCCTTAATAGCGCACGCTGCGTCAGTGTTGTTGCCTGTTAACATAAAAATCCATCCTTGATCACAATAATCATCATTTATTTTATTTCAACTTAAAATGGAATATTTGTTTCATATATAGTGTTCAGTACACAGCGTTCAGGTAACAGTCACGTATCAACAGCGAGAGGTTAAGGATGGAGACGGTAGCGAATTTTATTCACGGCGAATGTGTCACCGGTTCAGGCCAGCGCGTTCAGGCGATCTTCAACCCGGCCACCGGCGAGCAGATCCGCCAGGTGGTGATGAGTACGGCGCAGGAAACCGGGCAGGCCATTTCCGCCGCGCAGCAGGCGTTTCCGGCGTGGGCGCGCCATGCTCCGCTGAAGCGCGCGCGCGTGATGTTCCGCTTCAAGGCGCTGCTGGAAGAGAATATGGAGCGCCTGGCCCGCATTATCAGCGAAGAGCACGGCAAGGTCTTCTCCGATGCGGTGGGCGAACTGACCCGCGGACTGGAAGTGGTGGAATTTGCCTGCGGCATCCCGCACCTGCAAAAGGGCGAACACTCGGCGAACGTCGGCACCGGCGTCGACAGCCACTCGCTGATGCAGCCGCTCGGGGTCTGCGTCGGGATCACGCCGTTTAACTTCCCGGCGATGGTGCCGATGTGGATGTTCCCGATTGCGCTGGCGACCGGCAACACCTTCGTGCTGAAACCGTCGGAAAAAGATCCTTCTCTCGCGCTGGCGCTGGCGCAGCTGCTGAAAGAGGCCGGTCTGCCGGACGGCGTGTTCAACGTGGTGCAGGGCGATAAGGAGTCCGTTGACGTGCTCCTGACCGACCCGCGCGTGCAGGCGGTGAGCTTTGTCGGCTCCACGCCGATTGCGGAATACATTTACCAGACCGCGTCCGCCCACGGTAAGCGCTGTCAGGCGCTGGGCGGCGCGAAAAACCACTGCATTTTAATGCCGGATGCCGACATGGAGATGGCGACCAACGCCATCATGGGCGCGGCCTACGGCGCGGCGGGGGAACGCTGTATGGCGCTCTCCGTGGTGCTGGCGGTGGGCGATAACACCGCCGATGACCTCTGCGCCCGGCTGGAGAAACAGATTGCCGCACTGCGCGTTGGGCCGGGTCTGGACCAGACGCCGGAAAACGAAATGGGGCCGCTCATCTCCTCCGCGCACCGCAGCAAGGTGCTGGGCTACATCGACAGCGGGGAAGCGCAGGGAGCGAAGCTTCGCGTGGACGGTCGCGGCTTCAGCGTGAAGGGGCACGAGCAGGGCTATTTCGTCGGGCCGACGCTGTTTGATAACGTCACCCCGGAGATGACCATCTATAAAGAAGAAATTTTCGGCCCGGTGCTTTCTGTGGTGCGCGTAGCAGATTACGCCAGCGCGGTGGATCTGATTAACCGCCATGAATATGGTAATGGCTCGGCCATTTTCACCCGTGACGGCGGCTGCGCGCGCCGCTTCTGCGAAGAGGTGCAGGCGGGCATGGTGGGGGTCAACGTGCCGATCCCGGTGCCGATGGCTTTCCACAGCTTCGGTGGCTGGAAGCGTTCCATCTTTGGCGCGCTCAACGTTCACGGCAGTGACGGCGTGCGTTTCTACACCCGAATGAAAACCATCACCGCGCGCTGGCCGGAAATGCAGCAGGAGACAGGCGCTGCGTTCTCCATGCCGACGCTGGGCTGACAGGAGGTTTTATGCAAACCGAACGTATGACCATGGCGCAGGCGCTGGTCCGGTTCCTTAATCAACAGTACGTCAGCGTGGACGGCGATGAAACGCCGTTCGTCGAGGGCGTCGCCACCATCTTTGGGCACGGCAACGTGCTCGGCATCGGCCAGGCGCTGGAGCAGGATCCGGGCCATCTGCAGGTGATGCAGGGCTGCAACGAGCAGGGCATCGCCCATATGGCGACGGGATTCGCCAAACAGCATCGCCGTCAGCGTATTTTTGCCGTCACCTCCTCGGTCGGGCCGGGCGCCGCTAATATGGTGACCGCCGCGGCAACCGCCACGGCGAACCGCATCCCGCTGCTGCTGCTGCCGGGAGATATCTACGCCAGCCGCCAGCCGGACCCGGTGCTGCAGCAGATTGAGCAGTATCACGACCTCAGCATCAGCACCAACGACTGCTTCCGCCCGGTCTCTCGCTACTGGGACCGTATCAACCGGCCGGAGCAGCTGATGAGCGCCATGCTAAGCGCGATGCGAACGCTTACTGACCCCGCGAATACCGGGGCGGTGACCATCTGCCTGCCGCAGGACGTGCAGGGAGAAGCCTGGGATTACCCTCTGAGCTTCTTCGCGCGTCGCGTGCACCACATCGAGCGTCGTCCGCCTGACCCGCAGCGTCTGGCGCAGGCGCGGGCGCTGATCGCCCGCAAGCGTCGTCCGCTGGTGGTGTGCGGCGGTGGCGTGCGCTATTCCGGCGCGCATGAGGCGTTTCGCGAATTTGTCGAGACGCTGCAGCTTCCGTTTGCCGAAACGCAGGCCGGAAAGGGGGCGCTGGTAAGTGACCACCCACTTAATCTGGGCGGGGTGGGGGTGACGGGAGGAATGGCCGCCAACCAGCTCGCGCCACAGGCCGACCTGGTGATCGGCATCGGCACGCGCCTGACCGACTTTACCACCGGCTCCAAGGCGCTTTTTTCCCATCCGGACGTCGAATTTCTGCTGCTGAACGTGGCCGAGTTTGACGCCCTGAAGCTGGACGCCACCGCGCTGGTTGCCGATGCCCAAACCGGGCTGCAGGCCTTGACCCACGCGCTCGGGGATTACCGCAGCGGCTGGGGAGAGGCGATCGCCCAGGCGAAGTCCGCCTGGCGCGACGAGTGCCGTCGCCTGTGGGATCGCCAGTGGCGTCCTGACGACGCGCCCGAAGTGGCGGGGCACCTGGATGCGCAGCTGGCTGAATACGGCGAGGCGCTCAACACCCGGCTGACCCAGACGCGGGTGCTGGGGCTGATCAACCAGCATATTGAAGATAACGCCATCGTGGTGGGCGCGGCCGGTTCGCTGCCGGGGGATTTACAGCGCCTCTGGCAGGTCAAAACGCCGGACAGCTATCACCTGGAGTACGGTTACTCCTGCATGGGCTACGAGATTGCGGCGGCCATCGGCGCGAAGCTCGCCAGACCCGAACTGCCGGTGTACGCGATGGTGGGGGATGGCTCCTACATGATGCTGCACTCCGAGCTGCAAACCGCGGTGCAGGAGGGCATAAAGATCACCGTTCTGCTGTTTGATAACGCCAGCTTCGGCTGCATTAACAACCTGCAGATGGGGCACGGGATGGGCAGCTTTGGCACGGAAAACCGCCGGCGCAACCCGGAAACCGGGCGGCTTGACGGGCCGCTGGTGAAGGTCGACTTTGCGCAAAACGCGGAAAGCTATGGCTGTCGCGCATGGCGAGTGAACGATGAGCAAAGCCTGCTGGCGGCGCTTGAGGCGTCACGCGCGCACCCGGGCCCGACGCTGCTGGACATCAAGGTATTGCCGAAGACCATGACCCACGATTACGCCTCCTGGTGGCGAACCGGTGATGCGCAGGTGGCAGAGTCTTCTGCCGTGCGCGAAGCCGCGGAGCAAACGCAGGTGCAGGTGAAAAAAGCCCGGCAGTATTAAGTTTTCCCGCCTTAACGAAATTTTCATTTCATTTTTCTGTTTCCCCTCACCCTAACCCTCTCCCACAGGGAGAGGGGACGGATCGGTGCGGTTTTTCCTCCCTCACTCCTTTGTAATGGAGGGGTATCCCTCCCTCTATGTTGTGAGATTGATAACAAAATTTATCTCATTCATCTCAAAAGTGTTAACCCACACTCAAAAACATAATTTTCACTATTTATAAAAATGAAATAAATGTTTTATTTATAGGGTCGTTAGTTCACAGCATTCACCAACACCGGGAGCCGTTATGTTTAACATTGCTTTACTGGGCGCTGGCCGAATTGGCCAGGTACATGCAGCTAACATCGCCAGCCACGGCGCGACCACGCTCTGGTCCGTGGTTGACCCGAATCAGGAATTTGCCACCCGTCTCGCCGCGCAGTATCAGGCCCGCCAGCAGAGCCTGGATGAGGCGATGACCGACCCTAACGTTCATGCCGTGCTAATCGCCTCTGCGACCGATACCCACGCGGATCTGATTGAAATGGCCGCCCGCCACGGCAAGGCCATCTTTTGTGAAAAGCCGGTACACCTTGACCTCGCCCGCGTGCGCGACTGCCTGAAAGTGGTCAAAGAGTACGACGTGCCGTTGTTCATCGGCTTTAACCGCCGCTTTGACCCGCAGTTCCGCCGCGTGAAAACTGATGCCCAGGCCGGGCGCATTGGCAAACCGGAATCACTGCTGATCATCTCCCGCGATCCGTCTCCGCCGCCTGCGGAGTACGTGCGCGTCTCCGGCGGCATGTTCCGCGATATGACCATTCATGACTTTGACATGGCGCGCTTCATCATGGGCGAAGAGCCGGTGTCGGTGTATGCCCAGGGCAGTAATCTGGTGGATCCGGCGATTGGCGAGGCGGGGGATATCGATACCGCGTTTATCGTTCTGAAATATGCCTCCGGCGCGATGGCGACCATCGTTAACAGCCGCCGTTCATCTTACGGCTACGACCAGCGCCTGGAGCTGCACGGCTCCGAAGGGCTGCTGTGCGCGGGCAACATCCTTGAAAACCAGGTGCAGCACTACGGCAAACAGGGCTGCACCAGCGCGCTGCCGGAACACTTCTTCCTGCAGCGCTACAAATCCGCTTACGCCGCGGAATGGGAACACTTTGTTGCGGTTCTGCGCGGCGAAGCGGTGCCTGACTGCAGCGGCGATGATGGTGAACGTGCGCTGTACCTCGCGGATAAAGCGCTGGAGTCGCTGCACAGCCAGCGCGAGATCGTCCTCTAAACACAACCACCCTACACAGAGAGACATAATAATGAAAAAACTGATCGTCGCCGCCCTCATCGCCATGACGTCCGGGGCCGCCCTCGCCGAAAATGAGCAAATTGTTTTCAGTACGCCAAACCTGGCCATGCCGTTTGAAGTTCACATGCAGCGCACGGCGGTGAAAGCCGCAAAAGAGATGGGCGTGAAGCTTCAGGTGCTGGACGGGCAGGGCAGCTCGCCAAAACAGGTGGCTGACCTGGAAAACGCCATTACCCGCGGGGCGCAGGGCTTTATCGTCTCCCCGAACGACGTGAACGCGGTCTCCAGCGCGGTGGATGAAATTCAGGATGCGAAGCTGCCGATCGTCACCCTCGACCGCTCCGTCGACAGCCAGAAGAAAGTGCCGCACTTCGGCGCCAACAACTACAAGGGTGGCCAGGCGATTGGCGACTTCGTCAAAACCAAATTCCCCAACGGCGCGGACATCATTCTCCTCACCGGCCAGCCGGGCTCTTCCTCCAATATTGAACGCACCAAAGGGATCCGCGACAGCCTGAAAGCGGGCGGGGATAAGTACAAGATCGTCGCCGATCAGACCGGGAACTGGATGCGTTCAGAAGGGATGCGCATTGTTGAAAGCGTTCTGCCTTCACTGCCGAAACGCCCGCAGGTGATCCTCTCCGCCAACGACGATATGGCGCTGGGAGCGATTGAAGCGCTGCAGAGCCAGGGCGTGAAGCCGGGTGAAATCGTCGTGACCGGGTTTGATGCGGTACCGGAAGCGCTGGCCCGCGTGCGCGAAGGCTGGCTGGCGGTGACGGCGGATCAGCGTCCGGGCTTTGCGGTGCAGACCGCGATGAGCCAGCTGGTGGCGAACGTGCGCGAGAAGAAAGCCATCACCGGGGCCGACTACCCGCCGACGCTGATCACCAAAGAGAACCTGCAGCAGGCTGAGCGTATCGGTGAGGCCGGTAACTAATATGTCCCGAGCCGCCTCTGGCGGCTCATCATGAGGAGGAGCAGACCGATGTCGCAACCCTTACTGAAAGTGACCGACCTGGCCAAAAGCTTTTCCGGCGTCTGGGCGCTGAGCAGCGCTCAGCTGACCGTCGGCAGCGGAGAAATTCACGCCCTGCTGGGGGAAAACGGGGCGGGAAAATCGACGCTGCTGAAGGCGCTCGCGGGCGCGCAGCCGCAAACGCGCGGCGATATCTGGTTCAACGGCGAAACGCTTCCGGTGGACGACTCCCCGGTGGAGCGGCAGAACAAGGGCATTATCACCATCTATCAGGAGTTCAACCTGCTGCCCAACATGACCGTCGCGGAAAACATGTTTCTCGGGCGCGAGCCGCGCAGGCGTAACCTGATCGTTGATGAAAAGGCGGTTAACCAGGAGGCGCAGGTCATTCTCGATTACCTGCAGCTGAACGTCGCGCCGACCACGCCTGTCGCCCGTCTGAGCGTCGCCCAGCAGCAGATGGTGGAGATCGCCCGGGCGCTGACGCTGAACGCCCGCCTGATCATCATGGATGAACCTTCCGCCGCGCTGAGCGACAGCGAGGTGGAAAGCCTGCACCGCGTGGTGCGCGAGCTTAAAAACCGCGGCGTGAGCATTATTTACGTTACCCACCGTCTGCACGAGGTTTTCCAGCTCTGCGATCGCTTCACCGTTTTCCAGGACGGCCGTTTTACCGGCACCGGCGCGGTGGCGGAGACCAACGTCGAACAGCTGATCCGCCTGATGGTCGGGCGCGACGTGGCCTTTAATCGCCGTCCCGCCAGCGAAACCCATCATGAGGACAAACCCGTCCGCCTGGCGGTGAAGGGGCTGAGCCGCGAAAAGCCGCCGCTCGATCCGCACGGCATCGCCCTGCACGATATCAGCTTCCACGTCCACGCCGGGGAGGTATTAGGCATTGCCGGGCTGGTGGGGGCGGGACGCACCGAAGTGGCCCGCTGCCTGTTTGGTGCTGATACGTTTACCTCGGGCAGCTTTGAGCTGGACGGCGTGCCGTACCAGCCGCGCGACCCGCTTTATGCCCTTGACCAGGGCGTGGCGCTGGTGCCGGAAGACCGCAAAAAAGAGGGGGCGGTGCTGGGGCTGTCGATTCGCGACAACCTGTCGCTCTCTTGTCTCTCCTCGCTGCTGCAGTGGCGCTGGTTCGTGAACACCCGCAAAGAGGACGACCTGATTGAGTCCTACCGCAAAGCGCTGCAGATCAAAATGGTCAACAGCGAGCAGGAGGTGCGCAAGCTCTCCGGCGGCAACCAGCAAAAAGTGATCCTCGCGCGCTGCATGGCGCTCAACCCGCGGGTGCTGATCGTTGATGAGCCGACGCGCGGCATCGACGTGGGAACCAAATCGGAAGTGCACCAGGTGCTGTTTGACATGGCGAAAAAGGGCGTGGCGGTGATCGTGATCTCCTCCGATCTGCCTGAAGTGATGGCGGTGTCTGACCGGATCATCACCCTCAGCGAAGGCCGGGTAACCGGCGAGATCCACGGTGACGACGCTAACGAAGAACGGCTGATGACGATGATGGCCATCAACCACAACGCCCTGAACGCGGCATAACGGAGTTTCTCATGACGCAGATGATTTCTAAAACGCAGGCCCCGGTCAAACGCGCCGGACGCATCGATCCCATTGCCTTCTTCGAGCGCTTCGGGGTGCTGATTTTCATGATCCTGCTGCTGATCTTCTTTCAGTCGCAGAACAGCAATTTTTTCTCTGAACGCAATATTTTCAACATCCTGACCGAGGTGTCTATCTACGGGATCATGGCCGTGGGGATGACCTTCGTCATCCTGACCGCCGGGATCGACCTCTCCGTCGGCTCTATTCTGGCGGTGTGCGCCATGACCGCGGCGTACGTGATTAAGGGCGACAACTTCACCACCGTCGACCCGAACGCCTGGGGCGGCATGAGCTGGCTGATTGGGCTGGGAATTTGTCTGGCCATGGGCACGGCGATTGGCTTCCTGCACGGTCTGGGCGTCACCCGCCTGCGCCTGCCGCCGTTTATCGTGACCCTCGGCGGGATGACCATCTGGCGCGGCCTGACGCTGGTGATTAACGACGGCGCGCCGATTGCCGGTTTCGATCCCGGCTACCGCTGGTGGGGACGCGGGGAGCTGCTCGGCATCTCTATTCCGATCTGGATCTTCGCCATTGTCGCCGTCGGCGGCTATCTGGCGCTGCATAAAACCCGCTGGGGCCGCTTCGTCTACGCTATTGGCGGTAACCCGGAGGCGGCGCGCCTGGCGGGAGTGAACGTCAAGCGCGTGCTGGTCAGCGTCTACGTGCTGATTGGCTGTCTGGCGGGGCTGGCGGGCTTCATTCTGAGCGCGCGTCTGGGGAGCGCCGAGGCGGTCGCCGGGATCTCTTTTGAGCTGCGCGTCATCGCCTCGGTGGTGATTGGCGGCACCTCGCTGATGGGCGGCTACGGACGCATCGGCGGCACCATTATCGGCTCCATCATCATGGGTATTCTGATTAACGGCCTAGTGCTGATGAACGTCTCGGCCTACTACCAGCAGATTATCACCGGATTAATTATCGTTCTGGCGGTGGCGTTTGACACCTACGCCAAGAGCCGTCGCGGCGCACTGTGAGGATCACGATGAAAGAGGTTCGTATTGGATTGATTGGCACCGGGTATATCGGCAAGGCGCACGCTATCGCCTATGCCCAGGCCCCGACGGTGTTCAACCTGCGCGGCAGGCTGGTGCGCGAGATGGTGGCCGAGGTAAACCCGACGCTGGCGGCAGAGCGCGCGCAGGCGTTTGGCTTTAACCGCTCAACCGGAGACTGGCGGGCGCTGGTGGCCGACCCGGCCATTGACGTGGTGGATATTTGTTCACCTAACCACCTGCATAAAGAGATGGCGCTGGAGGCTATTCGCCACGGCAAGCACGTCTACTCGGAAAAGCCGCTGGCGCTGAATGCCCACGACGCGCGCGAGATGGTCGACGCCGCGAAGCGGGCAGGGGTGAAAACGCTGGTGGGGTTCAACTACATGAAAAACCCGACGGCGCAGCTGGCGAAGGAGATTATCGCCCGCGGCGAGATTGGCGAGGTGATCCACTTCTACGGCACCCACAACGAAGATTACATGGCCGACCCGCTTTCGCCCATTCACTGGCACTGCTTCAAAGAGACCGCCGGGCTGGGGGCGCTGGGCGACCTCGCGGCGCATATCGTCAATATGGCCCAGTACCTGGTGGGGGAGATTGAGCAGATCTGCGGCGACCTGAAGATCGTGGTCCCGGAACGCCCGGCCAAGGCCGGATCGTCGGAGATGATTGCCGTCGAAAACGAGGATCAGGCCCACGCGATGGTGCGCTTCGCGGGCGGAGCGCAGGGCGTGATTGAAACCTCCCGCGTCGCCTGCGGCCGCAAGATGGGGCTGTCGTACGTCATTACCGGGACGAAAGGCGCTATCAGCTTCACCCAGGAGCGCATGGCGGAGCTGAAGCTCTATCTGCATGACGATCCGGTGAACCGTCAGGGGTTCCGCACGCTGCTCGTTGGCCCGGCACACCCGGACTACGCCGCGTTCTGCATGGGTGCCGGCCACGGGATTGGCTTTAACGATCAAAAAACGGTGGAGGTGCGCGACCTGGTGGACGGGATTGCCGCCGATGCGCCGATGTGGCCGGACTTCGAAGAGGGCTGGAAGGTGTCGCGCGTGCTGGACGCGATTGCACTCTCGCACCGGGAAGGCCGCTGGCTGAACGTGAACGACATTGTCTGATGAGGTATCAACGTGGAAAAGCAGTTTGATGTGATATGCATGGGCCGCGTGGCGGTAGACCTCTACAGCCAGCAGATTGGTGCCCGTCTGGAGGATGTGTCGAGCTTCGCCAAATACCTCGGCGGGTCGTCCGGCAACGTGGCGTACGGCACCGCGCGCCAGGGTTTACGTTCGTCGATGCTGGCGCGCGTCGGCGATGAACATATGGGCCGCTTCCTGCGGGAAGAGTTAAACCAGGTGGGCTGCGATACCAGCCATCTGATTACCGATAAAGACCGCCTTACGGCGCTGGTGCTACTCGGCATTAAAGACCGGGACACTTTTCCTCTGATTTTTTATCGCGATAACTGCGCGGATATGGCCATTACGGCCAGCGATGTGGACGAAAGCTACATCGCCTCCGCACGGTGTCTTGCCATCACCGGGACCCACCTTTCTCATCCGCAGACCCGCGAGGCGGTACTGACGGCGCTGGGCTATGCCCGCCGCCACGGCGTGCGCACGGTGCTGGACATCGACTACCGTCCGGTGCTGTGGGGGCTGACCGCCTTAGGCGACGGCGAAACGCGCTTTATCGCTGCCGATAAGGTCACCCGCGAGCTGCAGGAGGTGCTGCACTTCTTCGACGTCATTGTCGGCACCGAAGAGGAGTTCCACATAGCGGGCGGCAGCACGGATACCCTGCAGGCGCTGGGGCAGGTGCGCGCCGTCAGTGAAGCAACGCTGGTCTGCAAACGCGGCGCGCTCGGCTGTTCAGTCTATACCGACACGATTCCGCCCCGTCTGGACGACGGCCTGACGGTGACCGGCGTGCGCGTGGAGGTGCTGAACGTCCTCGGCGCGGGGGACGCGTTTATGTCCGGCCTGCTGCGCGGCTACCTGAACGACGAGGGCTGGGAGCAGGCGTGCCGCTACGCCAACGCCTGCGGCGCGCTGGTGGTGTCGCGCCACGGCTGCGCCCCGGCGATGCCGAGCAAAATCGAGCTGGATGACTATCTCTCGCGCGCCGCAATGGTGCCGCGCCCGGATCTTGACCCGCGTCTTAACCATCTCCACCGGGTCACCACCCGCCGCCGCGAATGGCCGGAGCTGTGCGTGATGGCGTTCGATCACCGCAGCCAGCTGGAAGATATGGCGCTGCAGTGCGGCGCATCGATCGGGCGCATTCCCGCGCTGAAGCAGCTGATCCTGCAGGCCAGCCGCGAGGCGGCAAGCCGCGCCGGGCTGGAGGGCAAAGCCGGCCTGCTGTGCGACGGCACCTTTGGTCAGGACGCGCTGAACGCGATCACCGGCGAAGGGTGGTGGATTGGCCGCCCCATTGAGCTGCCGGGCTCGCGGCCGCTGGAGATGGAGCACGGCAATATCGGCACGCAGCTTATCAGTTGGCCGCAGGAGCACGTGGTGAAGTGCCTGGTCTTCTTCCACCCGGAAGACGCCCACGGCCTGCGCCTGGAGCAGGAGCAGAAAATCGCCGAGGTGTACCACGCCTGCTGCCAGTCCGGGCATGAGCTGCTGCTGGAGGTGATCCTGCCCGCCAGCATGCCGCGCAGCGACGAGCTCTACCTGCGCGCCATATCCCGCTTCTACAACCTCGGCATTTACCCGGACTGGTGGAAGCTGCCGCCGCTCTCAGCCGACGGCTGGACGGCGCTGAGCGAGATTATCGAACGCCGGGACCCGCACTGTCGCGGGGTGGTGATCCTCGGTCTGGACGCCCCGGCAGAACAGCTGCGCGCCGACTTCAAAGCCGCATCGGGACAGGCGCTGGTCAAAGGCTTCGCCGTAGGGCGCACGCTGTTTGGCGATGCCTCCCGCGCGTGGCTGAAACACGATATCGACGATGCGCAGCTGGTGGCGCGCATCCGGGACAACTACCTGCAGCTTATCGCCTGGTGGCGCGAGCGCGGACACGCATAATGGAGACGACAATGAGTGTACAACTGGGCATTAACCCGCTGACGTGGACGAACGACGATCTGCCTTCACTCGGCGCGGAGACGTCGCTGGAGACCTGTCTGAGCGAAGGAAAAGAGGCCGGTTTCGCCGGTTTCGAACTGGGCAATAAGTTCCCGCGCGAAGCGCGCCTGCTCGGCCCCATCCTGCAGCGCCACGACCTGCAGCTGGTGTCCGGCTGGTACTCTGGCCGCCTGCTGGAACGCAGCGTGGAGGAGGAGATCGCCGCCGTGCAGCCCCACCTGACGCTGCTGCGCGAGCTGGGGGCCAAGGTGCTGGTGTTTGCGGAAGTGAGCGGCTGCATTCACGGCGAGCAGCAGACCCCGGTTCACCTGCGCCCGCGCTTCCCGCAGGCGCGCTGGAAAGAGTACGGCGAGAAGCTTACCGAATTTGCCCGCTATACGCAGCAGCAGGGAGTCCAGATTGCCTACCATCACCATATGGGCACGGTGATTGAGTCCGCCGACGACGTGAATAACCTGATGAGCCACACCGGAGAGGAGGTTGGATTGCTGTTGGATACCGGCCATCTGACCTTTGCCGGGGCCGATCCGCTGGCGGTGGCGCAGCGCTGGGCGTCGCGCATCAACCACGTCCACTGCAAAGACGTGCGTGCCGACGTGCTGGCGGACGTGAAAAACCGCAAAACCAGCTTCCTCGATGCGGTGCTGAGCGGTGTGTTTACCGTGCCGGGCGACGGCTGCGTGGACTACCCGCCGATTATGCGGCTGCTGAAGGCGCAGGACTATCACGGCTGGCTGGTGGTGGAGGCCGAGCAGGATCCGGCGATAGCCCATCCGCTGACCTACGCCCGTCTGGGCTATAACAACTTGAGCCGCCTGGCGCGCGACGCCGGGCTTATCTGAGGAGGCGACATGTCACGTCTGTTATCACGCTGGCAACAGCCGAACGGAGAGGGACGCACGCAGTCCATCACGCCGGAACGCGCCGGCTGGGGGTATGTCGGCTTTGAGGCGTATGAGCTGCAGGAGGGGCAGCAGCTGACGCTGCCCGCCGTCAGCGAAGAGCGCTGCCTGGTGCTGGTGGCCGGACGCGCCTCCATCAGCACGCCTTCCGCGCAGTTTAACGATATTGGCGAGCGGATGAGCCCGTTCGAGCGCATCAAGCCGTGGGCGGTTTACGTCACCCCGCAGGAGACGGTCCAGGTGAAGGCGCTGACGAAGCTGGAGCTGGCGGTCTGCGCCGCTCCCGGCAAAGGCACATATCCGACGCGGCTGATTGCCCCGCAGGACATCGACGGCGAAGCGCGCGGCAAGGGGCACAACCAGCGCTACGTGCACAACATTCTGCCGGAAGGAAAACCCGCCGACAGCCTGCTGGTGGTGGAAGTCTGGACCAGTGAGGGGTGTACCAGCTCGTACCCGAGCCATAAGCACGACACGGATAATCCGCCGCAGGAGACGTACCTGGAGGAGACCTACTACCATCGCCTCAACCCGGAGCAGGGGTTCTGCATGCAGCGCGTTTACACCGACGACAGAACGATGGATGAGTGCATGGCGGTCTACAACCGTGATGTGGTCATGGTGCCGAAGGGCTACCATCCGGTGGCGACGATGGCCGGGTATGACAGCTATTACCTCAACGTGATGGCCGGTCCGGTGCGCAAATGGATGTTCACCTGGGAAGAGGACCACGCGTGGATTAATCGCGATTATCCCGCAGAGCGCGGTGGCTAGCGCGGGTTAGCCACCAGAACACCAGCGCCAGCAGGCTGACCGAGGCGCCAAGCAGGCAGACGCCCGGCCAGCCGGCAAAGGCATACATCATCGTCGTGCCGAGCGCGCCGAGCCCGCTGCCGACGGCATAAAACAGCATATAAAGCCCGACCAGTCGGCTGTGCGCCTCGGGACGGGTGCGAAAAATCATGCTCTGGTTGGTGACGTGCAGCGCCTGTCCTCCCAAATCGAGCAGTATGATGCCGATAAGCAGGATCCCGAGTGAGCGGTCCATCAGCGACAAGGGCCACCATGCCAACAGCAGGATCACCAGCGCCGCCGCGCTGGTGCGTTGGGCATAGCCCCGATCGGCCCAGCGTCCTGCTCGGCCAGCCGCCAGCGCACCCACCGCGCCTGCCAGTCCAAACGCGCCAATTGCGGTGTGCGAGAAGCTAAAGGGCGGGGCGCTCAGCGGCAGCACCAGCGCGCTCCAGAAAATGTTAAACGACGCAAACATCAGCAGCGCCAGCACGCCGCGTATCTGCAGCACTTTTTCCTGTCGCAACAGCGCAAGCATCGAGCCAATCAGGCGCGGGTAGCTCATTGTGGCAGTGACGGCGGGCAGGATGGGGAGCCTCCACCACAGCGGTAACGCAATGATGAGCATCAGCGCGGCGGCACACAGATAAACCCCGCGCCAGCCGGCGATGTCGCTGATGCCGCCAGCAAAGACGCGCGCGAGCAGCAGCCCCATGAACACGCCGCCCTGCGCCGCGCCGACAACGCGGCCTTGTTCATGCGGCGATGCGGCGCTGGCGGCATAGGCGATCAGCCCCTGCGTCATTGCCGTACCCAGCATGCCGGTCGCAAGCATACCTGTGAGTAGGGCTAAGGAGGTCTGTGCCATGCTGACGGAAATCAGCGCAACCACCAGCGCTACCAGCTGTATTGCCATCAGTCGCCGACGATCAACTTTGTCACCCAGAGGAACCACAAGCAAAAGAGCAAGCGCGCAGCCAATTTGCGTCGCGGTCACCACGCCACCCACAGCCGCATGGCTGATACCGAAATCGCTCGCCAGCGCGTCAAGCAAAGGCTGCGCGTAATAGACGTTTGCCACGCTTAAGCCGCTGGCGGTGGCGAACAGCCAGACCATGCCGCGCGGCATGTCGGCTGAAAGAGGGGCTGATGTCAGTGACATGTTTAACATTCCTCGCCTGAGTTAACCTGGTTTTAAAATGAAACTGGTTGAATGCTAGGCTATGTAGTTTTAAAATGCAACTGGTTGTGGACTGGCCTTTGCGAGGAAAATACGAGATGTCCCAAAAGACGGTTAAAGAGGAATATTGTCCCGTTGCCCGCAGCGTCGAGGCGATCGGGGATCGCTGGTCGCTGCTTATCGTGCGTAATGCGTTTGACGGCATGACGCGCTTCGGGGATTTTCAGCGAAGCCTCGGGGTAGCGCGCAACATCCTTTCTGACCGGCTGCGCAAGCTGGTTGATGCGGACATCCTGACGTTACAGGGAGCATCAGACGGTACGGCGTATCAGGAATATGTCCTGACCGATAAAGGTGAGAGTCTTTTCCCCGTGGTCGTGGCGCTGCGTCAGTGGGGAGAACAGCATCTGTTTGCGCAGGGCGAGCGCCACTCGCTGCTGGTCGACAGGCGGACGGGCAAGCCGGTTCCCTTTATGGTGCCAGCAGCGCAGGACGGCACTGCGCTGCTGCCTGGGGATACGGAAGTGCAGAAAGTCAAATGAGCCGCCGCGGTCGTTAATGGCTCCTGACCGCCTGTTCAATCGTGCGGGCAATAGCCTCCGGCTGGCTCACCATCGGCACGTGGCTTGCTGCCACCTCCGTGGTTTTCGCGCGGATCGTCTTCGCCATCGCGCGTTCAAGCGCGGGGTTAATCATCCTGTCATTCTCACTCACCACATACCAGCTCGGCTTAGTGTGCCACGCTGCGCGAGTAATCTTTTCGCCAAACGCATCGCCCTTTATTGGCCCCTGTGTGGCCGCAATAGTCTGTTGTTCACCCGGTTTCACATCCGGCGCGAAATCCTTCCTGACGGCGTCCGTCGGCAGGTATAAATAGCCGTCCGCCGTTTTGGCGATGTCCGCGCTGCCCGGCGGGGCGGGGAAGCTTCCTGCCAGATCCGCCGTCGACTGACCGGCGTCCGGCGCGAACGCCGCCACATACACCAGCGATTTGACCCGCGCATCGTTACCCGCTTCGCTAATCACGGTACCGCCCCAGGAGTGGCCTACCAGCACCACGTTGCCCTGGGCGCGGGCGATGGCCCGTTTTGTGGCCGCGACGTCATCGTTCAGTGAGGTGAGCGGCAGCTGCACGGCAATGACCTCTGTGTGCTGTTTCTGCAACAGGGTAATCACCTTATTCCAGCTGCTGCCGTCGGCAAACGCGCCGTGCACCAGCACGACGCTGGTTTTACTCTCCGCAAAGGCGCTGGCCGAGGCCAGGGCAAGTAGGGGGAACAGCAAATAATGTTGAATCATCGGTCTCTCTCCTCATCGGTTCTGAATGGCAACAGGGAAAGAAAACCATTTTTATGTATCGGAGATATTTGCCGGAGGAGGCGTTTTGTACCCGTTTGTCAGCGTGGACTGCTTGATACAGTGCGATACAGTTTGCCTGCCGGGACGGCGCACGATGGCTATCGCCAGCCCGGCAATCACCAGCGTCAGCCCCGTTGACACCCACATTGCGCCAGCGATCCCCAGCGTTTTGTTGAACCACGCATAGGCAAACGGTGAGGCTGCCGCCATAAGCTGGCCGGGGATAAGCAGCATGCCCGTACGGCGGGCATAGCTTTCCGCGCTAAACAGCTCCAGCGGCAGGGTGGCTTTCACGATGGTAACCAGCCCGTTGATGGCGCCATAGCCCAGCACAAACCCGGCCGCGCACCAGACAAACAGGGCGCTGCTTATCCCCAGAAGAAAACAGAGCGGCATGGCGAGAGCGGTAAAAAGCGTTAATGCGAAGGGGGTTAAGCGGGCACCCGCCAGTACCTCCAGGGCGCGGGCGCCCGTCTGGCCGATTCCCCACAGCATGCCGATGGCGACCGGCAGGCCGAAGCTTTCAATAAACTCCGGCAGATGAGTGGACGTGCCGTTAGAGACAAAGGTGATGAGGGCAATGAAGGCGGCATAAAGCCAGCCGTTACGCCGTTCGTTGTTGAGAGGCGGCGCGGTAACTTTTGTCGTCACCGTCAGCCGCTGCCGGGGAAGCGTGCGTATCAGCACCGCGCTCAGCAGGCCAAAGAGGGCATAGACGCGTAGCGCATCCTGCCAGCCCATGATGTGAAGCAGGCTATCGCCCAGCGGCCAGAAGACGGCGGAGGCCAGCCCGCCCGCCAGCGTGACCCGTGAAATTGTTCTTCGCGCCTGCTGTCCGTAGAGGTTCACCAGCGCGGCGAACAGCGCATCGTACAGCGACAGGCGCATCCCGACGCCGGTGACCAGCCAGGCGCAGTACCAGCCAAAAAACGTCTGGGTATACGCCATCCCCGCGCAGCTTATGGCGATCAGCAACGTGCCGCTCATCACCACCTTCTGGCCGCCAAAGCGCGCGAGCAGACGGGCGACAAAAGGGGAGACCGCCGCCATCACCAGCATCGCCAGCGTCAGGCCGAGGTAAATCTGCGGTGATGACCATCCCCGGTCGGCTGAAATGGCCTGCGCAAAAGTGCCGGGCATATAAAACGAGATCCCCCAGTTGATGAGTTGATTACATCCCGCCGTGAGGGCGAGTCGGCGAGGCAGGGCAGGTGTTTCCATTGTTTTCATTCCGCTATGCAGTTGTCCTGAGCATAACTCGCGCGGTATTGTGCTGGCAGGGCAGCAACCTTATGCGCGGTATAAGAGAAACTTTGAATGACGACGCTTAATCTGGGCTATCTCGCCACGTTCCGTCTGGCGATCCAGCGCGGCAGCTTTTCAGCGGCAGCGGATCTGCTCGGCATTTCCCAGCCCGCCGTCAGCCTGCAAATACGCCAGCTGGAGCAATTTCTGCAAACGCGGCTGGTGGAGCGTACCGGGCGTGGCATTAAGGCGACGGATGCCGGGCAGGCTTTGCTGGCCCATGGGGAGCGTATTCAGCAGGCGGTGGATGACGCCATCCGCTCCGTGAGCGCGTTCAGCCACGACGTGAGCGGCACCATTACGCTTGGCACGGGGGCAACGGCCTGTATCCATCTTTTGCCGCCGCTGCTGGAACAGCTACGCCGCGACTTTCCGCTCCTGAGCGTGGGGGTGACGACGGGTAACACCCTCGACATCGTCAGGGCCATCGAAGAAAACCGTCTCGATATGGGGCTGGTGACGCTACCGGTGAGTAGCAGAGCGCTGGAGGTGATGCCGGTGATGGACGAGGAGTTTGTCTTTATCGCGTCGCGGGAGCAGCAGGATGCTTTCAGGGATTTCACCCCACAGGCACTGCACGCTCAGCCGCTGATTGCCTTTGAATCCGGCAGCGGTACCCGGGCGCTGATCGACGGCTGGTTTGCAGGCAGTGGATTAACGATCGCGCCGGTGATGCAGCTTGGCAGCATAGAGGCGATCAAACGCATGGTTCGTGCGGGGCTGGGCTACAGCATTGTGCCGCGAATGGCGGTCAAAGAGGATGCCGATCGCGAAGGGCTGTGCGTGAAGTCGCTGACGCCCGTGCTGCAGCGGCGGCTGGCCGTGGTGATGCGGCAGGATAAAATCCTCAGCAAAGGGATAGCAGGCATTATTCGGATACTGCAAAACCCTCCGGCGGCCTAGCGGTCAGCGGTGTCGACGGTCAGGCTGGATTGCTGTGACTGGGTTTTGTCCTGATGGTGATACCAGGCGCCAATCGAAGAGTAAACGAAGCGGCCAAAGAAAAACAGGAAGCTGATGAGCAGTATGATGCGGGTCATTCGGGTGTTAAATCGATGTCGTTTGCGCATACGCGTGACCTGACTCACTCTGTTTTTCCTGGGTAAGCCCTTTTGGGCGATAAGGATATTAAGGCACAGCGGGAAGATGGGGTCAATTCTGGAGTGTGTAAATAACCGTCAATGTTTACATTGGTTAATGTTATTGAAATTAATTAATGCATTTACCATATTGATAATATGAAGAAAAATATTTCAAAAAAAACACCACAAAAAGTTATTTGCGTAAATTAGTTTGATTTAAGTCAACGGATTCCCGGCCCTGATATTTAAAATCCTTCCTCCACACTGTTCGCCCCGCTCGTGGCCGGGTGACGCGTACGTCAGGTTGGATGCCTGTCTTTATTTTCCCTCTGGAGCGATAGGGGTTTAACCGGGCATCTATGAATATTCTCGCTTTCCTGAAAAACAATGAAAACCGCTGGTGGGCATTGCCGCTTATTTTACCTGTGGTTTTACTTCCCGCGCTGAGCGTCGCCAATACGTTCACGCAGTTGGGCGACGGCATTGTGGCACTCTATTATTTGCCCCTCTCATTTTTGCTTGCGCTGATGATGTTCTTTGGCCTGGGAGCCCTTCCCGGGATCGCGCTGTCGCTGTTTATCCGCTATTACCCGTCGGTCGGGATGTTTGAAACTGTCGCCGGTATGCTCCATTTTATCATTCCTTTAGTGCTCAGCTGGGGGGGGTACCGGGTGTTTGCGCCCCGACGGAATATGACGGCTTACGGCGACGTCCGGCTGATGGCGCAGCGCATCTTCTGGCAGGTCTTCTGCCCCGCGACGCTGTTTCTGGTGTTGTTTCAGTTTGCGGTCTATCTGGGCGTGTATGAGAGCCGCCAGAGCCTGGCGGGATTAAACCCTCTCAATATTCGCACGCTTATTAACTATCAGGCACTGCTGGTCAGCGGGCTGACGGGCGTGCCGTTGAGCTATCTGCTGATCCGCCTGATTCGTCATCCGCGTTATGTCAAAAGCCTTGTCTCGCAGATCCGTTCCCAGATAGATAAAAAGGTGACAGTCGCTGAGTTTTTACTATGGGCTGTTGCGCTTGGCGGGCTGCTTTCACTGCTGCTGCTCCCGATGAACGAAAACAGCTCCATTTTCACCACCAACTACACCCTGTCATTGCTGATGCCGGTGATGCTCTGGGGCGCGATGCGTTTTGGCTATAAGCTGGTATCGCTGATCTGGACACCGGTGCTGCTGGTGTCTATTCACTATTTTTACCACTATATCCCGGCTAACCAGGGGTATGACATCCAGCTGGCGATCACCTCTTCCAGTTACCTGGTCTTCTCGTTTGTGGTGATTTATATGTCGATGATGGCGACTCGCCAGCGCGCCGTGAATAAACGCTCCCGCAGGCTGGCGCTGCTCGACCCGGTCGTACATATGCCTAACCTGCGGGCATTGTCGCGCGATCTGGCAAAGAACCCGTGGTCGGCGCTCTGCCTGCTGCGCATTCCGGAACTGGAAATTCTGGGTCGAAATTACGGTGTGTTGCTGCGTATTTTGTACAAACAGCAGCTGGCGCAGTGGGTTAATGGCACGCTCCAGCCCAATGAGCAGGTGTATCACCTGACCGGATATGACCTGGCGGTGCGGCTCAACGCGGAATCTCACCAGCAGCGGATTGAAGCCCTGGACGAGCATATCAAACAGTTCCGCTTTGTCTGGGATGGCATGCCGCTGCAGCCGCAGGTTGGCGTGAGCTACTGCTATGTACGTTCCCCGGTTAACCATCTCTATCTGGTCCTGGGGGAACTGGGGGTAGTTGCCGATATGTCGCTCTCCTCCAACCATCCGGAAAATCTTCAGCAGCGTGGTGCGGTCCATTTGCAGCGTAGCCTGAAGGATAAAGTCGCGATGATGAGCCGCCTGCAAAAGACGCTCGATAACAACGAATTCACCCTGCTGGCGCAGCCCGTTCGCGGCCTGCGTGGCGATCGCTATCACGAAGTCTTGTTGCGGATGCCGGATGTCAACGGGTTATTGATCTCCCCCGATCAGTTCTTGCCCGTTGCGCAGGAGTTTGGTCTGTCGTCGCGGGTGGATTTGTGGGTGCTGGAGCACACCCTGCGCTTTCTGGCCGCGCATCGCGAAAGGCTGCCCGGTCAGCGTTTTGCCATTAATCTGGCCCCTTCAACCGTTTGTCGGGTGCAGTTCCCGCTCGAGGTGAGTCGCCTGCTGGCGAAATACGCCATCGAGCCGTGGCAGCTGATTTTTGAGGTGACGGAGTGCAGCACTTTCGGCAGCGGGGAGCAGGCGCTACACATCCTCCAGCAGCTGCAGAAAATGGGGGTACGCATTGCGATTGATGATTTCGGTACCGGGTATGCGAGCTATGCACGGCTGAAAAGCGTGGATGCGGACATTCTCAAGATCGACGGCAGCTTTATCCGCAATATCGTCAACAACAGCCTGGATTACCAGATAGTGGCCTCTATCTGCCATCTGGCGCGCATGAAGAAAATGCTGGTGGTCGCAGAGTATGTTGAGACCGAAGAGATACGTAGCGCGGTTAACGCGCTAGGTATTGATTATGTGCAGGGCTATTTGATTGGCAGGCCGGTACCGCTTGAGTCACTGCTGGAAGCTGAGGCGTCCTCCTCGGACGCCTGAGGCGTTACGCGGCGACGTCGGCACTCTCTTCTTCGATTTTGAGCAGCCAGCCGGTGACCGCTTCCCAGTACTGCTGCTCTTTTTCCAGGTCCAGCAGGACCAGCGCGTTCTGGCTAAACCAGTCGTGCGGGAAGCTTAGCGTCCAGTGATGATCGTCGGTTTTCAGCTTCAGCGTTGGCGGCGTGGTGGTTGCCTGACGCTGGTTATTGAGCAGCACGCCCAGACGCAGCAGCTGAATCAGCGGCAGGAACTGCTTCTTCTTGAACAGCGTGAAGCGCGGCAGATCGTCAAGCTTGATGGCTTTACGGTGATAGCGCACCAGGGTCGCCATCATGGTTTGCTGCTCCTGGTTGAAGCCAGGCAGATCGCTGTTTTGCAGAATATATGCCGAATGGCGGTGCATCCCGCTGTGGTTGATGTTTAGTCCCACTTCGTGCAGCATCGCTGCCCATTTCAGCAGGGCGGCAAGCTGCGGGTGCGCCAGCTTAGGGTTCTGCTCCTGCCATTGATCGTACATCTGAACGGTCGTTTCCAGAACTCGCTTCGCCTGTTCCCGATCGATGTTGTACTGGTTTGCCAGGCTTTGCGCGGTGCGGCTGCGGATATCCTGATGGCGGAAGCGGCCTTCCATCTCATACAGCACACCTTCACGCAGCGCGCCGTCAGAAAGACGCAGCTCTTTAATGGCCAGCGCATCAAACACGCCGCAGAGGATAGCCAGCCCCGGCACGAAGACCGCTTTGCGCTCGTCGGAAAGGCCCGGCAGGCTTAAGGCGTCGAAGCTTTTATTTTTCAGCACCTCTTCGGTAAGCAGTGTCAGGCGTTCGGGCGTGATAAACCCGTCTTTTTCACCCATCGCCAGCAGCACTTCATGCGCCGCTTTGATGGTGCCTGACGCGCCCAGCGCTACGTTCCAGCCCTGAATACGGTACTGCCAGGCCAGGTTTTCCAGCTTCTGGACAGCCGCCATACGCGCGCGCTGGAAATTTTCACGGGTGATGGTGCCGCCCGGGAAATACATCTGCGCGAAGCTGACGCAGCCCATACGGCGGCTTTCCACCAGACGAGGCTCAAAGTCTTCGCCGATCACCAGCTCCGTAGAGCCGCCGCCGATATCGATAACCAGCTTGCGACCTTTTTCCGGTTGAGTGTGCTCAACGCCCATGAAAATCAGACGCGCCTCCTCGTTACCGGAGATGATCTCAATCGGGTAGGGGATCACTTTTTCGGCCCGCTTGAGGAATTCTGGCGCGTTCAGCGCCTGGCGCAGGGTGTGGGTGCCCACGATGCACACGCTGGAGGGCGAGAAGCCCTGCAGGCGTTCAGCAAACAGCGACAGGCAGTTTAACCCACGCTCCATCGCCTCTTCGCTAAGCATGCTGCGTTCATCAAGACCATCCGCCAGGTGTACGCGCTGCTTCAGACGACCGATGATCTGCAGCGCGCCATCCACCTCACGGGCGATGACCATGTGGAAACTGTTAGAGCCAAGATCGACCGCGGCGAATTCCTGCGGACGTGGGGTCTTATCATTTATCGGCATAGGTTAATCGGGTTGCTCGAGTGATTTGATATAGTCGTAAATCGCCAGTTGCGACCGCACTTTACGACGGTTGCCGCGCGGTACGTAGCGGTTACTGAGTTCTTTGTCGATATAGCGTGCTTTCACGGTATCGCTGAACAGAATCTCGATGATGTCGAGGATCTGCTGCTTCAGGCGTGGATCCAGCAGCGGCGTCGCGACTTCAATTCGGTAGTCAATATTGCGCGTCATCCAGTCTGCAGAAGAGAGATAGACCTGTTTATCACCCGCATTATCAAAAATATAGACCCGATCGTGTTCCAGATAACGGTCAACAATGCTGATCACCCGAATATTGTCGCTGATGCCTTCCAGTTCAGGGATCAGGGAGCACATGCCGCGGATCAGCAGGTTAACCGGCACGCCGGAACTGGACGCCGCGTACAGCCTGTCCACCAGACCTTTGTCGACCAGGTTGTTGAGCTTCAGCGTGATGCCTGACGACAGCCCTTTCTGGGCATTGGCGATCTCTTTGTCGATCATATCGTACAGCAGACGGCGCGAGTTCTGCGGCGACACCAGCAGATAATCGAAGCTCACCGGACGGTACGGGTTCTCAATAAAGTTAAACACCCGGCGCACCTCGTTCGTGATGCGGGCATCGGCGGTCAGCAGCGAGTAGTCGGTATAAATTCGCGCGGTTTTCTCGTTAAAGTTTCCGGTACCGATGTGGGCATAACGCACCACCTCATCGCCCTCTTTACGCGAGATCAGGAACAGCTTGGCGTGAATTTTCAGTCCTGGCGCGGAGAAGATGACGTGTACGCCCGCTTCCGTCAGACGGCGCGCCCAGTGAATGTTCGCCTCTTCGTCGAAGCGCGCCTGCAGCTCAACCACCACGGTGACTTTTTTGGCGTTGTGCGCCGCATGGATCATCGCGTCGATGATGCGGGAATCTTTTGCCACGCGGTAGATGTTGATTTTGATCGCCAGGACGTTCGGGTCGAAAGAGGCCTGACGCAGCAGTTCCAGCACGTGCTCGAACGTGTGATACGGATAGTAGAGCAGGACATCGCGTTCGCGAATGGCGTCGAACCCGTTGCGGAATTTATCAAACCACAAATGGCGCAGACGCGGCAGCGGCTTGTTCACCAGATTGGCTTTGCCGACGTTCGGGAAGCCAATAAAGTCTTTAAAGTTGTGGTAACGGCCACCCGGCACGATGGAGTCATAGCGCGAAATGGTCAGTTTCTCGCGCAGCATTTCCACCATGGCGTCTGGCATATCGCGCTGATAAACAAAGCGCACCGGTTCGGCCGTCAGACGCTGTTTAAGGCTGGATGACATCAGCTCCATCAGGCTGGCTTCCATCTCGTGCACCAGGTCATATTCGGCGTCACGGGTCATCTTCATCGAGTAGGCGTTTAACGCATCGTAATCGAAGAAGCCTTTGAAGATGTCGTCCAGGCAATAGCGCAGGATGTTATCCAGCAGGATCATCGGCTTGCGTCTGCGCGGGGTTTCCGGCGGCAGGTTCACAAAGCGTGGCACCTTGTCGGACGGGATCTCCAGCAGCGCGTAACGGATAGATTCACCGCGAATGATCTCCACCGCCAGGTAGGTGTAGTCATCTTTCAGGAACTGCACCAGATCGGTTTCGCGGTTGATCAGAATCGGGGTAATGTGCTGGCGCAGATAGTGTTTGAAGTAGTGCCGCAGCCAGTTTTGCTGGTTAACGGAAAGCTGGCGTTCGTTAATCAGGAAGATTTGATTACGCGCCATCTCCAGCAGGAGTTCGTTATACAGGCCGTCAAATTCCTGATCGGCTTTCAGCACGCGGGCCTGTATTTTGCCCAGCAGATGACGCGAGTGAGAGTTTAAGCCCTGTTCTTCGCTAATGATGATGCGTCTTTTCAGCTCGGCAAAGCGAACCTTATAGAACTCATCCAGGTTGTTGGAATAAATGCCCAAAAAACGCATGCGCTCGATCAGCGGGTTACTTTTGTCAGCCGCTTCCTGGAGTACACGTTCGTTGAATGCTAACCAGCTTAGCTCTTTCTCGATATATAACTTTTCCTGACCCATTACAGCTCACACTCCAGTTCAATCACAGGACGTGGTAAATCCGTCTCGTCCTTATTATGGCGAGCATTTCCACGATATGTCCAACAGTGCCAGAAAAGTATGACAGTTATTTTTTTTGTTGGGGATTTTAGAAGGTTGGAGAAGGGAATATCGGGTAATGCGATGTACAGGTCGGGTAAGCGCAGCAGCGCTACCCGACATAACCAACTACTCTTCCGCCGCATAACCCTGCGGGGGGAGCTTAACGCCATCCAGCCATGCTGCGCCGTCGCGCATCGCCAGACGCCCGTCAACAAACCAGCTGACCACCAGCGGGTAAATGGCATGCTCCTGGGTCTGCACGCGTTCGGTCACGTCTTCTTCGTTGTCGTCGTCAAAGACTGGAACTTTCGCCTGCAGGATCACCGGACCGCCGTCCAGTTCGTCAGTAACGAAATGCACGGAGGTGCCATGCTCTTCATCGCCGTTTTCCAGAACCTGACGATGGGTGTGCAGGCCGGGATATTTCGGCAGAAGCGAAGGGTGAATATTCAGCAGACGTCCGGCGTAATGCGCGACAAAAGCCGGGCTCAGAATTCGCATATACCCCGCCAGCACCACGACGTCAGGGGCGTAGGCATCAATCTCCTGAACCAGCTCACGGTCAAAGGCTTCACGACCGGCGAACTGGCTGGCTTCCAGCGCGTGCGCGGGAATGTTCGCTTCCCGGGCGCGCTCAAGGCCGAACGCATCGGCCTTGTTGCTGAATACTGCCCGAATGGTGCCGTTGATTTTCTTCTGTTTGCAGGCGTCGATTATCGCCTGCAAATTGCTTCCGTTGCCGGAAATGAGCACCACGATGTTTTTCATTCAATGACCACACGCTGTTCGGAATCGGAAGCTTTAATCGTACCGATTTTCCACGCGTTTTCACCTTTCTCTGTCAGCAGTTTAACCGCTTTATCCGCTTCACTTGCCGGCAGGGCGATAACCATACCCACGCCACAGTTAAAGGTGCGATACATTTCGTGAGAGCTCACATTGCCTGCGGTCTGCAGCCAGTTGAACACGGCTGGCCACTGCCATGACGATTCGTCGATCACCGCCTGCGTGTTGTCTGGCAGCACGCGCGGAATGTTTTCCCAGAAGCCGCCGCCGGTCAGGTGAGCGATAGCGTGAACGTCGATGTTCTCGATAAGTTCAAGCACGTTTTTCACGTAGATGCGGGTCGGCGCCAGCAGATGGTCCGCCAGTGGTTTACCTTCAAGCTCGGTGGTCTGTGGGTCGCAACCGCTCACCTCAAGGATTTTACGCACCAGAGAGTAGCCGTTTGAGTGCGGGCCGCTGGAGGCCAGCGCGATCAGCACATCGCCATCGGCCACTTTGCTGCCGTCGATAATTTCTGATTTTTCTACCACGCCGACGCAGAAGCCTGCGACGTCGTAATCTTCGCCGTGATACATGCCTGGCATTTCCGCGGTTTCGCCACCGACCAGCGCACAGCCTGACTGTAAGCAGCCTTCAGCGATACCGTTAATCACGCTGGCTGCGGTATCCACGTCCAGTTTGCCGGTCGCGTAGTAGTCGAGGAAGAACAGCGGCTCTGCACCCTGAACCACCAGGTCGTTTACGCACATCGCGACCAGATCGATACCGATCGTGTCGTGACGTTTTAAATCCATCGCCAGGCGCAGTTTTGTGCCTACACCATCAGTACCCGAGACCAGAACAGGTTCACGATATTTTTGCGGCAGCGCGCACAGTGCGCCGAATCCACCCAGACCACCCATCACTTCCGGGCGGCGGGTTTTTTTCACCACACCTTTGATTCGGTCAACCAGCGCATTACCTGCGTCAATATCAACACCGGCATCTTTGTAGCTGAGAGAAGTTTTGTTGGTCACGGCTTAAATCCCCACGCGATTGCATAGCTAGTAAGAAAAATCGGCGCAATTCTAACAGTCCAGGCAAACGTTTGCGAGCCTATTCTCGGCAAGAGGATTTTTTTTTCTGTTGCGTCTCGGACGGCGTGCAAACTTGACTCCGTTCACGAAAATGAAACCGGTTTCGGCGATCCGCTTGCAAGCGGTTTGCGGAATGAACATCATAAACTGAAACCGGTTTCAGTTTCATTCAGGAGGGATGAACGCATGAACATCGCCGCATTTGATATTGGTGGCACCGCATTAAAAATGGGTATCGCGACAGGGCAGGGAGCGCTGCTGCAGAGGGATAAGGCCCCTATTAAAAACAGCGACGGCGAGGCCATCCTTTCGCAGATGCTGGGCTGGGTGGCGGCGCATCCCGGGCTTGCGGGGATCGCCGTCAGCGCGCCGGGGTATGTGAATCCGCATACCGGGTTTATCGACATGGGCGGGGCGATTCGCCGCTTCGACCAGTTCGCGATGAAAGCCTGGCTTGAGGCGCAGACGGGGTTACCGGTCACTGTAGAGAATGATGCTAACTGCGTTCTGCTGGCGGAGCGCTGGCAGGGCAAGGCGACGGATATCGACAACTTTCTGGTGCTGACTATCGGCACCGGGATCGGCGGGGCGATTTTCTGCAATGGCAGGCTGGTTCACGGGGCACGTTTTCGCGCCGGGGAGTTTGGCTACATGCTCACGGAAAGGGCGGACTCAAGACGCGTTGCCCGCCACTCCATGAATGAAAACTGCACGTTACGCACCCTTCGCAAGCGTTACAGCGATTTTTACGGGCTGGCGCTTGATGACGTGACCGGCGAAGCCATTTTTGACGGTTATGACGCAGGCGACGCCGTGTGCCGCCGCCTGGTGGATGATTTTCTTAACGGCATTGCGACAGGGCTCTACAACCTGGCGAATGTTTTCGATCCGCAGACCATATTCATTGGCGGCGGAATTGCGGAGCGGCCCGGGTTTATGGATTTGCTCCGCACCCATCTCTCGTGGTTTGGCATCGCGGATATCGCCGATGTTGCCAGCCACGGCAACCGCGCCGGGTTAATTGGCGCGGTTTACCACTTCAGACAGCAGTATCCGTCAGCAATCCGCAACATCGAATGAGGGAAAGAGTATGTCAGGATTTAAAGCAGGTTTTCTGTGGGGCGGCGCGGTTGCCGCGCATCAGCTGGAAGGCGGCTGGAAAGAGGGCGGCAAAGGGGTGAGCGTCGCCGACGTCATGACCGCCGGCGCGCATGGCGTACCGCGTGAAATCACCAACGGCGTGCTGCCAGGGAAAAACTACCCGAACCACGAAGCCATCGATTTCTACCATCGCTATAAAGAAGACATCAAACTCTTTGCCGAGATGGGGTTCAAATGCTTCCGTACTTCTATCGCCTGGACGCGTATTTTCCCGAAAGGGGACGAGCTGGAGCCTAACGAGGCTGGCCTGAAATTCTATGACGATCTGTTCGACGAATGTCTGAAATACGGCATTGAACCGGTTATCACGCTTTCTCACTTCGAGATGCCTTTCCATCTGGTCACGGAGTACGGTGGATGGCGCAACCGTAAGCTGATCGACTTCTTCGTTCGCTTCGCACAAGTCGTTTTCCAGCGCTACCAGCATAAAGTGAAGTACTGGATGACCTTCAACGAGATCAACAACCAGGCCAACTTCCACGAAGACTTTGCGCCGTTCACCAATTCCGGGCTGAAGTATGAGCCGGGTGAAGACCGTGAGCCGGTGATGTTCCAGGCCGCGCACTATGAACTGGTGGCCAGCGCCCTGGCGGTGAAGGCGGGGCGCGAGATTAATCCGTCGCTGCACATCGGCTGCATGATTGCCATGTGCCCTATCTATCCGCTGACCTGCGCGCCGGACGATATGATGATGGCGATGAACGCCATGCACCGTCGTTACTGGTTCACCGACGTTCACGTGCGCGGCAAGTATCCGCAGCATCTGCTCAACTACTTTGAGCGTCGCGGTTTCGCGCTGGATATCACCGAAGAAGATAAAGCGGCGCTGACGCAGGGCTGCGTGGATTACATCGGGTTCAGCTATTACATGTCTTTCGCCACCAAAGCGACGGCGGATAACCCGCAGCTGGATTACGACGAGAGCAAGAGCCTGGTCTCTAACCCGTACGTGCAGAAATCCGACTGGGGCTGGCAGATTGACCCGGTAGGGCTGCGCTACTCCCTGAACTGGTTCTGGGATCACTACCAGCTGCCGCTGTTCATCGTTGAGAATGGCTTTGGCGCTATTGACGTCCAGGAGAGCGACGGCACGGTGGACGACCAGTACCGCATTGACTACCTGGCCGCACACATCCGCGAGATGAAAAAAGCGGTAGTGGAAGATGGCGTTGACCTGATGGGGTATACCCCGTGGGGCTGTATCGACCTCGTTTCTGCCGGCACGGGCGAAATGAAAAAGCGCTACGGATTTATCTTTGTCGATAAAGATAATGAAGGTAACGGCACGCTGAACCGCAGCAAGAAGAAGTCGTTCGACTGGTATAAGCAGGCGATCGCGAGTAACGGCGATAACCTGTAATTGTCGGGTGGCGCTAACGCTTACCCGACCTACACTACACGTAGGCCCGCGTAAGCGTAGCGCCACCGGGCAGAACCCGCACCCAAGCCGGAGTCTCGCCTCCGGTTTTTTTATCTCTAAATCACTTTGCTTGATATACGTCAAGCAAGATGGGTATGGCCTAATCCGAAAAAAGCGGTATAATCCCGCGATTTTTTTGCGGATGCCACCTCAGAGGAGAAAGAGAATGAAGATTGTGGAAGTGAAACACCCACTCGTTAAACACAAGTTGGGCCTGATGCGTGAGCATGACATCAGCACGAAGCGTTTTCGCGAACTGGCATCTGAAGTCGGCAGCCTGCTGACCTACGAAGCGACCTCTGACCTGGAAACGGAAAAAGTGACCATCGAAGGCTGGAATGGTCCGGTGCAGGTTGAGCAGATCAAAGGTAAGAAAATTACCGTTGTGCCAATCCTGCGTGCCGGTCTCGGCATGATGGAAGGCGTGCTGGAGCATGTGCCAAGCGCGCGTATCAGCGTGGTCGGGATCTACCGTAATGAAGAGACGCTGGAGCCGGTTCCTTACTTCCAGAAGCTGGTGTCTAACATCGACGAGCGTATGGCGCTGGTGGTTGACCCAATGCTGGCGACCGGCGGTTCAATGATCGCGACCATCGACCTGCTGAAAAAAGCGGGCTGCAGCAGCATCAAAGTGCTGGTGCTGGTTGCGGCGCCGGAAGGGATCGCGGCGCTGGAAAAAGCGCACCCGGACGTTGAGCTGTATACCGCCTCTATCGACCAGGGCCTTAACGAGCACGGGTACATCATCCCGGGGCTGGGCGATGCCGGCGATAAGATCTTTGGTACGAAATAATCGAATAACGATAAATAAGCCGACTTTGATAGTCGGCTTTTTTTTGAATAAAACACCAACAACAATACTACTCAGAGGAAAACACTATGACGCGCCGTGCTATCGGGGTGAGTGAAAGACCGCCGCTTTTACAGACTATCCCGCTTAGTTTGCAGCACCTGTTCGCCATGTTTGGCGCAACCGTGCTGGTGCCAATCCTGTTTCACATTAACCCGGCTACCGTGCTGCTGTTCAACGGCATTGGTACGCTGCTGTACCTCTTTATCTGTAAAGGCAAAATCCCGGCGTATCTGGGGTCGAGCTTCGCCTTTATCTCGCCGGTTTTACTGCTGCTGCCGTTGGGTTATGAAGTGGCGCTGGGCGGGTTTATTATGTGTGGCGTCCTGTTCTGCGTGGTGTCTTTTATCGTGAAGAAAGCCGGTACCGGCTGGCTGGACGTCATGTTCCCGCCTGCCGCGATGGGCGCCATCGTTGCGGTCATCGGTCTGGAGCTGGCGGGCGTGGCGGCGAATATGGCCGGTCTGCTGCCAGCTGACGGCCAGTCACCGGATTCCAAAACCATTATCATCTCGCTCGTAACGCTGGGCGTAACGGTGTTTGGCTCCGTGCTGTTCCGCGGCTTCATGGCGATTATCCCGATCCTGATCGGCGTGCTGGCGGGCTATGCGCTCTCCTTCGCAATGGGCGTGGTGGATACCACTCCAATCGCTCAGGCGCACTGGTTCGCTCTGCCAACCTTCTATACGCCACGCTTCGAATGGTTTGCTATCTTCACCATTTTGCCTGCGGCGCTGGTAGTGATTGCAGAACACGTCGGCCACCTGGTGGTGACGGCGAACATCGTCAAGCGCGATTTGATCCGCGATCCGGGTCTGCATCGTTCCATGTTTGCCAACGGCTTCTCGACCATTATCTCCGGTTTCTTCGGCTCCACGCCAAATACCACCTACGGTGAGAACATCGGCGTGATGGCCATTACCCGCGTCTACAGTACCTGGGTTATCGGCGGCGCGGCGATCATTGCCATTCTGCTCTCCTGCGTCGGTAAGCTGGCGGCCGCGATTCAGATCATTCCGGTGCCGGTAATGGGCGGTGTGTCTCTGCTGCTGTATGGCGTGATCGGTGCATCCGGTATTCGCGTGCTGATTGAATCTAAAGTGGATTACAGCAAAGCGCAGAACCTGATCCTGACCTCCGTTATCCTGATCATCGGCGTGAGCGGTGCGAAGGTGCACATTGGTGCGGCCGAGCTGAAAGGCATGGCGCTGGCGACTATTGTCGGTGTCGGCCTGAGCCTGATCTTCAAGCTGATCTCTGTGCTCCGCCCGGAAGAAGAGATACTGGACGCTGACGATAGCGAAAAATCGTCACATTGATCGTTTAACCGGGCGAAGGATCGCCCGGTTCTCTCCTTGCAGGTTCCGTGTTAAACTCCGTTCCGATTTTATGTAAGATCTGGTTGAGGTACTTCTGAACGGACCGGCACAGCTCTCTCTGCCACTCTATCTCCCTGACGACGAAACTTTTGCGAGTTTCTGGCCGGGTGATAACCCCTCTTTACTGGCTGCACTGCAAAACGTGCTGCGCCAGGATCACAGCGGATACATCTATATCTGGTCACGCGAAGGCGCGGGGCGCAGCCACCTGTTGCATGCCGCCTGTGCGGAGCTTTCCGCGCGGGGTGATGCGGTAGGCTATGTGCCGCTGGATAAACGTACCTGGTTTGTGCCTGACGTGCTGGAGGGAATGGAACATCTCTCGCTGGTCTGCATCGATAATATCGAATGCGTGGCGGGGGATGAGCCGTGGGAAATGGCGATCTTTAACCTCTATAACCGCATTCTGGAGTCGGGCAAAACCCGGCTGCTGATCACCGGCGATCGTCCGCCGCGCCAGCTTAACCTTGGGCTACCGGATCTGGCTTCCCGTCTGGACTGGGGCCAAATCTACAAGCTCCAGCCGCTGTCGGATGAAGACAAACTCCAGGCGTTACAGCTGCGCGCAAAGCAGCGTGGATTTGAGCTGCCGGAGGACGTGGGGCGTTTCCTGCTTAAGCGTCTGGACAGGGAAATGCGCACGCTGTTTGATACGCTCGATCAGCTCGATCGCGCTTCCATTACCGCCCAGCGCAAGCTGACCATTCCGTTTGTGAAAGATATTCTCAAGCTGTAGTTGTGCCGGGTGGCGGCTGCGCCTTACCCGGCCTACAGGAGCCTTCGGGTTTCGTAGGCCCGGTAAGCGTAGCGCCACCGGGCTAGAGATCTCCCATTAGATGCTTCACCAGCAGCGGAATCGGCCTCCCTGATGCCACGCTCCGTCCGTTTTCACGCCACAGCGCTGTACCGCTGATATCCAGATGCGCCCACGGAATGGTCGGCGGGCAGAAGTGATGCAGCAGCCACGCCGCCGAGGCGCTGATCGCCGCATTGTTGGTCGGCGTGTTGCACAGATCGGCAATCGCGCTGTCGGTCTGCTTTTTCAGCCGCGCGTCCAGCGGCAGGGACCACACTTCGTCGCCGCTCTGTTTACCCGCCTGCGTTAGCGTCTTACGCAGCGGTTCATCCTGGGTCATCAGCCCGCTCAGCTCATATCCCAGCGCTTTCACCACCGCACCGGTTAAGGTCGCCATATCAATGATATAGCGCGCCTGCGGATGCCGCTGGCTGGCCCAGGCAATCGCGTCTGCCAGTACCAGACGGCCTTCGGCATCGGTATTGTTGATTTCAACCGTAGTGCCGTTGCTGGCCCTCGCGACCGTGCCGGGCTGCATGGCGTCCGGACCAATCGCGTTTTCCGCCAGCGCCAGCACGCCCATGATGCGAACGGGAAGGCCAAGTTCTGTGACCGCGAGCATCAGGCCCAGCACGTTTGCCGCCCCGCACATGTCATATTTCATGGTGTACATGCCTGCGCCTTCCTTTAGCCACAGGCCTCCGGTATCAAAGGTAATACCTTTTCCTACATAGCAGCGCACCGGGCCGTCAGAAACACCATCATAGTGGATCGCCAGCAGCCGCGGCGGGCAGGAGGCGCCTTTGCCGACGGCATGAAGAAGCCCCATGCCTTGCTCAACAATATCTGTTTCGTTGAGCACCTCACACCGCAGGGCCGGGAAGGCGGCACACAGCTTTTGCGCCTCTTCGACCACAAACTGCGGCGTGCAGCGGTCAGAAGGGGTATCCGCCAGACGACGCGCGCTGACCATCCCCCTGGCGATAGCCTGCTGCTGGCGGAAGATAGCTTCCAGCTTGTCCTGCTGTTCCGGCAGGCAGAGCGCGGTAATCCGCTCAAGACGAACGTCGCTGGCGGTTTTCTTCAGCTGCAAATCGCTCAGCCTGTGCGCCTGGTTAAAGAGAAAACGCAGCACCTGTACCAGCACAACGTCATCGATATGAGTAATGTCTATAACTACATCCGGGCTGACGGGGGAGGCCAGCAGGGGGCGCAGCGCCGCAAGTAATCCTTCGGTCAGACTGTCCTGCCAGAGCGTATCGGGCAGCAAAGAGATGCGGGCAAAAGGCGCGCAGCCAAAGCGCGTGTCCGCGATGGCGTTCTGGTCGCGCATTTCAGCGATAAGCGCCGTATCCGGCAACAGGCAGCAGGAGGCGCGGGCGATTAAATGGCTTTTTGGCCTCGCGTCTGACAGCGTGGTGATAAATTGATACGTAATCATCATTGTTCCTCAATCGGCGCGCGGATCCGCGCAGCGTAGGCCTGCATCCATTCGTCATCCACGGCCTGATAGTGCGTCTTCTCCTGCCGGCGCTCGGTGCGAAATACGGTAAGCGGCTGGCGGGCGGTGGCGACCACAAACGAGAAGGTTTTGATGTTCGTCGCCGCGCCGAACTCGCCTTTGTTATTCATGCACACCACTGAGAGATCGCCCACGCGGCCAAAGCGCGACATCAGCTTGTCTTCCAGCTCGAACACGACCGAATCCGCCGCCTGCTGCGGCGTCATGCCCTGCGCCATCCGGCGGACGATTTCGTAGCTGGTACAGCCTTTCATCAGATCTTCCCCCACGCCCGTGGCGGTGGCGGCGCCGGTTTCGCTGTCGCAGTAAAAGCCGGAACCGATAATTGGCGAATCGCCGAGTCGGCCACGCTTTTTCATGAACAGGCCGCTGGTGGAGGTGGCGACGCTCATCGACCCCTGTTTGTCGAGGCCGATAATGCCGACGGTGTCGTGGCCGTCGTACGGGCTTAAGCCTTTATCCAGCGTCTCCCGGCAGCGCTTGCGGTAATGCTGCATGGCGCGGTCGGTGAGCATGGTTTTGTCCGCAAAGCCCTGGTTCAGCGCCCATTCGCGCGCGCCCTGGCCGACCAGCAGGCTGTTGTATCGCTGGCGGCTAAGCGCCTGCGCCACGCGTACCGGGTTGGCGATATCCACCAGATTGCCCACGGCACCAAACGCCAGCGTGTCGCCGTCCATGTAGGCGGCGTCCAGCTCAACCTCGCCATTTTCGGTGGGCAGTCCGCCATAGCCGACGGATTTATAAAATGGAAAGTCCTCGACGGCGGCCACGGCATCTACCACTGCCGCAGAGACCGGTTTTCCCGCAGCCAGCGCAGAGGCAGACTCCGTGACGCCTTCAAGCGCCATTCGCCAGGTGGCGATAATTCCCCACATGCTTTACTCCTGTTTTGCAAGTGTCGTGTCGGTTTGCGTCGCGGTAGCCACTTCCGCCGCGCGGTACTGCTTGTCCACAATGCGCATAAAAGGCAGATACAGCATGGCGCCAATCAGCAGATTGATAAGCTGCATCACGCTGCCGCTGAGATGCCCGGTGACGATAAAACCGCTGATCACCGGCGGCAGCGTCCAGGGAATAAAGACCCCGGTGGTCACGGCGACAGCGCCAATTTTCATGGCGGCATACTGCACGGTGACTAGCACCAGCGGGACAAGGTTGAAGGGGATAAGCATGATCGGGTTCATGATAACGGGCAGGCCGAACAGAATCGGTTCGTTGATGTTAAACACCGATGCCCCTGCGCCGAGTCGCGCGACTTCCCGCATGTTTTTGCTGCGGGCGAAAATCAGCATCGCAATGACTAGCGACAGCGTAGCGCCTGCGCCACCCATCCAGATCATGTCAAAAAACTGTTCCGTAATAATATGCGGCGGCGTCGTGCCTGCCTGAATGGCCGCGATATTATCGGTCTGGTTTTCCATCCACAGGGGACGAATAATGCCGTTAATCATCGAGCCGGAGTTAATGCCCACTGACCACAGAATGGTGATGCTGAACACCGTCATCAGTGCGCCAAAGTAAGAGGTGCCGTAGTGGCGCACCGGTGTGGCAACCACCTCATAAATAAACTGATGAATCGTGTTGTAGTGGGTGTTTTCAAAGACGATGCGGATAATCAGCACCAGAATCATGACCAGCAGTGCCGGGATCAGCGCCGCAAAAGACTCCTGCACCGCTGGCGGCACGCCGTCCGGCATTTTGATGACCAGATTCTTGCGCTTGAGCCAGCAGAACAGCTCCGTCCACAGCAGGGAACCAATCATCGCCACGAACAGCCCTTTACTGCCAATCCACTCTACCGGGATCACGGTGATCCCGCCGTTCTCCGCCACTTTGATAAACGGGGTCAGGATCAGAAACGCGACCAGCGCCAGAATGCCGCAGGAGATGCGGTCTTCGCCGTAGTGTTCGGCCAGGCGGAAAGCCACCAGGAAGCTGATAAACAGCGACATGGTCGAGAACACCGCGTTGAACGGAATTTCGATGATGGCGCTCCAGCTGGCACCAAAGGCCTGAGACATAAACTGCTGATAGGTTTGATTCGGGAACGACGAGATCACCAGCAGAATAGAACCGACGATGATGAAGGGCATGAACGACACGTAGGCGCCGCGAATGGCCCCGAGATGGCGCTGCTGTGCCGTTTTGGCCGCCAGCGGCATCAGCTTTGCTTCAAGAAATCCCAGAACATTGTTCATTGTGAACTCCGTACAAGATTGAGTGGTGCGGTTTATGTTATGTCTGTGGATTATCAGTGAAGCGTGGCGAGCGAAAGGTGAAATCGGTCACAAAGCAACCGCCTGTGCTATATAAATCTCATATGATTAGTTAACGGAATTGTTGCGATGGAAATTAAACTGCATGCCAATGCCACCACCACGCCACGCATTCGTCGCTATTTGCAGCAGTCCGCTAAAAGCGACAGAGAGCTGGCAACTGAGCTCGGGATCTCTGTCACGACCGTCAGGCGCTGGCGTAACCGCGAAAAGATTACCGATAACCAGACAACGCCAAAAGTGATACACAAAGCACTGAGACAAGAGCAGGTTGCGCTGGTGAATGCTTTGCGAGAAGCTACAGGCGCACCGCTGGACGAACTGCTGTTGATGGTCAATGACGGACTCGGGATCGCCGTCTCCCGCGCGACCCTGAACCGTTACCTTAAACCGGCTTCAGCAAAGCACAAGGGCGCGACTCTACAGGGGAAAAAGGCGCTGAAGGCGGGCATCGTGCCGCAAAAACTTCTGCTGCATTATCAGCCTCTGTCGCTGCATATGGACGATGGCGGGCAACAGCATCTGCTCTGGGCGCGTGAACCCGTGAGCGGCTGGTGCTACGCCCGGCTGTATGCGGGCATTTCTCCGCAACTGCTGACCCGCTGGGTGAACGACGTGCTGGAAGCCTGTCCGGCTGATATTCAATCTGTTGAGACTTTCGGTTTAGAGGTGAGCCAACTGGAATGTAACGCCGCTGTGAAAGTACGCCCACAGCAATACCGCGCCGTTCAGGTTGGTCTGCCGCTATGCGACATCATTCCGCGTCTGAACAGTGAGCCGGCAGGTGAGCTGTTGATTCAGCTATGCGAATTTTACAACCGGGGAAAGGCGCAGAAAAAGTTAGGAGAGAGGACGCCGCAGGCCTTTCTCGAAGCGCTGCGGCGTAACGATTAGAGAATTTCGAGCACGTCTTCCGGCGGGCGACCAATCCGTGCCTGGCCGTTGGCCACCACAATCGGTCGCTCAATCAGCTTTGGATTGTCAACCATCGCCTGGATCAGCTCAGCCTCGGTGAGGCGGCTGTCGTCCAGGTTAAGCGACTTATACAGATCTTCTTTCTGGCGCATCAGCTCTCTTGCACTGCCCATTCCCAGCATGTGCAGCAGCTGGCGGAGGGTTTGCGCGTCAGGTGGGGTGTCGAGATACAGCACCACCTCCGGCTCAACGCCGTTAGATTTCAGCAGGCTCAGGGTGTCGCGGCTCTTGGAGCAGCGAGGGTTGTGATAGATTTTTACGGCGTCTGTCATGACGTGAACTCTCCTTTATTACATCTTTTCGTAAGGCTTAAAGCGCTGCTGCAGGCCGCGCAGCTGATCGATACGCGCGTCGTAACGGGCCTGCTGGAGGCTGCCGAGTTTTACCTGCGCGCTGGCGCTGCTGAGCGTGGAAATCGCCTGATCGAGACGCCCCACCAGGGCAAAGCCTTCGGCACGGGCCGCCAGCTCCTGATCGCGGTTGCCAAGCTGAGCTTCCGCCTGTGCGAGCAGATCCCAGCCGTTTTGATCGTCTTTATTATTAAAGGTGTAGCGGTTCAGAATGGTCGCTGCTTCCCCGGGCTGGCCGCCCTGTAAGTAAGCGTTCGCCAGGTTAAGCTGCAGCACCGGGTTGGTACGGACGTCTTTCGCCCCTTTCAGGCGGTTGATCGCATCGGCAGGTTTCTTCTGCCCCAGATCGATATCCGTTGATAGATCGAGATACCACGGGTTATTCGGGTCGGCAGCCAGAAGCGGTTGCAGGGCTTTACGCGCCTCGTCGTATTTACTGGCTTCCATCGCCTGTAGCGCCTGACCATACTGTGCGGCGTTCTTCTCACGCACGTTGCCTTTTCCCAGGGCATCCAGCAGGTCACTGGTGAGCTGGTTACGCCCGGAATTGTACATCCCCAGCGTTCTCACTTTCGCCATGTAGAAATCCTGCGAAGACTGGACCACGACCGGACGCATCTGGTTGGCACGGTTGCGCGCATCCGACAGACGGCTTTCCGGTAACGGGTGCGTGAGCAGAATTTCCGGTGGGCGGGAAGAATAACGTGCCTGATCGAGCAGTTTTTCCAGGAAGCTCGGCATGGCCTGCGGGTCGAAGCCCGAGCGCTGCAGGACCTGGATGCCGATGCGGTCCGCTTCCTGCTCGTTTTGCTGGGTAAAGCTGATCATCCCCTGACGCGTACCGGCCAGCGTACCGGTTAAGGCGGCCATCCCGGCCTGCGGGCTGGCCATCGCCAGCAGAATAGAGCCCAGCGCGCCCACCCAGGTGAGCGGGGCGTTACGCTTCTGGTCTTCCATCGCACGCGCCAGGTGGCGCTGCGTGACGTGCGAAATTTCGTGCGCCATCACCGAGGCCAGCTGGCTTTCGTTGTCTGAGTAACGGAATAACGCCGAATGCAGTACCACGTTACCGCCAAAGAAGGCGAAGGCGTTGATTTCGTCATTATTAATTAAATAGAAATGGAAAGGCGTTTTTACCGAGTCGGCGTGCGCCACCAGACGCATCCCAAGCCCGTTTATGTACTGTACCAACAAAGGGTCGTTAATCAGCGGGGCGCTGCCGCGCAGCTGGCGAACATAGTAATCGCCCATTTGCATCTCTTGCCCAATAGAGAGCGTGCTTCCTGCTGTGGTGCCCATGTCCGGCAATGAATCGGACGAGTCAGCAAAAGCGGGTAACACCTGACCGACCGTAACTGCGGCAATCAGTGTTGCAACCAGTGTTTTTCTCAACTGCCTGAACATAACCACTGTCCTGTATGTTGGATGTGCTAATTTGACCAATGAACCGGCATATCGTTCATCTCTGCTGCCCTGCGAGTGTAGCCGTGTTACCGCATGAAGAAAATCCCATTCATCAGGCTTTTGCGGATTGTGTCGGCGATACAAAAAGCGAAAGTCTTTTTTGTGACAGTTAGATACAATTCACCGTCTCACTCCCGCCATTCGATTCAGGGAAGGGTTGTATGCTCGAAATGTTAATGCAGTGGTACCGGCGTCGGTTCAGCGACCCGGAAGCCATTGCTTTGTTGGTTATTCTGGTCGCCGGTTTCGGTATTCTGTTCTTCTTCAGCGGTCTGCTTGCGCCGCTGCTGGTGGCGATTGTGCTGGCGTATCTGCTGGAGTGGCCAACGGCGCGCCTGGAACATATCGGCTGTTCCCGCCGCTGGGCAACCAGCATCGTACTGGTGCTGTTTGTCGGCATCCTGCTGTTGATGGCCTTTGTGGTGATGCCCGTCGCCTGGCAGCAGGGGATCTACCTGATCCGCGATATGCCCGGCATGTTGAATAAACTCTCTGATTTTGCCGCCACGCTGCCGCGCCGTTACCCCGCGTTAATGGACGCCGGGATCATCGACGCGATGGCGGAAAATATGCGCGCCCGCATCATGACGATGGGCGACTCGGTGGTGAAATACTCTCTGGCCTCGCTGGTGGGGTTGCTCACCCTGGCGGTCTACCTTGTGCTTGTGCCGCTGATGGTCTTCTTCCTGGTGAAAGACAAAGACCAGATGCTCAACGCCGTGCGGCGTATTTTACCGCGCAACCGCGGGCTGGCGGGGCAGGTCTGGGAAGAGATGAACCAGCAGATCACCAATTACATTCGCGGCAAGGTGCTGGAGATGATTGTCGTGGGGGTAGCCACCTGGATTGGCTTCCTGATTTTCGGCCTGAACTACTCGCTGCTGCTGGCGGTGCTGGTGGGGCTATCGGTCCTGATTCCGTACATCGGCGCGTTTGTGGTGACCATTCCGGTTGTTGGGGTCGCGCTGTTCCAGTTCGGGCTGGGGACGGAGTTCTGGAGCTGCTTCGCGGTGTACCTGATTATTCAGGGGCTGGACGGTAACCTGCTGGTTCCGGTGCTGTTCTCAGAAGCGGTGAACCTGCATCCGCTGGTGATTATCTTGTCCGTGGTGATTTTCGGCGGGCTGTGGGGGTTCTGGGGCGTGTTCTTTGCGATCCCGCTGGCAACGCTGATTAAAGCCGTGGTCCACGCGTGGCCGGATGTGCCGGCAGTGGAAGAGAAGTAGGTTTGTCGGGGTGGCGCTGCGCTTACCCGACCTACACTCGGAATGTAGGCTGGGTAAGCGCAGCGCCACCCGGCACAACAAGTATCAGACGTTCTCTTTCAGCCAGTTCAACACCACGTCGTGGTGGTTGCTGGTTTTGAAGTCGTCAAACACGTGTTCAATTTTACCGTCAGCATCAATCAGGAAGCTGATGCGGTGAATACCGTCGTAGGTTTTACCCATAAACGTCTTCTCGCCCCAGATGCCGAACTGCTCGCACACCTGATGATCTTCATCAGAAAGCAGCGTGAAGTTCAGCAGCTCTTTTTCAGCAAATCGTGACAGCTTTTCCGGTTTATCCGTGCTGATACCCAGCACTTCCACGCCGACTTTCTTCAACTCGTCCATGTTGTCGCGTAAGCCGCAGGCCTGTACGGTGCAGCCGGGGGTCATGGCTTTCGGGTAGAAATAGACCAGAACACGCTGTCCCTGGAAGTCGGTCAAATTTACTTGCTCGCCGTCTTGATCCGGTAAGCTAAATTTCGGTGCGATGTCACCGGCTTTCAGTGGATTCATTACTCAACTCCATCCTGTTCGTGCTGCGAATAATTGACGACGCTTATACTGCCCTGCGCGTTTAATTCTGTACAGAGGGCTTTGAACGCTTGCTCGATATTTGACGCATCCTGTGAGGCAGGGCTGTGCGCGGTAATTTGAATAAAGAGCGTAGGAACCGTGCTCTCGTCACCCGGCTGTGTGCGGGAAACAAGCTCAGCGATGTTCATCTGATGGCTGTCAAACAGCGCGGTAAAGCGCTCAATCAGATGGGGGGAGTCAGGGACTTCAACCTGCACCCAGACGGTCGCGGGCATGGCCGGACGCGGGCGCGCGGTAGTACGTTTCATCACGATCAGCAAATCCAGCTCCGCGCCCTTCAGCGGCAGGGTCGATTCGATGAGCGTAATGGCATTCCATGTTCCGGACAGCAGCATAATAAACGTGAACTCGTCGCCCAGCATTGCCAGACGGCTGTCTTCGATATTACAGCCGCAGCTGCTCACGTGACGGGTGATGGTGTTCACGATACCCGGCCTGTCGGCACCCAGCGCAGTGATAACCAGGTAATGTTGTGATGAGGTTGTCAAACCTGTTCTTCCTTTGCATGGTTAAGTCTTCCTAAGGAAAGCATAAAAAAAACATGCATACAACCGCCTGAGGGCCTCAGGTCGCTTGCTTTTATTACAGTTCCAAACGTACCATTGAGGCTCTTGTTCGCACAGAGGATGGCTCATGTTCACGGGAAGTATTGTCGCGCTTGTAACACCGATGGATGAAAAAGGTAATGTCTGCCGGTCAAGCATGAAGAAGCTGATTGATTACCATGTCGCCAATGGAACCTCGGCGATCGTTTCGGTAGGGACTACCGGTGAATCTGCAACGCTGAGCCACGAAGAGCACGGCGATGTGGTTATGCTGACCCTGGAACTGGCTGACGGACGTATTCCGGTTATCGCGGGGACAGGGGCTAATGCAACCGCAGAAGCTATCAGTCTGACCAAACGTTTTAACGACAGCGGCATCGTAGGCTGTCTGACGGTGACCCCTTATTACAACCGTCCTACCCAGGAAGGTTTGTTCCAGCACTTCAAAGCCATCGCTGAACATACTGACTTGCCACAAATTCTGTATAATGTGCCGTCCCGTACCGGTTGCGATATGCTGCCGGAAACCGTTGGTCGTCTCTCGGAAGTAAAAAATATTATCGCTATTAAAGAGGCGACAGGGAACTTAAGCCGCGTTCATCAGCTCAAAGAGCTGGTTTCAGATGACTTTATCCTGTTGAGTGGTGATGATGCGACCGCGCTGGACTTTATGCAGCTCGGTGGTCATGGCGTGATCTCCGTAACGGCAAACGTTGCGGCGCGCGATATGGCTGAAATGTGCAAGCTGGCCGCAGCCGGTCACTTTGATGAAGCGCGTGTCATTAATCAGCGTCTGATGCCGCTGCACAATAAATTATTTGTCGAACCCAATCCGATCCCAGTGAAATGGGCGTGTAAGGAGTTGGGGCTTGTAGCAACCGATACGCTGCGTCTGCCAATGACACCGATTACCGACCACGGTCGTGACATCGTCAAGGCAGCGCTGAAGCATGCCGGTTTGCTGTAAAGTTTAGGGAGATTTGATGGCTTATTCAGTACAGAAGTCGCGCCTGGCGAAGGTTGCGAGTGTTTCGCTTGTTATGCTGCTCGCTGCCTGTAGTTCAGACTCGCGCTACAAGCGCCAGGTGAGCGGTGATGAATCCTATCTGGATGCGACCCCGCTTGCTGAACTTCACGCACCGGCTGGTATGATCCTGCCGATTCAGAACGGCGATTATAATATTCCCGTGACCAACGGCAGCGGCCTGGTTGGTAAAGCGCTTGATATTCGTCCGCCAGCACAGCCTTTGGCGCTGGTGAGCGGGGCGCGTACCCAGTTCACCGGTGATACGGCGTCTCTGATGGTTGAGAGCGCGCGCGGTAGCACCCTGTGGCCGCAGGTTGTCAGCGTTATTCAGTCGAAGAACTACACCATCGATAAACGCGATGACGCCAGCCAGACGTTAACCACCGACTGGATCGAATGGAACCGTCTGGATGAAGATCAGCAGTACCGCGGTCGCTATCAAGTCTCCGTAAAACCACAGGGTTATCAGCAGGCGGTTAACGTTAAGCTGTTGAACCTGGAGCAGGCGGGTAAACCGGTTGCGGATGCCGCGTCCCTGCAGCGTTACAGCACCGAAATGCTGAACGTGATTGCCGCGGGCCTGGATAAGACCGCTACCGATGCCGCCAATGCCGCGCAGAGCCGCAACGGTGCGACCTTCGATGTGCAAAGCGGTGCGGATGATACCGGCCTGCCAATGCTGGTGGTTCGTGCACCGTTTAACCAGACCTGGCAGCGTCTGCCAGCGACGCTTGAAAAAGTGGGCATGAAAGTGACCGACAGCACGCGTTCGACCGGCAGCATGACGGCAACGTATAAGCCGCTCTCCGACAGCGCGTGGCAGGAACTGGGTGCGAAAGATCCTCAGCTTGCCTCCGGTGACTACAAGATTCAGGTTGGCGACCTTGATAACCGCAGCAGTCTGCAGTTTATCGATCCAAAAGGTCACACGCTGACCCAGTCGCAGAACGATGCGCTGGTCGCTGTCTTCCAGGCGGCATTCAGCAAATAAATACGAGGGCTGGTTAATCCAGCCCTTTTTATTTTAGTGCCACGCAAACGTGTGCGTGGCATAATATCCCCAGTTTTGAACACAAATCATCACACCAGGAGTAATGAAGATGCAGAAGCAAGCTGAGTTGTATCGTGGCAAAGCGAAGACCGTATACAGCACGGAAAACCCGGATCTGTTGGTGCTCGAGTTCCGCAATGATACGTCAGCAGGGGATGGCGCACGCATTGAGCAGTTCGATCGTAAGGGCATGGTGAACAACAAGTTCAACCATTTCATTATGACCAAACTGGCCGAAGCGGGTATCCCGACTCAGATGGAAGCGTTGCTGTCCGATACGGAATGTCTGGTGAAAAAACTGGATATGGTTCCGGTTGAGTGCGTTATTCGTAACCGTGCAGCGGGCTCCCTGGTGAAGCGTCTGGGCATTGAAGAAGGTATCGAACTGAATCCACCTCTGTTCGATCTGTTCCTGAAAAACGATGCTATGCACGATCCTATGGTTAATGATTCCTACTGCGAAACCTTCGGCTGGGTGAATAAGGAGAACCTGGCGCGCATGAAAGAGTTGACCTACAAAGCCAACGACGTGCTGAAAAAATTGTTTGATGACGCGGGCCTGATCCTCGTCGACTTCAAGCTGGAGTTTGGTCTGTTCAAAGGCGAAGTGGTGCTGGGCGATGAGTTCTCACCAGACGGTAGCCGCCTGTGGGATAAAGAAACCCTGGATAAAATGGACAAAGACCGCTTCCGTCAGAGCCTGGGTGGCCTGATTGAAGCGTACGAAGCGGTTGCTCACCGTTTAGGCGTTAAGCTCGACTAACTCCCTCACTTGCCAAAGGATGTTTACATCCTTTGGCGTCTTACCTTTGTTTCCTATGGTAATCTTGCCGTTAACCGCCTACGATCATAGCTATTATAAATGGAATAGTTCGAGGTGGTTATGCGCTGGCAAGGGCGTCGTGAAAGTGACAATGTAGAAGACAGACGCAGTGATGGTGGCGGCGGTCCTTCAATGGGCGGGCCCGGCTTCCGGTTACCCAGCGGCAAGGGCGGGATAATCCTGCTGATTGTGGTGCTGGTCGCGGGGTATTACGGCGTCGATCTCACCGGTTTAATGACCGGGCAGCCGCTGCAACAGCAGCAGCAATCTCAGCGCTCCATCAGTCCGAATGAAGATGAAGCGGCCAAATTTACCTCCGTTATTCTCGCCACAACAGAAGACACCTGGAGTCAGCTGTTCGAGAAGATGGGGCGTACCTACCAGCAGCCGAAGCTGGTGATGTATCGTGGTGCAACCCGCACCGGATGCGGTACCGGGCAATCTGTGATGGGGCCGTTCTACTGCCCGGCAGACGGCACGGTCTATATCGATCTCTCGTTTTACGATGACATGAAACGCAAGCTTGGCGCTGACGGTGATTTTGCTCAGGGCTACGTGATCGCGCATGAAGTCGGCCATCACGTGCAAAAGCTGTTGGGGATTGAGCCAAAAGTACGCCAGCTTCAGCAAAATGCGTCTCAGGCTGAAGTGAACCGCCTTTCTGTCAAAATGGAACTGCAGGCGGACTGCTTCGCGGGCGTCTGGGGCCACAGCATGAAGCAGCAGGGCGTTCTGGAATCCGGTGACCTTGAAGAGGCGTTAAATGCCGCTCAGGCTATCGGTGACGACCGTCTTCAGCAGCAGAGCCAGGGGCGCGTAGTGCCGGACAGCTTCACTCACGGTACCTCGCAACAGCGCTATAGCTGGTTCAAACGTGGTTTCGACAGCGGCGATCCGGCGCAGTGCAATACCTTCGGTAAAGCGATGTAATGCTGCTGTTTGAACAGCTAATAAGCGAGCTTGAGCGCACCGGCCATCGCCGGCTGGTGGTGCTCAGCGGTGACGCGCAGTGGACGTTAACCCAGGCGGTCGCCCTGCGTGACGCCCTACCCGGAGACTGGGTTTGGCTGGATGAACGCCCTTCACAAGCCATCAGCGGCCTGCTGGGACGCGAGTTCCGGCATGCCGTTTTTAACGCCAGTACCGGGTTTGATGTCGCCGCGTTTGCCGCCCTGAGCGGAACGCTGAGCGCCGGAAGCCTTCTGGTGCTGCGGGTGCCGCCGCTCGACGCGTGGGCTGAACTTCCTGACAGTGATTCACTACGCTGGAGCGATAGCGCCGAAGCGATAGCCACGCCGCATTTTGTCCACCATTTCTGCCAGACCATTACCGCCGATCCCGATGCGATCGTCTGGCTTCAGGGTAGCGATTTATCCCTTCCGCCTTTACCCGACACACCCGACTGGCAGCCTGCCAGCGGCGCACCGCAGCGAGAGCAGGCGGAGATCCTGGATGTGCTTCAGGGGATGCAGGGTGGCATCGTGGCCGTTACCGCCGCGCGCGGGCGCGGAAAGTCAGCCCTGGCGGGAATGTTGCTGAACCGCATTGCGGGCAGCGCCGTGGTCACCGCCCCGGCGAAGGGGGCAACGGATATTATCGCCCGCTTTGCCGGAGAGCATTTTTATTTTATGGCTCCGGACGCGCTGCTTGCCTCTTCACGCCAGGCTGACTGGCTGATTGTTGATGAAGCTGCCGCGATCCCCGGCCCGCTGCTGGAAAAGCTGGTGCGTCGTTTCCCTCGCGTGCTGTTGACCACCACGGTGCAGGGTTATGAAGGGACGGGCCGGGGATTCTTGCTTAAGTTCTGCGGTCGGTTTGCCGGGCTACAGCGTTACAGCCTATCAGCGCCGGTACGCTGGGCTTCGGGCTGCCCGCTTGAGCGGGTCGTCGCCAGCGCGCTGCTGTTTGACGATACGCTGCTTGACCGCCGCCCGGAAGGGGAGGTGCATTTAACTTCTCTGACGTCTGCTACATGGGAAAGCCGTCCGACGCTGGCAGCGAGCATATACGAGCTACTCTGCGCCGCGCATTATCGTACCTCGCCGCTCGATTTACGCCGCATGATGGACGCGCCCGGGCAGCAGTTTGCTGTCGCAGAAGCGAACCCGGTCATCGCCGGGGCGCTCTGGCTGGTGGAGGAGGGCGGGCTATCCCCTGAGCTTAGCCGCGCCGTGTGGGCGGGGTTCCGGCGTCCTCGCGGGAACCTGGTGGCGCAGTCTCTGGCGGCGCACGGCGGCTGCCCGCTGGCGGCAACGCTCAGGGGCCGACGGGTGACCCGCATTGCCGTGCACCCTCATCGTCAGCGGGAAGGGATTGGTCAGGCGCTTATCCGCAGCGCCAGCGGAGAAGATTATCTGTCGGTGAGCTTTGGCTATACCGATGAGCTTTGGCGCTTCTGGCAGCAGTGCGGGTTTGTGCTGGTGCGGATGGGGAGCCATCGTGAAGCCAGCAGCGGCTGTTACACCGCGATGGCGCTACTGGCGCAGAGTGAGGCCGGGCGCCTGCTGTGTGAGCAGGCACAGCAGCGTCTGAAGCGCGATGCGCGGGTGTTATCGGCCTGGAACGGTGAAAAGATCCCGGTGGAAGATGAATGGGAAGCTACCCTTAATCATGACGACTGGCTGGAGCTGGCAGGGTTTGCCTTCGCCCACCGGGCGTTTTCAACCTCGGTTGCCGCACTGACGCGGCTGTTGTTAACCGTGGACATGCCGCTTCCGGCCCTGCGTGGGAAAATGGAAGGAAAAGCGGAAGAAGTCGGGCGAAAAGCGTTGCTGGCAAAGTTGCGGAGTGAAACCGCGCAAGCGATTGAAAGTCTTGATTATCCGCGCTGCCAGCAGTTGAAAGAAGACATTTTGCAATGGCAATTTTTTCAATGACTTCTTCAGTAAAGTGGCATGGTCATTCCCGCTGCGAGGCGTAGAATCCAGGTCATCTATTAAGGAGACCGCCATGAAACACGACCATTTTGTTGTTCAAAGCCCTGACAAACCGGCTAAACAGTTACTGCTTCTGTTTCATGGCGTTGGCGATAACGCCGTCAATATGGGTCAGATTGGCAGCTGGTTTGCGCCTGTATTTCCGGAGGCCTTGATTGTCAGCATCGGTGGCGTAGAGCCATGTGGTCCAAACGGTCGGCAGTGGTTTTCTGTTCAGGGTGTAACCGAGGAGAACCGTCAGGCGCGCATTGATGCCATTATGCCCACGTTTATCGACATTGTTCGCTACTGGCAGCAGCAGAGCGGCGTCGGTGCCGACGCAACCGCGCTGATTGGCTTCTCGCAGGGGTCAATCATGTCCCTGGAAAGCGTAAAAGCGCAGCCAGGTCTGGTTTCGCGAGTGATCGCGTTTAACGGTCGTTTTGCGACGCTACCGACCAGCGCGTCCACGCAGACGACGATCCACCTGATCCACGGTGGTGAAGACCGGGTGATTGAGCTTTCGCATGCGGTTGCCGCGCAGGAAGCGCTGATTCGCGAAGGTGGAGATGTGACGCTGGATATCGTTGACGAGCTGGGCCACGCGATTGACGACCGTAGCATGCAGTTTGCGCTCGATCGTTTGCGCTATACCGTACCGAAGCACTACTTTGATGAAGCGCTCAGCGGCGGCAAGCCGGATAACGATCATATTGTTGAGTTTATGTGAGGTTGCCCCCTCTCCCTGGGAGAGGGGAAACAGATCGATTACTTCTTCTGATCCTTCTTCGGCCAGTCGTCGTCATCGTCCCACTTATCGTTAAAATCACGATGCGGGGGAAGATCCGGTTTGTTGGCGAGAAATTTTTTATGGTCAACGCGCTTAAGATCTTTAATCACGTTAAGCAATACGCCGACCAGAAAAACCAACACCAGAATCCACCAGTACTTTGAAAGCCAGTCCATTCGCTATTCCTCTCAGAGCGTTCGTCAGGCGACGAGTTGCTCCATAATACGTTGATACATACGGGCCAGCAGTTGCAAATCTGCCGCATTGACACACTCATTTATTTTATGAATGGTTGCGTTCACTGGACCCAGTTCGACAACCTGGGCACCCATGCGGGCGATAAAGCGTCCGTCTGAGGTGCCACCCGTCGTCAGCAGCTGTGGCTTAATTTCATTATAGTGCTCGATGGCGTTCACCACCGCATCCACCAGTTTGCCACGCTGCGTCAGGAACGGCTGGCCGGAAAGCCACCAGTCGACGGTGTAGCGCAGGTTATATTTTTCCAGCAGGGCGACAACGCGCGCCTTGATCATCTCATCGGTCAGTTCAGTGCTGAAACGGAAGTTGAACTGGACGAAGTAATCTCCCGGGATCACGTTATTGCTGCCGGTCCCGGCCTTGACGTTTGCAATCTGCATGCTGGTCGGCGGGAAGAACTCGTTGCCTTTATCCCACTCAATTGCCACTAATTCGCTCAGCATCGGCGCCGCGCGATGGACCGGGTTATCGGCCAGATGCGGATAAGCAACGTGTCCCTGAACGCCATGAATGGTCAGGTTACAGGTCAGCGAGCCGCGGCGCCCGTTTTTGACGACATCACCCACCACTTCGGTACTGGACGGCTCACCGACCAGGCAGTAGTCGAGACGATCGTTACGCGCCATCAGCGCTTCAACGACCTTCACGGTACCGTTATGGGCGCTGGCTTCTTCGTCGGAGGTGATTAAAAACGCGAGACGGTTTTTGTGGTTCGGATGCTGAGCAACAAAGCGCTCTGCTGCCACGACCATCGCCGCCAGAGAGCCTTTCATGTCTGCCGCACCGCGGCCAAACAGCATGCCATCGCGGATGGTCGGTTCAAACGGTGGGTTAATCCAGCGATCCGCGTCACCCGCGGGAACGACGTCAGTATGCCCGGCAAAGGCCAGCGTTTCACCCTGGCCGCGCCACGCCCAGAAGTTCTGGGTATCGCCAAAATCCATGCGTTCAACGGTAAAACCGATGGCACGCAGGCGTTCAATCATTAATGCCTGACAACCTGCGTCGTCCGGGCTAAGGGAAGGACGGCGAATAAGCTGCTGAGTCAGCTCAATGACCGGGCATGACATAGACTACACCTCAACGAAAAAATTCTGAATAAACGGTTTCACTGAAACCCAGCAGCATAGGCTGCCCTGGCGCGCAGAGCAATGGGCGTTTGATGATTGCCGGCATTTCGAGCATCAGTTTTGCCGCGCTGTCGGCATCTTTGATGCTGGCGCGCAGAGATTCGTCCAGTTTACGCCAGGTAGTGCCGCGCGTATTCAGCAGTGCTTCCCACCCCAGTTTGTTGATAGCGTTATGCAGAAATTCTGCATCAAGCCCATCGGCACGGTAATCGTGGAAGCGGTACTCCACGCTATTTGCTTCCAGCCAGCGGCGGGCTTTTTTGATGGTGTCGCAATTTTTAATGCCGTACATCACAACCATGGTGAATCCTTTTGACCTAATGATGATTAAATGTTCAGTAAATTCGAAGATATATCCTTAAGTAGAATATAACACATTCAGGAATCGTCTGGATTTACACTTCTTCTTAATTCAACTCACAACTGTACGCTGAATATTCTTTCACCCTTTAAGCATAGATGTCCATAAGGTTTAAATTTCGAATAAACTCAGCAGGTAAAATAAAATTCACCCATTCGTGGGGTTATTTCAAAATATTGCTAGCCGTCACAAAAAATTGAGGGCTATCCGTTCATATTTATCATAAATCCCCGCAGGACGTGGGGTACAATCACAGCAATTGGTTAAAGAGTCTTCACAATGATGGTCCGTTTTTGTAGAATGCGCATAATAATAAGAGAGGTTGTTATGATTGAACGTGAACTGGGGAACTGGAAAGATTTTATCGAAGGCATGCTTCGTAAATGACATTCAGTAAGAATTGCAAGAGCACTAAAATAAGTAAAATAACCATAGTGTGAATTAATCACACAATAAAAAGGCGGCCGATAAAGCCGCCTTTTTTTATTTCAACCACTTACTCCAGACGCTCCTTCAGCGGGAAGCGGCGACGCACCAGCACAAAGAACAGCGGAACGAAGTAAATGGCCAGGATGGTGGCCGAAATCATGCCCCCCATGACGCCCGTGCCTACGGCATGCTGGCTGCTGGAGCCTGCGCCCGTACTGGTTGCCATCGGCAGTACACCAAAAACAAACGCCAGCGACGTCATCAGGATCGGACGTAAGCGCTGACGGCAGGCGTGCAGCGTGGCGGCCATCAGCTCGTGGCCTTTGGCATTCATCTCGTTGGCAAACTCAACAATCAGAATGGCGTTTTTCGCCGATAGCCCAATCACGGTGAGCAGCCCGACCTGGAAGTAGACATCGTTCTCCAGGCCGCGCATCCATGTCGCGAGCAGAGCACCGATGACGCCAAGGGGCACCACCAGCATGACGGAGAACGGGACTGACCAGCTTTCATACAGTGCGGCAAGGCAGAGGAAGACCACCAGCAGCGAGAGCGCGTAAAGCGCAGGGGCCTGCGCGCCGGAGAGACGCTCCTGGTAAGACATGGCCGTCCACTCCAGACCAAAACCGGCGGGCAGCTGCTGCACCAGTTTTTCCATGGTGTCCATGGCGGTACCGGTACTGACGCCCGGCGCGGCTTCCCCGACGATTTCAACCGCGGAATAGCCGTTATAGCGCTCCAGACGCGGTGAACCGCTCTCCCAGTGCGAGTTGGCAAAGACGGAGAAGGGCACCATGCCGCCGGCATTATTCCTGACAAACCAGCGGTTAATATCATCCGGCAGCATGCGGAACGGTGCGGCGGACTGTACATACACTTTTTTCACGCGACCGCGATCCATAAAGTCATTCACATAGCTCGAGCCCCATGCCGTTTGCAGGGTGTCATTGATATCGTTGATCGAGACGCCCAGCGCCTGCGCCTTACGCTGATCGATATCCACCTGAAGCTGCGGGCTGTCATCAAGACCGTTATGGCGAACGCGGGTCAGGCCTGAATCGCTGCTCGCCAGCGCTAGCAGCTTATCGCGCGCTGCCATCAGTGCCGTATGGCCCGCACCGGCGTGATCCTGCAGTTCCATATCAAACCCGGCAGAACTGCCCAGACCGCTTATCGCAGGCGGGCTGCTGGCAAAGACGCGCGCTTCTTTGATGTGCGCAAAGGCTTTCGTCGCACGCTCAATGATGGCAAATGACGTTCCCGTTTTGGTGTCGCGCTCGTCCCAGTCCTTCAGGCGGACGAACATGCGGGCGACGTTCTGCCCGTTCCCGCCGGGGCCGGAACCGACGGTGGAGAAGACCGAAACGACGTTATCTTTCTCTTTGGTGAAGAAGTACTGTTCCACTTTCTGAACCACTTTCAGCGTCTGCTGCTGCGTTGCGCCGCTCGGGAGCTGCACCGAAGTGGTGAACATCCCCCGGTCTTCCATCGGCAGGAACGAGGTGGGCAGATGCATAAACAGCCAGACCATGCCGCCCAGCAGCACAACGTAAACCATCATCCAGCGCAGGCTGCGGTGCAGCACGCCGCCGACGGCAGATTCATACCGGGCGGCATTGCGGTTAAACATCCGGTTAAACCAGCCGAAGAACCCTTTCTGACCGTGATGTTCCCCTTTGTGCAGCGGCTTCAGGATGGTGGCGCAGAGTGCAGGGGTGAGGATCAGCGCCACCAGCACGGAGAGCACCATCGCCGAGACGATGGTGATGGAGAACTGACGGTAAATCGCCCCGGTTGTGCCGCCGAAGAAGGCCATCGGGATAAAGACGGCCGACAGCACCATCGCAATACCGACTAACGCCCCCTGAATTTGTCCCATGGATTTTCGCGTCGCCTGGCGTGGAGAAAGGCCTTCTTCACTCATGATGCGCTCGACGTTTTCAACCACCACGATGGCATCATCCACCAGAAGGCCAATCGCCAGCACCATCGCAAACATTGTCAGGGTATTAATGCTATACCCGAACGCGTACAGCACCGCAAAGGTCCCCAGCAGCACCACGGGAACGGCAATGGTTGGGATCAGTGTCGCGCGGAAGTTTTGCAGGAACAGGTACATGACCAGGAACACCAGCGCGATGGCTTCCAGCAGGGTCTTCACCACATCCTCAATCGACGCTTTAACGAAAGAGGTGGTTTCATAGGCGACTTTGTACTCCAGCCCGTGCGGGAAATACTGCGACAGCTCATCCAGACGGTCCAGCACCAGTTTCGCGGTGGCCATTTCGTTCGCACCGGAGGCCAGCTTAATCCCCAGACCGGAGGCCTGTTTGCCGTTAAAGCGGCTCAGGTAGTCGTATTTTTCCGCCCCCATTTCCACCGTGGCGACATCGCCCAGGCGCACTTCCGATCCATCCTGATTCACGCGCAGGGTGATATTGCGGAACTGGTCCGGCGTCTGCAGCAGGGATTGCGAATTAATGGTGGCATTCAGGGCCTGTTTATCGACGGACGGCGTTCCCCCCAGTTGCCCCACGGCAATCTGGGCGTTCTGGGCTTTGATGGCATTCGTCACGTCGGTTGCCGTCATCTGGACGCTGTTAAGCTTGTTGGGATCGAGCCAGATACGCATCGAGTATTGCGAGCCGTAAGCATCGATATCCCCCACGCCGTTGATACGGCTGATGGGATCCTGAATATTACTGGCGACGTAGTCCGCAATGTCCTGTTTATCCATCGAGCCATCTGTCGAGACAAACGCGATGGTCAAAATATTGGTATCACCGGTTTTACGTACGGTCACGCCCTGGTTCTGCACCGCCTGGGGAAGCTTGCGCATGGCCGACTGCAGCTGGTTTTGTACCTGCTGCACTGCCTCGTCCGGGTCGGTGCCCGCCTTAAAGCTCAGGGTGACCGTCGCCTGGCCCGTCGCGCTACTTTGCGAAGACATGTACATCAGGTTATCCAGACCCGTCATGTTCTGCTCGATAACCTGCGTCACGGTGTTTTCCAGCGTTTGTGCGGAAGCGCCGGGGTAGTTTGCGGTGACACGCACGTTTGGCGGTGCCAGATCGGGGTATTGCTCAACGGGAAGTGATGTAATCGCCAGGACACCTGTCAGACACAACAGGATGGCAAGCACCCAGGCAAAAATGGGGCGATCGATGAAAAAATTCGCCATGAAAAAGTGACCTCGTTTTGCTGCACGTCATTATTGTTTATTGCCCGCATAACTTTAGCGGTAAGGCCCAGGCCAAACGTGGAGAAATAAAGGAGATAATGTAAATTATCATGCGCTTTTCCCTGCGCTTCCCCCTTTACCGTTATTTACCCGCCGGTGCCTCAGGCACGGGGAACGTGACGCTGACCAGCGTGCCGCCGTTTTGCGGCTGCGAAAAGTGTAGCGTTCCTCCAAGCCGTTGCGCGCGTTCACGCATAATGTTCAGTCCGTAGTGCCCCGGCGGCTCGCTGGCCTCGCCAATCCCGATGCCGTTGTCACGAATGCTGACGCAGTGCGTGCCGTCCGCTGCCGTCACGCAGCTCACCGCGATCTCGCTGGCCTGCGCGTGCTTAATGGCATTCAGCACGGCCTCACGCACGATCTGTAAAAGATGCACCTGCTTTTGCGCGTCCAGCGCCAGCGAGGAGAGGCGGCAGTCGAGGTGCAGTCTGGCCTGCGTCTGGCTCTGCAGGGCGTCGAGAGACTCCTGTAGCGCCGCGGGTAAATTCGCGTGGTTCAGCGTCAGACGGAAGGTGGTGAGCAACTCGCGCAGCTGCTGCCAGGCGTTGTTAAGCTCGCGGGAGAAGTCGGTGATGATGGTCTGTGCCGGGGTATTTTCCTCCGGCACGGCGCGTTTAAGCAGGGCAAGCTGAATGCGCAGATACGACAGCACCTGCGCCAGCGAATCATGCAGCTCGCGAGCGATGGTGGCGCGCTCTTCCATCAGCAGCAGCTGCTGGTAGTGCTTTTGCGCCTGGTTAAAGTACAGCCCGCGCCCGAGCATGGTCGCCACGCTTCTCATCAGCGGGAGGGGAACGCTGTCCGTCTCGCTTTGCCAGCGCAGCTCGCCGTAAAGGGTGTCCTGCATCAGGACCGGCAGGTTTTGCAGCGGGAGGCCGCTTGACTCCGTCCCTTCACACAGCCGCCAGTCGTCGCTGGTGCGCAGTTCCAGATAACTCATCTGCGTATAGTCACGGACAATCTGCAGGATATGCCGGAAGCAGTGGCTGTCAATCTGGCCGGTATTCAGCGCCTGAGAGCATTTGAACAGCATGTCGAGCTGCTGGTGGGCGTCATGCAAATGCCGCGTTTTTTCCGCAACTGAGGCTTCAAGCGAGCGATAGAGCGTGGCTAACTCGGCGGACATGTGGTTGAAGGCACGCGATAGTTGACCCAGCTCGTTCGGCAGGGCGGTATCCGGCGCAGGGGTCGCAAACTCGCCTCGCTCAATCCGTTCGCTGGCCGCCACCAGATTGTTCAGCGGCAATACCACCTGGCGACGGATGCGTCGCAGGGTAAACAGCGTCAGCAGCAGGATCCCAAGCGCGCCCGCCAGAGATAGCAGGGTGACCGTCTGAATTTTATGTTCGGTGTAGTGCTGTAGGGCGAGCACAAAGGCATCAATGCGGCCGACAAAATCACCAATGTGGCTTTGATACCATGCGCTGTCGCCGCGGGCGATGCGCGCATCCATCTCCAGCCAGGCCACATGCAGTTGCTGATAGCGTGCTTTCACATTGTCCGGGACGTACCAGCGGTTCAGCTTCTGCAGGGCTGGCGCACTCAGCGTCTGTTGCCAGTTCTCGCGATGTTCGGCAAGGGAAGGGCTGTTGCGCTGCATCTCGTAGCCCAGACGATAGCTCTGCATGCGCAGCGAGCCCGCGATATTAATTGCTTCGGCATCACGCTGGCTGCTGGCAAGCGTCAGCAGCGCGACGGTGCTGGTCAGCACGGATAAGACAATGATCGAAAAGAAAGCCCAGGCGAGGCTTCCGGAAACGGGTCGTTTAACGGTCACAGAACGGCTCTCTGAATAAAATTGATCTGCCACAGGTTCACTGGAAATAATTGGGCATCCTGGGCATTTGAACATTGCCCGATCGCGCCGTGATGCGTAAATACCATATTCATACAAAGAATAAGGTTATTGAACCAAAAACAGGTGTGATTATGAATCGTTTTATTATGGCTAACAGCCAGCAATGCATTGGGTGTCGTGCCTGCGAAGTGGCCTGCGTGATGGCGCACAACGGTGAGCAGCATGTCCTGAGCGAGCGCCATTTTCATCCCCGTATTACGGTCCTGAGATCCGGCGAGAAGCGAAGCCCTGTCACCTGTCATCACTGTGAAAATGCGCCCTGCGCGCAAAGCTGCCCGAACGGCGCCATCAGCAAATGTGATGACAGCGTACAGGTGAATCAACAAAAATGCATCGGCTGTAAGGCCTGCGCGGTGGCTTGCCCGTTTGGCACGATGGAGATTATCGTCACCCCGCTCGACAACGGCAGCGTGAAGGCCTCGGCGAATAAATGCGATCTCTGTCTGACGCGTCCACATGGCCCGGCCTGTATCGAAAACTGCCCGGCAGATGTCCTCTCCCTGGCGACGCCTGCTGTCCTGGATAATCTGGCGAAATCGCGCCGACAGCGCGCTGCCTCCCTGGAGGCGCAGCCCTGGCATGCGGAGGCCGTCAAAGAGAACGTCCCGCGCACCAAACTGCAGCAGATGCAAACAACCCTGCCACGCGGCGAGCCCGATAAACTGGCTGGCGCAGAGCGCGTGGGCCATTTTAACGAAATTTACCTGCCGTATCGGACAGAGCAGGCCGCCCGCGAGGCGTCGCGCTGCCTGAAGTGCGGAGAGCACAGCATTTGCGAATGGACCTGCCCGCTGCACAACCACATCCCGCAGTGGATTGAGCGCCTCAGCGCGGGTGACATTGCCGGCGCGGTCGAGCTTTCTCATCAGACTAACTGTTTACCTGAAATTACCGGCCGCGTCTGTCCGCAGGACCGATTATGCGAAGGTGCCTGCACACTACGTGACGAGACGGGTTCCGTGACCATCGGTAACATCGAGCGCTATATCGCCGAACGGGCGCTGGCGATGGGCTGGCGGCCGGATATGTCCGCCGTCATGCCGTCGGGTAAACGTGTCGCGATTGTCGGCGCGGGGCCTGCCGGGCTGGCGTGTGCCGACGTGCTGGCGCGCAGCGGCGTGAACGTGACGGTCTATGACCGGCATCCGGAAATCGGCGGATTGCTGACCTTTGGCATCCCGGCATTCAAACTGGACAAATCTTTGCTCACGCGGCGCAGAGAGATATTTACCGCGATGGGGATCCGCTTCGAGCTGAACTGCGAGGTGGGCCAGGACGTGTCGATGTCACAGTTACAGAACGACTACGACGCCCTGTTTATTGGCGTGGGTACCTATCGCTCGATGAAGGCAGGTATCCCGCATGAAGACGCGCCCGGTGTCTATGACGCGCTGCCTTTCCTGGCAGGCAATACGCGGCATGTTATGGGGCTGGACGAGTTGGCCAGCGAACCGTTCATCGACACCCGTGGTTTAAACGTGGTGGTGCTGGGCGGGGGCGATACCGCGATGGACTGCGTCCGCACAGCGTTACGTCACGGCGCGACGAACGTCACCTGCGCCTATCGTCGGGATGAGGCCAATATGCCGGGCTCGAAGAAAGAGGTGAAGAATGCCAGAGAAGAGGGTGCAGCGTTTGAATTTAACGTCCAGCCGGTTGAACTGACGCTGGATCCTGACGGAAAGGTCAACGGTATCCGGATGCTGCGTACCGAACTCGGTGAGCCGGATGCGCAGGGGCGGCGTCGGCCCGTTCCGGTGGCGGGCAGCGAGTTTGTGATGGCGGCTGATGCGGTCATTATGGCGTTTGGTTTTAACCCGCACGCGATGCCGTGGCTGCAGGCGCAGGGCGTTGAAACGGACGAGCGCGGGCGGATCGTTGCCTCGGTCGAGAGCCGCTACCGTTACCAGACGACCAACCCGCAAATCTTCGCCGGCGGTGATGCGGTGCGCGGTGCGGATCTGGTGGTGACCGCCATGGCGGAAGGGCGTCATGCGGCGCAAGGGATGCTCGACTGGCTTGGGGTTAATGCACCAAAACATCATTAAACAGGCGGGCGACAAAGCGGGATTCACGGCGTAGTATAGGATGACTCATTGTGTTGTGGAGCCCGTATGACCCTGAAAATTGACGTTATCAAAGACAAAATTCTCTCTGAAAACTACTTTGTCCTGCGTAACATCACCTATGATCTTACACGTAATAACGGTGAAGTGATCCGCCACAAACGCGAGGTTTACGATCGCGGTAACGGGGCAACCATTTTGCTCTATAACCGTGAGAAGCAGAGCGTGGTGCTGATCCGTCAGTTCAGGGTGGCGACATGGGTCAATGGCAACCCTGACGGACGTCTGATTGAAAGCTGTGCGGGCCTGCTCGATGATGATGAGCCGGAAGTCTGCATCCGTAAAGAGGCCGTAGAAGAAACCGGCTTCGAAGTGGGAGAGGTTAAAAAGGTCTTCGAGCTGTTTATGTCGCCCGGCGGCGTGACGGAAATCGTTCACTTCTTCATTGCGGAATACAGCGACGCGCAGCGCACTCACCGGGGCGGTGGCGTAGAAGATGAAGATATCGAAGTGCTGGAGCTCCCCTTTTCTCGGGCGCTGGAGATGATGCGTTCAGGGGAAATCAGGGATGGTAAGGCAGTGATATTACTGCAGTATTTACAGACGACCGGGTTAATGAACACCGCTTTCGAACGGATATAGCGTGTTTTTCGGGTATATCTGATAAATCCGATTGAGCAACCCCGGCGGGAACACGAAGATACTGCCCAGTTAAGCGTTTTCGTTCCGGGATTGTGTCATTCATGCGCTACAGCGTCTTTTTATTTTCCCTGTTTTGTGTGCTTCTCGCGCCGCAGGTGCGGGCTGCGCCTGCTCAGCAAGCCTTTTCTGACTGGCAGGTGACCTGCAATAACCAGAACTTTTGCCTTGCACGCAATACGGGTGAACACCGTGGTCTGGTCATGACGCTCACCCGAAGCGCCGGGGCGAAAACGGATGCCACGCTGCGTATCGATCTCGGCGGCCTTGAAACGCCCTCTGTCAAAGAGCCAGAGATTGCCCCCCGGCTGCTGCTGGATAACGTCCCCCTGAAGCTGGACAAGCAGCACTGGCAGTTCACATCCTGGCATCTGAAAACGGACGATGCGGCCACCATCACCGCCTTTCTGAAAAATATCCAGGAAGGGAAAGCGCTCACCCTGAGCGGTGGCAAGCAGGTTATTTCCCTGAGCGGTTTGAAAGCAGCGCTGCTGTTCATTGATGCACAGCAAAAGCGTGTCGGCAGCGAAACCGCATGGATTAAGAAAGGTGACGATCCGCCGTTAAGCGTGCCGCCCGCACCCGCCCTGAAAAAAGTGACTGTCGTGAATCCCACCCCAACACCGCTTTCCCACGCTGAACTGAACGACCTGCTGGATTATGGTACCGGGCGGATGAACAGTAGCCAGTGTTCGCTGGATCCTAACCGCCGGGAAGTGCGCGTTACTGCATTAACCGATGACAAAGCGCTGCTGATCGTCAGCTGCGAGGCGGGGGCCTATAATACGGTCGATCTGGCGTGGCTGGTATCACGTAAAAAACCCTTCTCTGCCCGCAGCGTCAGGCTGCGTCTGCCGTTTACGCCGTCAAGCGACAGCAGTGAAATGGAGTTAATGAACGCCAGCTTCGATGAGAAAACGCGCGAGCTGACCACGCTCGCGCTCGGGCGCGGCATGGGAGATTGCGGGATCCAGACGCGCTGGCGCTTTGACGGCCAGCGTTTTCGCCTGGTGCGCTACGCCGAGGAGCCCAGCTGCGATAGCTGGAACGGGCCAGATGCCTGGCCCACGCTGTGGATCACGCGGTAGCTTTTACCGGGTGGCGGCTGCGCCTTACCCGGCCTACGTTTCAAACCATGTAGGCCCGGTAAGCGTAGCGCCACAGGGCACGCAGGCCGCACTAAATCACGCTCAGCGCCTTCTCTACTACGTTCTCAACGGTAAAGCCGAAGTACGGGAACAGCTTGTCGGCAGGGGCGGACTCACCGTAGCCCCGCATGCCAACAATCGCCCCCTTAAGCCCGACATATTTGTACCAGTAGTCGGCAATACCGGCTTCCACCGCCACGCGCGCCGCGACGCTGGAAGGCAGGACCGATTCCCGGTACGCTTCGTCCTGGGCGTCAAAGATATCCGTTGAGGGCAGGGACACCACGCGTACCGCGTGGCCTTCGGCGGTCAGTTTTTCCGCCGCTTTCACCGTGATTTCCACCTCTGAACCGGTCGCAATCAGGATCACGTCCGGCTTGCCGCCGCTGTCTTTCAGGATGTAGCCGCCGCGGGCGATATTTTTCACCTGCTCCGGGGTACGCTCAATCTGCGCCAGATTTTGGCGTGACAGAATCAATGCCGTTGGGCCATTGTGACGTTCTACCGCCAGCTTCCAGCCGACCGCCGCTTCGACCTGATCGCACGGACGCCAGGTGCTGAAGTTTGGCGTTAAGCGCAGGCTCGCCAGCTGTTCAACCGCCTGGTGCGTCGGGCCATCTTCCCCCAGCCCGATGGAGTCATGGGTATAGACCATAATCTGTCGCGCCTTCATCAATGCCGCCATGCGCGCCGCGTTACGGGCATACTCGACAAACATCAGGAAGGTGGCGGTGTAGGGCACGAAGCCGCCGTGATGGGCGATGCCGTTGGCAATGGCGGTCATCCCGAATTCACGTACGCCGTAGTGGATATAGTTCCCGGCAATGTCTTCCTTCAGCGATTTCGAGCCGGACCAGATCGTCAGGTTACTGGGCGCCAGATCCGCCGAGCCGCCAAGCAGTTCAGGCAGGATAGGGCCGATGGCATTCAGCGTGTTTTGTGAGGCCTTGCGGGTGGCGATTTTCGCCGGGTTGGACTGCAGATTTTCAATCAGCGCCTGGGTTTTATCGTCCCAGTCTTCCGGCAGGCCGCCGCTCATGCGGCGGGAAAACTCGGCGGCCAGATCCGGGTACGCTTTTTTATACGCGGCAAACTTCTCGTTCCAGGACTGCTGCGCTTTTTCACCCGCTTCGCGGGCATCCCAGGCCTTGTAGATCTCTTTTGGGATCTCAAACGGCGGATGTTTCCAGCCCAGCTTCTGCCGGGTTAGCGCCACTTCCTCTTCGCCCAGCGCCGCACCGTGCGCCTCTTCTTTGCCGGCCTTGTTCGGAGAGCCGAAGCCGATAACCGTGCGGCAGATAATCAGGGACGGTTTGTCCTTCACGCTTTGCGCTTCCTGAATCGCTTTTTTCACCGCCTCAGGATCGTGGCCGTCGATCTCATGCACCACGTGCCAGTGGTAGGCTTCGAAGCGCTTCGCCGTGTCGTCGGTAAACCAGCCCTCGGTTTCCCCGTCGATGGAGATGCCGTTGTGATCGTAAAACCCGATCAGCTTGCCCAGCCCCAGCGTGCCCGCCAGCGAGCAGACTTCATGGGAAATCCCCTCCATCAGGCAGCCGTCACCCATAAATACATAGGTGTAGTGATCGACAATCTCGTGGTCCGGCTGGTTAAACTGTGCCGCCAGCGTGCGCTCGGCAATTGCCAGCCCGACCGCATTTGCCAGCCCCTGGCCGAGCGGCCCGGTGGTGGTTTCCACGCCTGGGGTATAGCCAATTTCCGGGTGACCCGGCGTTTTGGAGTGCAGCTGGCGGAAGTTTTTCAGCTCCTCAAGCGGCAGGTCGTAGCCGGAGAGATGCAGCAGGCTGTAGAGCAGCATTGAGGCGTGACCGTTGGAGAGAATAAAACGGTCGCGATCGTACCAGGTGGGGTCGCTGGGGTTGTGCTTCAGGAAGTCGTTCCACAACACTTCGGCAATATCAGCCATGCCCATTGGTGCGCCAGGGTGGCCGGAATTGGCTTTCTGCACGGCATCCATGCTGAGGGCGCGAATGGCATTGGCTAGCTCTTTACGGGACATAGTTCACTCCGTGGCAAGGTTAAAGTTTGGCGGCGAGAAGATCTTCAAGTTTGCGCTGGTCGACGGCGAACAGGCGGATACCTTCCGCCAGTTTTTCCACGGCCATGGCGTCCTGATTGTGCTCCCAGCGGAACTCCGCTTCGGTCATGACTTTCGGTTTTGGCAGAACGGTAGAGGTGGGCACCAGTTTGCGGATCACCGTCTCTTCTTTGTCCTGCAGCTCTTTGAGCAGATTAGGGGAGATAGTCAGGCGGTCGCAGCCTGCCAGGGCGAGGATCTGCTCGGTTCGGCGGAAGCTGGCCCCCATCACGATGGTTTCGTAGCGGTGCTGCTTGTAATAGTCGTAGATATTACGGACAGATTTCACGCCCGGGTCCTCATCCACCACGTACGGGTCCATTGGCTGTTTTGCCTGATACCAGTCGTAGATGCGGCCAACAAACGGCGAGACCAGGAACACGCCCGCTTCGGCACAGGCGCGTGCCTGAGCAAATGAGAACAGCAGCGTCAGGTTGCAGTGAATTCCCTCTTTTTCCAGCACTTCCGCCGCGCGGATGCCTTCCCAGGTGGAAGCGAGTTTGATCAAAATGCGTGACTTATCGATCCCCTGTTCCTGGTAGAGTTCAACCAGGCGGCGGGCCTTATTAATACTTTTTTCTTTATCGAACGAGAGGCGGGCGTCGACTTCGGTTGAGACGCGCCCCGGGATGCTTTTAAGAATTTCCGCACCGAAATTAACCGCCAGCTTGTCGCTGGCTTCTGCGACCTGCTGCTCCTGCGTTTTCCCGCGCTGTTTACCGTAGGCAATGGCGTCATCAATCAGATGACTAAAATGCGCAAGACCGGCTGCCTTGAGCAGGAGCGAAGGGTTTGTGGTTGCATCCTCCGGCTGATAGTGGCGAATCGACTCGATATCGCCGCTGTCTGCAACCACGGTGGTGAATTTTTTGATGCCGTCTAGCTGGTTCATAAATAATTACTCCTTGGAAATAAAAGAGTTAGATGAGTGCGCTAGTTCACACTTCTGAGAAAATCATGATGGACTTAACAAAAAAGCATAGCAGACGGGGGAGGCATTGCTTTTGAGACGGGTAACATGGCTGTTATAAATTGATAACAATTTTTAATGTGTGATGGTGAGAGTTTGGCAGCCTTCAAAGTTTATGCGCTGTCCTGCGGCGATACTATCTGACCGATACGTAAAAGGAATAACAAGATGGACGATCAGTTAAAACAGAGTGCCCTCGATTTTCACGAGTTCCCTGTCCCGGGCAAAATCCAGGTCTCCCCAACCAAGCCGCTGGCGACCCAGCGCGATCTGGCGCTGGCCTATTCGCCAGGCGTTGCTGCGCCGTGTCTGGAAATCGAAAAAGACCCGCTGGCAGCCTACAAATACACCGCGCGCGGCAACCTCGTGGCCGTTATCTCGAACGGCACGGCTGTGCTGGGTCTCGGTAATATCGGCGCCCTGGCGGGTAAACCGGTGATGGAAGGGAAGGGCGTTCTGTTCAAGAAATTCGCCGGTATCGACGTGTTTGATATCGAGGTGGACGAACTCGATCCCGATAAATTCATCAACGTGGTGGCCGCGCTGGAGCCGACCTTCGGCGGGATCAACCTGGAAGACATCAAAGCGCCGGAATGTTTCTATATCGAGCAGAAGCTGCGCGAGCGTATGAACATTCCCGTGTTCCATGATGACCAGCACGGCACTGCGATTATTAGCACCGCCGCTATTCTGAACGGCCTGCGCGTGGTTGAGAAAAATCTCTCTGACGTGCGCATGGTGGTCTCTGGCGCAGGCGCCGCGGCCATCGCCTGTATGAACCTGCTGGTGGCGCTGGGGATGCAGAAACACAACATTGTGGTCTGCGACTCCAAAGGCGTTATCTATAAAGATCGCGAGCCTAACATGGCGGAAACCAAAGCGGCGTATGCGGTGGAAGACGACGGCAAGCGCACGCTTGAGGACGTCATCGATGGCGCGGATATCTTCCTCGGTTGCTCGGGTCCGAAAGTGCTGACCCAGGAGATGGTCAAGAAGATGGCGCGCGCGCCAATGATCCTGGCCCTGGCAAACCCGGAACCGGAAATCCTGCCGCCGCTGGCGAAAGCGGTGCGTGAAGATGCCATTATCTGTACCGGCCGTTCCGACTACCCGAACCAGGTTAACAACGTGCTCTGCTTCCCGTTCATCTTCCGTGGCGCGCTGGACGTCGGCGCGACGGCAATCAACGAAGAGATGAAGCTTGCCGCCGTTCACGCCATCGCGGAGCTGGCTCACGCCGAGCAGAGCGAAGTGGTTGCGTCAGCCTATGGCGATCAGGATCTGAGCTTTGGTCCGGATTACATCATTCCAAAACCGTTCGACCCGCGTCTGATTGTTAAAATTGCGCCAGCGGTGGCCAAAGCGGCGATGGACTCCGGTGTGGCGACGCGACCGATTCAGGATTTCGACGCTTATGTCGATAAGCTCACCGAGTTTGTCTATAAAACCAACCTGTTCATGAAGCCGATCTTCTCGCAGGCGCGTACCGACGCGAAACGCGTTGTACTGGCGGAAGGGGAAGAGGCGCGCGTGCTCCACGCCACCCAGGAGCTGATCACCTTAGGTCTGGCGAAGCCGATCCTGATTGGTCGTCCGAGCGTGATTGAGATGCGCATTCAAAAGCTGGGCCTGCAGATTAAGCCGGGCGTCGACTTCGAGATCGTCAACAACGAATCCGATCCGCGCTTCAAAGAGTACTGGAGCGAATACTACGCGATCATGAAGCGCCGGGGGATCACCCAGGAGCAGGCGCAGAAAGCTGTCATCAGTAACACGACGGTGATCGGCGCGATCATGGTTCATCGCGGCGAAGCGGATGCGCTGATCTGCGGCACCATCGGCGATTACCACGAGCACTTTAGCGTGGTGCAGGAGATCTTCGGCTATCGCGACGGCGTCCATACCGCCGGGGCGATGAACGCCCTGCTGCTGCCGAGCGGGAACACCTTTATTGCCGACACCTACGTTAATGACGATCCAACTCCTGACGAGCTGGCGGAGATCACCGTGATGGCCGCGGAGACCGTGCGCCGCTTTGGTATCGAGCCGAAGGTGGCGCTGCTGTCGCACTCAAACTTTGGTTCGTCTAAATCCGCGGCGGCCTGCAAAATGCGTCAGACGCTGGAGCTGGTGCGCGAGCGTGCGCCGGAGCTGATGATTGACGGGGAAATGCACGGCGATGCGGCGCTGGTGGAGAGCATCCGCAACGAACGTATGCCGGACAGTCCGCTGAAAGGATCGGCGAACATACTGATTATGCCGAACGTGGAAGCGGCGCGTATCAGCTATAACCTGCTGCGCGTCTCCAGCTCTGAAGGGGTGACCGTAGGGCCGGTGCTGATGGGTGTGGCGAAACCGGTGCATGTGTTAACGCCGATAGCCTCTGTGCGCCGTATCGTGAATATGGTAGCGCTGGCGGTGGTGGAGGCGCAGACGCAGCCGCTGTAATATCACTTTAATTTATTTCCGGCGCGGGTTTCTCCCGCGCCTTTTTATTTTCCCTTTCTTAGTGATCCACTTCACCTTTTAAACCTGGTTGCCGAATTTTGTTATTTACTCTGACAAAAAATTGCCACGATGAGGGCAGTTTTAGAGGAGGCGGTGAGCAATGGAAAAAGAACGCATTATTCAGGAATTTGTGCCGGGGAAACAGGTCACGCTGGCGCATCTCATTGCACACCCCGGAGAGGAACTGGCGAAAAAGATCGGCGTTCCCGAAGCAGGTGCCATCGGCATCATGACGCTGACGCCAGGGGAAACTGCGATGATTGCCGGTGACTTAGCCCTGAAGGCGGCAGATGTACATATCGGTTTTCTCGATAGATTCAGTGGTGCGCTGGTTATCTACGGCTCGGTAGGCGCGGTAGAAGAAGCGTTATTACAAACGGTAAGTGGTCTGGGCCGGTTATTAAATTTCACATTGTGCAATCTGACAAAAAGTTAATCAGAGGCGGCGATGAAACGTATTGCGTTTGTCGGTACGGTGGGGGCGGGAAAAACGACGCTCTTTAATGCGCTACAGGGGAATTATTCCCTCGCCAGAAAAACGCAGGCCGTGGAGTTTAATGAGAATGGCGATATCGATACGCCAGGAGAATATTTTAGCCATCCGCGCTGGTATCACGCCTTGATTACCACGCTGCAGGATGTCGATACGTTGATTTATATACACGCGGCAAATGATAAAGAAAGTCGCTTACCTGCCGGGCTGTTGGATATTGGCGCAAGTAAACGACAAATCGCCGTTATCAGCAAAACGGACGTGCCAGATGTCGACGTCGCCGCAACGCGACAACTTCTTCGCGAGATGGGGTTTCAGGAGCCGATTTTTGAGCTCAATAGCCATGACCCGCGCAGCGTGCAGTACCTGGTGGATTATCTGACTGAGCTCAGCCAAAAGGAGAAAAGGGCAGGTGAAAAAACTCATTACAGCTAACGATATTCGTGCGGCCCACGCACGCGGCGAACAGGAAATGTCAGTTGTTCTGCGCGCCAGCATCATCACCCCGGAGGCGCGCGAAGTTGCGGAGCTGCTGGGCGTCACCATTAGCGAATGCGATGAATCCACGCCATACGTAGCCGCTGCTAAACCGGCTGCGGTGATTGATGGCAAAACGGAAAACCAACGCATTCGCGAAACCATCATTGCACAGTTACCGGAAGGACAGTTTACCGAAAGCCTGGTTGCCCAACTGATGGACAAAGTCATGAAGGAGAAACAGTCGCTGGAGCAGGGCGGAATGCAGCCAAGCTTTAACTCGGTGACCGGCAAAGGCGGCGTCAAAGTCATCGACGGCAGTAGCGTGAAGTTTGGTCGTTTTGACGGCGCACAGCCGCAATGTGTGGGTTTAACCGATCTGGTGACCGACCAGGACGGCAGCAGTATGGCCGCCGGGTTCATGCAGTGGGATAACGCCTTTTTCCCATGGACGTTGAACTACGACGAAATCGACATGATTCTGGAAGGTGAGCTGCACGTTCGTCACGAAGGCGAAACCATGATTGCTAAAGCCGGGGACGTGATGTTTATCCCGAAAGGCTCCAGCATCGAATTTGGTACGCCCTCGACGGTGAAGTTTCTGTATGTGGCCTGGCCTGCGAACTGGCAGTCCTGCTAAGGCGGATGTATGAAGGATTTCATTACCGAAGCATGGCTCAGAGCGAATCATACGCTCAGCGAAGGGGCTGAAATTCATCTCCCCGCTGACGCTCGCCTGACGCCGTCTGCCCGGGAATTACTGGAAAGCCGACATCTGCGCATTAAGTTTATCGACGAGCAGGGCAGCCTGTTTATTGCTGACGAAGACCAGCAGCCGCAGCCGGTTCATGGGTTAACCAGCAGCGATACGCATCAACAGGCCAGCTGCGAACTGTGTCATCAACCGGTGGTGAAGAAACCCGACACGCTGACGCATCTGACGGCGGACAAGATGGTTGCCAAAAGTGACCCGCTCCTGGGATTTCGCGCCGCGCTGGACAGCACCATCGCGCTGGCCGTGTGGTTGCAGATAGAGCTGGGGCAGCCGTGGCAGCCGTGGCTTTCGGATATCCGTTCGCGCCTGGGCAACATTATGCGCGCCGATGCGATGGACGAGCTGCTGGCAGCACAAGCTATCGTCGGTTTAAGTGACGACGATTTACACCGCCTTTCGCATCAGCCGTTGCGCTATCTGGACCACGACCATCTGGTGCCTGAAGCCAGTCACGGACATGATTGCGCGCTGCTTAATCTGCTGCGTACCAAAGTCCGTGAAACGGAGACGGTGGCGGCCCAGGTTTTCATCAGCCGTAGTTTTGAAGTCATGCGACCGGACATCATGCAGGCGCTCAACCGCCTTTCCAGTACGGTCTACGTCATGATGATTCTGAGCGTTGCGAAGCACCCGCTGACGGTTAGCCAAATTCAACAGCGACTGGGGGAGAAGCCATGATCATTGAACGTGCTCGTCAACTCGCCCACCGCTCACCTGCACGTGTGGTGTTCCCGGATGCATTGGATATTCGGGTACTGCAGGCGGCAAATTACCTGCGTCAGCACCGTCTGGCGCGTCCCATTCTCGTCGCCAGTCCGTTTGCGCTGCGCCAGTTTGCTCTCAGCCACCGGGTGGCGATGGATGGCATTCAGGTTATCGATCCGCAAAGCAACATGCCAATGCGCGAAGAGTTTGCGCTGCGCTGGTTGGCCCGCGCGGGAGATAAAACGCCTGCGGATGCGTGGGAAAAACTCAACGATCCGCTGATGTTCGCTGCGGCAATGGTCAGCGCGGGCAAAGCAGACGTCTGTATTGCGGGCAATCTATCGTCGACGGCAAACGTGCTGCGCGCCGGTTTGCGCATTATTGGGCTACAGCCAGGCTGTAAAACGCTGTCGTCAATTTTCCTGATGCTGCCGCAGTACCTCGGGCCGTCATTAGGGTTTGCCGATTGCAGCGTCGTGCCGCAGCCCACCGCCGCACAGCTGGCGGATATTGCAATTGCCAGCGCGCAGACATGGCAGGGGATCACCGGTGAAGAGCCGCGCGTGGCCATGCTGTCGTTTTCAAGTAATGGCAGCGCTCGTCATCCCAACGTCGCTAACGTGCAGCAGGCGACGGAGATTGTTCGTGAGCGTGCCCCGCAGCTTATCGTGGATGGAGAACTGCAATTTGATGCCGCCTTTGTTCCGGATGTCGCCGCGCAAAAAGCGCCCGCCAGTCCGTTAAAGGGCAATGCCAACGTGATGGTCTTCCCGTCGCTGGAGGCAGGCAATATTGGCTACAAAATCGCCCAGCGTTTGGGAGGGTATCGCGCCGTTGGACCCTTGATTCAGGGACTTGCCGCACCGCTTCACGACCTCTCTCGCGGCTGTAGCGTACAGGAAATTATCGAACTGGCGTTGGTGGCAGCTGTGCCGCGCCAGACTGACGTGAGTCGTGAGAACGCCTCGCACACACTGGTTGTATAAGGTCCCGTTCTGGACCCCTTTGACTTAAGAGGAAAGCAAAATGGAAGCATTAGGAATGATTGAAACCCGGGGCCTGGTTGCACTGATTGAGGCTTCTGACGCAATGGTTAAAGCGGCACGTGTGAAACTGGTTGGCGTGAAGCAGATCGGTGGCGGTCTGGTCACTGCTATGGTCCGTGGCGACGTAGCGGCATGTAAAGCGGCAACAGACGCAGGTGCTGCGGCTGCACAGCGTATTGGCGAGCTGGTTTCCGTACACGTGATCCCGCGTCCGCATGGCGATCTGGAAGAAGTGTTCCCGATCAGCTTTAAAGGCGACAGCAGCGACATGTAAGTCGTCCATGTGACGCCACAAACTTCATTGCTGGCGTCACCCTCTCTCCTTTTCACATTACCTTCTGCGGAGGGTAGGGGGAGGTTTTACCTGAAATATGCCACGGAGGCGCGTATGAAACTGGCAATCGTCAAAGGACAAATTGTTTGTACCGTACGCCATCAGGGGCTCGCGCACGACAAGTTGCTGATGGTGGAAATGATTGATGCCTGCGGTAATCCCGACGGGCAGTGTGCCGTTGCTATCGACAGCATCGGGGCGGGAACCGGGGAGTGGGTGCTGCTGGTCAGCGGAAGCTCAGCCCGTCAGGCGCACCGTAACGAATCATCACCTGTCGATCTGTGCGTGATTGGCATCGTCGATGAAGTGGTGGCAGGTGGCCAGGTGATCTTCCATAAATAAGGCAGAAAATCATGAATCAACAGGATATTGAACAGGTCGTGAAAGCGGTGCTGCTGAAAATGAAAGACAGCAGCCAGCCCGTCAGTGCTGTTCAAGACATGGGCGTTTTTGCCTCCCTGGATGACGCAGTGACGGCAGCAAAACTGGCCCAGCAGGGGTTGAAAAGCGTCGCCATGCGTCAGTTGGCTATCGCGGCTCTACGTGAGGCGGGCGAAAAGCACGCCAGAGAATTAGCGGAACTTGCCGTCACAGAAACCGGCATGGGACGCGTTGAAGATAAATTTGCCAAAAACGTGGCGCAGGCGCGCGGTACGCCAGGGGTGGAATGCCTGTCTCCACAGGTCCTGACCGGCGATAACGGCCTGACGCTGATTGAAAATGCGCCGTGGGGAGTGGTGGCCTCGGTGACGCCGTCCACCAATCCGGCCGCGACCGTTATTAACAACGCCATCAGCCTGATTGCCGCTGGCAACAGCGTGGTCTTCGCACCGCATCCGGCTGCTAAAGGCGTGTCTCAGCGCGCTATCACTCTGCTCAACCAGGCGGTGGTCGCCGCAGGCGGACCGGCCAACCTGCTGGTTACCGTTGCCAACCCGGATATCGAAACCGCCCAGCGGTTGTTCAAGTACCCAGGCATCGGACTGCTGGTCGTAACCGGCGGTGAAGCCGTAGTGGATGCCGCGCGTAAGCACACCAACAAGCGTCTGATTGCCGCCGGTGCAGGTAATCCGCCGGTGGTGGTGGATGAAACGGCCGACCTGGCGCGCGCGGCGCAGTCGATCGTCAAAGGCGCTTCGTTTGACAACAACATCATTTGCGCCGATGAAAAAGTCCTGATCGTCGTGGATAGCGTTGCCGACGAACTGATGCGCCTGATGGAAAGCCAGCATGCGGTGAAAATGACTGCGGCTCAGGCCGAACAGCTGCAACCTGTGCTGCTGAAAAATATAGATGAGCGCGGTAAAGGCACGGTCAGTCGTGACTGGGTAGGCCGCGATGCAGGAAAAATCGCTGCGACGATTGGTCTGAACGTACCAGAGCAAACGCGGCTGTTATTCGTCGAAACCTCAGCGACGCATCCGTTTGCCGTCACCGAATTGATGATGCCGGTGCTGCCTGTCGTGCGGGTCGCCAGCGTCGATGAAGCCATTGAACTGGCGGTCAAGCTTGAAGGTGGCTGTCACCATACGGCGGCGATGCATTCACGCAATATCGACAACATGAACCGCATGGCAAACGCCATTGATACCAGTATTTTCGTCAAGAACGGACCGTGTATTGCTGGTCTTGGGCTCGGCGGAGAAGGCTGGACCACAATGACCATTACCACGCCAACCGGGGAAGGGGTGACCAGCGCGCGTACGTTTGTGCGTCTGCGTCGCTGTGTGTTGGTTGACGCCTTCAGAATTGTATAAGGAGTAAAAGAGATGGCGCACGACGAACAACGTTGGCTGACACCCAGGCTGCTAAAAGCGGCAACGCTATGTAACCAGACCCCTGCTGTGAGCGATTCACCGCTGTGGCTGGGCGTTGATTTGGGAACGTGTGATGTGGTGTCGATGGTTGTCGACAGTGACGGACAGCCGGTTGCGGTTTGCCTGGACTGGGCTGATGTTGTGCGCGATGGCATCGTCTGGGATTTCTTCGGCGCGGTGACCATCGTTCGTCGCCATCTCGATACGCTCGAACAACAGCTGGGTTGCCGCTTTACTCATGCGGCAACCTCGTTTCCACCGGGAACGGACCGGCGAATTTCGATCAACGTGCTGGAGTCTGCCGGGCTTGAAGTAAGTCATGTGCTCGACGAACCGACCGCATTGGCGGACTTGTTGCAGCTCGATAACGCTGGCGTGGTGGATATCGGGGGCGGTACCACCGGGATTGCCATTGTTAAACAGGGCAAAGTGATCTATTCCGCCGATGAAGCGACCGGCGGGCACCATATTTCTCTGACGCTGGCCGGGAACCGTCGCATCCAGTTGGAGGAAGCCGAGCAGTACAAGCGCAGCAATGGCAAAGAAATCTGGCCAGTGGTTAAGCCGGTCTACGAAAAGATGGCGGAAATCGTGGCTCACCATATAGCCGGACAGGGCGTCGCTGACTTGTGGCTGGCCGGTGGCTCCTGTATGCAGCCGGGCGTTGATGAACTGTTCCGTAAGCGTTTCCTGGAGCTGCAGGTGCATTTACCCCAGCACAGCCTGTTTATGACTCCGCTGGCGATTGCAAATAGCGGAAAAGAAAAAGCGGAAGGAATCTATGCAAGCTGAATTGCAGACCGCGCTCTTTCAGGCATTCGATACCCTGAATCTGCAACGCGTAAAAACGTTTAGCGTTCCACCGGTTACGTTATGTGGACTGGGAGCGCTGAGTACCTGTGGACAGGAAGCAAAAACGCGCGGACTGACGCATATGTTCGTCATGGTTGATAGTTTCCTGCATCAGGCGGGGATGACTGCTGCACTGGAACGCAGCCTGGCGATGAAAGGCGTGGCGATGACGCTGTGGCCATGTCCGGCGGGCGAACCGTGCATTACGGATGTCTGCGCGGCGGTCGCGCAATTGCGTGAATCGAAGTGCGATAGCGTTGTGGCCTTCGGCGGCGGTTCCGTACTGGATGCCGCAAAGGCAGTAGCGTTGCTGGTGACCAACCCCACGCAGACGCTGGCTGACATGACGGAGCACAGCGTGTTGCGTCCGCGTCTGCCGCTAATTGCGGTGCCAACTACCGCCGGAACGGGCTCAGAAACCACTAACGTCACGGTGATTATCGACGCCGCGACAGGACTTAAACAAGTGCTGGCCCACGCAATGCTGATGCCGGATGTGGCGATCCTTGACGCCGCGCTGACGGAAGGTGTGCCCGCACACGTCACGGCGATGACCGGGATCGATGCGCTGACGCACGCCGTTGAAGCGTATAGCGCGCTGAACGCGACGCCGTTTACCGACAGCCTGGCGATTGGCGCGATTGCGATGATCGGTAAATCGCTGCCGAAGGCCGTCGGATACGGTCAGGATCTGGCTGCGCGGGAAAGCATGCTGCTGGCGTCCTGCATGGCGGGAATGGCGTTTTCCAGCGCGGGACTGGGATTGTGTCATGCGATGGCGCACCAGCCGGGCGCAGCGCTGCATATCCCGCACGGACAGGCTAACGCCATGCTGCTGCCCACGGTAATGGGGTTCAACCGCATGGTGTGTCGTGAGCGCTTCAGCCATATCGGACGGGCGTTAACCAACAAGAAGTCGGACGATCGCGATGCCATCAACGCCGTCAGCGAGCTGATTAGTGAAGTGGGCCAGACAAAACGACTCTCTGATGTTGGGGCAAAGCTCGAGCATTACAGCGCATGGGCGCATGCCGCGCTGGAGGATATATGTATTCGCAGTAACCCACGCACCGCCACGCATGCCGACATTATCGCATTGTATGCAACGGCATAATAAATACACATATGACAGGGAGTGAAGGTTATGGGAATTAACGAAATCATCATGTACATCATGATGTTCTTTATGCTGATTGCCGCCGTGGACAGGATCCTGTCGCAGTTCGGCGGTTCGGCGCGCTTCCTCGGTAAGTTCGGTAAGAGTATTGAGGGTTCGGGCGGCCAGTTTGAAGAAGGTTTCATGGCGATGGGCGCGCTGGGCCTGGCGATGGTCGGTATGACCGCGCTGGCACCAGTACTGGCGCATGTGCTTGGGCCGGTGATTATTCCGCTGTACGAAATGCTGGGCGCAAACCCGTCGATGTTTGCCGGAACGCTGCTGGCGTGCGATATGGGTGGCTTCTTCCTGGCGAAAGAACTGGCGGGCGGCGACGTTGCGGCGTGGCTGTACTCTGGCCTGATCCTCGGAGCGATGATGGGGCCGACGCTGGTCTTCTCCATTCCGGTTGCGCTGGGAATTATTGAACCGTCTGACCGTCGTTATCTGGCGCTGGGCGTACTGGCCGGTATTGTCACCATTCCAGTTGGCTGTATTGCGGGTGGTTTGGTCGCGATGTACTCCGGCGTCGAAATCAATGGTCAGCCGGTGGAGTTCACCTTTGCGCTGATCCTGATGAACATGATCCCGGTGCTGATTGTGGCCGTGCTTGTGGCGCTGGGACTGAAATTCATCCCGGAAAAAATGATCAGCGGCTTCCAGATCTTCGCGAAATTCCTCGTGGCGCTGATCACCCTCGGTCTGGCAGCTGCGGTGATCAAATTTCTGCTCGGCTGGGAGCTAATTCCGGGTCTTGATCCTATCTTCATGGCACCGGGAGACAGGCCGGGTGAAGTGATGCGCGCCATCGAAGTTATCGGTTCTATCTCCTGTGTGCTGCTGGGCGCCTACCCGATGGTACTGCTGTTGACCCGCTGGTTTGAAAAACCGCTGATGAGCGTCGGCAACCTGTTAAACGTTAATAACATTGCGGCTGCGGGGATGGTCGCGACGCTGGCGAACAACATCCCGATGTTCGGCATGATGAAGAATATGGATACCCGCGGCAAAGTGATCAACTGTGCCTTTGCGGTCTCCGCGGCCTTTGCTCTGGGTGACCACTTAGGCTTCGCCGCTGCCAACATGAACGCAATGATCTTCCCAATGATTGTCGGCAAGTTGATCGGCGGTGTGACGGCGATTGGCGTGGCTATGCTGTTAGTACCAAAAGACGAAGATGTTCCGGCACCAGCAGAAACTAATCCGGAGACGCAATCGTGAATACTCGCCAGCTACTCAGCGTCGGTATCGATATCGGCACCACTACCACTCAGGTGATCTTCTCGCGCCTTGAGCTGGTCAACCGTGCGGCAGTGTCGCAGGTGCCGCGCTACGAATTCATCAAACGCGAAATTAGCTGGCAAAGCCCGGTGTTCTTTACCCCCGTTGATAAGCAGGGCGGGTTGAAAGAGGCCGAACTTAAGGCACTGATCCTCGCCCAGTATCAGGCGGCGGGCATCAAGCCTGAGGCCGTCGATTCCGGTGCGATCATCATTACCGGAGAAAGCGCCAAAACCCGCAACGCACGACCCGCAGTGATGACGCTCGCCCAGTCGCTGGGGGACTTTGTGGTTGCCAGCGCCGGTCCGCATCTGGAATCGGTGATTGCCGGTCAAGGAGCGGGAGTGCAAACCCTGTCCGAGCAAAAAATGTGCCGCGTACTGAATATCGACATCGGCGGCGGGACGTCGAACTTCGTCCTGTTCGATGCCGGAAAGGTCAGCGGTTCGGCCTGCCTGAACGTTGGCGGACGGCTTCTGGAAACGGATGGTCAGGGGCGAGTGGTGCATGCGCATCAACCGGGACAGATGATTGTTGATGACGCATTTGGTCCGGGCTTTGACGCCCGAACCCTCAATGCGGCGCAGCTTGTTCAGGTGGCTCGACGGATGGCGGCGCTGATTGTGGAGGTGATTGACGGCACGCTTTCACCGTTGGCGCAGGCGCTGATGCAAACCGGTTTACTGCCTGCGGGCGTGAAACCGGATGTGATTACGCTTTCAGGGGGAGTGGGCGAATGCTACCGCAACCAACCTGCCGATCCGTTCTGTTTTTCCGATATCGGGCCGCTGCTCGCCACGGCGCTGCACGAACATCCGCGCCTGCGTGATATGAACGTGCAGTTCCCGGCGCAGACCGTGCGTGCCACGGTGATTGGTGCCGGAGCGCATACGCTGTCGCTTTCGGGCAGCACTATCTGGCTGGAAGGTGTAGCGCTTCCGCTGCGCAATCTGCCGGTGGCGATTCCAGTTGATGAGGCTGATTTGGTTGCCGCCTGGCAGCAAGCGCTGATGCAACTCGATCTGGATCCGCAAACGGACGCCTACGTGCTGGCGCTGCCCGGTTCGCTGCCGGTGCGCTACGCCGCGCTATTAACGGTGATTGATGCGCTGCAGGCCTTTGTCGCGCGCTATCCGAATCCGCATCCCCTGCTGGTGGTAGCCGAGCAGGATTTTGGTAAAGCCCTGGGCATGCTGTTACGCCCACAGTTACAGCAACACCCGCTGGCGGTCATCGATGAGGTGGTTGTCCGGGCGGGGGACTATATCGACATTGGTACGCCTCTTTTTGGCGGATCGGTTGTGCCGGTGACGGTGAAATCACTCGCATTTCCTTCCTGAGGGAACGACTTATGAAACTAAAGACCACATTGTTCGGCAATGTTTATCAGTTTAAGGATGTGAAAGAGGTGCTGGCAAAAGCCAACGAACTGCGTTCGGGGGATGTGCTGGCAGGGGTAGCTGCAACCAGTTCGCAGGAGCGCGTGGCGGCCAAGCAGGTGCTGTCAGAAATGACGGTGGCGGATATCCGCAATAACCCGGTGATTTCCTATGAAGAGGACTGCGTCACGCGTCTGATTCAGGATGACGTCAACGAAACGGCCTATAACCGCATCAAAAACTGGAGCATCAGCGAACTGCGCGAGTACGTGCTGAGCGATGAAACCTCCGTTGATGACATTGCTTTTACGCGCAAAGGGTTAACCTCGGAAGTGGTCGCCGCGGTAGCGAAAATATGCTCTAACGCGGACCTGATCTACGGCGGTAAGAAAATGCCGGTGATCAAAAAGGCCAACACCACTATCGGTCTGCCGGGCACATTCAGCTGCCGTTTACAGCCGAACGACACCCGTGATGACGTGCAGAGTATTGCGGCACAAATTTACGAGGGACTGTCCTTCGGTGCGGGCGATGCGGTAATTGGCGTAAACCCGGTAACGGATGATGTGGAAAACTTAAGCCGCGTACTGGATACCGTGTACGGCGTCATCGATAAATTCAACATCCCGACCCAGGGCTGTGTACTGGCACACGTTACCACCCAGATTGAAGCGATTCGTCGCGGCGCGCCGGGTGGGCTGATTTTCCAGAGTATCTGCGGCAGCGAGAAAGGCTTAAAAGAGTTCGGCGTTGAGCTGGCTATGCTGGATGAAGCACGCACGGTGGGCGCGGAGTTCAACCGCATTGCCGGGGAAAACTGCCTGTACTTCGAAACCGGGCAAGGGTCTGCGCTCTCCGCAGGCGCTAACTTCGGTGCCGATCAGGTGACGATGGAAGCGCGTAACTACGGACTGGCGCGTCACTACGATCCGTTTCTGGTGAACACCGTAGTGGGCTTTATCGGGCCGGAGTATCTGTACAACGATCGTCAGATTATTCGCGCGGGTCTGGAAGATCACTTTATGGGCAAGCTGAGTGGCATCTCAATGGGCTGCGACTGCTGTTACACCAACCATGCTGAGGCTGATCAGAACCTCAACGAAAACCTGATGATTCTGCTCGCCACCGCTGGCTGCAACTACATCATGGGCATGCCGCTCGGTGACGACATCATGCTCAACTATCAGACCACCGCATTTCACGACACCGCCACCGTCCGTCAGTTGCTGAATTTACGGCCGTCGCCGGAGTTTGAACGCTGGCTGGAAACCATGGGCATTATGGCAAACGGTCGCCTGACCAAACGGGCGGGCGATCCGTCACTGTTCTTCTGATGACGCGGGGATGACACAGATGGATCAAAAACAGATTGAAGAAATTGTACGCAGCGTTATGGCGTCAATGGGAGAGTCGCAGCCGCAGGCGCAAGCGTCGTCACCAGAAGAGAAATGTAGCACCGCGCAGTGTGTTGCACCAACGGGTGAAAGCTGTGCAATGGATTTAGGCTCAGCCGAGGCCAAAGCGTGGATTGGCGTTGAGAACCCGCACCGTGCAGAGGTGTTGACCGAGCTGCGCCGCAGCACCGCCGCGCGTGTATGTACCGGGCGTGCCGGTCCACGCCCGCGCACTCAGGCGCTGCTGCGTTTCCTGGCCGATCACTCGCGTTCAAAAGACACGGTGTTGAAAGAAGTGCCCGAAGAGTGGGTAAAAGCCCAGGGGCTGCTGGAAGTACGCTCGGAAATCAGTGACAAAAACCTGTACCTGACGCGCCCGGATCTGGGACGTCGTCTGAGTGCGGAAGCCATTGAAGCGCTGAAATCACAGTGTGTAATGAACCCGGATGTGCAGGTGATTATCTCTGATGGCCTGTCTACCGACGCCATTACCGCCAACTACGAAGAGATCCTGCCGCCGCTGTTGTCGGGCTTAAAACAGGCCGGATTGAAGGTTGGGACGCCGTTCTTTGTTCGCTATGGTCGCGTGAAAATCGAAGATCAGATCGGCGAACTGCTTGGTGCGAAAGCGGTGATCCTGCTGGTTGGGGAACGTCCGGGCCTTGGCCAGTCTGAAAGCCTTTCCTGTTATGCCGTCTATTCGCCGTGCGTGGCGACGACCGTTGAAGCTGACCGTACCTGTATCTCGAATATTCACCAGGGCGGTACGCCACCGGTTGAAGCGGCGGCGGTGATTGTGGATTTGGCCAGGCGCATGCTGGAGCAAAAAGCATCCGGCATCAATATGACCCGTTAAGGAGGCATCATGCCAGCATTAGATTTGATTAGACCTTCAGTCACCGCAATGCGCGTGATTGCCTCGGTAAATGACGATTTTGCCCGTGAACTTAAATTACCGCCACATATACGTAGCCTTGGACTCATCACAGCAGATTCTGATGACGTGGCGTATATTGCCGCAGACGAAGCGACAAAACAGGCAATGGTCGAAGTGGTTTATGGCCGCTCGCTGTATGCCGGCGCGGCGCACAATCCCTCTCCAACCTCGGGCGAAGTGCTGATTATGCTCGGAGGGCCAAACCCGGCCGAAGTTCGCGCAGGTCTGGACGCGATGGTGGCCAATATTGAAAGCGGTGCGGCGTTCCAGTGGGCAAATGACGCAGAAGATACCGCTTTCCTGGCACATGTGGTTTCGCGTACCGGGTCGTATCTCTCGGCGACCGTAGGATGCCGACCTGGCGATCCGATGGCGTATCTGGTGGCGCCGCCGCTGGAGGCGACGTTTGGTATTGATGCTGCGCTGAAATCTGCTGATGTGCAGATTGCCACCTATGTGCCGCCACCGTCAGAAACCAACTATTCGGCCGCGTTTTTGACCGGTAGCCAGGCTGCCTGTAAAGCCGCCTGTAACGCCTTTGCTGATGCCGTGCTGGATATTGCCCGTAATCCAGTCCAGCGCGCGTAAGAGAGGTAGTGATGATCAATGCACTGGGATTACTGGAAGTGGATGGCATGGTGGCTGCCGTAGACGCGGCAGATGCCATGTTGAAAGCCGCTAACGTGCGTCTGCTGAGCCACGAAGTGCTCGATCCTGGCCGGCTGACGCTGGTGGTGGAAGGCGATCTGGCTGCGTGCCGCGCAGCGCTGGATGCCGGCAGCGCTGCCGCAGCGCGTACAGGCCGTGTTATCAGCCGTAAGGAAATAGGCCGGCCGGACGATGACACCCAGTGGCTGATCGGCGGTTTTACGCGCCAGCCGAAGAAACCAGAACAGAAGCCAGAAGTGAAAACAGACGTAAATACGCAGAAGACGCAGGATACCCCGTTGACGTCTGAATCCTCTGAGCAACTTCTGACGCTGTTGGCATCGGTCCGTCAAGGAATGACTGCAGGGGAAGTGGCTGCTCACTTTGGCTGGTCACTTGATGAAGCCAGAAAGGCGCTGGATCAGCTCTTTTCTCAAGGAGCGTTGCGTAAACGCAGTAGTCGCTATCGCTTAAAAAATTAACCTGTCGGAGGGTCGGGGGCTTCGTTGAGGCTTCCGGCTTAAAAGATCATGAAAAAGACCCGAACTGCAAACCTGCACCATCTTTATCATGAAGCATTACCCGAAGACGTTAAACTTACGCCGAAAGTGGAGATGGACAACGTTCACCAGCGGCGAACAACGGATGTGTATGAGCATGCGCTGACGATTACCGCCTGGCAGCAAATATACGACCAGCTGCATCCGGGAAAATTTCATGGCGAGTTCACGGAAATCCTGCTCGACGATATTCAGGTGTTCCGTGAATACACCGGACTGGCGCTGCGTCAGTCATGTCTTGTCTGGCCGAACTCGTTCTGGTTTGGTATTCCGGCCACGCGCTGCGAACAGGGATTTATTGGCACCCAGTGTCTGGGTAACGCTGAAATTGCCACCCGCCCGGGCGGGACGGAGTTTGAACTGAGTACGCCGGATGATTACACCATTCTGGGGGTCGTTATTTCGGAAGAGGTGATTGCCCGTCAGGCCAACTTCCTGCATAACCCGGAAAGGGTGCTGCATATGCTGCGTAACCAGTCGGCGCTGGAAGTGAAAGAACATCACAAAGCTGCTCTATGGGGCTTTGTGCAGCAGGCGCTGGCGACATTTAGCGAGAATCCGGTAAACCTCCATCAACCTGCAGTACGCAAAATGCTGGGCGATAACCTGCTGCTGGCGATGGGCACCATGCTGGAAGAAGCGCAGCCGATAATCACGGCCGAGAGCATCAGCCATCAGAGCTATCGTCGCCTGCTGTCGCGTGCGCGCGAATATGTGCTGGAAAATATGTCAGAGCCGCTGACCGTACTCGACCTGTGTAATCAGTTGCACGTCAGCCGTCGGACGCTGCAAAACGCCTTTCATACGATACTCGGAATTGGTCCGAATGCCTGGTTAAAACGTATTCGTCTGAACGCCGTGCGTCGCGAGCTGATAAGCCCGTGGTCGCAAAGCGCGACGGTAAAAGACGCCGCCATGCAGTGGGGATTTTGGCATTTGGGGCAGTTTGCCACTGACTACCAGCAATTGTTTGCGGAGAAACCGTCGTTGACGCTGCATCAGCGTATGCGCCAGTGGGTGTGATGACATTATTGTGCCGGATGCGACGCTTTGCGTCTTATCCAGCCTACGGGGCGGTGCCGTCGTAGTTGTAGGCCTGATTAGGCGCTAGCCGTCATCAGGCAAAAAAAACGGCCAGGTAAATTACACCCAGTCGCGGATCTGAATAAACTTCCTCAAGGCAGCCTCCGGGCTGCCTTCTTTTGGCTCGTAGCAGTACTCCCAGCGCACCAGCGGCGGCATCGACATTAAAATCGACTCCGTGCGCCCGCCGGTCTGCAGGCCGAACAGCGTCCCGCGATCCCACACCAGGTTGAATTCCACGTAGCGCCCGCGGCGGTAAAGCTGGAACTCGCGTTCGCGCACGCCGTAGTCGGTATTTTTACGGCGTTCGACGATGGGCAGATAGGCGTCGGTATAGCCTTCGCCCACCGCGCGCATAAAGCTGAACGCGGTATCAAAATCAGGGGTGTTGAGATCGTCAAAGAACAGCCCGCCGATGCCGCGCTGCTCATCGCGGTGCTTCAGGTAAAAGTAGTCGTCGCACCACTTTTTAAATTTCGGGTAAACGTCTTCGCCAAACGGCAGACAAAGGTCCCGCGCGGTGGTGTGCCAGTGCACGGCATCTTCTTCGAAGCCGTAGTAGGGCGTTAAGTCGAAACCGCCGCCGAACCACCAGACCGGATCGGCCCCCGGTTTTTCCGCAATGAAAAAGCGGACATTGGCGTGGCTGGTCGGCACAAACGGGTTGTGCGGATGCACCACCAGCGAGACGCCCATCGCTTCGAAGCTGCGGCCCGCGAGTTCAGGGCGATGTGCGGTGGCAGACGCGGGCATGGCGTCTCCGTGAACGTGGGAAAAATTCACGCCCGCCTGTTCAAAGATACCGCCGTTACGCAGCACCCGGCTGCGCCCGCCGCCGCCGGCTTCGCGCTGCCAGTTATCTTCCTGAAATTCACCGCCGTCTGCGGCGGCCAGTTTCTGGCAAATCTCATCCTGCAGCTGCAGCAGGAACGTTTTGACCAGTTGAGCATTGGGTTTCATCAACGTTTCCTGGAGTGCGCTTTTTGGTTATCGAACCAGTTGAAGTAACTGATAATGCCAGAGGCAATGGCGTTGGCGATCTTCTGACGAAACGCCGTGGTGCCGAGAAGCCGCTCTTCTTCCGGGTTGGTAATGAAGGAGGTTTCCACCAGTACGGACGGGATTGACGGTGATTTCAGCACCACAAACGCCGCCTGCTCGGTGCCTTTACTGTGCAGACGATGCACCGGCTTAATCTTCTTCAGAATATGCGAGCCGAGCGTCAGGCTGTTTTTGATCGTATCGGTCTGCACGAGGTCGAACAGTACCTGTTGTAGCAGATGATCTTTGTCGGTGGCTTTCTTCCCGGCGACTTCATCCGCCCGGTTTTCACGGTCGGAGAGATATTTTGCCATGGCGCTACTGGCGCCACGATTGGAAAGCGCAAACACCGAGGCACCTGCCGCAGAAGGGTTGGTAAAGCCGTCGGCGTGAATCGACATAAACAGATCCGCACCGTGCTGGTGGGCGATTTCTACGCGGTCATACAGCGGAATAAAGGTATCGCCAGAGCGCGTCAGTCGGGCGTCAATGCCGTTACTGCGTAAAATTGCGCGCACATTTTTTGCAATCGCCAGCACGACGTGTTTTTCTTTCGAACCGTTTTTGCCGATGGCGCCGGTATCAATGCCGCCGTGGCCCGGGTCAAGCATTACCAGACGCTTCGCGCCCGGCTTTTTGGTTTTGGGTTTGCTGTGTCCGTTATTGGTTTTGAGCGTGCTCTCGTCTTTCGCCTGAGCCTGCTTTGCGATGCCCGTTAACGTTAAGGCCGCCAGCCCCGCTTTGAGAACCTGACGACGCGATGTGAGTGCTTTTAATGGTTTGAATGTGCTCATGCGGCCTGAATACTAAAAATTGGGGTCCTGGTGTTATATCGTATCGTGTTTCCCGTTACGACAGTCCATATTGAGAATTGTTTTACTTTTCATTTCAATACGTGACAAAGTGACATTATGCCAAATTTTGGCGAGATTTTCCCCGGTTATTGGCTAAACGCACCGTTCGCGCCATAATCACTGTTTTTAAACCCGAAAAGGCGGTTAATACCATGGAGATACGCGTTTTTCGCCAGGAAGATTTCGAAGAGGTGATCACCCTTTGGGAACGCTGCGATTTGCTGCGTCCGTGGAACGATCCGGAAATGGATATCGAACGTAAGGTGAATCACGACGTCAGTCTGTTTCTGGTTGCGGAAGTCAATGGCGTGGTCGTGGGAACAGTGATGGGCGGTTATGATGGCCACCGCGGCTCGGCCTATTATCTGGGCGTTCACCCGGAATACCGTGCCCGTGGCATCGCCAATGCGCTGCTTAATCGTCTTGAGAAGAAGCTTATCGCCCGCGGCTGCCCGAAAATCCAGATCATGGTGCGGGAAGATAACGACGTGGTGCTGGGCATGTATGAACGCCTGGGCTATGAACACGCTGACGTGCTGAGTTTAGGTAAGCGCCTGATCGAAGATGAAGAGTACTGAGATCCATCCCGCAGATTATGACGCGCAGGGCCGTGTCAGGCTGCCCTTTTTATTCTGGTGCGTTCTGCTGCTGCAGGCCCGCACCTGGGTGCTGTTTGTGATGGCCGCTGCGTCACGCGGGCAGGGCGACACGCTGCTGAATCTCTTTTATCCCGATCACGACGCCTTCTGGCTCGGCTTATTGCCGGGCGTACCGGCGGTGGTGGCTTTTTTGTGCAGCGGCCGACGGCACGCGATCCCGCGTTTGTGGCGTGCGCTTCGCTGGCTGCTGATCCTTGCGCAGATTGCGCTGCTTTTCTGGCAGCCGGTACTCTGGTGGTACGGTGAACCGCTGACGGGCCTCGGCGTTGCGCTGGTGGTTGCCGATATTGTGGCGCTGCTGTGGCTGCTGACTAACCCTCGTCTTCGCGCCTGTTTTGCGCATCAGGATGATTAATCCGGCACTTTTTGCCGATGTCGCACTCCAACAAGCGTTGATTTAACAAGAAAGGACGTTTCAATGAAATCGCTGCGTTTACTTTTATGCGCTCTCCCGCTGGCATTGACCGGCTGTTCGACGCTCTCCTCCATTAACTGGTCCGCTGCGTATCCGTGGAACTGGTTTGGCTCATCAACGGAAGTGACCGAGCAGGGAGTGGGAAAAATTACCGCCGCGACGGCGCTGGATCAGAATGCCATTCAGGATGCGCTTAGCAGCGATTACCGCCTGCGCAGCGGTATGAAAACGGAGAATGGCAATATTGTTCGCTATTACGAAGCGCTGAAGGGCGACAAGTTGGCGCTGGTGATCAACGGTGACAAAGGCACGGTAAACCGAATTGCCGTGATGGATGAAGATATTCCGACGGCGAGCGGTGTGAAAGTGGGTACGCCGTTTAGCGAACTTTATAAGCAGGCCTTTGGTAACTGTACCAGTGCGCCATCCGACGATAAAGTGGCGGTGGAGTGTAAGGCAGAAGGCAGCCAGCACATCAGCTACGTCTTTACCGGCACCTGGAGCGGCCCGGAAGGTTTGATGCCGTCTGACGACACGCTGAAGAGCTGGAAGGTGAGCAAAATACTCTGGAAGCAGTAATTTGCGCCTGAACAAACCGCCTCGCTGAAATCCGGGTATAATACCCGCCATCCATGCCACGCTGACGTGGCATCTTTATTTCAGGAGGAGCGATGTCTCAGGTTCAGAGTGGCATTTTGCCAGAACATTGCCGCGCGGCGATTTGGATTGAAGCCAATGTAAAAGGGGACGTGGATGCCCTGTGTGCGGCCAGTAAAGCGTTTGTTGATAAGCTGGCGACCTTCCAGGCTAAATTCCCGGAAGCCCATCTCGGCGCCGTTGTCGCTTTTGGCAATAACGTCTGGCGTCAGCTGAGCGGTGGCGAAGGGGCGGACGAGCTGAAAGACTTCATCCCCTACGGCAAAGGTCTTGCACCCGCGACGCAATACGACGTGCTGATCCATATTCTCTCTCTGCGTCATGACGTGAACTTCTCGGTTGCGCAGGCGGCGGTGGCGGCTTTTGGCGACAGCATTGAGGTGCAGGAAGAGGTGCACGGTTTCCGCTGGGTGGAAGAGCGCGATCTGAGCGGCTTTGTCGACGGAACCGAAAACCCGGCGGGTGAAGAGACGCGTCGTGAAGTCGCGGTGATCAAAGACGGCGTGGACGCGGGCGGCAGCTACGTGTTCGTGCAGCGCTGGGAACACAACCTCAAGCAGCTTAATCGCATGAGCGTGCATGACCAGGAGATGATGATTGGCCGTACCAAAGAAGCCAACGAAGAGATCGACGGCGATGACCGCCCGGTCACCTCTCACCTGACCCGCGTTGACCTCAAAGAAGACGGCAAAGGGCTGAAGATTGTTCGCCAGAGCCTGCCGTACGGCACAGCAAGCGGCACGCACGGCCTCTACTTCTGCGCGTACTGCGCGCGCCTGCATAACATTGAGCAGCAGCTGCTGAGCATGTTCGGCGATACCGACGGCAAGCGTGACGCCATGCTGCGCTTCACCAAACCGGTGACCGGCGGCTACTACTTCGCGCCGTCCGTTGAGCGTCTGCTGGCGCTGTAAAACCGCTCTCCACGCGTAGGCCGGGTAAGCGTTAGCGCCACCCGGCAATTTCTCCCGCATCCTTATTCCCTTTTCTGCTTCTAAATCACCAAACGGTATATAAAACCGTTACTCCTTTGGTCCTCGTTATAAATATTATGACTATAAGATAGTCATCACATTTATAAGGGTGCGCAATGGCCGTTACTGTACTGAAAAAAGGAACTCTGGCGCTGGCAGGTTTACTGCTGGTGGCACAGGCGCAGGCGACTGAGCTGCTGAACAGTTCATATGACGTCTCCCGCGAGCTGTTTGCCGCCCTTAATCCACCGTTTGAACAGCAGTGGGCGAAAGAAAACAATGGCGATAAGCTGACCATTAAGCAGTCTCACGCCGGTTCATCCAAGCAGGCGCTTGCCATTCTTCAGGGACTGAAAGCGGACGTCGTGACCTACAACCAGGTCACTGACGTGCAGATCCTGCACGACAAAGGCAAGCTGATCCCGGCGGACTGGCAGAGCCGTCTGCCCAACAACAGCTCGCCGTTCTATTCCACCATGGGCTTCCTGGTGCGCAAGGGCAACCCGAAGAATATCCACGACTGGAGCGACCTGGTGCGTTCCGACGTGAAGCTGATTTTCCCGAACCCAAAAACCTCCGGTAACGCGCGTTATACCTATTTAGCGGCGTGGGGGGCGGCGGACAAGGCTGACGGTAACGATAAAGCCAAAACCGAGCAGTTCATGACCCAGTTCCTGAAAAACGTCGAAGTGTTTGATACCGGCGGACGCGGAGCAACCACGACCTTCGCAGAACGCGGTTTGGGCGATGTGCTGATTAGCTTTGAATCAGAAGTGAATAACATCCGCAAACAGTATGAAGCGCAGGGCTTTGAGGTGGTTATCCCGAAAACCAACATTCTGGCCGAGTTCCCGGTGGCGTGGGTGGATAAAAACGTGCAGGCAAACGGTACCGAGAAAGCGGCAAAGGCCTATCTCAACTACCTGTACAGCCCGCAAGCGCAGACCATCATTACCGATTACTACTACCGCGTGAATAACCCGGACGTGATGAACAAACTGAAAGACAAATTCCCGCAGACCGCGCTGTTCCGCGTGGAAGATCATTTCGGCTCCTGGCCTGATGTGATGAAAACGCATTTTGCCAGCGGCGGTGAGTTAGACAAATTGCTGGCGGCGGGGCATAAGTAATGTTTGCAGTATCGACTAAACGCGTGCTGCCGGGCTTTACCTTAAGCCTCGGAACCAGCCTGCTGTACGTCTGCCTGATTTTGCTTTTGCCGCTCAGCGCGCTGGTGATGCAGCTTGCGCAGATGAGCTGGACGCAGTACTGGGACGTGATCACCAACCCGCAGGTGGTGGCGGCCTATAAAGTGACGCTGCTGTCAGCGTTTGTCGCCTCCATTTTTAACGGCGTGTTTGGCCTGCTGATGGCGTGGATCTTAACCCGCTATCGCTTCCCGGGCCGTACGCTGCTTGATGCACTGATGGATCTGCCGTTTGCGCTGCCGACGGCGGTTGCAGGCTTAACCCTTGCGTCGCTCTTCTCCGTGAACGGGTTGTACGGAGAGTGGCTGGCGAAATTCGACATCAAAGTGACTTATACCTGGCTCGGTATCGCGGTGGCGATGGCCTTTACCAGTATCCCGTTTGTGGTGCGTACCGTGCAGCCGGTGCTGGAAGAGTTGGGTCCGGAATACGAAGAAGCGGCGGAAACGCTGGGCGCTACGCGCTGGCAGAGCTTCCGCAAAGTGGTTCTGCCTGAGCTGTCACCGGCGCTGATGGCGGGTGTTGCGCTGTCGTTTACCCGCAGCCTCGGTGAGTTCGGTGCGGTGATTTTTATCGCCGGGAACATCGCCTGGAAAACGGAAGTGACCTCGCTGATGATTTTCATCCGTCTGCAGGAGTTTGATTATCCGGCGGCGAGCGCCATTGCTTCGGTGATCCTTGCGGCCTCGCTGCTGCTGTTGTACTCGATTAACACTCTGCAAAGTCGCTTTGGTCGGCGTGTGGTAGGTCATTGATGGCGGAAGTTACGCAATTGAAGCGATACGATGCACCCCGTATCAACTGGGGTAAATGGTTTCTGATTGGGGCGGGCGTGCTGGTTTCCGCCTTTATTCTCGTCGTGCCGACGATTTATATCTTCGTTCAGGCGTTCAGCAAGGGGTTGATGCCTGCGCTGGAAAACCTGGCGAACCCGGATATGCTGCATGCCATCTGGCTGACCGTACTGATTGCATTGATCACCGTGCCGGTGAACCTGGTGTTCGGTACCTTGCTGGCCTGGCTGGTTACGCGCTTTAACTTCCCGGGACGTCAGCTGCTGCTGACCCTGCTGGATATTCCTTTTGCCGTGTCGCCGGTGGTGGCGGGCCTGGTCTATCTGCTCTTTTACGGCTCCAACGGCCCGTTGGGCGGCTGGCTGGATGAGCATAATCTGCAGATCATGTTCGCCTGGCCCGGCATGGTGCTGGTCACCATTTTCGTGACCTGTCCGTTTGTGGTGCGTGAACTGGTGCCGGTGATGTTAAGCCAGGGAAGCAACGAAGACGAAGCGGCCGTGCTGCTGGGCGCGTCAGGCTGGCAGATGTTCCGTCGCGTGACGCTGCCGAATATCCGCTGGGCGCTGCTTTACGGCGTGGTGTTGACCAATGCCCGCGCGATTGGTGAGTTCGGTGCCGTTTCCGTCGTCTCCGGCTCCATTCGGGGTGAAACCCTGTCGCTGCCGCTACAGATCGAGTTACTGCAGCAGGACTACAACACCATCGGCTCGTTTACTGCCGCAGCGTTGCTGACGCTGATGGCCATTTTGACCCTGTTTTTGAAGAGTGTGGTGCAGTGGCGTTTAGAAAATCAGGAAAAACGTCAGCATCAGGAGGGAAATCATGAGCATTGAGATTGCCAATATTAAGAAGTCTTTTGGTCGCACCCAGGTGCTGAATGATATCTCGCTGGATATCCCTTCCGGACAAATGGTGGCGCTGCTGGGGCCGTCTGGCTCGGGTAAAACCACGTTGCTGCGTATTATTGCCGGACTTGAGCATCAGACCAGTGGGCACATCCGCTTCCACGGCACCGACGTGAGCCGCCTGCATGCCCGGGACCGTAAGGTTGGATTTGTGTTCCAGCATTACGCGCTGTTCCGCCACATGACCGTATACGACAACATCGCATTTGGCCTGACCGTGCTGCCGCGTGGCGAGCGCCCGAATGCGGCGGCCATTAAAGCGAAAGTGACCAAACTGCTCGAGATGGTGCAGCTGGCTCACCTGGCGGACCGTTTCCCGGCGCAGCTTTCTGGCGGGCAGAAACAGCGCGTGGCGCTGGCGCGTGCGTTAGCCGTTGAACCGCAAATTCTGCTGCTGGATGAACCCTTCGGCGCGCTGGATGCGCAGGTGCGTAAAGAACTGCGTCGCTGGCTGCGACAGCTCCATGAAGAGCTGAAATTCACCAGCGTCTTCGTGACCCACGATCAGGAAGAGGCGATGGAAGTCGCGGATCGCGTGGTAGTCATGAGCCAGGGCAACATTGAGCAGGTTGACGAGCCAGAGCAGCTCTGGCGTGAACCGGCGACCCGTTTTGTGCTGGAGTTTATGGGTGAAGTGAACCGTCTGCAGGGCACCATTCGTGGTGGACAATTCCACGTGGGGGCGCACCGCTGGCCGCTGGGCTATACCTCCGCGCACCAGGGGCCGGTCGATCTGTTCCTGCGCCCATGGGAAGTGGACGTGAGCCGCCGAACCAGCCTGGATTCACCGCTGCCGGTGCAGGTGCTGGAAGCTAGCCCTAAAGGGCACTACACACAATTGGTGGTACAACCGCTGGGCTGGTATACCGAACCGCTGACCGTGGTTATGCGCGACGACGTTCCACCGCACCGGGGAGAGCGCCTGTTTGTCGGTCTGCAGCATGCCCGTATTTATCACGGGAAGGAACGTATCGAGACGCGCGAGGATATTGCTCTGGCGGAGTCAGCCTGATAGGTTATTGAGTATGTTTTCGCCCGGTGGCGTAATGCTTACCGGGCTTTTTATTGAGTAAAAATCGTGAATACACTCGAACACACCATCGGCAACACACCGCTGGTCAAACTTCAGCGCATGGGGCCGGATAACGGCAGCGAGATCTGGGTCAAACTCGAAGGCAATAACCCGGCGGGGTCGGTGAAAGACCGTGCGGCGCTGTCGATGATTGTCCAGGCCGAAAAACGCGGAGAAATTAAGCCAGGCGACGTGCTGATTGAGGCCACCAGCGGCAACACCGGTATCGCCCTGGCGATGATTGCGGCGCTGAAAGGCTACCGCATGAAGCTGCTGATGCCGGATAACATGAGCCAGGAGCGCCGCGCCGCGATGCGTGCCTACGGGGCCGAACTGATTCTGGTGACCAAAGAGCAGGGAATGGAAGGCGCGCGCGACCTGGCGTTAGAAATGGCCGAGCGCGGTGAAGGTAAACTCCTCGATCAGTTCAACAATCCGGACAACCCTTACGCGCACTACACCACCACCGGCCCGGAAATCTGGCAGCAGACCGACGGACGGATCACCCATTTTGTCTCCAGCATGGGCACCACCGGCACCATTACCGGGGTATCGCGTTTTCTGCGCGAGCAGGAAAAAGCCGTAACCATTGTTGGCCTGCAGCCGGAAGAGGGGAGCAGCATTCCGGGGATTCGCCGCTGGCCTGCGGAGTATATGCCCGGCATCTTTAATGCGCAGCTGGTGGATCAGGTGCTGGATCTTCATCAGCGCGAGGCGGAAAATACCATGCGTGAGCTGGCCGTGCGCGAAGGTATCTTCTGCGGCGTCAGCTCGGGCGGCGCGGTAGCGGGTGCCATTCGGGTTGCGCAGGCAAACCCGGGAGCGGTGGTGGTGGCGATTATTTGCGATCGCGGCGATCGCTATCTGTCTACCGGCGTCTTTGGTGAAGAGAGTTATTCGCAGGGGGCGGGGATTTAAGCGTCATGGAGATGATTCTATTCCGGGATAATACCCGGGCGCAGCAAACCGATATTGTCGCGGTGCAGTCGCAGGTGGTTTACGGCAGCGTGGGGAACAGTATTGCGGTACCGAATATTCGTACCCACAGGCTGAACGTTACCGCCGTGCCGACGGTGCTGTTTAGCAACACGCCACACTATGACACCTTCTACGGTGGGGTGATCCCCGACGAGTGGTTCAGCGGCTACCTGAAGGCGCTGGAAGAGCGCGAGATCCTGCGCGAGCTTAAAGCAGTCACCACCGGCTATATGGGCAGCGCCAGCCAGATCGCCCTGCTGGCACAGTGGCTGAAGGCGGTGAAAGTGCAGCATCCTGACCTGCTGGTGCTGGTCGACCCGGTTATCGGCGATATCGACAGCGGGATGTACGTGAAGCCCGATATTCCGCAAGCGTATCGGGAGCACCTGCTGCCGCTGGCGCAGGGGATTACGCCAAACGTCTATGAACTGGAAGTGCTAAGCGGCAAACCGTGCCGCACGCCGGAAAGCGCCATCGCGGCGGCTCAGGGATTGCTCTCCGATACCCTGAAATGGGTGGCGATCACCAGCGCGCCGGTCGCTGACGACCCGCAAAACATCCACGTGGTGCTGGTGACGCATGAGGGCGTTACCGTCAGCGCGCATCCGCGCGTAGAAACCGATCTAAAAGGAACGGGCGATCTGTTCTGTTCAGAACTGGTGAGCGGAATCGTTGAGGGGAAAACCGTTGCCGATGCCATTCGCATGGCCGGCGATCGGGTGACTGACGTGATGCTGTATACGCAGACGAAAGGGTACGACGAGCTTATCCTCCCCGCATAAACAAAAATGGCGCCCGAAGGCGCCATTTTTCTGTGCGGCAAGAATTACTTCTTGATGCGGATAACCGGGGTTTCACCCACGGTGACGCTGCCAGACAGTTTGATCAGTTCTTTGATTTCGTCCATGTTGGAGATAACAACCGGTGTCAGGGTAGACTTGGCTTTTTCTTCCAGCAGTGGCAGATCGAATTCAATGACCGGGTCGCCAACTTTAACACGCTGGCCTTCTTCCGCGATACGTTTGAAGCCTTCGCCTTTCAGTTCAACGGTGTCGATACCGAAGTGAACGAACAGTTCGATACCGCTATCAGATTCGATAGAGAACGCATGGTTGGTTTCAAAAATTTTACCGATGGTGCCGTCAACTGGAGCAACCATTTTGTTGCCAGTTGGTTTGATAGCAATGCCATCACCAACGATTTTCTCAGCAAACACTACATCCGGCACGTCTTCGATGTTGACGATCTCGCCGGAGAGCGGAGCAACAATCTCAATAGTTCCGGAGTCTTTCTTATCATCAGAAACCAGAGATTTCAGTTTATCGAACAAACCCATGATCTTCTCCTAAGCAGTAATTTGGGCCGCATCTCGTGGATTAGCAGATTGTTTTTTCTTCAATGAACTTGTTAACCAGCGTCATTAACTCGTCCGTTGTCGGTTGAGCAAGAGCCTGCTCTGCTAACACCTTCGCATCTTCGAAGTTCGTGTTACGGATAATCTTCTTAATGCGCGGGATGGAAATGGCGCTCATAGAGAATTCGTCCAGACCCATACCCAGCAACAGAAGTGTAGCACGTTCGTCGCCTGCAAGCTCACCACACATGCCAGTCCATTTACCTTCTGCATGAGAAGCATCAATAACTTGCTTGATCAAGTTCAGTACGGACGGTGACATTGGCTGGTAGAGATGTGAAATCATATCATTACCACGGTCAACTGCCAGGGTGTACTGCGTTAAATCATTGGTACCGATACTAAAGAAATCAACTTCTTTGGCTAAATGACGCGCAATGGTCGCGGCCGCAGGTGTTTCCACCATCACGCCGATCTCGATTGACTCGTCAAACGCTTTACCTTCGTCACGCAGTTCCTGTTTGTAGATTTCGATCTCTTTCTTCAGTGCACGCACTTCTTCAACAGAAATGATCATCGGGAACATGATGCGCAGTTTACCGAAAGCGGAGGCACGCAGGATCGCGCGAACCTGGTCACGCAGGATCTCTTTACGATCCATCGCGATACGGATTGCACGCCAGCCCAGGAACGGGTTCTCTTCTTTCGGGAAGTTCATGTACGGCAGCTCTTTGTCGCCACCGATGTCCATGGTACGGACGATAACGGCCTGAGAGCCACAGGCTTCAGCCACCGCTTTGTATGCCGCGAACTGCTCTTCTTCAGTTGGCAGGGCGTCACGGTCCATGAACAGGAATTCAGTACGATAGAGACCCACGCCTTCCGCACCGTTACGCTCGGCGCCATCAACGTCGCGGACGGTACCGATATTCGCGCACACTTCTACCTGATGGCCGTCAAGGGTGATGGCTGGCAGGTCTTTCAGCTTAGCGAGTTCCGCTTTTTCAGTCGCAACCTGCTCCTGAACCGCGCGCAGTTTATCGATCTCTTCGTTGGTTGGGTTGACGTAAACCAGATTGTTTACGGCATCCAGAATCAGATAGTCGCCATTTTTCACCTGAGAGGTGACGCTACCGGTACCCACGATGGCAGGCAGTTCCAGAGAACGCGCCATGATAGAGGTGTGGGAGGTACGGCCGCCCGCGTCAGTGATGAAACCGAGGACCTTTTTCAGGTTCAGCTGTGCGGTTTCAGACGGGGTGAGGTCAGCGGCAACCAGGATAACTTCATCCTGAATCGCGCTCAGGTCGATAATGGCCAGACCCAGGATGTTGCGCAGCAGGCGCTTACCGATGTCACGTACGTCAGCCGCACGCTCTTTCAGGTATTCATCATCCAGTTCTTCCAGGGCAGTTGCCTGACCTTCGATAACTTCATGCGCAGCCGCGTCGGCCGTCATGCCTTTATCTTTAATCAGGGCTATGATTTCCTGCTCCAGCTCCTCATCTTCGAGCAGCATGATGTGCCCTTCGAAGATGGCTTCTTTTTCTTCACCGAAAGTTTCGCCAGCTTTAGTCTTGATTGCTTCCAGTTGCGCAGATGCCTTGGCACGACCGCTCAGAAAACGTTCAACTTCCTGATCAACCTTGTCGGCAGAAATTTTTTTCCGGTCGATGACGATCTCGTCTTCTTTCAGCAGCAGTGCTTTGCCGAAAGCGATACCCGGGGATGCTAAAATGCCTGAAATCATAACCCTACCTTACTTGTGACTGATATTTAAAAGAACCCGGAAACTTACTCGAGCTCAGCCATCAGTTTTACCAGATGCTCAACTGCTTTCTGCTCGTCTTCACCTTCCGCAGAGATGGTGACTACGGTGCCCTGAGTCAGGCCCAGAGTCTGCAGTTTGAACAGGCTTTTTGCGCTGGCGCTTTTGCCGTTGGAAGTCACAGTGATTTCAGAAGTGAAGCCTTTCGCTTCTTTAACAAACTGAGCAGCAGGGCGGGTGTGCAGACCGTTCGGAGCGGTAATGGTAACTTCTTGCTGGAACATTGTATTTCCCCAACTTATAGGTTTAGTGTTGTGGAACTAAAGTCTAGCCTGGCGACTGAACTTTAGCCTGTATTGTTAGCGCTGACGTTTCGATCGTCATTAAACATTATGCAGCGAAAGCAAGACTTGAACCAAATCATAAAATCGATTCAGCAAGGCTATTTCGTTCACTGATTAATTTCACGCATCAAAATAATTGCTGGTTTAAATACCAGACCCAACGGGGTGAAGCAATGCCAGGAGGGGTAAAAGTTTGAAGCAGGCCACAAAAAAGCACCTGAAAAGGTGCTTTTTTACGCGTTATTAACATGCTGGCATTACTGTTGCAGCTCTTTTTCAGTAAAGAGATCGGCAAACAGTGCGGTGCTCAAGTAACGCTCACCCGAAGAAGGAAGGATAACCACAATATTCTTGTTGGTAAAGGCTTCGTCTTCCTGAAGTTTGAGCGCTGCCGCAACAGCTGCACCGGAAGAGATACCCGCCAGAATGCCTTCTTCATCCATCAGGCGACGCGCGGTAGAGATGGCTTCTTCGTTAGTGATGGTAACCACTTTGTCGATCAGTTTCAGATCCAGGTTGCCCGGAATGAAGCCTGCACCGATACCCTGAATTTTGTGCGGGCCTGGTTTGAGCTCTTCGCCCGCCAGTGCCTGGGTGATAACCGGTGAGTCAGTCGGTTCAACCGCAACGGTGATCAGGTCTTTTTTACCTTTTGTGCCTTTAATATAGCGCGACACGCCGGTCAGCGTACCGCCGGTACCCACGCCGGAGATAAAGACGTCAACCTGGCCGTCGGTATCTTCCCAGATTTCCGGACCGGTGGTCTTTTCGTGAATTTCCGGGTTAGCCGGGTTGCTGAACTGCTGCAGCAGAAGATATTTCGCCGGATCGCTGGCAACAATCTCTTCGGCTTTCTGAATGGCGCCTTTCATGCCTTTCGCGCCTTCGGTCAGCACCAGGTTCGCGCCCAGTGCTTTAAGCAGTTTGCGACGCTCGATGCTCATGGTCTCTGGCATGGTCAGCGTCAGCTTGTAGCCACGCGCGGCAGCCACATAGGCCAGAGCGATACCGGTATTGCCGCTGGTCGGTTCCACCAGCTCAACGCCCGGCTTCAGTACGCCACGTTTTTCAGCATCCCAAATCATGTTTGCACCGATACGGCATTTTACGCTGAAGCTCGGGTTACGTGATTCGACCTTCGCCAGAATGCGTCCATTACCGATACGGTTCAGTCGAACCAGGGGCGTATGACCGATAGTCAGCGAGTTGTCTTCATAAATCTTACTCATGGCCTGTCCTTAACTGTATGAAATTGGGATACCGACCCAGCATACCTGTTGAGCAGGTAGGGGGAAGTAAGGAATTCGCATATCTATATACTGCAAGGAAATAATGGGGATCAGTATGGAATAAGGGAGAGCATAAGCCCTCCCTCATTTACACAGTTTTGCATTATTTCCATAACGCATGTTTAGCACGGTAGCAGTCCACCCACATCGCCGTCGCACCGCACACCGCCACGGGCATGATGAACAGATTGAGGAAAGGAATCATCGTGAACAGGCTCGTCAGCGCGCCGAACTGCATATTGGCGACCTTCTGGGTGCGCAGGGCAGTTCGCATCTCTTTAAACGGCACCTTGTGGTTATCGAACGGGTAGTCGCAGTACTGGATCGCCAGCATCCAGGCGCTGAACAGGAACCACAGCACCGGTGCCACCGTCTGGCCAATGCCCGGCACAAAGTAAAGAATCAGCAGGACAATCGCACGGGGCAGGTACCAGGCAAATTTCTGCCATTCGCGTTTCATGATACGCGGAAGGTCTTTCATGATCCCCAGCACGCCCGTGTCCGGTGGCGTCGCGCCGGTAAGCCGCGCTTCCAGCTGTTCCGCCAGCAGGCCGTTAAACGGGGCGGCTATCCAGTTCGCAATCGTCGAAAAGAAGTACCCAAACACCAGCAGGACGGAGATCACCGCTACCGGCCAGAGCAGATAGTTAAGCCACTGCAGCCAGTCTGGTACATGGCTCATCAGCGACGGGAGCCAGCTCTCCAGCTTTGTGAACAGCCACCAGAATGCGCCGCCCATCAGAATAATGTTGATCAGCAGCGGCAGAATGACGAAGCGTCGAATACCCGGCAGGGAGACTAGTTTCCAGCCCTGAGAAAAATACCAGACACCGCTGCGCGGCGGAGAAGAAGATGTTGAAACCATAACCAGGCTGTACTCCTTTTTTCACAACCAGTGGAATTGCCCGCCTATATTATCCACTTACGGACCAATGACCAGTTCGGAAATGTTCGAAAAACCAGCAAAAAGCACGATTTCCTTCATCTTTATGCTGTGAATGCTCTGCACACACTTGCACTTGACGTAAACGGCAAATACTCTTAGTGAGTAAATGTTTGCCGTGGTGGCAAGGTGTTAGAACAACAGAGAATATAATGATGCAGGATTTGCGTCTGATATTAATCATTGTTGGCGCGATCGCCATAATCGCTTTACTGGTACATGGTTTCTGGACCAGCCGTAAAGAGCGTTCCTCAATGTTTCGCGATCGCCCACTGAAGCGCATGAAGTCCAGTCGTGACGACGATGACAGTGAAGATGACATCGACGGCAGCGACGACGACGGCGTGGGTGAAGTTCGTGTTCATCGGGTCAATACTGCGCCCGGCGCAGGCCATGGGGAGCATGAAGCGCCTCGTCCTTCGCAGCACCAGTATCAACCGCCGTATGCTTCTGCACAGCCGCGCCAGCCCGCGCCGCAGCCTGTGGAAGAGCCGGTGCGCCAGCCGCCGCAACAGCCTGTTCAGCAGCAGCCTGCTGCGCCACAGCCGGTTCAACAGCAACCTGCACAACACTCCGTGCAACAACAGCCTGCACAGCCGGTACAACAACCGCAGCAGCCTGTTCATGTGCAGCCCGCTCCGGCTCCGCACGTTGAACCTGAGCCGGTTGTAGAGCCTGAACCGGTTGTTGAAAAACCGCAGCGTAAAGAAGCAGTGATCATCATGAACGTGGCCGCGCATCACGGCAGCCATCTCAACGGTGACGTGCTGCTTAACAGTATTCAACAGGCAGGCTTCAAGTTTGGCGATATGAATATTTTCCATCGCCACCTGAGCCCTGACGGCAGCGGCCCGGCGCTCTTCAGCCTGGCTAACATGGTTAACCCTGGCACCTTCGATCCGGAAATGACCGGTGATTTCGTGACGCCGGGTGTCACTATCTTTATGCAGGTGCCGTCCTACGGCGACGAACTGCAGAACTTTAAGCTGATGCTGCAATCCGCTCAGCACATTGCTGACGAAGTGGGCGGTGTGGTACTCGACGATCAGCGTCGAATGATGACCCCGCAGAAGCTGCGCGAGTATCAGGACCGCATCCGCGAAGTTAAGGAAGCCAACGCGTAATCGTCGCGTTTACTTCAACTCCTCCTCAACCCCCGCATGTCGGGGGTTTTTTCTCATTGATGGTGTGATATGGACTCAATCGAACAACAACTCACTGAACTGCGAACCACGCTTCGCCATCATGAATATCTCTATCATGTCATGGACGCACCGGAAGTACCGGACGCGGAGTATGACCGCCTGATGCGTGAGCTGCGTGAATTAGAGGCGCAGCACCCGGAGCTTATCACGCCGGATTCCCCCACCCAGCGCGTCGGTGCTGAGCCGCTGGGTGCCTTCAGCCAGGTGCGTCATGAAGTACCTATGCTGTCACTGGATAACGTCTTCGATGAAGAGAGCTTCCTCGCGTTTAACAAGCGCGTGCAGGATCGCCTGAAAAGTAGCGACTCTCTCACCTGGTGCTGTGAACTGAAGCTGGATGGTCTGGCGGTCAGTCTTCTGTACGAAAACGGCGTGCTGGTGCGTGCCGCGACGCGTGGCGACGGTACGACGGGTGAAGACATTACGACCAACGTTCGTACCATTCGCGCAATCCCGCTGAAACTGCAGGGTGACAATATTCCTGCGCGTCTGGAAGTGCGTGGCGAGGTGTTCCTGCCCCAGGCGGGCTTCGAGAAAATTAACGAAGAGGCACGTCGCACCGGCGGGAAGGTGTTTGCTAACCCGCGTAATGCGGCAGCAGGCTCTCTGCGCCAGCTTGATCCGCGTATCACCGCGAAGCGACCGCTTACTTTCTTCTGCTACGGCGTGGGTATTCTGGAGGGCGGCGAGCTGCCGGATACGCATCTCGGCCGTCTGCTGCAGTTCAAAGCGTGGGGATTGCCGGTGAGCAACCGCGTTCAGCTTTGTGATTCCCCGGAGGCGGTTCTGGCGTTCTACCACAAGGTGGAAGAGGACCGTCCGACGCTCGGCTTTGATATCGATGGCGTGGTCATCAAGGTTAACTCGCTGGCGCTGCAGGAGCAGCTGGGCTTTGTGGCGCGTGCGCCACGCTGGGCGGTTGCGTTCAAATTCCCGGCCCAGGAGCAGATGACCTTTGTTCGCGACGTGGAGTTCCAGGTGGGGCGGACGGGCGCCATTACCCCGGTTGCCCGTCTGGAGCCCGTGCAGGTTGCGGGCGTGCTGGTGAGTAACGCTACGCTGCATAACGCCGATGAAATCGAACGCCTGGGTCTGCGTATTGGTGACAAAGTGGTGATTCGCCGCGCGGGCGATGTTATCCCACAGGTGGTTAACGTCGTTGAGTCAGAACGTCCTGACGATACGCGCGAGGTCGTCTTCCCGACCCATTGTCCGGTGTGTGGCTCTGACGTTGAGCGTGTTGAGGGTGAAGCGGTGGCGCGCTGTACGGGCGGCTTAATCTGTGGTGCACAGCGTAAAGAGTCGCTGAAGCACTTTGTCTCCCGTCGGGCGATGGACGTTGACGGCATGGGTGACAAGATTATCGATCAGCTGGTTGAGAAGGAGTATGTCCACACGCCAGCGGATCTCTTCAAGCTGACGGCAGGTAAACTGACTGGACTTGACCGCATGGGGCCAAAGTCGGCCCAGAATGTGGTCAATGCCCTGGACGCCGCAAAAGAGACGACCTTTGCCCGCTTCCTCTATGCGCTGGGCATTCGTGAAGTGGGTGAAGCCACGGCGGCAGGGCTGGCGGCGTACTTCGGCACGCTGGAGGCGCTGGAAAAAGCGAGTATCGATGAGCTGCAGAAAGTCCCGGATGTCGGCATCGTCGTCGCCACCCACGTCTTTAACTTCTTTGCCGAAGAGAGCAACCGCGAAGTGATTGGCAAACTGCTGGAAGAGGGCATCAAATGGCCCGCGCCGGTGGTGGTCAACGCCGAAGAGATCGACAGCCCGTTCGCCGGTAAAACGGTGGTGCTGACCGGCAGCCTGAGCCAGCTTTCACGCGACGATGCGAAAGCGCGTCTGGTGGCGCTGGGGGCAAAAGTGGCGGGCAGCGTGTCGAAGAAAACCGACCTGGTGATTGCCGGAGAAGCCGCCGGTTCAAAGCTGGCGAAAGCCCAGGAGCTCGGCATTGCGGTTATCGACGAAGCAGAAATGATGCGTCTGTTAGGAGAGTAAGGTGGAGAAAGAGCAGCTCGTTGAGATCGCCAACACGGAGATGCCGTTCGGTAAATATAAAGGCCGCAGGCTGATCGATTTGCCAGAGGAGTATCTGCTGTGGTTTGCCCGTAAAGATGAATTCCCGGCCGGACGACTGGGCGAGCTGATGGCTATCACGTTACTGATCAAAACCGAGGGGCTGACCCAGCTGGTTCAGCCCCTGAAACGCCCTTAAGCCTTCGCGGCGCGGGTCTCTTCCTGCGCCAGTTTTTCCGTCTGGCGTTTGTAACGACGCGCCAGCACCGCACAGACCATCAGCTGGATCTGATGGAAAATCATCAGCGGCAGTACCATCATCCCAATCATTGAGGTTGGGAACAGAATGTTGGCCATCGGGATACCGTTCGCCAGGCTCTTCTTCGAACCGCAGAACACAATCGTAATTTCATCTGCTTTGTTGAAGCCGCACTTGCGTGCCACAAAGACGTTTACGGCAATCACAATCGCCAGCAGGACGATGCTGACCACCACGATAAACAGCAGTGAACCTGCGCCCACCTTGTGCCAGATTCCGTTCACGACCGCTTCGCTGAAGGCGGAGTAAACCACCAGCAGAATCGAGGTCTGGTCGGTTTTTGAGATCCATTTTTTATGCTTCGCCACAAACGCGCCGGTCCACGGTCGGGAGAGATGACCCAGGACAAACGGCAGCAGCAGCTGCAGACAGATTTTGCCAACCTGCTCAAGGTTACCTTCCGCACCGTGCATGTTCATCAGCAAGCCTACCAGCAGCGGTGAGACGAAAATCCCTAACAGGCTGGATGCTGAAGCTGAACAAACCGCCGCCGCAACGTTACCCCCCGCCAGCGAGGTAAACGCAATGGCGGACTGAACGGTAGCGGGCAGTATGCACAGATAGAGGAAACCCGTATAAAGCGCCGGATCGACGTTTACCGGTGCCCACCAGGCAAACAGCACGCCGAGTATCGGGAACAGAATGAAGGTGCTGCACATCACCCACAGGTGCAGCCGCCAGTGACCACCGCCTGCAATGATCGCTTCACGGGAAAGTTTGGCGCCGTGCATAAAGAACAGCAACGCGATGGCTGCCGTAGTGAGTCCTTCAAAGAACGGGACAAAACCGCCGCGTGCGGGGAGGAAGGAGGCCAGTAAAACGGTGACAACCAGGGTAAGCGTGAACGGATCAAGGATACGAAACAGTTTCATAATGACTCCTGAAATCAGATATCGCTATTGTGCTTTTTTCCATTTGAGAAATAAAATTGATTTATTGCATCCATTCATGAATTAAACAGATGAATTATTCACTACGCCAGCTTCGCGTTTTTGTCACCGTGGCCCATGCCCGCAGCTTTAGCCGGGCAGGGGATATCATCGGGCTGAGTCAGTCTGCGGTCAGCCACAGCGTGAAAGGGCTGGAAAATCAGACAGGCGTGAAATTGCTGGACAGAACGACGCGGGAAGTTGTGCTTACCGAGGCAGGGCAACAGCTGGCGCAGCGCCTGGAACGGCTGCTGGACGAACTGAACAGCACGCTCAGAGACGTGGGAAGGCTTGGGCAGCAGCTTTCGGGCACCGTGCGGGTGGCGGCCAGCCAGACCATTTCTGCACATCTTATCCCGCAGTGCATTGCCGAGGGTAACCACCGCTATCCGGATATCGATTTTGTGCTGCATGACAGGCCACAACAGTGGGTACTGGAAAGCATCCGTCAGGGGGATGTGGATTTTGGTATTGTGATCGACCCCGGCCAGGTGAACGATCTGGAGTGCGAGATCGTGCTTTCAGAGCCCTTTTTGCTGCTCTGCCGGGATGACGATCCGCTGGCCACGTTGCCGGAGGTCAGCTGGCAGTCCCTGACGGGCGCGAACCTGGTTTTACAGGATTATGCCTCTGGCAGCCGTCCGCTGATTGATTCCGCGCTGGTGAATCAGGGCGTAAAGGCAACGATTGTGCAGGAGATTGGTCACCCGGCGACGCTGTTTCCGATGGTGGAAGCCGGCATTGGCATCAGCGTCTTGCCCGCCCTGGCGCTTCCCCTGCCGCAGGGAAGCCGGCTGGCCGTCAAGCGATTAACGCCCGTTGTTGAGCGAAAACTGATGCTGGTGCGGCGAAAAAATCGTTCACTCTCGGGTGCGGCGCAGGCTATCTGGGAAGTGGTGCGTATCCAGGCACAACGATTAACCGAAGCCCGCATACGCGACCCACTGTTTAACGCATCAGAAGATTAGATGTAGATATCAATCTGATTATTGTCTGACGGGCTGTTCACCCCTTCCACTTTGGCCAGCTTTTGATCCTGCTTTTTCTGGGCCTCTTCGGCCTGCTGGCGCTGCAGTGCGGCGAGCTGCGCCTGCAGCACTTTGATCTGGGTCTGAATAAGTTCCTGCTGCTTCTTCTTCTCATCGGTGCTGACGGGACTGTTTGCCAGTTCTTTTAACTGCTGAGTCAGCTTTTTGATCTTGTCGAGAATGCGGGTGATTTGCGCAGAGATATCGTTACTGCTCGAAGTTCCACTCGCGCCGCTGGTTTGAATAGGTTGGGTTGAAGCCTGAATGGTCGTCATACTTTTTCCTCGCGTTATAAAACAGAGGTATCGGCACCGACGGGATTAGCTTGAGCAAAACTGCCATATCTGGCAGGGCGTTGCATTAATACACAACCAGTATTGATGGGGCGGCGAAAGTGTATTGATCGCAGATAGCAAAAAGGCGCCTTTAGGGCGCCTTTCTACATTGGTGGGTCGTGCAGGATTCGAACCTGCGACCAATTGATTAAAAGTCAACTGCTCTACCAACTGAGCTAACGACCCGAAATGGTGGGCGATGACGGGCTCGAACCGCCGACCCCCTCCGTGTAAAGGAGATGCTCTACCAACTGAGCTAATCGCCCATTTCGGAACTGCTGCGATAAGGTGAGAATGGTGGGCGATGACGGGCTCGAACCGCCGACCCCCTCCGTGTAAAGGAGATGCTCTACCAACTGAGCTAATCGCCCAATCTCAATTCTTATCTACACTGCGAGTCTACCGAAGTAGATGGTGGGTGATGACGGGCTCGAACCGCCGACCCCCTCCGTGTAAAGGAGATGCTCTACCAACTGAGCTAATCACCCCCGCTGTGTGGAGTCGCATTATAGGGAGAGTTGAAAATGAGTCAACGCATTTTCTAAAGTTTTTATTCGTTCGTCGTAAAATTAAACAAAACGATCGCGGAACGGGCTGTGGCGCATGATTTCTAAACAAAAATCGCAAACCTGGTCACGATAAAGGGATCAACATTGAGGATTCCCCCCACAGTGATAGAATATTGCCCATCGTTTTTTCCCCAGGATTTGCCGATTGCCGGCATCTTTATAACGTAAGGCCATTTCATGAAAATCAAAACTCGCTTCGCGCCGAGCCCGACAGGCTATCTGCACGTCGGTGGTGCACGTACCGCTCTCTATTCCTGGCTGTTTGCACGCCACAATAAAGGTGAGTTCGTGCTGCGTATTGAAGACACCGATCTTGAGCGCTCCACGCCGGAAGCAATTGAAGCCATTATGGATGGGATGAACTGGCTGAATCTGGAATGGGACGAAGGTCCGTATTTCCAGACCAAGCGCTTTGACCGCTATAACGCTGTCATTGATGAGATGCTGGTCGCGGGCACGGCGTATAAATGCTACTGCTCCAGAGAGCGTCTGGATGCGCTGCGTGAAGAGCAGATGGCGAACGGTGAAAAGCCGCGTTATGACGGCCGCTGCCGCCACGACCACAGCGAGCATGCTGCTGATGAGCCTTGCGTAGTGCGTTTTGCTAACCCGCAAGAGGGTTCTGTGATCTTTGACGATCAGATCCGTGGCCCAATCGAGTTCAGTAACCAGGAGCTGGATGACCTGATCATCCGCCGCACCGATGGTTCCCCAACCTACAACTTCTGCGTGGTGGTTGATGACTGGGATATGGAAATTACCCATGTTGTCCGTGGTGAAGACCATATCAACAACACCCCGCGCCAGATCAATATCCTGAAAGCGCTGGATGCGCCTGTTCCGGTCTATGCACACGTTTCGATGATCAACGGTGACGACGGTAAGAAACTCTCGAAACGTCACGGTGCGGTAAGTGTTATGCAGTACCGCGACGACGGTTATCTGCCGGAAGCGCTGCTGAACTATCTGGTGCGTCTGGGCTGGGCCCACGGTGACCAGGAGATCTTCAGCCGCGAAGAGATGATCGAACTGTTCTCTCTGAGCTCAGTGAGCAAATCAGCGAGCGCATTTAATACCGACAAGCTGCTGTGGCTGAACCATCACTACATCAATACCATGCAGCCAGAATATGTGGCGACGTACCTGCAGTGGCACATTGAGCAGGCAAATATTGATACCCGCACTGGCCCTGAGCTGGCGGATCTGGTGAAACTGCTCGGCGAGCGCTGCAAAACGCTGAAAGAGATTGCCGAAAGCTGCCGCTACTTCTATGAAGAGTTTGATGCGTTCGACGCGGACGCCGCGAAGAAACACCTCCGCCCGGTTGCGCGTCAGCCGCTGGAAGTGGTGCGCGACAAGCTGGCCGCACTCACCGAGTGGACCGCTGAGAATGTGCATCACGCCATTCAGGCGACGGCAGACGAGCTGGAAGTCGGCATGGGTAAAGTCGGTATGCCACTGCGCGTTGCGGTGACCGGTGCGGGGCAGTCTCCGGCGCTGGATGTAACTGTCCATGCCATCGGCAAGTCACGCAGTGTGGCGCGCATTAACAAGGCGCTGGACTTTATTGCTGAACGCGAAAATCAGCAGTAGTTAAGTCCAGGATAAGAAGAACGGCAGGGGTGTTACCTGCCGTTTTTTTATGCGTTTCATTCAGCAATATCCAGACGCGTAAGAAAGCCGCGTATACCTTCGCGTTTCAACAGGGAGTCGAGACGCTTCTGCTCTGGCTGAGTCATACTTTCCAGCGTCTCAATAATGCCCGGACGCAGGTTTGAAGACGGTTCGCTGTAGGAAGAGGTGACCTCAGCGAGATGATAAACTGCCTGACGGTTTCGGATCGCCGGGAGGCTCATAATATGTTCTTTCACGCGGGCATCAATATGAATGAGCCGCGCCCGACCGCCTTTCACGCCGTTGAGCCCTTCGGTTTTCCATCCTTGCTGGCGTATCCAGCGATTAACCGTTTGTCTGGCAACGCCTAAACTTTCCGCCAGCTCTTCCGTGGTCATTTTGCTACGTAATTTTTTCATATTAATTCTGGTCGCGAATTCCTAAACGTTGCAACAATCCGGTAATCCCTTCCCGCAGTAATAGCGATGTCATCTGCTTCTGCTCTTCCGGCGTCATTTCATTGGCCAGCGTCAGGAGTAGGGTGTGAAGCGAACTGTCATGGTTGGCGCTTTCTGGTAAATCGGACGTTTCAGTTGCCCGACGTGCGCTGCGGATAAAGTCGCGCACTTTTTCGTTCACATGCACCAGGCGCGCTTTCCCGCCCTGGACTCCTGGTTTTGGCGATGTAATCCAACCCTCTTTGCGTACCCATTTATTGATGGTCTGGCGGCTATAGCCAGTGAGCAGGGCTAACTCTTCTGGCGTCATTCGTTCCTTGATCATGCAATTTCCTGAATATTCGTGGGGTTAATTAACGGCTCATTTTATAGCACCGTTTTAGCTGAAAACGTGACAGGCTTAACTCATGACTGCGAGAAGGCTCGCAAAGTGATTCATTTGCATGATTTTTCGGCGATTGAGTTGCAGTCATTGATTTTGCCGTTGACACTCTGCAGCGGAATTCATATTATGCCGCCCGTCAACATGACAGCTTTACGATGGGGCTATAGCTCAGCTGGGAGAGCGCTTGCATGGCATGCAAGAGGTCAGCGGTTCGATCCCGCTTAGCTCCACCAAACTCTGAACCCAACAGAGTGCGGTCAGTAAAGTAACATGTGGGGCTATAGCTCAGCTGGGAGAGCGCTTGCATGGCATGCAAGAGGTCAGCGGTTCGATCCCGCTTAGCTCCACCAAAATTGTAAACCCTCGTCGAAAGACGGGGGTTTTTTTATGTGTTTGTAAAGTCCATCGCCGCATTTTGTTATCAAAAAGAAGGTATTCCTGTACCTCACCTCAATCGACATCAATAAACCAGTCTATAAATAGACTTGAACTTGATTCGCGCAATTAATAAACCTATTATCCATCCGGTCAATGATTCTCCCGGAAAATAACGCCCCTGATTAATGAATAGAAAAACTTACAATAATGTAAAGATATTTATGATTGCCCTGGCACTTTGCCTGATTGCGGTACCTGTCTCCCGTTATCTCTCTCCCCGCGCAATTGTTAATGGTCACGACGTTTATTTAGCATGGTTACCGCTAAGCGTTATGCTGGCGGTAATTCTGCTATTTGGACGCAGGGCCATTCTTCCCATTTTGTTAGGTTTTACTGTCACTAATTTATTTTATGTTAATTTAGCACCGCTACAATATTCAGTATTACTGTTTTGTCAGACCTTTGCGTTGTTCGCGGCGTGCGGCCTTCTGCGCCTCATGCTGGGCAAGCGTTGGCGTTACTGCATCCCCAACAAGCACATCGGTTTACGTATATTCTGGCTCGGTTTTATCGTGCCAATAGGTATTAAGCTGTCGATGTATATGGCGGGCTATTTGTTTGATTTTCCGGTGACTATTTCAACCTTTTTCGGCGAAGGAACGGTAATTTATAACGTTGTGGATATACAAAGCCTGATATGCGCGGCGCTGATTTTCACCATGATGTTCTATTACCCGTTAAGAATGATAATTAATCCTCGTTATGCGATGAACTTCTGGCGGCGAAGCGTGAAGCCCGTGTTTTTTCACAAGAATTCATTATATATTTTTGTCTGGCTGATGCTTTTAAGTTTCATTCTCGTCATTTTATGTGGTCCTTTTGAATCACCCGTCATTGCGGGCTATTTGATGCCGCTGATTTTTATTCTTTTTACCTTAGCGATAAGTCGCCTGACCTATGCGCTTATCTCTCTGCTGTGGGCCGCATCTGCGCTCCTGCTGTTGTCCTACAACTACAACTTTCTTAACGGGGTGGAATCGGGCCATTCGCTCTCCTTTATCCTCTCCGTACTTATCTCTTTCGCCATCTGTTTGCTTTACATGTCGCGAATTTACCAGCGCAGCGAGTGGCTGAAGCGGGGCTGGCAGGGTAGGGCGCTCACCGATCCGCTGACCGGTTTGCCCAATATTCGCGCGCTGGAGGATCATCTTGAAATTCACCCGGATGCAAAAGTAAGCATTCTGCGTATGGATAACCTGGAGTTTTTGAGCCGCCACTATGGGATCCTCATGCGGGTCCATTGCAAACGAACGATCGCCGCGTCGCTTCAGCCGCTTTTGCAAAAAGATGAAGCACTCTTCCAGCTTCCGGGAAGCGAGCTGGTGCTGGTATTGCTGGGTCCGGAAACCGCTGAGCGTCTTCAGCATATGGTCGATCGCCTGAACAGCCGTAAGATTTTCTGGAACAACACCGGGCTGGATATTGAATTTGGCGCGTCCTGGGGAATGGTCGAAAACGGCGAAAAGCTGCACCACACGCTGGGGCAACTGAGCTGGCTGGCAGAGCAATCTTGTGGGGCGCATAACGTTCTTGCGCTCACGAATAGCCTCGAGGCGGCATCAGGACAAACGACAGAGCGCGTGCTGATGCTGGCGCGGATTAAGCATGCCCTGGAGGCCGGTCAGTTCCACTTATACGCGCAGCCCATCCAGAAGGCGGATGGAAGCGGGTACTACGAAATTCTGACGCGTATGGAAAGCGAGGGAGAGATGATTACACCCGATCGCTTTATTCCGTTGATTGCTCAGTTCAACCTGAGCCACCGGTTCGATATGTGCGTTATGGAAAAATTACTGGCGTGGCTGCGCGATCATCCTGCAACGCAGGCTGGCGCCCGCTTCTCCGTCAATCTGATGCCGCTCACGCTGATGCAAAAAGAGGTCGCCGGCGAGATTTGCTCCCTCTTTGAACGGTACGGCATTGCGCCTCAGGCCGTCGTTCTTGAAATCACCGAGGAGCAGGCCTTCTCGAATTCAGGAAGCAGTATCAGCAATCTCCAGCAGCTGCGGGATTACGGTTTCCGGATTGCCATTGATGATTTTGGTACCGGCTACGCTAACTATGAGCGTCTCAGGCGTCTGCAGGCGGACATCATTAAAATTGACGGCTGCTTTGTGAAAGACATTTGTACCGATGACATGGATGCGATGATCGTGCAATCGATGTGTAATCTGGCGAAGACAAAATCGCTGTGCGTCGTCGCTGAATACGTAGAAACACCGGCGCAGCGCGAGATGCTGCTCCGCTTCGGTGTGGATTATCTGCAGGGCTACCTGATAGGCAAGCCCAAACCGCTGGAAGAATTACGGGCATAAAAAAACCGGGAGCCAGGCTCCCGGTTTTTTGTTTAACGGTAAACGTTACAGAACCAGTGCTGCGATAGAAGCAGACAGAACGCTCACCAGGGTAGAGCCGTAAACCAGTTTCAGACCAAAGCGAGAAACCACGTTACCCTGTTCTTCGTTCAGACCTTTAATCGCACCGGCGATAATACCGATGGACGAGAAGTTCGCGAAGGAGACCAGGAACACGGACAGAATGCCTTCCGCGCGCGGAGAAAGCGTGCTGGCGATTTTCTGCAGATCCATCATCGCAACGAATTCGTTAGAAACCAGTTTGGTCGCCATGATACTGCCCACCTGCAGCGCTTCGTGAGCCGGAACACCCATCACCCATGCAACAGGGTAGAAGATGTAGCCCAGAATACCCTGGAAGGAGATACCCAGCACCGCTGCGAACAGGGCGTTCAGCGCAGAAATCAGCGCAATGAAGCCGATCAGCATGGCGGCAACGATAACTGCCACTTTGAAACCGGCCAGAATGTATTCACCCAGCATTTCGAAGAAGCTCTGACCTTCATGCAGGTTGGACATCTGGATGTTTTCTTCGCTGGCGTCAACGCGGTACGGGTTGATCAGCGACAGAACGATAAAGGTGCTGAACATGTTCAGAACCAGCGCAGCAACAACATACTTCGGCTCCAGCATGGTCATATACGCGCCCACGATTGACATGGAAACGGTAGACATTGCGGTTGCCGCCATGGTGTACATGCGGTTGCGGGACATTTTGCCGAGAATATCTTTATACGCGATGAAGTTCTCAGACTGACCGAGGATCAGGGAACTTACGGCGTTGAACGATTCCAGCTTACCCATGCCGTTCACTTTGGATAACAGGAAACCAATTCCACGAATCACGAACGGCAGAACACGGATGTGCTGCAGAATACCGATAAGTGCGGAGATAAAGACGATTGGGCAAAGAACTTTCAGGAAGAAGAACGCCAGACCTTCGTCGTTCATTTTACCGAAGACAAAGTTCGTCCCTTCATTGGCGAATCCGAGCAGTTTTTCGAACATTTCGGAGAAGCCTTTCACGAAGCCGAGGCCGACGTTGGAGTTCAGGAAGAACCACGCAAGTAAAACTTCAATGACCAGCAACTGGACAACATAACGAATACGAATTTTTTTGCGGTCTGTGCTGACCAGCAATGCGAGTGCAGTAACGACAACAAGTGCCAGGACAAAATGAAGGACGCGGTCCATATTTGCTCCAAATATGAGGCAGGTTTAATTTTCGTGCACATTCTATGTAACAAGCGAAAAGAAAACGAGATCAAGAACACACTATAGTTACATCCTGTGACGAGTCTCAAAAATAGTGATCCACAATACATTTTTGTTATGTTAGGTAAATGAGTGAAAAGTTAAGTTTGTGTGCTAGTCTTCACAAAAGAGCGCGCGATTTCTGTTTTCGTTAGATCGCCCCCCGCTTACCCGCCCGTCTATCGTTCAAAGCTATCAGAGAAATCACTGTAAACTTCATAAATGATCTTGATAATCATTCTCATTTTGGTAGCATTAAACATAGCAAAGGCTATATTTCAGAGGCAGAAATGACAAACAGTCGCGTAGAGGGTAGCAGTGGCAGAGCAGCGCGCAAGTTGCGGTTCGCATTAATGGGACCTGCGTTCATCGCTGCCATTGGCTATATCGATCCAGGTAACTTTGCGACCAACATTCAGGCCGGGGCCAGCTTCGGCTATAAGCTGCTGTGGGTGGTTGTCTGGGCTAACCTGATGGCAATGCTGATTCAGATGCTCTCTGCGAAGCTGGGGATTGCCACCGGTAAAAACCTGGCGGAGCAAATTCGTGACCATTACCCGCGTCCGGCCGTCTGGCTCTACTGGATTCAGGCGGAAATTATCGCGATGGCAACTGACCTCGCTGAATTTATCGGCGCAGCGATCGGCTTTAAACTGATTCTGGGGGTATCGCTGTTGCAGGGGGCGGTGCTGACCGGGATTGCCACGTTCCTGATCCTGATGCTGCAGCGTCGCGGTCAAAAACCGCTGGAGAAGGTTATCGGCGGTCTGCTGTTGTTTGTCGCGGCGGCGTACATTGTCGAGCTGATTTTCTCACAACCGAATCTGGCGCAGCTCGGTAAAGGCATGGTGATCCCAAGCCTGCCAACCTCCGAAGCGGTATTCCTGGCCGCCGGGGTATTGGGGGCGACCATCATGCCGCATGTGATTTATCTCCACTCCTCGCTGACCCAACATCTCCACGGTGGGACGCGTAAAGAGCGTTACTCCGCAACCAAGTGGGATGTGGCTATCGCCATGACCATCGCGGGGTTTGTGAATCTGGCGATGATGGCCACCGCAGCCGCCGCTTTCCACTTTAACGGCCATACCGGCATTACCGATCTCGACCAGGCTTATCTCACGCTGGAGCCATTGCTGAGCCATGCTGCCGCCACGATATTTGGTTTGAGCCTGGTGGCTGCCGGTCTCTCTTCAACGGTGGTGGGCACGCTGGCAGGCCAGGTGGTGATGCAGGGATTTGTCCGGTTCCACATTCCGCTGTGGGTGCGTCGTTCTGTTACCATGCTCCCGTCATTTATCGTGATTCTGATGGGGCTCGACCCAACGCGAATTCTGGTCATGAGCCAGGTGCTGCTGAGTTTTGGTATCGCGCTGGCGCTGGTGCCGCTGCTGATCTTTACCAGCAACAAAACCCTGATGGGCGAACTGGTCAACACGACGCTGGTGAAACGGACCGGGTGGGCCATCGTGGTGGTGGTGGTGGCGCTGAACCTGTGGCTGCTGATTGGCACCGCGTTGGGACTCTAAAAGAAAAAGGAGCCGGGAGGCTCCTTTTTGCTGTTAGTCGTCATGACCGTGATGGCCATGTCCGTGACCTCTACCGCGACCCCAGCCGCCGCGGCGGTCGTCACGATCGTTCCAGCCTTCACGGTAGCCGCGCTCATAAGCTTTATCTTTATACCAGCCACGGTGTCTGCCGTTGTCATGTTTCCACCAGCGATCGCCGCGCCACTCATAGTTACGATGCCAGTAGTCACGGTCGCGCCAGTAGCCACCGTCCCAGTATCTGCCGTAGTCGTCACGATCGCCAATTTGTAATTTTACTGATGGCAACAGGGTGATTTCGCCCGCAGTGGCGATGAGCGGGGCCGAAGCCAGTAATACCGCTGCAAGAATCAGTGACCTGAACATACTCTTTCTCCTTCACGATCGGGGCCTTTGTTGGGCCTGTTAACGCAATATTACGAGTTGGTAAAGCCTCGTTTCATCGCCTCAACTCCGAATTCCTGAATGAGAGCACTTTTTGCTAAAAGTGATTTTATTTTGAGCTGTTCAGAATGGCTTCAATACGGGCCAGTTCTTCGGCGGAGAAATGGCGGTTTTCCAGCATACCCACCGCGTCATCAATCTGAGCCGCTTTACTTGCCCCAATCAGCACTGACGTCACATTCTCATGGCGTAATACCCAGGCCAGCGCCATCTGCGACAGCTTCTGGCCGCGGTCTTCCGCCATGGCGTTCAGCTTTCTTACCTTCTCCAGCTTCTCTTCGGTGATCTGGTCAGGGTTAAGGAATTGACTGTCGCTTGCCGCGCGTGAATCTGCCGGAATGCCGTTCAGATAGCGGTTGGTCAGTTGCCCGCCGGCCAGCGGTGAGAAGGGAATGCAGCCGACCCCTTTTTCCTGCAACACGTCCAGTAGCGCCTCTTCCGGCGCACGTTCAAACAGGGAGTATTTCGGCTGGTGGATCAGGCATGGCGTACCGAGGTCATCAAGGATATCAATCGCCTTGCGGGCCAGCTCAGCAGGATAGTTGGATAACCCGACATACAGGGCTTTTCCCTGACGCACCACATGGTCAAGCGCTTTCATGGTTTCGAGCAGAGGCGTTTGTGGGTCAGGACGGTGGTGATAGAAGATATCAACATACTCCAGCCCCATGCGTTTCAGGCTTTGATCCAGGCTTGCCAGCAGGTATTTGCGTGACCCCCAGTCGCCGTAGGGGCCATCCCACATGGTATACCCCGCTTTGGTGGAGATGATTAGCTCATCGCGCCAGGGCAGGAAATCGTCCTGCAAAATACGTCCGAAATTACGTTCGGCAGATCCGGGAGGCGGGCCATAGTTATTGGCAAGGTCGAAATGCGTAATGCCCAGATCGAACGCACGCTGTAAAAGTTGACGGCTATTTTCGATAAGCGTGGTGTCGCCAAAATTATGCCACAGCCCTAGCGAGATGGCGGGCAACCTGAGTCCGCTTTGCCCGCAGCGGCGATACTCCATTGTCTGATAACGATTTTTGTCCGGCTGATAACCCATTCTTATGACCTCTGGCGCTGAAGAGAAAAATCTGTGTATACGTTTACATTCGCGTGATTAAAAGCAGCATAGCGCAGCCTTTTTTGTAAAGCATTCTTTCCATGCCCTTCTTACCGCCAATTCTGGACAGCCATCACGCTTCTTTAATACTCAAAGTGAGGTCAACATTAGAAGGATACCTGTTCATGCGTACCCCATACTGCGTCGCCGATTACCTGCTGGACCGTCTTACAGATTGTGGAGCCGATCATCTGTTTGGCGTGCCGGGCGACTATAACCTGCAGTTTCTCGACCACGTGATAGACAGCCCGGATATCTGTTGGGTGGGCTGTGCCAACGAATTAAACGCCTCTTATGCCGCTGACGGATATGCCCGATGTAAGGGCTTCGCCGCGCTGCTGACGACATTTGGCGTAGGAGAGTTAAGCGCCATGAACGGCATAGCGGGCAGCTATGCTGAGCACGTTCCGGTGTTACATATTGTGGGGGCGCCGGGAACGGCGTCACAGCAGCGAGGGGAGCTGCTGCACCATACGCTGGGCGACGGTGAATTTCGTCACTTTTACCATATGAGCGAACCGATCACTGCCGCACAGGCGATCCTGACCGAACAAAATGCCTGCTATGAGATTGACCGGGTGTTAACTACCATGCTTCGGGAACGCCGGCCTGGCTACCTGATGTTGCCTGCCGATGTGGCAAAAAAAGCCGCCACACCGCCTGTAAACGCTCTCACTTTCAGACATGCGCATGCCGATAGTGCCTGCCTGAAGGCGTTCCGGGATGCCGCAGAGAACAAGCTGGCCATGAGCAAGCGCACGGCGCTGCTGGCCGATTTCCTCGTCCTGCGCCATGGTCTGAAACATGCACTACAGAAATGGGTCAAGGAAGTGCCGATGGCGCACGCTACCATGCTGATGGGCAAAGGTATATTTGACGAGCGTCACGCCGGTTTTTATGGTACGTACAGCGGTTCGGCGAGCGCCGGCGCGGTAAAAGAGGCGATTGAAGGGGCTGACACGGTGCTGTGCATCGGCACGCGATTTACCGATACCCTGACCGCCGGCTTCACCCACCAGTTAACCCCGTCGCAAACGATAGAAGTTCAGCCTCATGCCGTCCGCGTCGGTGATATCTGGTTTACCGGTATCCCTATGCTGCAGGCGATCGAGACGCTGGTGGAACTGTGCAAGCAGCACGTGCACGGCACGCCTGTTCCACTGTCCCAAAGCGCGATGTCCTACCCGCAGCCGGATGGCTCGCTGACCCAGGAGAATTTCTGGAGAACGTTGCAGACGTTTATTCGCCCGGGAGACATTATCCTTGCGGATCAGGGAACCTCAGCCTTCGGTGCGATCGATCTTCGCCTTCCGGCAGACGTGAATTTTATCGTCCAGCCGCTGTGGGGGTCGATTGGCTACACGCTGGCGGCGGCATTTGGCGCGCAAACCGCCTGCCCGAACCGTCGCGTGATTGTGCTGACGGGGGACGGTGCGGCGCAGCTCACCATTCAGGAGCTCGGCTCGATGCTGCGGGATAAACAACACCCCATCATTCTGGTCCTTAACAACGAAGGGTACACGGTGGAAAGGGCGATCCACGGGCCTGAGCAGCGGTATAACGACATTGCGTTATGGAACTGGACGCAAATCCCACAGGCGCTGAGCCTTGATCCTCAGGCCCAGTGCTGGCGGGTCAGTGAAGCGGAGCAGCTGGCGGACGTCCTTGAAAAAGTGGCGCACCACGAGCGGCTCTCGCTGATTGAGGTGATGCTGCCGAAAGCCGACATCCCGCCGCTGTTGGGGGCGATTACCAAAGCGCTGGAAGCGCGCAATAGCGCCTGATTACCTGTCGTTTCGCCAGGCCATCATCATCGGTTTGCCCGCCAGCAGGAGCCAGGCGGGCAACATCACGATGCAAAGTAACGGAATGAGGGTGGTATCCGGAACCACCACAGCGGCCATAAACAGGCTCAGCCACGCGTCGCGCGTGACTACCAGCACCAGCCCCAGAATCGAGCAGGAAACGGTAATTGCTGCCGGAACGGCATCGACGTGCTCATGCAGCATCAGCCCCAGCGCTACGCCGACAAAGACCGCCGGGAAGATGCGTCCGCCGCGAAAACCGCAGGCTGCAGCCACTACCAGCGCGGCCAGTTTGATTACGGCAAACAGCAGATAATCGGACACGCTAAACACCTGGCTGAAAGCCAGCTGCTGCATTTCGTCCAGACCTTTAAACAGCGTCACCGTCCCGCCGATTGCTCCTAAAACACCAAGGATCAAACCGCCGGTCCCCAGAATCAATACCGGGTGTTTGAGTTTATGCATCAGCCGGTGCAGACGTGGAAGACACCATACCGCCACCATCCCCAGCGCGATGGCAATCGCGACGACGATGGCGCCGCTGAAAATATCGGCTATTTGCATCTGCCCGTAGTGGGGCAGGGAGAGGGAAAAATGGGGGTGGAAAAACAGGCTGGTCGTCAACGCCCCGGCGGCTGCGGCCATCAGCGGAGCAAAGAGTTTATCCCACAGCGGGACATCGTTATTGCTGCTGAGCGTCTGAGAAAAGATCAGTGCCGCAGCAACGGGCGTGCCGAAAAGCGCCCCGATGGTGCCTGCGGAGGCGAGAATGGTCCAGTCCAGCGCGCCAACGCGGGGTAAAATGCGTGAACCGAGGAAAACCGCCAGACCAATATTTACGGCCATGATGGGATGCTCAGGCCCCAGGCTAACGCCGCCGGCCAGGCCCACAATCAACGCAACGATCAGCCCCGGCAGCGCAGAAGGCGGAACCGGGGCACCAATCAGCGGTTCCTGCGCCGGGTCTGGTCCAGCATGCCCGGGACTGAAACGGATCACCAGGCCCACTGCAATACCGGTCAACGTCAGCATCATGATGATCCAGGCAGAGGAATCAGCGCTGACGCCCAGTTTTGCCGGAAGCGCTGTCCATAACATCGTTTGCAGCACTGACGCGACTTTCATCACGACAATGAGCACCAGGCTTGAGGCCACGCCAATGATTAACGCCGGGATTGCCAGCAACAGCATGGTTCTGGCTCGCGGGTGGAGCATGATGATTTCCTTGTACAAAACGGTATTACGTTACTTTGCACAATCAGCTTTATGGCAATAGTGCAAAAGGTGCTGAAACGGTAAAGTTATTCTGTGACGAAGATCGATAATCCATGGGCATTCACCTTCCGGTCGTTGTTGTTATCACGCCTTGAATTTACAGTGTCCCAAAAGATTTATTCTGACTTTAGCGGAGCAGTAGAAGAATGACAAAGTATGCTTTGGTAGGTGATGTGGGTGGCACGAACGCGCGCCTCGCATTATGCGATGTAAGTAGCGGTGAAATTTCCCGGGCGAAAACCTACTCAGGGCTGGATTATCCAAGCCTTGAGGCTGTTGTCCTCGTCTACCTGGAAGAGCAGCAGGTGAGCGTTGAAGACGGCTGCATCGCGATTGCCTGCCCGATAACCGGCGACTGGGTCGCAATGACCAACCATACCTGGGCATTCTCCATCGCCGAGATGAAAAAAAACCTCGGTTTTGCGCATCTTGAAATCATCAATGACTTCACCGCGGTGTCCATGGCGATCCCGATGCTGAAGCCAGAGCATCTGATCCAGTTTGGCGGCGCTGAACCGGTTGAAGGCAAGCCGATTGCGGTGTACGGGGCCGGTACCGGTCTGGGCGTTTCGCATCTGGTGCATGTGGCTCAGCGCTGGGTGAGCCTGCCGGGTGAAGGCGGCCACGTGGACTTTGCGCCAAACAGCGAAGAGGAGGGCATTATCCTCGAAGAATTACGCGCTGAAATCGGCCACGTCTCTGCCGAGCGTGTGCTCTCCGGTCCGGGGCTGGTGAACCTGTACCGTGCGATTGTGAAATCGGACGGTCGTCTGCCGGAAAACCTGCAGCCGAAAGACGTCACCGAACGCGCGCTGGCGGACAGCTGCATTGACTGCCGCCGCGCGCTGTCGCTGTTCTGCGTAATCATGGGTCGTTTCGGTGGCAACCTGGCGCTGACGCTGGGCACCTTCGGTGGGGTCTATATTGCCGGCGGGATCGTACCGCGCTTCCTCGACTTCTTTAAAGCCTCAGGCTTCCGCGGCGGGTTTGAAGATAAAGGCCGTTTCAGAAGCTATGTGCAGGACATTCCGGTTTATCTGATAGTGCATGATAACCCTGGCCTGCTTGGCTCGGGTGCTCACCTGCGTCAGGTTCTCGGTCAAATCCTCTGACACAGAGCCCTCTCCGGCAGGAGAGGGCGCTTTACAGGTGCATCAGCTGACGGAACTCTTTCACCTTGCTGCGGCTCACCGGCACCTGAAAATCCAGATCTTTCAGACGCAAAATATAGGTGTTGTTAAACCACGGTTCGATCTCGCGGATCTTGTTTAAATTCACGCAGAACGACCGGTGACAGCGGAAAAAGTGTGCCGTTGGCAGCTTGCTGCAAAATTCGGTGATGTTCATCGCCATCACGTACGATTCCCGCCGCGTATAAACAAACGTCATCTTTTCATGGGCTTCGGCATAGTAGATGTCATTGACCGGCGTCACGATGATGCGCTCATCTTTGACCAGATTAATGGTGTCGTTTTCCCGTACCGTTGGGCTGGCGTTCGCGGGCGCAGTCTGCTGCTGCCAGGCGGCTTCCAGCTTTTGCAGCATGCTGACAATCCGCGACTCCTGATAAGGCTTCAGAATATAGTCAAACGCCTCCAGCTCGAAAGCCTCCACGGCGTGCTCTTTCCAGGCTGTGACGAAAACGATAAACGGCTTATGGGCAAACTGATTGATGTTTTGCGCCAGTAATACGCCATCCAGCGACGGAATATTGATATCCAGGAAAATGGCGTCGACCCGGTTATGCTGCAGAAACTTCAGCACGTCCAGACCATCGTCAAAGGTACCCACAATCTCCATCTGGCTGTGGGTTTTGATAAGCCAGGTTAGCTCCTGTTGAGCCAGGAATTCATCTTCTACGATGATGACTTTCATGGGTTACTCCACATGGGGTAACAGTGATGTCGTCGTATGAACGAGAGAGCGTTCATTCGGGACGTAAAAAGCAATTTCGGTACCCGGTTCAAGACGATGAATATGCAGTCCGTCGCCATAAAGCAGTTTGACCCGGTGGTGCACGTTCAGCAGGCCGATTTTATTCCCGGGCATCTCGTTAGACTCCACGCGCTCAATGACTTTTGGATCAATCCCGTGGCCGGTATCGCGCACGGCAATTCGCACGCGGTTGCCGCTTTCGGTGATGCTGATGGTGACGACACCTTTGCCTTTACAGGGCTGTATCCCGTGAACGATCGCGTTTTCGACCAGCGGCTGGATAAGCAGGCTCGGGATCACGCAGTTGACCTCTTCATCAATATCGTAAATGACCGTGAGTTTGTCACCAAAGCGCGCCTGCTCAATCGCGATGTAGTCTTTGATCTGATACAGCTCTTTTTTAATGTCGATCTGCTCGTCATCTTTCAGCTCGATGTTGTAGCGCAGATAGCGCGACAGGTTGAAAATCAGCTGGCGCGCGGTGTCCGGATTAAGACGAATGGAAGAGGAGATAGCGTTCAGGGCGTTAAACAGGAAATGGGGATTGATTTTGCTCTGCAACGCGCGCAGCTCTGCCTTATTTGCCATCTCACGCAGTTGTTCTGCACGGGAAACCTCAAGCTGGGTAGAGATAATCTGCGACAGGCCAATCGCCATCTCCTGCAGTGAGGAGGTTATCTGATGCGCGTGACAGTAATAAATTTTCAGCGTACCCGTTACGATGCCTTTCTCCCACAGCGGGATCACCAGCATCGAGTGGATTTCCGGCGTTCGGTGGGCTTCGTCATTGTTTTTAATAATGATTTTACCGTAGTTAATCGCCTGTCTGGTGGTCGGGCTTATGGTGTCATCGTTGTCGCGATAGTTGTGCTCCCCCACGCCGACGTAGGCCAGCACGTGGTCGATATTGGTAATGGCGACGGCATCAGCATGGATGTCGTGGCGGATAATCTCGCAGACCTGACGCAACGATTCTGCGTTAACGTGGCGAAAAAGCGGCAGCGTTTTGTTGGCGATATCCAGCGCCAGCTTGGCCTGACGCGCGGCGCTGGCCTCTTTTTCCCCTTCAACGCTCTGCACCAGCAGCACGATAAAACCGATGCAAACGCTGCCGAGGATCATCGGAATACCGATTTTCGAGACGATATCCAGCCCCAGCGCGGTGGTGGGGGCCCAGACGACGACCAGGATCATGGTCAGCGTTTCGCATACCATGCCTGCGACGATCCCGACGCGCCAGCGCTGTTTTTTCGGGATTTTGCGGCTGATCCAGCCGGACAGCACCCCGGCGATAATGCTGGTGATAAAGCACGGTACCGCCGTTACGCCACCGATATCAATCAGGTAGCGGTGTGTCCCGGCAATCAGACCGGTGATTACGCCCACCCACGGGCCAAATAAAATCCCGCCGGACATGACGGCGATAATGCGCACGTTAACCAGCGAACCCTCTACCGGCACGCCGGACCAGGTGCTGAACAGGGCGAACAGCGAAAAGATGGCGGTGACGGCCAGCAGCTCTTTTGGCGAGTGGGCTGATTTGTGCAACAGCTCGCGAAACAGGCGAATGCGGATAAGGAAGAACAGGCAAATCAGCATTAATGCCGCACGGTCAAAAACCGCCAGCAGCATAGTAAATATTTCGTGCACGAGTGGACCTGGGAAAACGGGAAAGAACCATGATAAAAAACCTGGCGCGTATTGACCAGCTATCCGTCAGGTTTATCAAATGGGGAAAAACCATAATTTACAAAGGGGATTATCTGTCAGAGATTGACCCGTACCGGTTTTTAATCGTCTGCTCGGCATCTGGTAACTGTTTTGATATCATGATGTTAAATAACAGCTATCAGAACGATGATTCCGGAACAGAGGCTTCCGCTTTTACGCCCAGCCGGCTTCCGGTTTTCGTGCGAACGCTTTTTTTTTCATTTCCCTCTCGACAGCATGTTTTTTTTCAGGTTATTTTCTAAACACGCCACATCAGTGGCAGCGTCGCTCGGACGGTCCGGGCGCTAACGTTAATCTGAGGAATCTATGGCTGAATTCAGTCCTGAACGCCGTTTTACGCGTATCGATCGTCTCCCCCCTTACGTTTTCAACATCACCGCTGAACTGAAGATGGCTGCGCGTCGGCGCGGCGAAGATATTATCGATTTCAGTATGGGTAACCCTGACGGCCCCACGCCACCGCACATTGTTGAGAAACTCTGCACGGTTGCCCAGCGCCCGGATACCCATGGCTATTCAACGTCTCGCGGTATTCCCAGATTACGTCGCGCGATCTCGCGCTGGTATCAGGATCGCTATCAGGTTGATATCGATCCTGAAAGTGAAGCCATTGTCACCATTGGCTCGAAAGAGGGGCTGGCACACCTGATGCTGGCCACGCTGGATCATGGCGACACGGTGCTGGTCCCTAACCCAAGCTACCCAATCCATATCTACGGCGCGGTGATTGCCGGGGCGCAGGTCCGTTCTGTGCCGCTGGTGGAAGGTGTCGATTTCTTTAACGAACTGGAACGTGCGATTCGCGAAAGTTATCCAAAACCCAAGATGATGATCCTCGGTTTTCCGTCGAACCCAACGGCCCAGTGCGTGGAGCTCGATTTCTTCGAGAAAGTTGTCGCGCTGGCTAAGCGTTATGACGTGCTGGTGGTTCACGATTTAGCCTATGCTGACATCGTCTATGACGGCTGGAAGGCTCCGTCGATTATGCAGGTCCCGGGCGCGCGTGACGTGGCGGTAGAGTTCTTTACCCTGTCGAAAAGCTACAACATGGCGGGCTGGCGTATTGGCTTTATGGTGGGTAACAAAACGCTGGTGAATGCACTGGCGCGTATTAAGAGTTACCACGACTACGGCACCTTCACGCCGCTACAGGTCGCTGCTATCGCTGCTCTGGAGGGCGATCAGCAATGTGTTCACGAGATTGCGGCTCAGTATAAGCGCCGCCGCGACGTGTTGGTAAAAGGGTTACATGAAGCGGGCTGGATGGTAGAAATGCCGAAAGCGTCCATGTACGTCTGGGCTAAAATTCCGGAGCCGTACGCGGCGATGGGGTCCCTGGAGTTTGCCAAAAAACTGCTTCAGGACGCGAAGGTGTGTGTATCACCGGGCATTGGCTTTGGTGATTATGGTGACACCCATGTGCGATTTGCCCTGATTGAAAACAGCGACCGTATTCGTCAGGCGGTGAGGGGCATCAAGAGTATGTTCCGGGCCGACGGGCTGCTCTCCTCAAAGAGCGTCGCTGAGAACCCCGCGTCGTCATGACATAAAAAAACAGGAGCCAATGGCTCCTGTTTTTTTGACTGCATATTCTTCACTAGATCATCAGGGCAAAGGTTCCGGCCCAGACTAAAACAATCACCGAAATGCCCATAAAGAAATATTTCACGTTTCATCGCTCCGCGTATCTTGTGGTACGCATTTAAAAACAGAGTCCACCTGATTATAGAGAACTGAAATCCGGTCAAAACGGAAATGAGAATTTTCCCGTTACGCCGCCGACTCCCGCTCAGAATTCTGTGCTTTCCTGTTGCCAGACGGCGCTAATGTACGCCTAAAAATGGGGGGTGACAAGAGGGATTTTTTTAAATAATTTCCGTCACTTACGAGTGTCGTGGAACGGCGACAGTTTGATTTCGCAACGCAATAAATTCACTTTGAGCGACGCAATAAAAGACGGTTTGGGTACGGGATGGCAGGTGATTGAAAAGGTTAGTTTCTTAGCGAAACTAACCTTCATAAGGGCTTAAATATAGAGCGAGGCTTCGCCAAGTGGGCGCGTTTTGAAACGACGATGCATCCAGAGATACTGCTCTGGCGCACGCATGATTTCAGTTTCGATGACTTTGTTGATAAACGCTGCGGCTTCGCACTCGTTTTCCGGATAGTTAGCCATTTCAGGGGAGATGTGCAGACGATAGCCTGATTTATCCGCTTTTCTCACCATCGTCACGGTCAGCATGGAGGCACCCGACAGACGCGAAATGACAAAGGTGCCGTTGGTCGTAGCAACGTCTTTGACCGCGAAGAACGGTGCAAAGCTACTGCCCTTACGTCCATAATCCTGATCGGGTGCAAACCAGACGGCCTCACCTTTCTTCAGGGCACCGACCATACCGCGCAGGTTATTACGGCTGATCATCGCCTTGTTGGAACGCATGCGGCCACGGGTCTGAACCCATTCCATCAGCGCACTGTTGTGAGGACGGTAGGTGGCCATCATTGGCTGACACAGACCCATCACGCGACCACCCAGTTCCAGCGACATAAAGTGAACCCCGACGACCATCACGCCGCGTTTTTGCATCTGCGCGCGTTTAAGGTTATCCAGTCCTTCCACATCAAACCACTTGCGGACGCGCTCATCTGGCCAGAACCAGGCCATGCCGGTTTCAAGCAGCGCCATGCCGATAGACTTGAAGTTTTCAGCGATGAGTTTTTCACGCTGTTCGGCATTGTACTGCGGAAAGCAAAGCTCAATATTTTTACGCGCGATGGACTCGCGACGTTTCAGGAAATAGCGGGATGTACTACCGAGCCTTGAGCCCAGTATGCGAATCACCGGATAAGGAAGCTGTACTAGCAACCAGAGCAAGCCAAGACCAAACCATGTAAACCAGTAACGCGGGTGCAAAAATTCGCGCTTGAAATTGGATTGAGACAAAATAGAGAAACCTATGTAGAGCCGGTGAAAGTAACGCATAGAGCGATACCACGTGCCTATTAGACCGTAGTACAAGGTCATGGTTGCAGGCTTTACCGATCTTTACGACGTTACCTGGCCATAGCTGACATTGGGTGGGCGGTATAATGTAACACCGTTATACGATATGTGCTATTACTCGTTTTTGATTAAAAAAGCGGCAGTTTGGGAGGTGTTTGATTTTACAGTTTTTATAGATTTCAACGATGTTTCGCGTCATCTGTGGAGCATTACAATAGGTACTGATAAAGTCTCTTTTATGGGCTAAAACGTGGCTGACAGGAAAACCCCGGGTGACTGAGCGAATCGATTATCAGATTGAAAAGTACAGTTTTACGGAAGTGAATGAATCTTCCCGCCTCACAAAGCAGTGGAGTGATGTGTTGAGCGAGTGCCGGGAGAGTAAAGCCGGGGCCGAGGAGCGCTTACGTATTGCCCTGCTCAATGTCGATTACGTGACCAGCTTTGAGCTGCCTTTCCGCCTGCTGCTCGTGCGCACGCCCCAGTTAATAGCCGGGCTTCGCAATGAGCTGCAGCTCAGCCAGAAGAACGTCATTTTTAACGGTAAACGCTTCGGTTGCGTCTGGAGTGTGAAAACCGATCTGAGCGATGTTCCTGAACATTTTCAATACCGTCTATCCACCCGTATACGACGACTGGGGTCAGTCAATCAAACCGCGGAACCTTTTTTGCAGATTGCGAAAGAGATTAAGCCTCCCGCTGAACGCCTGAAGCGTGCGCTGCTGAGCGGCCTGGAAGTGACCGCACTGGACGCGCTTTTCTGGTTTGGCATCCAACGGATTGCCGCTGAGGTGTCGCGCCTGAGAAAGGCGGGCATGAGGATTACAACGGCTGAAACAGAGGTATTTGAGAATCTGACCGGAACGACCCGACGCGTGCCGGTTTATCGTTGTGCTGAAAAGACCGACTGAATATGGTGTCCCCTGCAGGAATCGAACCTGCAACTAGCCCTTAGGAGGGGCTCGTTATATCCATTTAACTAAGGGGACGAGGCGGCACGAGTATAGCCTTATTTACACTTTGCGTTAAGCGCATTGCCGCCTGACTGCTCAAAGAGTCACCGTTCAGGTCGATTTTTTTGTCGATTTATCATCATTTTCCCGCGCCTTAAGTTCAGCTTTGCGTTTGTTAGACATGTCGTTACGAATTTGGGCATGGCTTAACAGCGCGAAGATAAACGTTCCGCCGCAGATGTTTCCCGCAAGCGTCGGCAGGGCGAACGGCCAGAAAAAATCGCTCCAGTGAAGCGTACCGTTAAAGACCAGATAGAGGATTTCCACGGTACCGACCACAATATGCGTGGTGTCGGCGAGCGCAATTAGCCAGGTCATCAATATGATCACCACTATTTTGGCGCTGCCGGCTGAAGGAAACATCCAGACCATCGTGGCAATAATCCAGCCGGAGATGATGGCATTTGAGAACATCTCGATTGGCGTATTTTTCATCACGTCCATGCCAATTTTCACAAACGCGTCTCGGGTGGGTTCATCAAAGATCGGCATATACTCAAATGCCCAGGCCGCAATGCCCGTGCCGATGATATTACCCAGCAGGACCACGCTCCACAGACGCATCAATAAACCAAAATTGCCGAGGGTAGGGTTTTGCATCACTGGCAAAACGGCCGTCACCGTGTTTTCGGTAAACAGCTGCTGGCGGGCCATGATGACAATCACAAAGCCGAAGGTGTAGCCGAGATTTTCGAGTAAAAACCCACCGGGCACACCTTCCAGCTGAACATGAAATATCCCTTTTGCGAGCAGAGATGCGCCCATTGACAGACCAGCAGCGATAGCAGACCAGAAGAGGGCCATGGCATCGCGCTCCATCTCTTTTTCGCCATCCTGACGTATATGCTCGTGGATCGCCATTGCGCGGGAAGGGAGGCGATCTTCATCAATTTCTATCTTCTCGCCGCGCGCTTTCTCCTCGCTTTCAATTTCAAGCTCCTCACTGCTCTCGCCAATTTTTTCTTCGCCCACTTCTTTCATATCTGCTCCCGGAGGTTGATCTTTCTGTTAAGCGTAGCGGCTTTTATCGGGATGCCTGTGGGGATGGTCTTAAATTGGCGGGAATGACAACAAAGGTGATACATCTCTTTCAAAGACATTATAAAATTGCCAGCGAAACGAATTCCAAAAGCCAGGCTATGCTGAGATCAGAGTCACGGTGGTTACTGCCCGTAATTGTGCTCATAGACATCGGTAAACGTGCTGTTACAATCGCTTGCACGTTTACAGACGGAGCGTCAACGGCTCCGTTACGGATGGCAATCAACGATAGCCATACTGAACAGGGAGATATTTATGAAACTTCGGCTGTCGGCGCTTGCGCTGGGCGCGACGATGCTTGTGGGCTGCGCCAGCTCCGGGGAGCAAACGGGACGCTCCGATCCTCTCGAAGGATTTAACCGTTCAATGTATAGCTTCAACTACAACGTGCTGGACCCGTATGTGGTTCGTCCGGTGGCTGTAGCATGGCGTGATTACGTTCCCCAACCTGCGCGTAACGGATTAAGTAACTTTACCAGCAACCTCGAAGAGCCTGCGGTAATGGTGAACTACTTCCTGCAGGGTGACCCGTATCAGGGGATGGTGCACTTTACCCGCTTCTTCCTCAACTCCATATTGGGTATGGGGGGCTTTATTGATGTTGCCGGCATGGCTAACCAGAAACTGCAGCGTGAACAGCCGCACCGTTTCGGCAGCACGCTGGGACATTATGGCGTCGGATATGGCCCTTACGTGCAGTTACCGTTCTACGGTAGCTTTACGATCCGTGATGAGGGCGGCGATATGGTGGATACGCTGTATCCGGTCCTGTCGTGGCTGACCTGGCCGCTGTCGATTGGTAAATGGACGGTAGAAGGGATTGAAACGCGCGCGCAACTGCTCGACTCTGATGGCCTGCTGCGTCAGTCTTCAGATCCGTACATTATGGTGCGTGAAGCGTACTTCCAGAATCATGACTTTATTGCCAACGGCGGTAAGCTGAAGCCGGAAGAGAATCCAAACGCGAAGGCTATCGAAAACGAACTAAAAGATATCGATTCGCAGTAAATAAAAAGGTGAGCAATGCTCACCTTTTTTGCTTCAAGCGCGATTAGAACGCGTAGTTGAAGTTCATGCCATACAGCCAGGCTTTACCTTCGGAAGAGAACTCATACGGACCTTCCTTGAAGTTAACTTTTTGACCATGCATATAAGAGATACCGGCATCAACCGAGGCATCTTTGTTGAAGGCATAGGTCGCACCTGCGCTCAGCCAGAAGCGGTCCTGATCCGGAATTGAGATGGAACGCTTGTCTGCTGGGACCGGGCTGTCATCGAAGGCAATACCGGTACGGAACGTCCAGTTGTCATCCATATAGTAGGTCGTACCCAGCGCGATGCGGTAAGCGTCGCGGAAGCTTTCATCTTTATAGAAGAGCGTGTCGCCCTTGCTGTTGGTTGCTTTCAGCTCCTGGAACTGACTCCAGCTGGTATAGGTCAGGCTATAGTGAACTGCCCACTGCGGCGCCACTTTGTTATAACCTGACAGTTCCCACATTTCTGGCAGGTGCAGGCTCAGAGAACCGCCGGTGGTACGGCCGTTGGTACCCATAGGTAGACCGAAGTTGCCGAGGATTTGGTTATAAGCGGAAGGCAGGCTGCTCTTATAGTCGCCATCAAAGTCGATTTTCACTTCGGAACGGTAAGTAAAACCGTAACGGTTGTTTTTATCGAGTTCATACAAGATACCGGCGTTCCAGCCAAAGCCCCACTCGTCACCCTTCAGATACGCAATCTGGGTGTCTGCCGGAATTCCCGCCACTCGCTGCGCCAGTGCCGGTGGCAGTGCGCCTGAGCCAGCCACGATTTTGCCCAGGTCGCCCGCGTAGCGTTCGATCTTCGCTTTGGCATACACAGCGTCAAAGCCAACGCCAAAGCTCCAGTGATTGTCCAGACGGTAAGCACCGCTCAGGTTCAGGTTCAGGGTTTCCAGGTCGGTTTTACCGCCAAACGCCCCAGCGGCGTAGTTGTCGCTAAACTCAGTCGCTAAACCGTAGTTAGAGGTGACGGAGGCCCCCCAGCCAAACTGATCGTTGATTGGCGCGACGAAGTGCATGTTTGGCACCCATGCCGTTGGCGCGATGTTATCCGCTTTCAGGCTGGCGCCTGTCGGAGAACGACCTGAAATATCAACGCCGGGATCGACAAAAATAGCACCAGCAGAGAAGGTCGGACGATCAAACATCATGATCAGCGCAGGGTTACGACTCGCGTTACCCGCATCATCTGCAATCGCACCTTCCCCGGAATACGCACGGCCAAGGCCAGAGGAAGAAAATTCGTTTAACTGAAAGCCCGCTGACCAGGCGGAAGTTGACACGATTGCCACTGCGACTGCCAGCGCAGTTTTGTTGAACAGGGTTTTCTGGCTCATGACCATAACCTCATTGAGTTATTTTTATTCAATAATTGTTACATACCGTAACAGGAGCGCGAAGTGTAGGGTCTGAGGTATGACATACAAATCAGACCAGTGGCGTGAGTATAGGTCTGACCAGCTAGAATGTTGCAAGTTTGTTTGTTAATATTTTCAAACATGTTTCGTGAAACGAGATCTGGTTGGCAAAATTGTGACCATCGCGACTCACCCAAAAGGGTGGTTTTTGTTTTAGATCATTTTTTAGTGTGATATTGGTCACTTATCCGCTTTTACGCCATTAACGGCTGGAGAGAGCCAGCGCCGGGGCGTAAAATATCAGCATCGTGTTTATCTCGCGCGCTGCGCGAATACAGAGGAAATTGAGCTATGAGTAAATGCAGTGCTGATGAAACCCCGGTTTGCTGCTGTATGGATGTTGGGACCATCATGGACAACACCGATTGCACCGCCTCTTACAGCCGTGTATTCACCAACCGTGCCGAAGCGGAAGAGACCCTGACCGCGCTGAGCAAGCGTGCGCGCGATGTTGAATCCGAACCGTGCGAAATCAAATCTACCTTCACCGAGGTGGACGGTGGCGTGCAGCTGGACATCGATTTTGTCTTCGCCTGCGAAGCCGAAACGCTGATTTTCCAGTTAGGCCTGCGTTAATCTCTGCGGCCTGATGCCCTCACCCCCAGCCCTCTCCCACGGGAGAGGGGGCAAACACTAAAAACGGTAACCTATGGGTTACCGTTTTGCTTTTACCTCGGGGCATTTTCTTTTTCTTCTCTGTGTCTTAGCTCGCACTTTTTCGTTTCCCCGATTGGCTGAATGTAAAAAAATGGTTAAGACTATTATCAGGTCAGACCACTTTATGTTTGAGATAATTTTTACAGGGGAGTGTTATGAGTCAGGCATTACCGCTTATTACCCGTCAGGGCGATCGCATTGCCATCGTCAGCGGATTGCGCACGCCATTTGCGCGTCAGGCAACGGCGTTTCATGGCATACCGGCTGTCGACCTGGGGAAAATGGTAGTGGGAGAGATGCTGGCTCGCAGCGAAATTCCGCCTGAAGTTATCGAGCAGCTGGTTTTCGGCCAGGTCGTGCAGATGCCGGAAGCCCCCAATATTGCGCGGGAAATTGTACTCGGTACCGGGATGAACGTTCATACCGATGCCTACAGCGTTAGCCGCGCCTGTGCGACAAGTTTCCAGGCCGTTGCTAACGTTGCCGAAAGCCTGATGGCGGGCACGATCCGCGCCGGGATTGCAGGTGGGGCGGACTCCTCTTCGGTACTGCCGATTGGGGTCAGTAAAAAGCTGGCGCGCATCCTGGTGGATGCCAACAAAGCCCGCACGACGGGTCAGAAACTCAAACTCTTCTCGCGCTTACGCCTGCGCGACCTCATGCCTGTGCCACCTGCCGTAGCGGAATACTCTACCGGCCTGCGCATGGGAGATACCGCTGAGCAGATGGCAAAAACGTACGGCATTACCCGTGAACAGCAAGATGCCCTGGCGCATCGTTCACATCAGCTTGCGGCAAAAGCCTGGTCGGAAGGCAAGCTGTCCGATGAAGTCATGACTGCCTATATTCCGCCCTACCGCGAACCGCTCGCGGAAGATAACAATATTCGCGGCACCTCGACGCTGGCGGATTACGCAAAACTGCGCCCTGCGTTTGACCGTAAACATGGCACGGTGACGGCGGCTAACAGTACGCCACTGACGGATGGGGCTGCCGCTGTGATCCTGATGACCGAATCCCGCGCAAAAGAGCTGGGCATCACTTCGCTGGGCTATTTACGCAGCTATGCTTTTACCGCCATTGATGTCTGGCAGGACATGCTGTTAGGTCCGGCCTGGTCCACGCCGCTGGCGCTGGATCGCGCGGGGCTGACGCTGGCTGATTTAACCCTGATTGATATGCACGAAGCGTTCGCCGCGCAAACCCTGGCTAACGTACAGCTGCTGGCAAGCGAGCGTTTTGCGCGCGATGTGCTGGGCCGCGCGCATGCCACAGGCGAAGTGGATCAGAGTAAATTTAACGTGCTGGGGGGCTCCATCGCCTATGGTCATCCATTTGCGGCGACAGGGGCGAGGATGATTACGCAAACATTACACGAGCTACGCCGCCGTGGCGGTGGTTTTGGTCTCGTCACCGCCTGTGCGGCGGGTGGACTGGGTGCAGCAATGGTTCTGGAGGCTGAATAATGGAAATGACATCTGCCTTTAATCTGACGGTTCGCCTCGATAACGTCGCCGTGATAACCATTGATGTTCCTGGTGAAAAGATGAATACCCTGAAAGCCGAGTTTGGTGTTCAGGTGCGCGCAATGCTAAAGCAGATCCGCGAAAACAAGGCTATCCGCGGTCTGGTGTTTATCTCTGCCAAGCCGGACAACTTTATTGCCGGGGCCGATATCAACATGATTGCCCGGGCGCAAAGCGCTCTGGAAGCTGAAGAACTGGCACGTCAGGGCCAGCAGGTAATGGCGGAGATTAGCGGCCTGCCGATCCCGGTCGTCGCAGCGATCCACGGCGCTTGCCTGGGCGGGGGACTGGAGCTGGCACTGGCCTGTCATAGCCGCATCTGCACTGACGATGCAAAAACCGTTTTAGGACTGCCTGAAGTGCAGCTCGGCTTGCTGCCTGGCTCCGGCGGAACGCAACGTCTGCCGCGCCTGGTAGGCGTCAGCACGGCGCTGGAGATGATCTTAACCGGTAAACAGCTGCGTGCCCGCCAGGCGCAGAAGGTAGGTCTGGTCGATGACGTCGTACCGCATTCCATTTTGCTGGAGGCCGCCGTTGAGCTTGCGCTGAAAGGACGTCAGGCAAAGCGTCCTTTGCCGGTACGCGAGCGCGTGCTGGCCGGTCCGCTGGGGAGAACGCTCCTGTTCAACATGGTGGGCAAAAAGACCGAACAAAAAACCAAAGGCAACTACCCGGCGGCAAAGCGGATCCTGGAGGTTATTGAAACCGGGTTGTCCCAGGGAAGCAGCAGCGGCTATGCCGCGGAGGCTAAAGCCTTTGGCGAACTGGCGATGACGCCCCAGTCGCAGGCGCTGCGCAGCATCTTCTTCGCCAGCACTGACGTGAAAAAAGATCCCGGTAGCGAGGCGCAGCCTGCGCCGCTGCGTGCTATTGGCGTGCTGGGTGGGGGACTCATGGGCGGAGGCATTTCATTTGTTACTGCAAGCAAAGGTAAATTGCCTATACGGATCAAAGACATCGCTGCGAAAGGGATCAACCATGCGCTGCAGTACAGTTGGCAGAACCTTGATCAAAAGGTTAAACGCCGCCATATCAGAGCAAGCGAGCGCGATAAGACCCTGGCGATGATCTCCGGCACGACGGATTATAGCGGTTTTGCGCATCGCGATCTGGTGATTGAAGCCGTGTTTGAAGACCTGGCGCTGAAGCAGCAGATGGTCGCTGACGTTGAGCAACATTGCGCGCCGCATACCATTTTTGCCTCAAACACGTCGTCATTACCGATTGGCGATATTGCGGCTAACGCCGTGCGTCCGGAGCAGGTGATAGGCCTGCACTTTTTCAGTCCGGTTGAAAAAATGCCGCTGGTGGAGGTGATCCCACATGCCACGACCAGCCCGCAAACCATCGCCACCGTAGTGAAGCTGGCTAAAATGCAGGGCAAGACGCCGATCGTGGTGGCGGACAAAGCCGGCTTTTACGTCAACCGCATTCTGGCACCCTATATTAATGAAGCCATGCGGCTGCTGACGGAAGGCGAGAAGATAGAGCACGTCGACGAGGCGCTGGTAAAGTTTGGTTTCCCCGTTGGCCCAATCCAACTTTTGGATGAGGTGGGAATAGATACCGGCACTAAAATTATACCAGTGCTGGAAGCTGCATATGGCGATCGTTTTAGCCCACCTGCAAACATTGTTTCTGCAATTTTGAAGGACGATCGCAAAGGAAGAAAAAATGAACGCGGTTTCTATCTTTACGGCGCGAAAGGGCGTAAAAGCAGGAAACAGGTCGACCCTTCGGTTTATGGACTTATTTCGACCACCGGTCAGGGAAAACTGTCCGCCGTCCAGTGTGCTGAACGCTGTGTGATGATGATGCTCAATGAAGCGGCGCGCTGCTTTGGTGAGCAGGTGATCAAGAGCGCGCGCGATGGTGACATCGGCGCGGTATTTGGCATTGGTTTCCCGCCATTCCTTGGCGGTCCGTTCCGTTACATGGATACGCTCGGCGCGGGTGAAGTGGTTGCTATCCTGCAACGTCTGGCTTCGCAATATGGTCCCCGGTTTACACCGTGTGACGAATTATTGCAGATGGCGGAACGGGGCCAGACATTTTGGCCTGCAAGGGAAACTGTCCTCGTAAGCTGAGGTCAAAGAAGGGTAAATCCTGAAGTGAATGAACCTGTTCTGGCGATTTTGTAAACAGAGATTGACTATACTTACGCCATTGAGGTAAAAAACAGCGTTTCATTCACCGAATGGATCAGGCACAATGCCCGACCATCGGGTTTTCTACCTCTCAGTATTTATAGCGGGTAGTTAACGCCGGTGATTCTGGTTAACAAAAGCGGTGCAATATGCAAGTTTTTATCATGCGTCACGGCGACGCGGCACTCGATGCCGCCAGTGACTCAGTACGTCCTTTGACCGTCTGTGGCTGCGACGAATCTCGTCAGATGGCGACCTGGCTTAACGGTCAAAAAGTGGACATCGAACGCGTTCTGGTGAGTCCGTTCCTGCGTGCAGAACAGACGCTGGATGTGGTGGGGGAGTGTATGAACCTGCCGGCCAGTGTGGATGTTCTCCCTGAACTCACCCCATGTGGCGATGTAGGCCTTGTCAGCGCTTATCTCCAGGCGCTGTGCAATGAAGGTGTCGCTTCCGCGCTGGTCATTTCCCACCTGCCACTGGTTGGCTATCTGGTATCTGAGCTGTGCCCGGGCGAAACCCCGCCGATGTTCACGACATCTGCCATTGCCAATGTTTCCCTGGACGAAACGGGCAAAGGTGTCTTCAACTGGCAAATGAGTCCGTGCAACCTGAAGATGGCAAAAGCCATCTGACGTGACGTACGATAGCGCGGAGGGAACAATATCAGCCTCCCGCCGTCGTATCAGGGTAATTCCGGCGGCTGCCACTCTTCCACTTCAATCAACACCAGTAATGCGGCATCTCCGCCGTACTCTTTGGGTGCCTGATGAAAAGCCATCACGTGTGGATGCTGAGCCAGCCACAGCGGTGTCTGTTGCTTGAGGATATGTTTACCGTGGCCGTGCATCACGCAGGCGCAAAAAACATGTTCGCGACGACAGGCTGCGATCAGTGCCCCCAGTTCCTGTTTGGCCTGCATCTGCGTTAACCCGTGCAGATCGAGAAACAGCTCTGGCGAATAATCCCCACGGCGTAACTTTTTCAGCTCAAAATGGCTTACGTCTTCACGGACATACTTCACAGCCCCTTGCGTGTTGAGCAGAGGCTGAAATTCATCTGAAAAATAGTGGCTGTTATCCGCCTGCTCCTGCAGCAGTCTCTTGACCGGTACTTCGCTGATTTTTTTACGCTGCGGGCGATGGACAATGGTGTCCTGCGCGATTTTACGCGTCCCGGTCATCAGCTGCCGGAAGAGCGCCTGATCCTCCTCGCTGAGCGATGTTTTCTTTTTCATTTGTCATTCTCATCTCGTATTTCCGATAGTGTACCCGACTAAACGCATTTTTTAACCTCAAGCGCGACGCGTCATTGCTGATTTATCGCCGTCTTCATGGCAAACTAGCCGCCGAAAATTATGCGAGCATGCCCTGGAGGAAAGAGTGGATAAAATATTTGTCGATGAAGCAGTAAACGAGCTGCATACCATACAGGACATGTTGCGCTGGTCGGTTAGCCGCTTCAGCGCCGCTAATATCTGGTACGGTCACGGTACCGATAACCCGTGGGATGAAGCCGTGCAGCTGGTGCTGCCATCCCTCTACCTGCCGCTGGATATCCCGGAAGACATGCGCACCGCGCGTCTGACCTCCAGCGAAAAACACCGTATCGTTGAGCGCGTGATCCGTCGCGTGAACGAGCGCATTCCGGTCGCCTATCTGACCAACAAAGCCTGGTTCTGCGGCCATGAGTTCTATGTCGATGAACGCGTGCTGGTGCCGCGCTCGCCGATTGGTGAACTGATCAACAACCACTTTGAAGGTTTGATTGGCCATCAGCCGCAGCACATTCTGGATATGTGTACCGGCAGCGGCTGCATTGCCATTGCCTGCGCTTACGCCTTCCCGGAAGCGGAAGTCGACGCCGTAGATATCTCCACCGATGCGCTGGCCGTGACCGAGCACAACATTGAAGAGCACGGCCTGATCCATCACGTTACGCCAATTCGCTCTGACCTGTTCCGCGACCTGCCGACGCTGCAGTACGATCTCATCGTCACGAACCCGCCGTACGTCGATGCTGAAGACATGTCCGATCTGCCAAACGAATACCGTCACGAGCCGGAGCTGGGTCTGGCGTCAGGCTCTGACGGCCTGAAGCTGACCCGCCGCATCCTGGCCTGCGCGCCGGATTATCTGACCGATGACGGCGTTCTGATTTGTGAAGTAGGCAACAGCATGGTACATCTGATAGAGCAGTACCCGGATGTGCCATTCACCTGGCTTGAGTTCGACAACGGCGGTGACGGCGTCTTTATGCTGACCAAAGCGCAGCTGCTCGACGCGCGCGAACACTTCAGCATCTATAAAGATTAATCCAGCGGGCTTCGGCCCGTTTCACAACGCTCAAACACAAACAACAACATCGGAGCCGTGATGGCAGGAAACAGTATTGGACAGGTATTCCGGGTGACCACGTTTGGTGAGTCGCACGGGCTGGCGCTGGGCTGTATCGTTGATGGCGTACCGCCAGGCATAGAACTGACCGAAGCAGATTTACAGCACGACCTTGACCGTCGTCGTCCGGGTACCTCTCGCTACACCACGCAGCGTCGCGAGCCGGACCAGGTCAAAATTCTCTCTGGCGTTTTTGAAGGCCGCACCACCGGCACCAGCATTGGTTTGCTGATCGAAAATACCGATCAGCGCTCTCAGGACTACGGTGCTATCAAAGACGTCTTCCGTCCGGGGCACGCTGATTACACCTACGAACAAAAGTACGGCTTTCGCGACTATCGCGGCGGCGGACGTTCATCGGCGCGTGAAACCGCGATGCGCGTGGCAGCAGGGGCGATTGCTAAAAAGTATCTGCAGCAGAAGTTTGGCATCGTCATCCGCGGCTGTTTGACCCAGATGGGCGACATTCCGCTGGCGATCAAAGACTGGGATCAGGTAGAACAAAACCCGTTCTTCTGCGCTGACGCAGACAAGCTTGAAGCGCTGGATGAACTGATGCGCGGCCTGAAAAAAGAGGGCGACTCCATTGGGGCGAAAGTGACCGTAGTTGCCGACGGCGTCCCGGCTGGCTGGGGCGAACCGGTATTCGACCGTCTCGACGCCGACATTGCCCACGCGCTGATGAGCATCAACGCGGTGAAGGGCGTAGAGATTGGCGACGGTTTTGACGTGGTTCAGCTCCGTGGCAGCCAGAACCGCGACGAAATCACGAAAGCGGGTTTTCAGAGCAACCACGCGGGCGGCATCCTCGGGGGGATCAGTAGTGGACAGCAGATTATCGCCAACATCGCGCTGAAGCCAACCTCCAGCATTACCGTGCCGGGCCACACGATTAACCGCGATGGCGAAGAAGTTGAGATGATCACCAAAGGACGTCACGATCCGTGCGTGGGGATCCGCGCGGTGCCGATCGCAGAAGCGATGCTGGCGATCGTGCTGATGGATCACTTCCTGCGCCAGCGCGCGCAGAATGCGGATGTGACGACCACCATTCCACGCTGGTAAACATGAAAAAAACCGCAATTGCTCTGCTGGCGTTGTTGGTCAGTGGGGCCAGTCTGGCCGCGACGCCATGGCAAAAAATCACCCACCCGGTAGCGGGGAGCGCCCAGTCTATTGGCGCCTTTTCGAACGGATGTATCGTTGGTGCTCAGGAGCTGCCTCTGCAGTCTGATACCTACCAGGTGATGCGTACCGATCAGCGACGCTATTTCGGCCACCCGGATCTGGTGCTGTTCATCCAGCGTCTGGGAAACCAGGTGCATAACCTGGGGCTGGGCACGATGCTGATCGGCGATATGGGGATGCCTGCTGGCGGTCGTTTTAACGGTGGACACGCCAGTCACCAGACCGGACTGGATGTTGATATCTTCCTGCAGCTGCCGAAAGCGCGCTGGACGTCAGCCCAACTGCTGAAACCGCAGGCGCTGGATCTGGTGGCGAGCGACGGTAAGCGCGTTGTGCCATCACTCTGGACGCGGGATGTTTCCAGCATGATCAAGCTGGCGGCAGAAGATAACGACGTCACGCGGATTTTCGTCAACCCGGCCATCAAGCAGCAGCTCTGCCTGGATGCCGGAACCGATCGCGACTGGCTGCGCAAAGTGCGCCCGTGGTTCCAGCATCGTGCGCATATGCACGTTCGTCTGCGCTGCCCGGCGAACAGCCTGGAGTGTGAAGATCAGCCGTTACCTCCGCCAGGCGATGGCTGCGGTGCGGAACTGCAAAGCTGGTTTGAACCGGCAAAACCTGGAACCTCTAAGCCTGAGAAGAAGACACCGCCTCCGTTGCCGCCTTCCTGCCAGGCGCTACTGGATGAGCATGTACTTTAATGGATAATTTCGTCGATTTGTTTATGGTGTCACCGTGGATGCTGGCGGCACTGTTTTTTGTTGCGATGTTAGCCGGTTTTATCGATGCCCTGGCGGGTGGGGGCGGTTTGTTGACCGTTCCGGCACTGCTGGCGGTGGGGATGAGCCCTGCCCAGGCGCTCGCCACGAATAAACTTCAGGCCTGCGGCGGATCGCTCTCCGCGTCGCTCTACTTTATTCGGCGAAAAGTGGTAAACCTTGCCGATCAGAAGCTGAATATTCTGATGACCTTTATCGGCTCGACGTCGGGCGCGCTGCTGGTTCAGCACGTGCAGTCTGATATTTTGCGTCAGATCCTGCCGATTCTGGTTATCTGCATCGGTCTTTACTTCTTGCTGATGCCCAAGCTCGGTGAAGAGGATCGCCAGCGTCGTCTGCACGGCCTGCCGTTTGCCCTGATTGCCGGGGGCTGTGTGGGTTTTTACGACGGTTTCTTTGGCCCGGGTGCAGGCTCGTTTTACGCGCTGGCGTTTGTGACGCTGGCCGGGTTTAACCTTGCCAAATCCACCGCTCATGCCAAAGTGCTCAACGCGACCTCGAACGTCGGCGGCCTGCTGCTGTTTATCATTGGCGGCAAGGTCATCTGGGCAACCGGCTTTGTGATGATGGCAGGGCAGTTTCTGGGCGCGCGCGCGGGCTCACGTCTGGTGTTAAGCAAAGGACAAAAACTGATTCGCCCGATGATTGTTATCGTCTCGGCGGTAATGAGCGCCAAACTGCTTTATGACAGCCATGGACAGGAGATCCTCACCTGGTTGGGGATGAACTAATGAACAGTACGCATAAATACGAACAGCTGATTGAGATTTTTGACGGCTGTTTTGCTGATGATTTTAATACCCGTCTGATTAAAGGCGACGACGAACCGATCTATCTTCCTGCTGATGCGGAAGTACCGTACAACCGTATCGTCTTTGCGCACGGCTTTTACGCCAGCGGTCTTCACGAGATTTCTCACTGGTGCATCGCGGGGAAAGCGCGTCGCGAGCTGGTGGACTTCGGTTACTGGTACTGCCCGGACGGACGTGACGCCGCCACGCAGGGGCAGTTTGAAGATGTGGAAGTGAAACCGCAGGCGCTGGAGTGGCTATTCTGCGTGGCGGCGGGCTTCCCGTTCAACGTTAGCTGCGACAACCTCGAAGGCGACTTCGAGCCGGACCGTATCGTCTTCCAGCGCCGCGTTCACGCGCAGGTGATGGAATATCTTGAGAAGGGCATCCCGGAACGTCCGGCACGTCTGATCAAGGCCTTACAGAATTATTACCACACGCCGGAGATGACGGCGGAATGCTTCCCTTGGCCGGAAGATCTTTAACAGAGGAAAGAAGATGATCGCAGAATTTGAATCACGCATTCTGGCGTTAATTGATGACATGGTGGAACACGCCAGTGATGATGAGCTGTTCGCCAGCGGTTATCTGCGTGGTCACCTGACGCTGGCTGTTGCCGAGCTGGAGGCAGGGGACGATCACTCTGCCGAGGCCGTTCACGACGAAGTGACCCGCAGCCTGGAGAAAGCCATTCAGGCAGGGGAACTCTCTCCACGCGACCAGTCTCTGGTGCTGGGCATGTGGGACAATTTGTTCAAGCAGGCGAAAGCGAAGTAAGCGTTTCACCTCCCTCTCCCTGTGGGAGAGGGACGCGGTGAGGGCACCAGACCATACCCTACTTAACCTTCTTCCCCTTCAGCAGTTTCCTTACCCACAAGCGATTTGGATTAAGTCCCGCAAGCGTAACCCTGTCCAGCGGAATCGGCTCGTCGCTCATTTGCGCGGCTAACACTTCAGCCAGCAGCGGCGCAGAGCACAGCCCGCGAGAACCCAGCCCGCCCAGCATAAACAGCTCCGGATAGACCGGTGCGGCCACCGCTGTGTCCTTGTGTTCAGCCAGATCATGATAGGCTTCAAGCGTGGCTTCGTAGTCCGGCACATTTCCCGCCATTGGCAGATGATCGCGGGTGGCACAGCGCACGCCGCAGCGCGCTTCTCCCTTGCTGACGTCGACCTCTTTCGCCCACGCCGCATCCGGGAAACAGTCAATCAGGCGTTGGCGGTTCTGCGTCTGATCCGCCTCGCTGTAGCGCATATCCGTCTCGCCACGATGATAGCTGGCCCCGATGCAGTGATGACCATTTGACGGATTTTGCGGCGTCAGATAGCCGTCATAGCACAGCACCTGGCGCAGTTTGCTCAATTCGGGGGCGGTCGGGATATGGCTCACCTGACCGCCGACCGGATAAACCGGCAGCGTCTCTGTCTGGATAAACTGACTGATGTTATGTCCGTTTGCCAGCACAACGCTGGCATGGCTCGCCTCTTTCCCATCAGCAAAACGCAGATTCCAGTGTTCTATCCGACTCAGCGATTCCACCTTGTGGGCATAATGCACCGTCAGCCCGCGCGACTGCGCAAGAGCAATCACCGCAGCGGTCAGTTCAGCCGGGCACAGCCAGCCGCCGAGGGGATACTGAATACCGCCGCAGCCCGTTTCAACGCCAGCGGTTTCAGCCACCTGCTGTGGGCTCACCGCGCGGGCAACCTCGTCAGGCAGACCCAGCGACAGCATCTGCGTGATTTTTTGCTGGCTCTTATCATCCCAGCCGAGCTGCGTCACGCCGCACCAGTCATGGTCGAACGCCACCGGCAGAGCGTCGTACAGGCGACGGGCGAAGGTAAACGCCGCCGGGAAAAACTGGAACAGCGCCGGGTCATGCGCGCTTAAAAGCGGATAGAGCGCGCCCTGGCGATTACCGGACGCGCCGTTTGCTGGTGCGTCGTCAGCACAGTAGAGCGTAACCTGCCAGCCACGGTGAACAAGCGCGAGAGAGAGCAGGGCGCTGGCAATCCCCCCGCCGACTATCGCCACCTCACGTGATGCGCTGGCATTGCGTGCAAACCAGGGGGCCTGAGCAGGAATGTCCAGCGTCTGATCCATCCTGCCGACAAGCATGTCGCGCTTGCGGCCAAACCCTTTGGTTTTCTGCATGGTAAAGCCCGCCTCCTGCAACCCGCGGCGGACAAAGCCTGCCGAGGTAAAGGTGGCGAGCGTTGCGCCAGGACGCGCCAGGCGTGCCATTGCTTCGAACAGATGCTGGCTCCACATGTCCGGGTTTTTGGCGGGCGCAAAGCCGTCCAGGAACCACGCGTCCACCTTCTGATTCATCGAATCATCAAGCGTATCGGTCAGGTCGTTAATGTCGCCAAGCCAGAGGTCCAGCGTGACGCGTCCGCCGTCCAGAATCAGGCGATGACAGCCGCCGATGTGGGGCGGCCATTGTGCCTGAAGCTGCTCTGCCCAGGCTGCAAGCTCCGGCCAGCGCTGATGAGCAAGCCGCAGGTCGTGCGCGGTGAGCGGGAATTTTTCGAAACTGATGAAATGTAATCTTTGTAGCGTAGCCTCAGGGTGTACAGCGTGAAACCGATCGAACGCTTGCCAGAGGGTTAAAAAATTCAGCCCGGTGCCGAATCCGCTCTCCGCGACCACAAACAGGCTACGCGGGTGCACCGGGAAGCGGGCGCTGAGCTGGTTTCCGTCGAGGAAAACATAGCGGGTTTCTTCAAGTCCGTTATCATTAGAAAAATAGACGTCATCAAAATCTCGGGAAACAGGTGTACCCTCAGCGTTGAATTCGAGGTTGGCGGGTTGTATAGCGTTTTGTTTCACGTAAGTTACTCGTCTGACAGGCAGTGGCACGATCTTAACGATGTGAGTCCATTGGTGCAAATTTCCGCAGAAAATGTCTGATCGGACTTGTTCGGCGTACAAGTGTACGCTATTGTGCGACTCGAAACTTACTATAGTGCGACTTACAGAGGTATTGAATGAAACGTGCAGTGATTACTGGCCTGGGCATTGTTTCCAGCATCGGTAATAACCAGCAGGAAGTCCTGGCATCTCTGCGTGAAGGACGCTCCGGGATCACTTTCTCTGAAGAGTTTAAAGATTCAGGTATGCGTAGCCACGTATGGGGTAACGTCAAACTGGACACCACCGGTTTGATTGACCGCAAAGTGGTTCGTTTCATGAACGATGCCTCTATTTATGCTTATCTCTCCATGCAGGAAGCGATCAAAGATTCCGGCCTGAGCGAAGAGGTTTATCAGAACAACCCGCGCGTGGGTCTGATCGCCGGTTCCGGCGGCTCATCAAAAGCGCAGGTATTCGGTGCTGACGCGATGCGTAGCCCGCGTGGTCTGAAAGCGGTAGGTCCGTACGTGGTAACCAAAGCCATGGGTTCTGCGGTTTCCGCATGCCTGGCGACCCCATTCAAAATCCACGGTGTGAACTACTCCATCAGCTCTGCGTGTGCAACTTCCGCACACTGCATCGGTAATGCTGTTGAGCAGATCCAACTGGGTAAACAGGACATCGTATTTGCTGGCGGCGGCGAAGAGCTGGGCTGGGAAATGGCCTGTGAATTCGACGCAATGGGTGCACTGTCCACCAAGTACAATGAGACCCCGGATAAAGCATCCCGTACTTATGATGCGCACCGTGACGGTTTCGTTATCGCTGGCGGCGGCGGTATGGTTGTGGTTGAAGAACTGGAGCACGCGCTGGCTCGTGGCGCGCACATCTACGCTGAAATCGTGGGCTACGGTGCAACGTCTGACGGTGCCGATATGGTGGCTCCATCCGGCGAAGGCGCAGTGCGCTGCATGAAGATGGCGATGCACGGTGTTGACACCCCAATCGACTACCTGAACTCTCACGGGACATCTACACCAGTAGGCGACGTGAAAGAGCTGGGTGCGATCCGTGAAGTTTTCGGCGACAACAGCCCGGCGATTTCCGCGACCAAAGCCATGACCGGTCACTCTCTGGGTGCGGCTGGCGTGCAGGAAGCGATCTACTCTCTGCTGATGCTGGAAAACGGCTTTATCGCCCCAAGTATCAACATTGATGAGATGGATGAGCAGGCTGCTGGCCTGAACATCGTGACCAAACCAATGGAAGCGACACTGACCACCGTCATGTCCAACAGCTTCGGTTTCGGTGGCACCAACGCCACTCTGGTCATGCGTAAGCTGAAAGCATAAGTTTTATGTTTGATTCAGAAAGGGAGCCATAAGGCTCCCTTTTTTTATGCATTGACAACCGGCTGATCTCACAGGCAAACTTCACCACTCAACATTATCCTCACGATAATGCGTAAGCGTTTAACGTCAACCAACGCACCTTAATCCTGATAAACAGGTGGAGGGGGCGTGGCATTTTCCCGCCTTACTCTTCATTTCGGAGTAAAGCATGACTGCAGTAACTCAAACAGAAACAACTTCTTCAGCGAACGTCTCGCTGTTCCGTATCGCCTTTGCAGTATTCCTGACCTATATGACCGTTGGCCTGCCGCTGCCTGTGATCCCGCTGTTCGTTCACCAGGAACTCGGCTATGGCAATACTATGGTTGGCATCGCCGTAGGCATCCAGTTTTTAGCCACGGTTTTAACCCGCGGATACGCCGGACGGCTGGCGGATCAGCACGGTGCTAAACGCTCAGCGCTGCAGGGGATGTTTGCCTGCGGGCTGGCGGGCGGCGCATGGCTGCTGGCGGCTCTCCTGCCGGTAGACGCCGCGTATAAATTTGCGCTGCTGGTTCTGGGCCGTTTAATCCTTGGCTTTGGTGAAAGCCAGCTGCTGACCGGCACCCTGACCTGGGGAATGGGCCTGGTGGGCCCGGCACGTTCCGGCAAAGTGATGTCCTGGAACGGCATGGCCATCTATGGCGCGTTGGCCGCGGGCGCACCGCTTGGGCTGCTCATCAATAGCCAGTTCGGATTTGCGGCACTGGCAGCAACCACCATGGTGCTGCCGCTGCTGGCGTGGGCGTTTAACGGCTCGGTGCGTAAAGTGCCCGCGCACAAAGGCGAGCGTCCTTCCCTGTGGAGTGTTGTCGGCCAAATCTGGCAGCCGGGTCTTGGCCTGGCACTGCAGGGCGTGGGGTTTGCGGTGATTGGTACGTTCGTCTCGCTCTATTTTATGAGCCGTGGCTGGGCGATGGCCGGTTTTACACTCACCGCTTTTGGCGGTGCATTTGTGCTGATGCGCGTGCTCTTCGGCTGGATGCCGGACCGCTTTGGCGGCGTGAAGGTGGCGGTGGCGTCGCTGGTGATTGAAACCATCGGTCTGCTGCTGTTGTGGAATGCACCCGTGGCATCCGTTGCGCTGCTTGGTGCGGCGCTGACCGGCTGCGGTTGTTCACTGATTTTCCCGGCACTCGGCGTCGAAGTGGTGAAGCGCGTGGCCCCGCAGGTGCGCGGTACGGCGCTGGGCGGCTATGCGGCGTTTCAGGATATCTCGTACGGAGTAACCGGACCGCTGGCCGGGCTGTTAGCCACCTCGTTTGGCTATCCGTCCGTCTTCCTGGCTGGTGCGGTTTCAGCGGTGGTTGGGATTGTGGTGACGCTGGTGGCGTTTCGCAGGTCGTAGTTTTATGCCCGGCGGCGCTGCGCTTACCGGGCCTACAACCGCGCGAACCGTAGGCCGGGTAAGGCGTAGCCGCCACCCGGCAGTTTTAAGCAACCAGCCAGAAAATCGCCAGCGCAATCAGTAGCGCAATAAACAGCAAACCCGGACGCGCAGAGAGGGTTCTGAAGGTTTCCACAACTGGCGCAAACAGCGGGCTGTAGATTGGCTGAATGTTTCTCACCTCTGGCATGCCGCTTTCGCGCTCGGCGCGACGAACGAAGATCTGATTGAGCACATCCTGCACCTGTGCGGTAGTCAGTACCGTTTGCGGTGTGGCCTGCCAGTTTTGCTGGGCGTAATCCCGAATCACCTCGAACTCGCGCGGCTCAAGCGGCTGTTTCAGTGCGGCCTGAACGGTATGCAGGGTAGGGGCATTCTGGGTGCTGAGCGTCTGGCGCGCCTGGAGCCAGGTCACCAGATGGGTAAACTGTTTGGCCGGAATCAGCTCGCCCGCCTTCACGCCGGACAGTTCCAGCATGGATTGCCAGATAAGCTTCGTCGGTTCGCCGGTGGCTGCGGCCAGTTTTGTCACCATCTGTTTAAGCGTGTTGTGCTCTGCGGGCAGCAGCGAACGCTCGGTCGACGGGCGCATCTGAGGCTGCGGAATAGACAGCTCATTGTTCTGCAACAGCATCAGCACGGTTTTAAGCTGGTCTGGTGTCAACTGGCCCAGGGCGGTCTGACCATACTGCTGGCGAATAAAATCACTCACCGCCTGGCGGTTATTTCCCTGGCCAAGCAGCTCCGTCAGCTGCGCGACAATCTGGCGCGTGGTGTGGTTCTGCTGCGCGGTATTGATACGCTGGTTCAGGTTTTGCTCGGCAGCCGGGAAGTGGCGCGACTGCAGCGGTGCGTCGTTTCTCATACCCAAATCATGCTTTACCCCCGCCCAGACTTCCGCGTTTTGCTGCGAAGTCAGCGCAATCAGGCGCGTGATCAGTCGCTCCAGCACGGTGCGCTGTTGCGTGGATAGCGGTTGTTCGCCGGCAACGTTTGGCGTAACAGGGCCTTCACCCGGAGGGCGCGGCGGCGTGCCTGAAATGGGCTGCATCGTCAAAAATCCTTAAAGTCAAAACTCAGCGTAAACCTGGCATACGTATATGCCTGGCGGCCAGATTATGGCACACTTGGCAGGTTTTCTTCCTCTCAAACAGGTACTCAGACGTGAAAATCCTCGTTGATGAAAATATGCCTTATGCCCGGGAGCTGTTTAGCCGCCTGGGTAACGTTAAGGCTGTCCCTGGTCGCCCGATCCCGGTCAACGAACTGGATGACGCAGACGCGCTGATGGTGCGCTCGGTGACCAAAGTAAATGAGGCATTGCTCGCTGGTAAAGCGATTAAGTTCGTCGGGACTGCAACGGCAGGGACCGATCATGTGGATGATAAATGGCTTACGCAGGCCGGGATCGGTTTTTCCGCCGCGCCGGGCTGTAATGCCATTGCCGTTGTGGAATACGTTTTCTCCTCGTTGCTGATGCTGGCCGAGCGTGATGGTTTTACGCTGAAAGACCGCACCGTGGGGATTGTCGGCGTGGGTAATGTTGGCGGACGCCTGCAAAAGCGCCTTGAAGCGTTAGGGATCCGTACGCTGTTATGCGATCCGCCGCGCAAAGACAACGGTGATGACGGGGATTTCCGCTCGCTGGATGAGCTGGTTGAACAGTGCGATGTACTGACTTTCCACACGCCGCTGTTTAAAGAAGGGCCGTATAAGACGCTGCATCTCGCTGACGACGCGCTGATCCGCCGTCTGAAGCCTGGCACTATTCTGATAAATGCCTGCCGTGGTCCGGTGGTGGATAATGCCGCGCTGCTGACGTGTCTGAATGAAGGACAAAACCTCAGCGTGGTGCTGGACGTCTGGGAGCCGGAGCCGGATCTCAACGTCGAGTTGCTTAACAAGGTGGACGTGGGCACCGCGCATATTGCCGGTTATACCCTCGAGGGGAAAGCGCGCGGCACGACGCAGGTGTTCGAGGCCTACAGCGCTTTTATTGGCCATCCGCAGCAGGTGGCGCTGGATACCTTACTCCCCGCACCTGAATTTGGCCGCATTACCCTGCACGGCCCGCTCGATCAGGCAACGCTGAAAAGGCTGGTGCATTTGGTGTATGATGTGCGCCGCGATGATGCGCTGCTGCGTAAAGTGGCGGGGATCCCGGGTGAGTTTGATAAGCTGCGCAAGAACTATGTTGAGCGCCGCGAGTGGTCTTCCCTGTATGTGATATGCGACGACGCCCCGGCGGCGACGCTGCTGCATAACCTGGGGTTTAACGCCGTTCATCACCCGGCGCGTTAATGTCTTCTTAATGCTCCCTGTCGGATACTCCGACAGGGACGCTTTTTTATTTCTGGAGTAAACCACCATGTCTGAAGGCTGGAACATTGCCATTTTAGGTGCCACAGGTGCCGTGGGCGAAGCCCTGCTCGAAACCCTTGCTGAGCGTCAGTTCCCGGTGGGCGATATCTATGCGCTGGCGCGTACGGATAGCGCGGGTGAGCATCTGCGTTTTAACGGTAAATCTGTGATGGTCCAGGATGCGGCAGCGTTCGACTGGACGCAGGCGCAACTGGCATTTTTCGCCGCGGGCGCTGAAGCCACTGCTGCATACATTGAAGAGGCGACCAACGCAGGCTGTCTGGTGATCGACCTGAGCGGTCTGTTCTCAATGGCGCCGGATGTGCCGCTGGTGGTCCCGGACGTGAACCCGTTTGTGCTGGCTGACTACCGTAACCGTAACGTCATTGCGGTACCGAACAGCCTGACCAGCCAGCTGCTGACCGCCCTGAAACCGCTGATCGACGACGGCGGCCTGTCGCGCATTACCGTCACCAGCCTGCTGTCCGCGTCCGCGAACGGCAAAAAGGCCGTTGACGCGCTGGCCGGACAGAGTGCGAAGCTGCTGAACGGCATCCCGATTGACGAAGACGATTTCTTTGGCCGCCAGCTGGCGTTCAACATGCTGCCGTTGCTGCCGGATCGCGAGGGTTCCGTACGCGAGGAGCGCCGCATCGTTGATGAAGTCCGTAAAATTCTGCAGGACGATGGCCTGATGATTTCTGCGAACGTTGTGCAGTCCCCGGTCTTCTACGGCCACGCGCAGATGGTCGGCTTTGAAGCGCTGCGTCCGCTGGCCGCAGAAGAGGCGCGCGATGCGTTTGGCCGCGGTGAAGACATCGTGCTTTCCGAAGAGAGCGAGTTCCCGACACAGGTGGGCGATGCCACCGGCAGCGCACATATCTCCGTAGGCTGCGTGCGCAACGATTACGGTATGCCGGAGCAGGTTCAGTTCTGGTCCGTTGCCGATAACGTTCGCTTTGGCGGCGCGCTGATGGCGGTGAAGATCGCTGAAAAACTGGTGCAGGAGTACCTGTACTGATGTCAGCAGTGGAGCAAAAGCCAGTTCATAAAATTGCCCTCGGCATTGAGTACGACGGCAGTAAATATTATGGCTGGCAGCGTCAGAATGAGGTGCGCAGCGTCCAGGAAAAGCTGGAGAAAGCGCTCTCTCAGGTGGCAAACGAGCCGATTAACGTCCTGTGTGCAGGACGTACGGACGCGGGTGTTCACGGCACAGGGCAGGTGGTTCACTTTGAAACCACCGCCGTGCGTAAGGATGCCGCCTGGACGCTGGGTGTAAATGCGAATTTACCTGGTGACATTGCGGTGCGTTGGGTAAAAGCTGTGCCGGATGATTTTCACGCGCGCTTCAGCGCGACGGCGCGTCGCTACCGTTATGTCATCTACAACCAGCGTCTGCGTCCGGCGGTGTTGAGCCAGGGCGTGACGCATTTTTATGAACCGCTTGATGCTGAACGTATGCATCGCGCGGCGCAGTGTCTGATTGGTGAAAATGACTTTACCTCGTTTCGTGCGGTCCAGTGTCAGTCCCGTACGCCGTGGCGTAACGTCATGCACATAAACGTCAGTCGTTATGGCGCGTATGTGGTGGTGGATATCAAAGCCAATGCCTTTGTACATCATATGGTTCGGAATATTGTGGGCAGCCTGATGGAAGTGGGTGCCGGACACCAGCCGGAGAGCTGGATTGCAGACCTGCTGGCAGCGAAGGACAGAACGCTTGCGGCAGCCACGGCGAAAGCGGAAGGGTTGTATCTGGTCTCGGTAGACTATCCGGATCGGTTTGACCTGCCGAAACCGCCAATGGGCCCGCTGTTTTTAGCGGACTAAACAAAGGTGCAATTAGGGCTTAGACAATATGGACGTAATTCGTTTTTTGATTGATTTCATCCTGCATATTGATGTTCACCTGGCGGAGCTGGTCGCGCAGTATGGCGTCTGGGTTTACGCCATTCTGTTCCTCATTCTGTTTTGTGAAACCGGTCTGGTCGTGACCCCGTTCCTGCCAGGAGATTCCCTGCTGTTCGTCGCCGGGGCGTTATCTGCGTTACCCACCAATGACCTGAACGTGCACCTTATGGTTGTGCTGATGGTGATTGCCGCCATTGTCGGTGATGCGGTCAACTATACGATTGGACGCGTGTTCGGTGAGCGGCTTTTCCGCAATCCTGATTCGAAAATTTTCCGTCGTAGCTATTTAGATAAAACCCATGCGTTTTATGAACGCCATGGCGGAAAAACCATTATCCTTGCGCGCTTTGTGCCTATTGTGCGCACATTTGCACCGTTTGTGGCAGGAATGGGGCATATGTCCTATCGTCATTTTGCGGCATATAACGTGGTTGGCGCACTGCTCTGGGTACTGCTGTTTACCTATGCAGGCTACCTGTTTGGCGATCTTCCGATCGTGCAGGAAAACCTTAAGTTACTGATTGTAGCGATTATTGTGCTTTCCGTACTGCCAGGCGTTATCGAAATTATTCGTCACAAACGTGCGGCGGCAAAACAAGCGAAGTAAAGGCACGCTGGCGGTTCGACCACTTTTTTATCCAAAGTTTCGGGCTGTTATGTTTTAATGTGCAACATTCATGGTCTGTTGGAGGCAAAAATGGCATTATTCGCCTCTTATAGCAAAACTGGCATACGACCAGGTTCAGGCAGAAAGGTTATCAATGAGCTGGATTGAACGAATTAAAAGCAACATTACCCCAACGCGCAAAGCGAGCATTCCTGAAGGGGTATGGACGAAGTGTGATAGCTGCGGCCAGGTTCTGTATCGCGCAGAGCTGGAGCGCAACCTTGAGGTGTGTCCGAAGTGTGACCACCATATGCGTATGTCGGCGCGCAACCGCCTGCATAGCCTGCTGGACGAAGGTTCTCTGGTAGAACTGGGCAGCGAGCTTGAGCCAAAAGACGTGCTGAAGTTCCGCGACTCCAAAAAATACAAAGATCGTCTGGCCTCTGCACAGAAAGAGACCGGCGAGAAAGATGCGCTGATCGTCATGAAAGGCACCCTGCATGAGATGCCGGTTGTTGCCGCTGCGTTTGAGTTCGCCTTTATGGGCGGCTCAATGGGCTCCGTGGTCGGTGCGCGCTTTGTGCGTGCCGTTGAGCAGGCGCTGGAAGACAACTGCCCGCTGATCTGCTTCTCTGCCTCCGGCGGAGCACGTATGCAGGAAGCGTTGATGTCTCTGATGCAGATGGCGAAAACCTCTGCAGCGCTGGCGAAAATGCAGGAGCGCGGTCTGCCGTATATCTCCGTGCTGACTGACCCAACCATGGGCGGCGTCTCCGCAAGCTTCGCGATGCTGGGCGATCTGAACATCGCTGAGCCAAAAGCGCTGATCGGCTTTGCGGGTCCTCGTGTTATCGAGCAGACCGTTCGTGAAAAACTGCCGCCTGGCTTCCAGCGCAGTGAGTTCCTCATCGAAAAAGGCGCCATCGACATGATCGTCCGCCGTCCGGAAATGCGCCTGAAGCTGGCGAGTGTCCTGGCGAAGCTGATGAATCTGCCAGCGCCGAACCCGGATGAACCGCGCGAAGGCGTGGTGGTACCGGATCAGGAACCCGAGGCCTGATAACTGAAAAGGGCAGGGCCGGATGGCGCTGCCCTTTTGCTTTCTAATCTGTTAATGACAACCGGGCATTATGGAAAATAAAAGCATTCCCCAAGCCACGTCGCCCCTGGCCGCGTGGCTTTCTTATCTGGAAAACCTGCACAGTAAAACCATCGATATGGGGCTTGAGCGCGTAAGCCAGGTCGCCGCGCGTCTTGATGTGCTCAAACCGGCACCTTTCGTGTTCACCGTTGCGGGTACCAACGGCAAAGGCACCACCTGCCGTACGCTGGAATCCGTGCTGATGGCTGCGGGTTACAGGGTAGGCGTTTACAGCTCTCCACATCTGGTACGCTACACCGAGCGGGTGCGCGTGCAGAACAGCGAACTGCCGGAGTCGGCGCATACGGCGTCGTTCGCGGAAATTGAAGCCGCGCGCGGTGAGATCTCATTAACCTATTTCGAATACGGCACCCTGTCGGCACTGTGGCTGTTCAGGCAGGCGCAGCTGGATGTAGTGATTCTGGAAGTTGGCCTCGGCGGACGACTTGATGCAACCAACATGGTGGATGCGGACGTGGCGGTGGTTACCAGCATCGCGCTGGACCATACCGACTGGCTGGGGCCGGATCGTGAAAGCATTGGCCGCGAGAAGGCCGGTATTTTCCGGGCCAATAAGCCCGCCGTGGTCGGCGAGCCAGATATGCCACACACTATTGCTGACGTGGCAAACGAGAAGGGCGCGCATCTGCTGCGCCGCGGCGTTGACTGGCAGTATGAAGTGCATGACAACGGCTGGTGTTTTAGCGATGCACAGGGCGTGCTCGATAATCTGCCATTGCCGCAGGTTCCACAGCCTAACGCGGCAACCGCCCTGGCGGCACTTCGTGCGAGCGGGCTTGTGGTCAGCGAGCATGCGATCCGCGACGGCATTCAGAACGCAATTCTGCCCGGGCGTTTCCAGATTGTTAGCGAGTCACCGCGTTTGATTCTGGATGTGGCGCACAACCCCCATGCGGCGGCGTATCTCGCGGGACGTCTCAAATCGTTACCAAAAACCGGGCGCGTGCTGGCGGTTATCGGTATGCTTCATGATAAAGATATCGGCGGGACGCTGGCCTGCATGGAGAGTGTGGTCGATAGCTGGTATTGTGCCCCTCTGGAGGGACCGCGCGGCGCGACGGCTGAGCAGTTGATGGAACATCTCGGCAAAGGCGCAATCTATAGTAGCGTGGCTCAGGCCTGGCATGCCGCGATGGCGGATGCTAAACCAGAAGATACCGTGCTGGTGTGTGGTTCATTCCACACGGTGGCACATGTCATGGAAGTGATGGACGCGGGGAGAACCGGTGGCGAGTAAGTTTCAGAACCGTTTAACAGGAACCATTGTGCTGGTCGCGCTCGGGGTGATTATTCTCCCGGGGTTGCTCGACGGGCAGAAAAAGCATTATCAGGATGAGTTTGCCGCTATTCCGCTGGTCCCTAAACCGGGTGACCGCGATGAGCCGGATATGCTGCCAGCGGCGACGCAGGCGCTTCCTGCTCAGCCACCGGAAGGGGCGGCGGAAGAGGTTCGTGCCGGCGATGCCGCAGCACCGTCGCTCGATCCGTCTCGCCTGGCGGCAACGAGCAACAGCGACATCGATCCTGTGCCGGTAGAGCAGCCTAAACCTGTAGAAAAACCAAAGCCGGTCGACAAACCGCAGCCGAAACCGCAGCGTGACAAAACGGCAGACCAGCTTGCCGCTGCGTCAGAGACGCCTCCGCCAGCGAAACCGACTCAGCAAGACGCCGCTGCCCCAACGGGTAAAGCCTATGTTGTGCAACTGGGCGCGCTGAAAAATGCGGATAAAGTCAATGAGGTGGTGGGCAAACTGCGCAGTGCGGGATATCGTGTTTACACTTCACCTGGCACGCCGGTGCAGGGTAAAATTACCCGTATTCTCGTGGGGCCAGAAGCGTCTAAAGAAAAGCTGAAAGGTTCGCTCGGCGAGCTGAAGCAGATCTCCGGCCTGAGCGGTGTAGTGATGAGCTACAGCGCGAACTAAGTACGACCTGCTCCTTAAAGAGAGAGGCGATAAGCCACGGCGTTGAACATTTTTTCAGCGCCTTTTTTATTTACGCGGGGGAAGGAAATCCCTACGCAAACGTTTTCTTTTTCTGTTAGAATTCGCCCCGAACTGGATGACAGGGCGTTAAATCGTGGGACACATATGGTCTGGATTGATTACGCCATCATTGCGGTGATTGGTTTTTCCTGTCTGGTTAGCCTGATCCGTGGCTTTGTTCGTGAAGCGTTATCGCTGGTGACTTGGGGTTGTGCTTTCTTTGTCGCCAGTCATTACTACACTTACCTGTCTGTCTGGTTCACGGGCTTTGAAGATGAACTGGTCCGAAATGGAATCGCCATCGCGGTGCTGTTTATCGCGACGCTGATTGTTGGCGCTATCGTGAATTACGTGATAGGCCAGCTGGTCGAGAAAACCGGTCTGTCAGGAACGGACAGGGTGCTTGGGATCTGTTTCGGGGCATTACGAGGCGTGCTGATTGTGGCCGCGATCCTGTTCTTCCTGGATACCTTCACCGGGTTCTCCAAAAGCGAAGACTGGCAGAAATCGCAGCTCATTCCAGAGTTCAGCTTCATCATCAGATGGTTCTTTGACTATCTGCAAAGCTCGTCGAGTTTTTTGCCCAGGGCATAAACCCTGAGATGTGGCTTAACGAGGAAAAGACGAATGTGCGGTATTGTCGGTATCGCCGGTTTCATGCCGGTAAACCAGTCGATTTATGACGCGTTATCGGTGCTTCAGCACCGTGGGCAGGATGCTGCGGGTATCATCACCATTGATGCAAACAACTGCTTCCGTTTACGCAAGGCGAATGGCCTGGTAAACGATGTGTTTGAAGCCCGCCATATGCAGCGTCTGCAAGGTAATATGGGTATCGGTCACGTTCGTTATCCTACTGCTGGCAGTTCCAGCGCTTCTGAGGCACAGCCTTTCTACGTCAACTCACCGTACGGTATCACTCTTGCTCATAACGGCAACCTGACCAACGCGCATGAGCTGCGTAAAAAGCTGTTCGAAGAGAAACGTCGCCACATTAACACCACCTCTGATTCTGAAATCCTGCTCAATGTGTTCGCCAGCGAGCTGGATAACTTCCGTCACTACCCGCTGGAAGCAGACAACGTCTTTGCTGCTGTCGCTGCAACAAACCGCCAGATCCGCGGTGCGTACGCCTGCGTGGCGATGATCATCGGTCACGGCATGGTGGCCTTCCGCGATCCAAACGGCATTCGTCCGCTGGTGCTCGGCAAGCGCGACCTCGGTGATGGTCGTACCGAATATATGGTTGCATCTGAAAGCGTGGCGCTGGATACCCTGGGCTTTGAGTTCCTGCGTGACGTTGCGCCGGGCGAAGCGGTCTACATTACCGAGAAAGGCCAGCTGTTTACCCGCCAGTGTGCTGATAACCCGGTCAGCAACCCGTGCCTGTTTGAATACGTTTACTTTGCCCGCCCGGACTCCTTCATCGACAAGATTTCCGTCTACAGCGCGCGCGTGAACATGGGCACCAAGCTGGGCGAGAAGATTGCCCGCGAGTGGGACGATCTCGACATCGACGTCGTCATTCCTATCCCGGAAACCTCTTGCGATATCGCGCTGGAAATCGCCCGTATTCTGGATAAGCCATACCGCCAGGGCTTCGTGAAGAACCGCTACGTTGGCCGTACCTTTATCATGCCTGGACAGCAGCTGCGTCGTAAGTCCGTGCGCCGTAAACTGAACGCCAACCGCGCCGAGTTCCGCGACAAGAACGTTCTGCTGGTGGATGACTCCATCGTTCGCGGTACCACCTCTGAGCAGATTATCGAGATGGCGCGCGAAGCGGGTGCGAAGAAAGTCTACCTGGCTTCTGCGGCACCAGAGATTCGCTTCCCGAACGTGTACGGTATTGATATGCCAACCGCTAACGAGCTGATCGCTCACGGTCGCGAAGTGGATGAAATTCGCCAGATCATCGGTGCCGACGGCCTGATTTTCCAGGATCTGAACGATCTCATCGACGCGGTGCGCGCCGAGAACCCGGATATTCAGCAGTTTGAATGCTCCGTGTTTAACGGTATTTACGTGACCAAAGACGTTGACCAGCAGTACCTCGACTATCTGGATTCGCTGCGCAACGACGATGCGAAAGCCGTCCAGCTGCAGAACGATCTCGAAAGCTTAGAGATGCACAACGAAGGTTGATCTCTCTGCAAGTGAGGGCGCTCGCCCTCACTTGCAACTCCCCGCAAAATCCTGCACAGTCTGCCCTGAAATCAGTAAGGGCGAAAATCATGAAACGACTCATTGTTGGGCTCAGCGGCGCCAGTGGCGCGATTTACGGCGTACGTCTGTTACAGGTTCTGCGTAACGTGGCGGAAGTCGAGACCCATCTGGTGATGAGCCAGGCGGCGCGACAGACCCTCTCTCTGGAAACCGATCTCTCCCTGCGCGATGTTCAGGCCCTGGCGGATGTCGTTCACGACGCCCGTGATATCGCCGCCAGCATCTCCTCAGGCTCGTTTAAAACGGCCGGCATGGTTATCCTGCCCTGTTCAATTAAAACGCTCTCCGGCATTGTGAACAGCTATACCGATACCCTGGTAACCCGCGCGGCGGATGTGGTGCTGAAGGAGCGTCGTCCTCTGGTGCTCTGCGTGCGGGAAACGCCGTTGCACCTGGGCCACCTGCGCTTAATGACCCAGGCCGCCGAGCTCGGCGCGGTCATCATGCCGCCGGTACCGGCGTTTTATCATCGCCCAGTCACGCTGGATGACGTGATTAATCAGACCGTTAACCGCGTGCTGGATCAGTTTGACATTGACCTGCCTGAAGATCTCTTCACCCGCTGGCAGGGGGCCTGATTCTGTGCACAAACAGAGTGCATGAAAAGAGACGTTGCCCTGTTTCAGGGCAATTATGCAACGGCGATCATATCCTCGACATTTAATTCGTTTTTTCCCTTTTTCTCTTTCCGGTTCGTTCGGCAGACCTGCTATCTTTCACCATTAAGGCAATATCGCAACGTTTTATTAACATATTTAACGTCGAAGTTTTGACCAGACGGCAATGTGGCATAAGACCTGCAAGATGAAGCCTGCAACACAACACACAACACAATACATAATAAAATCACGGTATTTGAGGGTAAATGTATGAAGAAGACGGTTCTGGCTCTGTCTTTGCTCGTGGGGTTAAGTGCGGCAGCAGGTAGCTACGCAGCGCTTCCACAGACGGTTCGTATCGGTACAGACGCAACCTACGCGCCATTCTCTTCCAAGGATGCGAAAGGCGATTTCGTGGGGTTTGATATCGATCTGGGTAATGAAATGTGCAAACGCATTGCGGTGAAATGCACATGGGTGGGCAGCGACTTTGACGCGTTAATCCCGTCGCTGAAAGCCAAGAAAATCGACGCCATTATCTCTTCTCTCTCTATCACCGAAAAACGTCAGCAGGAGATTGCCTTCTCTGACAAGCTCTACGCCGCGGATTCTCGCCTGATTGCCTCTAAAGGTTCCCCGATTAAGCCAACCATCGACTCGCTGAAAGGCAAGCATGTCGGCGTGCTTCAGGGATCGACTCAGGAAGGTTATGCCAATGCGACCTGGCGTGAGAAGGGCGTAGACGTGGTGGCTTACCAGAACCAGGATCTGATTTACTCGGACCTGGCGGCAGGCCGTCTGGATGCGGCATTCCAGGATGAAGTCGCCGCGAGCGAAGGCTTCCTGAAGCAGCCAGCGGGTAAAGACTACGCATTTGCGGGCCCGTCTGTGAAAGACAAAAAGTACTTTGGCGATGGTACCGGTATTGGCCTGCGTAAGGATGATACCGAGCTGAAAGCCGCCTTCGACAAAGCCTTTGCAGAGCTGCGTAAAGACGGTACCTACGACAAACTGGCGAAGAAATACTTCGACTTCAACGTATACGGTGACTAAGACCTGGCGCTAACGCACTGCAAAGGTGCGTTGCGGGAGCGGTTGACCCAATGCAGTGCATTTAATGCACTGTGTTGGGTCGCTGTGTGCATACTTACGCATTTATAATGCAAAAAATCCCGCCTGAAAGGCATTAATCTTTGCCTGACAGAGGGGATTGATGGCACATTAGCACCACCCCGTCGTCGTAAAAATCCCGTATGAAGACAGTTTGTTGAGGATAAATATGAAAAAACTCGTGTTGTCATTATCTCTGGTGCTGGCCTTTTCCAGCGCCACCGCGGCATTCGCAGCCATTCCGCAGAAAATTCGGATTGGTACCGATCCAACCTATGCGCCGTTCGAATCGAAGAATTCAAAGGGTGAACTGGTGGGTTTTGACATCGATCTGGCCAATGAGCTGTGCAAACGCATCAAAGCACAGTGTACCTACGTTGAGAACCCGCTGGATGCACTGATCCCTTCTCTGAAAGCGAAAAAAATCGACGTAATCATGTCCTCGCTTTCCATCACCGAAAAACGCCAGCAGGAGATTGCCTTCACCGACAAACTCTACGCAGCCGATTCTCGACTGGTGGTGGCTAAAGCTTCTGATATTCAGCCAACGCTGGAGTCGCTGAAAGGCAAACGCGTGGGGGTGCTGCAGGGCACCACGCAGGAAACCTACGGTAACGAACACTGGGCACCGAAGGGGATTGAAATTGTCTCTTATCAGGGCCAGGAAAATATCTATGCAGACCTGACGGCAGGCCGTATCGATGCAGCATTCCAGGATGAAGTCGCGGCGAGCGAAGGCTTCCTGAAAACGCCGGTAGGTAAAGATTACAAGTTTGGCGGTCCGTCCATTAAGGATGTGAAGTTGTTTGGCGTGGGCACCGGTATGGGCCTGCGCAAAGAAGACAACGAACTGCGTGAGGCGCTGAATAAAGCGTTTGCTGAGATGCGCGCTGACGGCACTTACGACAAACTGGCGAAAAAGTACTTTGATTTTAATGTTTACGGCGGCTAATCGCCCCGTCAAATAACGTGCGGCCCCTCCCGCTGCGGGAGGGGAAAAGACACGGTTCCACCACTCACGATACGACAGGGCTCGCGGTATGCTGTACGGATTTTCTGGCGTTATTTTACAGGGCGCGCTTGTCACCCTTGAGCTGGCTATCAGCTCCGTGGTGCTGGCGGTGCTGATAGGTCTGGCGGGCGCAGGGGCGAAGCTTTCAGCTAACAAACCGCTGGCGCTAATCTTTGAAGGCTATACCACGCTCATTCGCGGCGTTCCCGATCTGGTGCTGATGCTGCTTATCTTTTACGGTCTGCAGATTGCGCTGAACAGCGTGACGGATGCGATGGGCATGGGACAAATTGATATCGACCCGATGGTGGCCGGTATTATTACCCTCGGCTTTATCTACGGTGCCTACTTCACCGAAACCTTCCGCGGTGCTTACATGGCCGTGCCGAAAGGTCACATTGAGGCGGCAACCGCATTTGGTTTTACCTCTTCACAAACGTTTCGTCGGATTATGTTCCCGGCCATGATGCGCTATGCGCTGCCCGGCATCGGCAACAACTGGCAGGTTATCCTCAAAGCCACAGCGCTGGTCTCGCTGCTGGGCCTGGAAGATGTGGTGAAAGCCACTCAGCTGGCAGGTAAAAGCACCTGGGAGCCGTTCTACTTTGCGGTGGTCTGTGGCGTTATCTATCTGGTCTTTACGACCGCCTCCAATGGTGTGCTGCTTCTGCTCGAGCGTCGCTACTCCGTGGGTGTGAAGAGGGCTGACCTGTGATTGAGATTATTCAGGAATACTGGAAATCGCTGCTGTGGACAGATGGCTACCGCTTTACCGGCGTGGCGATTACGCTCTGGCTGCTGATCTCCTCCGTGTTGATGGGCGGCATTCTGGCGGTGTTTCTTGCCATTGGCCGCGTGTCGAACAATAAATTTATTCAGTTCCCGATCTGGCTGTTTACCTATGTCTTTCGCGGTACGCCGCTGTACGTGCAGCTGCTGGTGTTCTATTCGGGGATGTATACGCTTGAGATCGTAAAAGGCACTGAGATGCTGAATGCGTTCTTCCGAAGCGGTCTGAACTGTACGGTGCTGGCGTTGACGCTCAATACCTGCGCCTATACCACCGAGATTTTCGCGGGAGCAATTCGCTCTGTGCCTTACGGCGAAATTGAAGCGGCGCGTGCGTACGGCTTTTCCTCAGTGAAGCTTTACCGCTGCATCATTCTGCCGTCGGCGCTGCGTATCGCGTTACCGGCGTACAGCAACGAAGTGATTTTGATGCTGCACTCCACCGCGCTGGCCTTCACCGCGACGGTGCCGGACCTGCTCAAAATTGCGCGCGATATTAACTCCGCGACCTATCAGCCGTTTACCGCGTTTGGCATTGCGGCAGTACTCTATTTAATTATCTCTTATGTTTTGATTAGCCTGTTCCGTAAGGCTGAAAAACGCTGGTTGCAGCATATAAAACCTTCTTCGACGCACTGAGAAAGATGATGGCTGAGAACAAATTAAACGTTATTGATTTGCACAAACGCTACGGCGAACATGAAGTGCTGAAAGGGGTGTCGCTGCAGGCGAATGCGGGCGACGTGATCAGTATCATCGGCTCATCCGGCTCGGGTAAAAGTACCTTCCTGCGCTGCATTAACTTCCTTGAAAAGCCGAGTGAAGGCTCGATTGTTGTGAGCGGGCAGAATATTACGCTGGTGCGTGACAAAGACGGCCAGCTGAAGGTGGCAGATAAGCATCAGCTGCGTCTGCTGCGTACGCGTCTGACGATGGTGTTCCAGCACTTCAACCTCTGGAGCCATATGACGGTGCTGGAGAACGTAATGGAAGCACCGATTCAGGTGCTGGGCCTGAGCAAGCAGGAAGCGCGCGAGCGCGCGGTGAAATACTTGGCGAAAGTGGGTATCGACGAGCGGCAGCAGATGAAATACCCGGTGCATCTCTCCGGCGGACAGCAGCAGCGTGTCTCCATCGCCCGCGCGCTGGCGATGGAACCCGAGGTGCTGCTGTTCGACGAGCCGACTTCAGCACTGGACCCGGAACTCGTCGGTGAAGTGCTGCGCATCATGCAGAAGCTGGCAGAAGAGGGTAAAACGATGGTAGTGGTGACGCACGAGATGGGCTTCGCCCGTAACGTCTCGAACCACGTTATCTTCCTGCATCAGGGTAAAATTGAAGAGCAGGGGCACCCCGATGAGGTGCTGGCGAACCCGCAAAGCCCACGTTTGCAGCAGTTCCTTAAAGGCTCTCTGAAGTAGGTTTTGCCTTTCTCCCTCTCCCTGTGGGAGAGGGTCGGGGTGAGGGCATCATACCGCAGTGCCGCCCAATCGCCCGGTGGCGCTTCGCTTACCGGGCCTACTAATTCCGTTGCCGGCCGGCATACTCCAGCCGATACACCCAGTCGTCATAGCGCACGCCGTCAATCTCATACGCCTTTTCCAGCACCTGCGTGCGCACAAACCCGGCTTTCTCAAGCACCCGAACCGACCCGCCGTTGTCCGCCAGCACGTACGCGTTGATCGCTTTCACGCCGGTCTGGTTAAACGCATAATCACACACCGCGCGCAGCGCCTCGCTGGCGATACCTTTTCCCTGCGCGGCAGGCACAACTGTATAGCCGATATCGGCCTCTTCACGATTCTCTGGGCTGATTTGCAGGCCGATATCGCCAAGCGGCGTGTCATCATCCTGAAAGCGGATCACAAAGACATGTGCAGCCGTGAGTCGCGCGGCAAACACGCGTCGGGTCTCTTTTTCCGGGGTGATGGCGCCCATATAGCGCATGATATTGCGGTCTTCCCGCAGCGAGCGAAAGAAGGCCCAGTCAGTGGGTTCGAAAGGGGTGAGGTGCAGACGGGGTGTGGTGATGGTTGCCATTGTTACGCCATTTGATCAAAACATGGCGTATGACTGTAGCATATTCACCGCACCACATCCCCCAGCGCCTCTTCTAATTCATACCAGCGGAACGCAAAGCCGGCCGCTTCCAGCCGTTTTGGCAGCGCGCGCTGCCCGCCCAGTACCAGCACAGACGCTTCACCCATCATCAGGCGAATCACTGTGGCAGGCACGCGCAAAATCGCCGGGCGATGCAGGGCATGTCCCAGCGCGTGGGCAAACTGTTCGTTACGCACCGGATACGGCGCAACCATGTTAAACGGCCCGCGCAGATCGTTATCCAGCAGCCAGAGAATACCGTTGACCATATCGTCGATATGGATCCAGGCCAGATACTGACGGCCATTGCCGATGGGGCCGCCGAGTCCGAGCCTGAAAGGGGGAAGCATCTTCGCCAGAATGCCGCCTTTCGGCGAGAGGACGACACCGGTCCGCAGCAGGCAAACGCGGGTACGATCGCTCTGCGCCGCGCAGGCGAGACGCTCCCACTGGGCGCAGAGCTTATGGGTAAACTCGTTATGCGGCGGCTCTTCCTCGGTCACCACCACCTCGCCGAGATCGCCGTAATAGCCCACTGCTGAACCTGAAATCAGCACTGAAGGCGGCGTGTGGCTGTTGCGGATCAGCTCGACCAGCTTTTCGGTGATGTTCCACCGGCTGCTGCATAACAGCTGTTTTTGCTCTTCCGTCCAGCGCTTATCGGCAATGGGTTCACCCGCGAGGTTAATGACGGCGTCGAAGCCGTCCAGATTTTGCTGCTCGGTCAGATTTTTCCAGATATCAATACCTGCCCCTAGCACCTGGCGCGCTTTCTCAGGGCTGCGCGTGACCACGGTAATATCGTGATGCAAGGCCTGCAGACGCGCAATAAGATGACGACCAATGAGGCCAGTACCGCCGGTCAGCAAAATCTTCATACAACCTCCAGGGTTACGCCTGGCGTTTCCAGCTTAACGCCATAGAGACGGAGTCGGCGTAACGCAGGGCGTGAAGTTTATCGATCTCAACTTCAGCATAAGTGACCCAGTGATGTTCGCGTGCGATATCGAGCACATCCTGAGTTAATTTTTCCAGCAGAGAGAAGCGGTTATTTTCCACGTACTGGATGATGTTTTTGGTTATTGTGCGGTAGTTCAGCGCGTCATTAATGTCTTCGCTGGCCCGCGCTTTTTCTGCGGGGTAGTGAATCACCACGTTAATGACAATATCCTGACGGTTGGCGATCTCTTCCTCTTTGATGCCGATAAAGGTACGCAAGCGTAAATTTTTTATACGAATAACAGCGTCTGGCTGTGACATTGCAGGTCTTCTCCGTGTCAGTATTTCCCGCTCATCATACATGAGAGGCTCGCGGGCACCCAGCCTCATACCGCGTTAAATCTGCTGGATTTTTTGCATCGCGCGTTCGGTGGCCGGGCGGGTCCGAATGCGTTCAAACCAGTTGTTCACGGCCGGGTAAGCGGATAAGTCAATTCGGTGTTTTTCATGCGTATTCACCCACGGCCAGCAGGCGATATCGGCAATGCTGTAATGATCGCCCCCGAGCCACGGTGTTTTCTCCAGCCGACGGTTCAGAACGTCATAGAGCCGTTGAGTCTCTACCTGATAGCGTTCTATCGCATAAGGAATGGGCTGCGGGGCGTAAGCGGTAAAATGGTGATTTTGCCCCAGCATCGGCCCAAGTCCGCTTGCCTGCCAGAAGAGCCATTGCAGGGTATGGTGACGCTCGCGCAACTCTCCGCTCAGCAGTTTGCCGGTTTTTTCCGCCAGGTAGAGCAATATTTCACCGGATTCAAACAGGCTCAGCGGTCTGCCCCCGTCCACCGGCTGGTTATCGATAATTGCCGGGATTTTATTGTTCGGCGAGATAGCCAGAAAGAGAGGACTGAACTGATCGCCTTTGCTGATATCCACGCGAATGATCCTGTAATCCAGTTCGGCTTCCTCAAGAAAGAGGGTGATCTTATGGCCGTTTGGGGTAGGGGCATAATAAAGGTCGATCATTCTCAACTCCTGTCCATGCGAAGAGTGGTGCCATGACAAATGAGTATAGGTGGTTGTTGTAAATCGTGAGTTTTCATCAAGTGACAGCGAGGCAAAGAGATTATATGTTGAGTGAAAACCGATCAGCCGATGAGGATGTTATGAACCAGCCCGTAATCACGTTGTGGTCCGATGCGAATTTCTTTTCTCCCTATGTTATGAGCGTATACGTTGCGCTGGCCGAAAAAGGGCTCACTTTTACGCTGAAGACCGTTGATCTCGACGGCGGTGAACATCTCAAACCGCAGTGGCAGGGTTACGACCTGACCCGACGCGTGCCGGTGCTGGAAATTGATGGCTTTGCCCTGAGCGAATCATCGGCGATTGATGAATATCTGGAAGATCGGTTCGCGCCGCCCGAGTGGGAGCGTATCTATCCTCACGACCTGCAAAAGCGCGCCCGGGCGCGGCAGATCCAGGCGTGGCTGCGTAGCGATCTGGTACCGATTCGCGTGGAACGCTCGACGGATGTCGTATTTGCCGGGGTGAAAAAGCCAGCGCTCAGCGCAGAAGGCACCGAAAGCGCACAGAAACTAATTGAAACCGCCACCGCGCTGCTATCCCATGGTAACCCGAACCTGTTCGGCGAGTGGTGCATTGCCGACATCGATCTGGCGTTGATGCTAAACCGTTTGATACTCAACGGTGATGAGGTGCCTCAGCTGCTGGTCGATTATGCAGCGTTTCAGTGGCAGCGAGCCTCCGTGCAGCGCTATGTGGCACTCTCCGCTAAGCGCGCGGGCTGATAAGCCCAGACGCTTCAGGTATGATGAGGGCAGTCTGTTTTCCCGAGGAGTGACTGATGAAACTGATGTTTGCGTCGGATATCCATGGATCGCTGCCCGCTACCGAGCGTGTGCTCTCTCTGTTTACACAAAGCGGCGCGCAGTGGCTGATCATTCTGGGTGATGTGCTCAATCACGGCCCGCGTAATGCGCTGCCGGACGGCTATGCCCCTGCGCAGGTGGCTGAAAAACTGAATGCGCATGCCTCGCGTATCATCGCCGTGCGCGGCAACTGCGACAGCGAAGTGGACCAGATGCTGCTGCATTTTCCCATTACCGCGCCGTGGCAACAGGTGCTGCTGGAAGACAGCCGCCTGTTCCTGACCCATGGGCATCTTTTTAGCCCGGATAATCTCCCGGCGCTCGCGGCTGGCGATGTCCTGGTTTACGGTCATACTCATATTCCGGTTGCTGAAAAACACGGTGATATTTATCACTTTAACCCGGGTTCGGTCAGCATACCGAAAGGCGGATATCCTGCGAGCTATGGCATGCTGGATGGAAATACGCTAAGCGTTATCGCACTTAATGATCAGCAAGTTATTGCGCAGGTAGCGATTAATCCGTAAGTTACACCTCAACTGCAAACGCGCCGAAAGAGCGCTTAGACGAGAAGGTTTCCCGATGGTGGAGCAGAGTCATTTGGCAAGTACAGAGTGGGTTGACATTGTCAACGAAGAGAATGAAGTGATCGCGCAGGCCAGCCGCGAACAAATGCGTGCGGAGCGTCTGCGTCACCGCGCAACGTATATTGTTGTGCACGACGGTATGGGCAAAATTTTGGTCCAGCGCCGTACGGACACCAAAGATTTTCTCCCTGGTATGCTGGATGCCACTGCAGGCGGCGTTGTCCAGGCGGATGAAGTGCTGCTGGATTCTGCGCGTCGTGAAGCGGAAGAAGAGTTAGGCATTGCCGGTGTGCCGTTTGCCGAGCACGGCCAGTTCTATTTCGAGGATGAACATTGCCGCGTCTGGGGCGGGCTGTTTAGCTGCGTCTCTCACGGGCCTTTCGCCCTGCAGGAAGAAGAAGTCAGCGAAGTGAACTGGATGACGCCGGAAGAGATTACCGCGCGCTGCGACGAGTTCACGCCGGATTCGTTAAAAGCGCTGGCACTGTGGATGACCCGCAACGCCAAAAACGAATCCGCTAAGCCAGAAAGCAAAGCGGAAAAAGAGGAAGAGGCTGAGTAAGCCTTAACAGCTTTCCCGCAGGCACAGGCTGGACGCGATGGGTTTATGGTCGCGCCAGTCTCCGTCATTCAGACGTTCCAGTAACGCTTTCCCGGCTTCAATCCCAATCTTACGATGCGGTACCGCCATCGTCGTCAGCGGCGGCTGACAGACGCGGCTGACGTCGCTATCGCCAAAACCCACTACCGCCAGATCGTCCGGCACCTTGATTCGTCTGCGCTGGCACTCGTACAGCGCACCGCAGGCCAGCTCGTCAGAGACGCATACCAGCGCATCCAGCTCGGGCCAGGCCAGCAGAAATTCAGGCAGTTGCGCTGCGCCGGTCGAGAAACTCGGCGACATCGCCGCGTTAATGACCCGATTCGGTGACATATGGTGGCGAAGCATAGCTTTGTACCAGCCCTGCAGATGCTGCTGGAAAATCCACTGCTCCTGGTTGGCGCACAGCAGGCCAATATTTTGGTAGCCGCGCTTAATCACCATTTCCGTAAGCTCATACATGGCCGCCACGTTATCAATCCCGATATTCATATCAATCGGGTCGGCACGCATGGCACCCATTTCCATTACCGGAATGGAGGCATTTTTTAGCCAGTGACGAACGGTGTCGGTATGTTCAACGCTGAGCAGGATAGCGGCAGCAATATTCGACGCCAGCAGCGTCTCCAGCAACTTTTCTTCCTGCTCAAGGCGGTGCTGGGATTCAGCCAGCATGATCTGATACCCGGCAGGCTGCAGCACCTGCTGCAGCCCGGCAAACATCTCCGAGCAGCCAGCTTCGGAGAGATTAGGCACCACCATGGCGATTGTCCATGACGACGCCGAGGCCAGGGCGCTGGCGGCAAGATTAGGCATGTAGCCCAGCTCCTGCACCGCAGCTTCAATTTTTTCTCGTAGTTTATCGGAAACCTGTTCAGGCGTGCGGAGTGCACGGGACACGGTCATCGTGCCTACACCGGCAAGCTGTGCGACATCGGCGAGTGTCACTTTACCAGTACTACGCCGTTTTCGGGTTAAAGACATACACCTTCCTGCTGACCAGACGCGTTCTTCTTTTCCTTCGCTTCACGTGACAGGCAGTATACGCCTTAAATCCCTTTTTTTGCTGTGATTTAGCGCCGTGATTGCAATTTGATAGCGCTATCACATTTCTGCATGTTAACGATTGGTAGCGCTATCTTTGTGATCGCGATCGCAGTCATTCAGCGATGTGTTGAATAAAGTTTGCTCATCTTTAGCGTGTAGCGGGAGTGAAAAGTGCTCAAAAAATGGATATATGATACAACCATCACGCTGCAGGATAGCGTGGAAAACTGGCCGCAGGCGCTGGAGCTGTGCGCGAAGCCGCTACTGGATTTGCAGGTGATTGAGCCTGAATACGTCACGGCCATCATTCAGCAGCACCACACGTTAGGACCCTATTATGTGCTGGCACCAGGGCTAGCCATGCCGCATGCGCGGCCGGAGGAAGGAGCCAAAGGACTGGGGTTGTCATTATTAAAACTAAAACAGGGCGTCTCGTTTGGTGCCGGTGAGTTTGACCCTGTCGACGTCATTATTATGCTCGCGGCACCCGACAAAAATAGTCATATCGAGATAATCTCATCGCTGGCTGAATTATTTTCCAGCGATGCAGATATGGCCGAACTGCATCAGGCGAATACCCTGGAGGAGATAAAAACGATTATTGACCGCTTCTGATTTAACTCTTTAATCCGATTATTCACAACATTACGCGCCAGCGTGGTGGGGCGTACTCTACTCAAAATAAGGGGACAATAATGAAAATCATGGCTATTTGCGGTTCCGGCCTGGGCAGTAGTTTTATGGTCGAAATGAATATTAAAAAGGTGCTTAAAAAGCTGGAGATTGAGGCTGACGTTGAACACTCCGATCTCTCCTCGGCCACGCCGGGCGCGGCCGATCTTTTCGTGATGGCAAAAGACATTGCGGCCAGCGCCAGCGTGCCGGAATCCCAGCTGGTGGTGATCAACAACATCATAGATATCAACGAACTTGAAGCGCAATTGCGCGCCTGGTTCGAAAGACAATAACCCTGATAAGGCGAGGTGGATATGTTTATCCTTGAAACGCTGAATTTCGTTGTTGATATTTTAAAAGTCCCTTCGGTGCTGGTGGGGTTAATTGCGTTAATCGGTCTGGTTGCGCAGAAAAAAGCGTTTTCCGACGTGGTGAAAGGGACCATTAAAACCATACTAGGCTTTATTGTTCTGGGCGGCGGCGCCACGGTGCTGGTCGGGTCATTAAATCCTTTAGGCGGTATGTTTGAACACGCCTTTAATATTCAGGGCATTATTCCAAATAACGAGGCGATTGTTTCCATTGCACTGGAAAAATACGGTGCTTCAACCGCACTGATTATGGCTTTCGGAATGGTGGCGAATATTATCGTCGCGCGCTTTACCCGCCTGAAGTATATCTTCCTGACCGGACATCACACCTTCTACATGGCGTGCATGATTGGCGTGATCCTGACGGTAGCGGGCTTTGAGGGCGTAGGGTTGGTCTTTACCGGATCGCTGATCCTGGGTCTTATCATGGCTTTCTTCCCGGCGATTGCGCAGCGCTACATGAAGCGCATTACCGGCAACGATGAGATCGCCTTTGGCCACTTCGGCACGCTGGGCTACGTGCTGTCCGGCTGGATTGGCAGCAAGGTCGGCAAAGGCTCACGCTCAACCGAAGAGATGAACCTGCCGAAGAACCTGAGCTTCCTGCGCGACAGCTCGATCTCTATCTCCCTGACCATGATGATTATCTACCTGATCATGGCGGTGAGCGCCGGACGTGAGTACGTTGAGGCGACCTTCAGCGGCGGTCAGAACTACCTTGTCTACGCCATCATCATGGCAATTACCTTCGCGGCGGGCGTGTTCATCATCCTGCAGGGCGTACGCCTGATTCTGGCGGAAATCGTCCCGGCCTTTACAGGCTTTTCGGAAAAACTGGTGCCCAATGCGCGTCCAGCCCTGGACTGTCCGGTGGTCTATCCGTATGCGCCAAACGCGGTGCTGATTGGCTTCCTGTTCAGCTTCCTCGGGGGAATTGTAGGGTTGTTCATCTGCGGTCAGTTCAGCTGGGTGCTGATCCTGCCGGGCGTGGTGCCGCATTTCTTCACCGGCGCAACGGCGGGCGTGTTTGGTAACGCCACCGGCGGACGACGCGGGGCAATGATTGGTGCCTTCGCCAACGGCCTGCTGATCACCTTCCTGCCGGTTCTGCTGCTGCCGGTACTGGGCGCAATTGGCTTTGCCAACACCACCTTCTCGGACGCTGATTTCGGCGCCGTCGGGATTGTGCTCGGCAACCTGGCGCGCTTCCTGTCGCCGCTTGCCATTACCGGGCTGGTTGTGGCGTTGTTCGCGCTGCTGGTGGCGTACAACGTCTTCGCGAAAAACAAACCTGCGGGCGGTAACGCGCAGGAAAACACCGGAGCCAAATCATGAATGAGAAAGAGATAACCGAACTCGCGCGTCAAATTCGTCTTGAGACCCTGAAATCGCTGACGCAGCTTGGGTTTGGCCACTACGGCGGCAGCATGTCGGTGGTTGAAACGCTGGCCGTGCTTTACGGCGCGGTGATGAAAATCGACCCGGCGGACCCGGACTGGCCAGAGCGAGACTATTTTGTCCTGTCGAAAGGTCATGCGGGCCCGGCGCTCTACAGCACGCTGGCGATCAAGGGCTACTTCCCGGTGGAAGAGTTGAGCACTCTGAACCAGAACGGTACGCGCCTGCCAAGCCACCCGGACCGCCTGAAAACGCGCGGCGTGGATGCCACCACCGGTTCGCTGGGACAGGGGATTTCCATCGCAGGCGGAATGGCGTTGTCACACAGGCTGGCAGGAAGGCCAAACCGGGTATTTTGCATCGTTGGCGATGGCGAGCTGAACGAAGGCCAGTGCTGGGAGGCGTTCCAGTTTATCGCCCACCATCGCCTGAACAACCTGACGGTGTTCGTGGACTGGAACAAACAGCAGCTGGATGGCGAACTGGATGAGATCATCAGCGCATTCGACCTGGAGGGGAAATTCCGCGCCTTTGGCTTTGACGTGGCGACGGTGAAGGGCGACGACATTCCGGGTCTGCTGGCAGTGACGTCGCGGGTCCCGGCGGCCGATGCGCGTCCGTTAGTCGTCATCCTCGACAGTATCAAAGGGCAGGGGGTGCCGTACCTGGAGCAGCTCAGCAACTCGCACCACCTGCGATTGACCGCGGAGAGCAAAGCTGCCCTCAACGAGACGATTCGCCAACTGGAGGCTTCACATGATTAAGGTTGCACTGCCACGACAGAAAGATGCCGTTGAGATGCGTAAAGTCTACGCGGGTTTTGTGGCAAAACAGATTGAGGCTGGCAGTGAGATTATCGCTCTGGAAGCCGACCTGATGAGCTCGATGGCGATGGATGGTGTCGCGCGCGATTATCCGCAGCACGTGATTAACTGCGGCATTATGGAAGCCAACGTCATCGGCACGGCGGCGGGGCTGTCGCTTACCGGACGCAAGCCGTTCGTGCACACCTTCACCGCGTTTGCCAGCCGCCGCTGCTTCGACCAGCTGTTTATGTCCCTGGACTACCAGCGCAACAACGTAAAGGTGATTGCCTCGGATGCAGGCGTGACGGCCTGTCATAACGGCGGAACCCATATGTCGTTTGAGGATATGGGCATCGTGCGTGGTCTGGCACACTCGGTGGTGCTGGAGGTGACCGACGCGGTGATGTTTGAGGACGTGCTGCGTCAGCTTATCGATCTGGAAGGTTTCTACTGGGTGCGCACCATCCGCAAGCAGGCGCCGAGCGTGTATGCGCCGGGCTCAACCTTCACCATCGGCAAAGGCAACGTGCTGCGCGAGGGGAGTGATATTACGCTTATTGCCAACGGCATTATGGTAGCGGAAGCGCTGGAGGCGGCGCATCAGCTGGAGCAGGAGGGCGTCAGCGCGGCGGTCATCGACATGTTTACCCTGAAGCCCATCGACCGGATGCTGGTGAAGAACTACGCCGAGAAAACCGGACGGATTGTGACCTGTGAAAACCACAGCATTCACAACGGGCTGGGGTCGGCGGTGGCGGAAGTGCTGGTGGAAACCTGCCCGGTACCGATGCGTCGGGTGGGGGTAAAAGAGCGTTACGGCCAGGTGGGGACGCAGGAGTTCCTGCAGAAGGAGTATGGCCTGACGGCACATGACATTGTGTCGGCGGCGAGAGAGTTGTTGTAATAAAAAAGGCGACTCTGTAGTCGCCTTTCTTGCCGGATGGCGCTTCGCTTATCCGGCCTACAAAACCGTAGGCCCGGTAAGCGCTAGCGCCACCGGGCTTTTTATCTTACTGCTGCTGCTGCGAAGACTGGATCGCGGTCAGCGCGATGGTGTAGACGATATCGTCAACCAGCGCACCACGGGACAGATCGTTCACAGGTTTGCGCATACCCTGCAGCATTGGCCCGATGGAGATCAGGTCTGCAGAACGCTGTACCGCTTTGTAGGTGGTGTTACCGGTGTTCAGATCCGGGAAGATGAACACGGTAGCGCGACCTGCAACCGGAGAGTTCGGCGCTTTGGATTTCGCAACGTCAGCCATAACGGCGGCATCGTACTGCAGCGGGCCGTCGATCATCAGGTCAGGACGTTTTTCCTGTGCCAGACGGGTCGCTTCACGCACTTTCTCTACGTCGCTACCTGCACCAGAGGTACCGGTGGAGTAGGAGAGCATCGCCACGCGAGGTTCGATACCGAAGGCAATCGCGGAGTCCGCAGACTGGATAGCGATTTCAGCCAGCTGCTCTGCAGTTGGATCCGGGTTAATCGCACAGTCGCCGTAAACGTAAACCTGTTCAGGCAGCAGCATGAAGAAGACGGAAGAGACCAGAGAACTGCCCGGTGCCGTTTTGATCAGCTGCAGCGGTGGACGAATGGTGTTCGCGGTGGTGTGAACTGCACCGGAAACCAGACCGTCAACTTCGTCCTGTTCCAGCATCAGCGTACCCAGCACCACGTTGTCTTCCAGCTGTTCGCGCGCAACGGCTTCGGTCATGCCCTTGCTCTTACGCAGCTCAACCAGACGGGCAACGTAGCTTTCGCGGACCACTTCAGGGTCAACGATTTCGATGCCAGTGCCCAGCTCAACGCCCTGAGACGCCGCAACGCGGTTGATCTCATCCGGGTTACCCAGCAGCACACAGGTCGCGATGCCGCGCTCTGCACAGATAGCCGCTGCTTTAACGGTACGTGGTTCGTCGCCTTCTGGCAGAACAACGCGCTTGCCTGCTTTACGCGCCAGCTCGGTCAGCTGGTAACGGAATGCTGGAGGAGACAGACGGCGGCTGCGCTCGGAGGTCGCAGTCAGGGATTCGATCCAGTCTGCGTTGATGTAACCCGCAACGTATTCCTGAACTTTCTCGATACGCTCGTGGTCATCAACCGGCACTTCCAGGTTGAAGCTCTGCAGGCTCAGGGAGGTCTGCCAGGTATTGGTGTTCACCATGAAGACCGGCAGGCCGGTCGCAAATGCGCGCTCGCACAGTTTGCCGACGCGTGGGTCCATTTCGTAAGCACCGGTCAGCAGGATGGCACCGATTTCCACGCCGTTCATCGCGGCCAGACACGCAGCAACCAGCACGTCAGGACGGTCTGCGGAAGTCACCAACAGGGAACCTGCGCGGAAGTGTTCCAGCATGTGCGGAATGCTACGCGCACAGAAGGTCACGGACTTCACGCGGCGGGTGTTGATGTCGCCTTCGTTAACCACGGTCGCGTTCAGGTGACGCGCCATGTCGATTGCACGGGTGGCGATCAGATCGAAGCTCCATGGCACCGCGCCCAGTACTGGCAGCGGGCTGGATTCCTGCAGTTTAGCCGGGTCAATTTTGACAACTTTCGCTTTGGAAGAGTCGTCGAAGATTTCGGACAGGTCAGGGCGAGTGCGGCCCTGTTCATCAACTGGCGCGTTCAGCTTGTTCACGATCACGCCGGTGATGTTGGTATTTTTCGCGCCGCCGAAGCTGCTGCGCGTCAGTTCGATACGCTCGTTCAGTTGCTCTGGGGTATCGGTGCCCTGAGACATCACGAAAACGATCTCTGCGTTCAGGGTTTTCGCAATTTCGAAGTTCAGAGACTGGGCAAACTGGTGTTTGCGCGTCGGGACCAGGCCTTCAACCAGCACCACTTCAGCGTCTTGCGCGTTAGCATGGTAGTTGGCGATGATCTCTTCCATCAGCACGTCTTTCTGGTTGCTGGACAGCAGAGATTCAACGTGGCTCATCTTCAGCGGTTCAGCCGCTGGCAGATTGGAGTTCTTACGAACGATGGAGGTGGTCTGGTCTGGCGCATCGCCACCGGCACGTGGCTGGGCGATTGGCTTAAAGACGCTCAGACGAACGCCTTTGCGTTCCATAGCACGGATAACGCCAAGGCTGACGCTGGTCAGGCCGACGCTGGTTCCGGTAGGGATCAGCATAATAGTACGGGACACGGTTTATCCTCTTTCGTTACCGCCCAAATGTGGCGGGTTACAAAACAGCACCGCCAGCATTGCTGGCGGTGTGGAATCAGGCAGTCAGGCGGTGCGCGTCTTGCGCGATGACCAGTTCTTCGTTCGTTGGGATAACGAGAGCAGGGCGGGTGCCTTCTTTGTTGATGAAGCCAGACTTGCCGAAGCGGGCAGCCAGGTTACGTTCGTGATCAACGTCGAAGCCCAGAACGCCCAGTTTGCCCAGGGACAGTTCACGAACCATTGCCGCGTTCTCACCGATACCGCCGGTGAAGATAACCGCGTCCAGACGACCGTCCATCAGCGCAGTGTAAGAGCCGATGTACTTCGCCAGACGGTGGCAGTAAACGTCCATTGCACGTTTAGCGTCTTCTTTGTCTGCGTAGTTGTCTTCAACGTAACGGCAGTCGCTGGTGACTTCGGTCAGACCCAGCAGGCCAGACTCTTTGGTCAGCATTTTGTTGATCTGGTCAACGCTCATGCCCAGGGTGTCGTGCAGGTGGAAGATGATCGCCGGGTCGATGTCACCGGAACGAGTACCCATCACCAGACCTTCCAGCGGGGTCAGACCCATGGAGGTATCAACACATTTACCGTTGCGGATAGCAGAAACAGAACCACCGTTGCCCAGGTGGCAGGTGATGATGTTCAGTTCTTCAACCGGCTTGTTCAGAACTTTTGCGGCTTCCTGCGTCACATAGAAGTGGCTGGTGCCGTGCGCGCCGTAACGACGTACGCCGTGTTCTTTGTACAGGCTGTATGGCAGGGCATAGAGGTAAGATTCTTCCGGCATGGTCTGATGGAACGCGGTGTCGAATACGGCCACGTTTTTGTTTTTCAGATTCGGGAAGGATTTCAGCGCTTCAGCGATACCGATCAGGTGCGCCGGGTTGTGCAGCGGTGCGAAGGACGCAGAGTCCTTGATGCCCTGGATTACAGATTCGTCGATCACAACGGAGCTGGTGTATTTTTCGCCGCCGTGGACGATACGGTGACCAATCGCAGTCAGCTGAGCAGACAGTTCTGGTTTTTGTGCCAGAATAGTGTTAACGATAAAGTTCAGCGCTTCACTGTGAGCGGCGCCTGCACCTAAAGCCGCTTCTTGTTTGCTGCCGTCCATCTTCCACTTGATACGTGCTTCAGGCAGATGGAAACATTCGGCCAAACCAGAGAGGTATTCGTCACCGTTGAGCGCATCGATGATGGCGAATTTCAGTGAGGAGCTACCGCAGTTCAGAACCAGTACTAACTTACTCGACATGGAAGTACCTATTATTGATACGTGGCTAAAAAAACGTCAGTGAGTCTAACAGCGTAACGCATGATGACTCAGACATTTATGATTAACATCATGCCAAACGAACATTGTGGCATGATGGAAGAAATAACTATGATTTTATGCCATTTTGCACAATTTTCAGCCAATGGCATAATATGCAATAATTTGACGAGTTAATGATTCTCGTCTAAGGCCCTATCAGGCTGGCACAGGATACCCGATACGGGGTAGAGATGACAAAATATTTTGAACGTTGTCATAGCTTGTTGTGGTTTTGCACGAAAATTTTAATTTTTATATGTGAAGTTGAGGTACAGCCATGTCGACACCAGAGAACCCGTCCGTAAATTTCTTCAGTCTGTTTCGTCGGGGACAGCATTACGCAAAGACGTGGCCGATGGAAAAGCGCCTTGCGCCCATGTTCATTGAGAATCGCACCATCCGCGCCACGCGCTATGCGATTCGCTTTATGCCGCCAGTTGCTGTCTTTACTTTGTGCTGGCAGATAGCGCTGGGTGGGCAGCTTGGACCTGCCGTCGCAACGGCACTCTTCGCGTTAAGCCTGCCGATGCAGGGGCTGTGGTGGTTAGGTAAACGCTCTGTCACGCCACTTCCACCTTCTATTTTACACTGGTTTTATGAAGTTCGCGGAAAACTGGAGGAGGCCGGGCAGGCGCTCGCCCCGGTCGAAGGTAAGCCGGATTACCAGGCGCTGGCGGACACGTTAAAGCGCGCTTTTAAGCAACTGGATAAAACATTCCTCGATGACTTGTGATTGATCATCGAAACGACGACGAAAAGAAGGCACAGTAACAATCAGTTACCGTGTCTTTTTTTTAAGTGCAATGCGCTACAGGAGTCGAAAGATGGAAATGACCCATGCTCAACGTCTGATTTTGTCTAACCAGTACAAGATGATGACTATGCTTGATCCCGATAACGCTGCGCGCTACAGCCGCCTGCAGACCATCGTCGAACGCGGCTTTGGTTTGCAAATGCGCGAACTGGACCGCGAGTTTGGCGAACTGAAAGAAGAAACCTGCCGCATCGTGATCGACATCATGGAGATGTATCACGCGCTGCACGTGTCCTGGACGAATCTCAAAGATCAGCAGTCCATTGACGAGCGCCGCGTGACCTTCTTAGGCTTTGATGCGGCAACGGAAGCGCGTTATCTGAGCTATGTTCGCTTTATGGTGAATACTGAAGGGCGTTATACCCACTTTGACGCGGGCACCCACGGTTTCAACGCGCAGACCCCAATGTGGGATAAATATCAGCGTATGCTGAGCGCGTGGCACGCCTGCCCGCGTCAGTACCATTTAAGCAGCAACGAAATTCAACAAATCATTAATGCCTGACGGAGGTGCGTGTGCAGTGTAGAGGTTTTCTGTTTGATCTGGACGGTACGCTGGTGGATTCGCTGCCGGTTGTGGAGCGTTCATGGTGTCATTGGGCTGACAGACATGGCATCGACCATCAGGAGGTGCTGAATTTTATCCATGGCAAACAGGCCATTACCTCGCTACGGCACTTTCTGGCCGGACGCTCTGAGGACGAAATTCAGGCGGAGTTCAAATACCTGGAACACATTGAAGCCACTGACACGGACGGCATCACCGCATTGCCAGGGGCGCGCGAACTGCTTGAGCATCTGAACGAAGCGCAGATCCCGTGGGCTATCGTCACCTCAGGCTCTATTCCCGTCGCCCACGCCCGTCATAAGGCGGCTGGTTTACCGAAGCCGGAAGTGTTTATCACTGCGGAGCGCGTCAAGCGTGGTAAACCCGAACCCGATGCATTTTTACTGGGTGCTGAACTGCTGGGCCTCGCCCCTGCAGAGTGTGTGGTAGTAGAAGATGCGGCTGCTGGCGTACTGGCCGGGCTGAACGCCGGAAGCCACGTTATCGCCGTGAACGTTCCGGCTGGGTCCCCCCGCCTGGAGGAGGCTGACTTTGTGCTGAGTTCTCTGACGGCACTGGCTGTTTCAAAAGCCTCTGACGGAGTTGTAACCGTCTCGCTAAAAATGTAAACCCATGATATTGCCCCACATTGCTGGGGCTTTTTTATGGCAAAATTTCTCATCTCCCACTGACAAGGACATGTTGTGAACGGTGAACTGATTTGGGTCCTGAGCCTGCTTTTAATCGCCATCATTCTTTTTGCCACGGGCAAGGTACGCATGGACGCCGTCGCCTTGTTCGTCATTGTCGCGTTTGTGCTGAGCGGAACGCTCACGCTGCCGGAAGCCTTTTCCGGGTTTAGCGATCCCAACGTTATCCTGATTGCCGCCTTGTTTATCATCGGCGATGGCCTCGTGCGCACCGGTGTGGCGACCATTATGGGGGCGTGGCTGGTGAAGGTGGCTGGCAACAGCGAAACCAAAATGTTGATCTATTTGATGCTGACGGTCGCCGGGCTGGGGGCGTTTATGAGCTCAACGGGCGTGGTCGCCATCTTTATCCCGGTGGTGCTGAGCGTTTCCATGCGGATGCAGAGCTCGCCGTCGCGCCTGATGATGCCCCTGAGTTTTGCCGGTTTGATCAGCGGCATGATGACGCTGGTGGCAACGCCGCCGAACCTGGTCGTCAACAGCGAGCTTCTCCGGGAAGGATTCCAGGGCTTCAGCTTTTTCAGCGTCACCCCGCTTGGGCTGGTTATTCTGGTGTTGGGCGTGTTCTACATGCTGCTGACCCGTTTTGCCCTCAAAGGCGAAAAACAGGACAAAAGCAAAGAAGGCTGGAAACGACGCACTTTCCGCGATCTGATTAAAGAGTACCGCCTCACCGGGCGGGCGCGCCGTCTGGCCATTCGCCCCGGCTCGCCGATGGTGGGGCAGCGCCTTGACGACCTGAAACTGCGTGAGCGCTATGGCGCGAATGTGATCGGTGTCGAGCGCTGGCGTCGTTTTCGCCGGGTCATCGTCAACGTCAACGGGGTGTCGGAATTCCGTGCGCGAGATGTCCTGCTGATTGATATGTCCACCGCGGAGGTGGATCTGCGAGAGTTTTGCAGTGAACAGCTGCTGGAACCGATGGTACTGCGCGGGGAGTATTTCTCAGACCAGGCGCTGGATGTCGGCATGGCCGAAGTGTCGCTGATCCCGGAATCGGAATTGTTGGGTAAAACCGTGCGGGAAATGGGGTTCCGGACGCGTTATGGCCTGAATGTCGTGGGACTGAAGCGCGATGGCGTGGCGATGGAAGGGGCTGTGGTGGACGAGCCGATCCTGCTGGGTGATATCTTCCTCGTCGTTGGCAACTGGAAACTGATAAGCCAGCTCGGGCAAAAGGGCCGCGATTTTGTGGTGCTCAATATGCCTGTTGAAGAGAGCGACGCCTCTCCGGCGCACAGCCAGGCGCCCCACGCGATTTTTTGCCTGGTATTGATGGTGGCGCTGATGCTGACCGACGAGATCCCCAATCCGGTCGCGGCCATTATTGCCTGCCTGTTAATGGGTAAATTCCGCTGCATTGACGCCGAAAGTGCTTATAAAGCGATTCACTGGCCAAGCATTATTCTCATCGTCGGGATGATGCCCTTCGCCCTGGCGCTGCAAAAAACCGGCGGGGTGGATCTGATCGTTAAAGGCTTAATGGACGTTGGCGGCGGGTTTGGGCCGTACATGATGATGGTCTGTCTGTTTATCATGTGCGCCACCATCGGTCTGTTTATCTCCAACACCGCGACGGCGGTACTGATGGCACCAATTGCGCTGGCGATGGCCAAATCTATGGGCGTGTCGCCGTATCCCTTTGCGATGATGGTGGCGATGGCGGCCTCCGCGGCGTTTATGACGCCGGTCTCTTCACCGGTCAATACCCTGGTGCTGGGACCCGGGAACTACCGGTTCAGCGATTTTGTGAAGCTGGGCGTACCGTTCACCGTGCTGGTGATGCTGGTATGCGTGGTGTTGATACCGGCGTTGTTCCCGTTTTAGCGTGAGTGCAGAAACGTAGGCCGGGTAAGGCGAAGCCGCCACCCGGCGAAAAATTACAACGGAGAATCCTGGCTAATCTCATCCAGCGATAAATGGAAGCTCGGCACAAACACCTGCATAAAGTAATCCATCTCTTCGCTGCGGCGAGATTCCAGCGTTTTTTCCAGACGCGTTTTTGCCAGTAAAAACTCGTTATTCCCCGCAGACAGCTCTTCCAGACACTTCAGATAGGCACACAGCGCGTCGGCCTGTTTTACCAGCAACCTTTCATCTTCCGTGTATTGATGTTCATCGATAAGCGGCTCAAAAATATCGCGCAACTCTTCCGGCACCATATCAATCAGCTTCTGCTGGGCAATCTTCTCAATGGCCTTATATTCCTGCGCAATCTGCGAGTTGAAATATTTCACCGGCGTAGGCAGATCGCCGGTCAGCACTTCTGACGCATCGTGGTACATCGCGAGCAGAGCAATGCGTTCTGCATTGACCTGTCCGTTGAATTTTCGGTTTTTAATGGCGGCCAGCGCGTGAGCGACCATCGCAACCTGCAGGCTATGCTCTGAAACATTCTCAGTGCGGACATTACGCATCAGCGGCCAGCGGTTGATGAGTTTCAGGCGTGAGAGGTGGGCAAAGAAATGACTCTGACTCATAGGTTACCTTTTGTCTTTACTGCGACAGGACTTCATTGTGCGGGGAGGGGAGGGAAGATGCAAATCTGCGGCTGTTGTAGGCCGGGTAAGCGCAGCGCCACCCGGCAGAAAGGCAACGTTATTGATGATAACCGGACAGGAATCGCCCGAAGCGGCTGATGGCCATTTCGAGGTCATCTTCGCGCGGCAGCGTCACGATACGTACGTGATCCGGCCATGGCCAGTTAAACGCCGTGCCCTGAACCAGCAGCACTTTTTCCTGCAACAGGAAATCGAGCACCATTTTCTGATCGTCGTGAATATTGAAGCGCTTCGCGTCGATTTTCGGGAACATATACAGCGCCCCATTCGGCTTCACGCAGGAAACGCCCGGGATATCGTTGATCAGCTCCCACGCGCGGTTACGCTGCTCGTACAGGCGACCACCGGGAACGATGAACTCGCTAATGCTCTGATAACCGCCGAGCGCTGTCTGGATCGCGTGCTGCGCCGGAACGTTGGCACACAAACGCATGGAGGCCAGCATCTCCAGCCCTTCAATATAGCCTTTGGCGTGTTTTTTCGGACCGTTTAAGACCATCCAGCCCTGACGGAAACCGGCCACACGGTAGGTTTTAGACAGGCCGTTAAAGGTGACGGTCAGCAGATCCGGGGCCAGCGCGGCGATGGAGTGGTGCTGTGCCGCGTCGTACAGGATCTTGTCGTAAATCTCGTCAGCGAAAATGATCAGGTTATGCTGGCGGGCGAGCTCGACGATCTCCATCAGCAGCTCTTTCGAATAGACCGCGCCTGTCGGGTTGTTCGGGTTAATGATTACGATGCCGCGCGTGCGGGGCGTAATTTTTGCGCGAATGTCATCGAGATCCGGGAACCAGTCAGAGGACTCGTCGCACAGATAGTGCACGGCTTTACCGCTTGAGAGTGACACGGCCGCCGTCCACAGCGGATAGTCCGGCGCGGGAACCAGCATTTCGTCCCCGCTGTTCAGCAGTGCCTGCATCGCCTGCACAATCAGTTCGGAGACACCGTTGCCGATATAAATATCTTCAACGGTAACATCACGCATACCGCGAGCCTGGTAATGCTGCATGATGGCTTTACGTGCGGAGTAAAGTCCTTTTGAATCGCAATAGCCTTGCGCGGTAGGAAGGTTGCGGATCACATCAACCAGAATTTCATCCGGCGCTTCAAAACCAAATGGCGCAGGGTTACCAATGTTGAGTTTCAGAACCTTATTGCCTTCTTCTTCAAGGCGTTTAGCCTCTTTCAGAACCGGGCCGCGGATGTCATAACAGACGTTATCTAGCTTGCTGGATTTTTCGATAGGGGACATGAACCTTTAACCTTTTCGCTATTATTGCCACTCCCTGCCGTGGAAGTCTGCACGGAATAATGTACTCCCCCCTCGCTTCGTTTTGAAGGGTGTGCAGTAGAAGATTTTGTGGCGGTAGCGGAATTTTGATAAATCTTTTTCGCTGCGGGTAAACTTTTTACTGCCTTAAAGTTGTGTGCATAGAACAGAGTTAGGTGAGTTATGCTGTTCATTTGCAGAAATTATGTATATTGTGCTGGAAAAAATAAGTGGCGAGTAGAACAGAGGTGGCAATCACTCTGAGTGACTTTTCGTAAAACCTGAATGCTTGATACATCTTTCTGTAATAGCATGATGTGGTTAAAAGTTACTCATGTGAAATTAATGTTAAGGGTCATTAATGAATGGACTTAATCTAAATTAAAATTTATTTATTATTAACCTATAAAATGCAACTTTAGTTAATTTTAATAAAATTAGTTTATAAGCTTAACATTCTTCTTTAATCCTCAATATTGCAATAAGACTTATAAATAAAGTGGATTTGGGTTAAGATGTCTTTCAGGAAAGCAGATGACAGATGCATGTTTTTTGTATATCTGGGACTGGTTTTCCGAATTAATTGATTGTTATTGTTGGAGTTATCTCTGGCTGGAATGTGTCGAACATCTCCTGCTACGTTGACAGCGCTGCGATAAAGATGGCAGAAAAGGTGTTACACCTTTAATGTAATTTACATAAACCTGCGAACATCTAAATATCCTGAACGTTTAAGAGAATAAAAATAACGTCATGAAACGTGCTTTCTGACTGTTGATATAAAGCAGCACAATAACTATCTGTCAGGCAGTCTGCCGGGCCGGGATGCGAGGGAGAACCTTCAGAGGGAATTGCTTAACTGTTACACACACAGCTTCAACCCGGGCAGCTCCGCACGAGCAACCTGAAAGTGAATAGATATGATAAATGCAAATCGTCCGATAATGAATCTCGACCTCGATCTGCTGAGAACGTTTGTTGCGGTCGCCGATCTCAACACTTTTGCAGCTGCTGCTGCCGCCGTTTGCCGAACCCAGTCCGCCGTTAGCCAGCAAATGCAGCGGCTGGAGCAACTGGTTGGTAAAGAGCTTTTTGCCCGTCACGGGCGTAATAAGCTTTTAACGGAACACGGTATTCAGCTTCTGGGTTATGCCAGGAAAATTCTTCGCTTTAATGATGAAGCATGTATGTCATTAATGTTTAGCAACCTTCAAGGGGTGTTAACGTTAGGTGCATCTGATGAGTCAGCGGATACTATATTGCCGTTTCTTCTCAATCGTATTAGTTCGGTTTATCCGAAGCTTGCGCTGGATGTGAGTGTAAAGCGTAATGCCTTTATGGTTGAGATGTTAAATGAGAATAAAGTCGACCTGGTGGTCACCACGCATCGTCCCGGGCAGTTTGATTGCCTGACGCTGCGTACATCGCCTACGCACTGGTATTGCGCAGCCGAATATGTGCTGCAAAAAGGGGAGCCTGTTCCTCTGGTGTTACTGGATGACCCGAGCCCTTTCCGCGATATGGTGCTGACGGCGCTCAATGAGGCCAATATTCCGTGGCGTCTGGCGTATGTGGCTTCCACATTGCCAGCGGTTCGTGCCGCGGTGAAAGCCGGGCTTGGCGTAACGGCCCGTCCGGTAGAGATGATGAGCCCGGATCTGCGCGTCCTGGGTAAATCTGATGGTCTTCCTGCGTTGCCTGATACGCAATATCTGCTCTGCCATAACTCGACCAGTCATAACGAGTTGGCAAAAGTCGTATTCGAGGCGATGGAAAACTACCATAACCCATGGCAGTTCGAGCGCGTTACCTCCGAAGGGGGGGATGATTCCCTGATCGTTGAAGGTGACTTTGAGTGATCAATAGCTCAAAATTGTAGTAACAAAATGTAAGTGTAAAAAAAAGCCACTCGTGTGATTTTCGCATGCAGTGGCTTTTTTTTAGCAATAATACCCGTTTATGTCGAGTGGGTTTTCTGGTTTGCATATGTTAATCAAGAAGTTAAGTTATTTTGCTTAAAACTTGTCCATTTTCCGTTCTCACATCATCCGTATCCACTCTTTGTTAAAAAAACAGGAAAGATGTTGCCGTATTCCAGGTTGAATTAACAAAAGCGTGTCTCAGATCAAGAAAATACTCCTATTTGGGGGGAGGAATCGTTGGCAAATCCTGTCAAAATAGGAGGGTTATTTTTTTTACTTCCGAAACGGACACGATTCAACAACATACATTTGACGGAAAGTCATGTACCCACCAGGGTTAAAGGGCACCAAATGTTAATGAGAATCGCTCGATGTAATTTAATGTGAAGAAACCTTTGTTAAAGTTGACAATAGGTTATAGAAAGGAGTAAAAAACCCCATCATTTTGCTGTCTACGTCTCATTTCAGACAGTTAGTGTAAGGTTATTTGTTCCTCCCCATGAATCGATGTGATGCCCATCTGCCAGCAAGAGCAGTGTCGTTGGTATCACTTTTGATGAGTAAGCAATGAGTATGTCAACATCCACAGAAGTCATCGCTCATCACTGGGCATTCGCAATCTTTCTTATTGTAGCCATTGGCCTGTGCTGCCTGATGTTAGTCGGCGGCTGGTTCCTGGGCGGTCGCGCCCGCGCAAGGCACAAAAACACACCTTTCGAATCAGGTATTGATTCAGTAGGTACCGCTCGCTTACGCCTGTCTGCCAAGTTCTATCTGGTAGCCATGTTCTTCGTCATCTTCGACGTGGAAGCGCTTTACCTTTTCGCATGGTCGACTTCCATCCGCGAAAGTGGTTGGGTGGGCTTTGTCGAGGCCGCAATTTTCATTTTAGTGCTACTGGCCGGTCTGGTTTATCTGGTGCGTATTGGCGCGCTTGACTGGACGCCTGCGCGTTCACGTCGTGAACACATCAACCCGGAAAACAGTATCTCTAATCGTCAGCAGTAACAGCGAGGCAATAAGATGGATTATACGCTCACCCGCATAGATCCTAACGGTGAGAATGACCGTTACCCCCTGCAAAAACAGGAGATCGTAACCGACCCCCTGGAGCAAGAAGTCAATAAAAGCGTGTACATGGGCAAGCTCGAGCATGCCATGCACGATATGGTCAACTGGGGTCGTAAGAACTCCATCTGGCCATACAACTTTGGCCTTTCTTGCTGCTACGTTGAAATGGTGACGTCATTCACTGCGGTGCATGACGTTGCGCGTTTTGGGGCAGAGGTATTGCGTGCTTCCCCACGTCAGGCTGACCTGATGGTGGTGGCGGGTACCTGCTTTACCAAAATGGCACCTGTTATTCAGCGTCTTTATGACCAGATGCTGGAGCCAAAATGGGTTATCTCCATGGGCGCATGTGCAAACTCTGGCGGTATGTACGACATCTATTCCGTCGTGCAGGGCGTAGATAAGTTTATTCCAGTGGATGTGTACATCCCGGGTTGTCCGCCACGTCCGGAAGCTTACATGCAGGCGCTCATGCTGCTGCAGGAGTCTATCGGTAAAGAACGTCGCCCACTGTCGTGGGTTGTTGGCGATCAGGGTGTGTATCGCGCGAACATGCAGTCTGAGCGCGAGCGTAAACGTGGTGAACGTATTGCCGTCACCAATCTGCGTACGCCTGACGAAATTTAATTTGCGCCTGTAGGCCTGGAGAACACCTTCGCATATCACTACTCAAATAGCGCGAAGCCAGGCTCAACAGTCACCACGGACCATTTGCAATGGTGAACAATATGACCGACTTAACCGCGCAAGAAGCCGCCTGGCAGACCCGGGATCATCTCGATGACCCAGTCATTGGCGAACTGCGCAACCGTTTTGGGCCGGATGCCTTTACTGTTCAGGCTACCCGCACCGGGGTACCCGTTGTTTGGGTGAAGCGTGAGCAATTACTGGAAGTGGTCGATTTCCTCAAGAAATTGCCAAAACCTTACGTCATGCTGTTTGACTTACACGGCATGGATGAACGTCTGCGTACCCACCGCCAGGGTCTCCCTGCTGCGGATTTTTCCGTTTTCTACCACCTGATCTCAATAGACCGTAATACGGATATCATGCTCAAGGTGGCATTGTCTGAAAACGACATGCATCTGCCGACGATCGTCAAACTTTTCCCGAACGCCAACTGGTATGAGCGTGAAACCTGGGAAATGTTCGGCATGACCTTCGACGGCCACCCGCATCTGACGCGCATCATGATGCCGCAGACCTGGACCGGCCACCCGCTGCGTAAAGACTACCCGGCACGTGCGACCGAATTCGATCCGTTTGAGCTGACCAAAGCCAAGCAGGATCTGGAGATGGAAGCGCTGACCTTCAAACCGGAAGACTGGGGTATGAAGCGCGGTACCGATAACGAGGACTTCATGTTCCTCAACCTCGGTCCGAACCACCCGTCTGCGCACGGTGCATTCCGCATTATTCTTCAGCTTGATGGCGAAGAGATTGTCGACTGCGTACCTGACATCGGCTACCACCACCGTGGTGCTGAGAAGATGGGCGAGCGTCAGTCCTGGCACAGCTACATTCCGTATACCGACCGTATCGAGTACCTCGGCGGCTGCGTAAACGAAATGCCATACGTGCTGGCCGTTGAGAAACTGGCGGGTATCGTTACGCCGGATCGCGTTAACGTGATTCGCGTTATGCTGTCAGAACTGTTCCGTATCAACAGCCACCTGCTGTACATCTCTACGTTCATTCAGGACGTCGGCGCGATGACGCCGGTCTTCTTCGCCTTTACCGACCGTCAGAAAATCTACGATCTGGTGGAAGCGATTACCGGTTTCCGTATGCACCCGGCCTGGTTCCGTATCGGCGGTGTCGCACACGATCTGCCGCGCGGCTGGGACCGTCTGCTGCGTGAATTCCTCGACTGGATGCCAAAACGTCTGGCGTCTTACGAGAAAGCCGCGCTGCGTAACACCATCCTGAAAGGCCGTTCCCAGGGCGTTGCCGCCTACGGCGCGAAAGAAGCGCTGGAGTGGGGTACCACCGGTGCAGGTCTGCGTGCGACCGGTATTGATTTCGACGTGCGTAAAGCCCGTCCTTACTCTGGCTACGAGAACTTCGACTTTGAAGTCCCGGTGGGCGGCGGTGTTTCCGACTGCTACACCCGCGTGATGCTGAAAGTGGAAGAGCTGCGCCAGAGTCTGCGCATCCTTGAGCAGTGCCTCAACAACATGCCGGAAGGCCCGTTCAAGGCGGATCACCCGCTGACGACGCCGCCGCCAAAAGAGCGCACGCTGCAACATATCGAAACCCTGATCACTCACTTCCTGCAGGTTTCCTGGGGTCCGGTCATGCCGGCGCAAGAATCCTTCCAGATGATTGAAGCGACCAAGGGTATTAACAGTTACTACCTGACCAGCGACGGCAGCACCATGAGCTACCGCACCCGCGTGCGTACGCCGAGCTTTGCGCACCTGCAGCAGATCCCGTCCGCCATCCGCGGCAGTCTGGTCTCTGACCTGATTGTGTATCTGGGTAGTATCGATTTTGTTATGTCAGATGTGGACCGCTAATTATGCACGAGAATCAACAACCACAGACCGAGGCTTTTGAGCTGAGTGAAGCAGAACGTGCCGCCATTGAGCACGAGATGCACCACTACGAAGACCCGCGTGCGGCGTCCATTGAAGCGCTGAAAATCGTACAGAAACAGCGTGGTTGGGTGCCGGATGGGGCGATCTATGAGATCGCAAAAGTGCTGGGTATCCCGGCCAGTGACGTAGAAGGCGTAGCCACGTTCTACAGCCAGATCTTCCGTCAGCCGGTAGGCCGCCATGTGATCCGCTACTGTGACAGCGTTGTGTGTCACATCACCGGTTATCAGGGCATTCAGGCTGCGATTGAGAAAAAACTCAATATCAAGCCGGGCCAGACCACGTTCGATGGTCGCTTTACTCTGCTACCAACCTGCTGCCTGGGTAACTGCGACAAGGGGCCGACCATGATGATTGATGAGGACACTCACAGCCATCTGACGCCGGAAGCGATTCCTGACCTGCTGGAGCAGTACAAATGAAAACTGTAATTCGTACTGCTGAAACTCATCCACTGACCTGGCGTCTGCGTGATGACAAACAGCCGGTATGGCTTGAAGAATACGAAAGCAAAAACGGCTATGCCGGTGCGCGTAAAGCCCTCGGCGGCATGGCACCGGACGACATCGTTAATGCGGTGAAAGACTCTGGCCTGAAAGGGCGCGGCGGTGCGGGCTTCTCCACCGGTCTGAAGTGGAGCCTGATGCCAAAAGACGAGTCCATGAACATCCGTTACCTGCTGTGTAACGCTGATGAAATGGAGCCGGGCACCTATAAAGACCGCCTGCTGATGGAACAGCTGCCACACCTGCTGGTGGAAGGCATGCTGATTTCCGCGTTCGCGCTGAAAGCGTACCGTGGCTACATCTTCCTGCGCGGTGAGTACATCGAAGCGGCAGAAAACCTGCGTCGCGCGATTGCCGAAGCCACCGAAGCCGGCCTGCTTGGCAAAAACATCCTGGGCACCGGCTTTGACTTCGAGCTGTTCGTGCATACCGGTGCCGGGCGTTATATCTGCGGTGAAGAAACTGCGCTGATTAACTCCCTGGAAGGTCGCCGTGCGAACCCGCGTTCCAAGCCACCGTTCCCGGCAAGCTCCGGCGTATGGGGTAAACCGACCTGTGTAAATAACGTCGAAACCCTGTGTAACGTTCCGGCTATCCTCGCCAACGGCGTGGAGTGGTATCAGGGCATCTCCTCAAGTAAAGATGCCGGTACCAAGCTGATGGGCTTCTCCGGTCGCGTTAAAAATCCTGGCGTCTGGGAACTGCCGTTCGGTACCACCGCACGCGAGATTCTTGAAGACTACGCCGGCGGCATGCGCGATGGCCTGAAATTCAAAGCCTGGCAGCCGGGTGGGGCAGGAACAGACTTCCTGACCGAAGCCCACCTTGACCTGCCAATGGAATTCGAAAGCATTGGTAAAGCAGGCAGCCGTCTGGGTACGGCGCTGGCGATGGCCGTCGACCACGAGATCGGCATGGTATCGCTGGTGCGTAACCTGGAAGAGTTCTTCGCTCGCGAGTCCTGCGGCTGGTGTACACCGTGCCGTGATGGTCTGCCGTGGAGCGTGAAGATCCTGCGTGCTATCGAACGTGGTGAAGGTCAGCCAGGCGATATCGAGACACTTGAGCAACTGTGTCGATTCTTAGGCCCGGGTAAAACCTTCTGTGCCCACGCACCGGGTGCCGTCGAACCTCTGCAGAGCGCGATTAAATATTTCCGCGACGAGTTCGAAGCAGGCATCAAGCAGCCGTTCAGCAATACCCATGCGATCAATGGGATTCAGCCGAACCTGCTTAAAGCGCGCTGGTAACGACAAGAATTTTGATTAACGCTCGGTTTCGACTGAGCCAACTGGAAGCATGCTAATGGCTACGATTCATGTAGACGGCAAAGAATATGAGGTCAACGGGGCGGACAACCTGCTGGAAGCTTGTCTGTCGCTCGGCCTTGATATTCCGTATTTTTGCTGGCATCCGGCGCTGGGCAGCGTCGGTGCTTGCCGCCAGTGTGCGGTGAAGCAATATCAGAACGCGGAAGACACGCGTGGTCGCCTGGTGATGTCCTGTATGACGCCAGCCACCGAAGGCACCTTTATTTCGATTGATGACGAAGAAGCCAAACAGTTCCGCGAAAGCGTTGTGGAATGGTTGATGACCAACCACCCGCATGATTGTCCGGTCTGCGAAGAGGGCGGTAACTGCCACCTTCAGGATATGACCGTAATGACCGGTCACAGCTTCCGTCGCTATCGCTTTACCAAGCGTACCCACCGTAACCAGGATCTGGGGCCGTTCATCTCTCACGAAATGAACCGCTGCATCGCCTGCTACCGCTGCGTGCGTTACTACAAAGATTACGCAGACGGTCAGGATCTGGGCGTGTATGGCGCGCATGACAACGTCTACTTCGGTCGTCCGGAAGACGGTACGCTGGAAAGCGAATTCTCCGGTAACCTGGTAGAAATTTGCCCGACCGGCGTATTCACGGATAAGACTCACTCCGAGCGCTACAACCGTAAGTGGGACATGCAGTTTGCACCAAGCATCTGCCAGCAGTGCTCCCTCGGCTGTAACACCAGCCCGGGCGAGCGCTACGGCGAACTGCGTCGTATTGAAAACCGTTACAACGGTACCGTTAACCACTACTTCCTCTGCGACCGCGGTCGTTTCGGCTATGGCTATGTGAACCTGAAAGACCGTCCGCGTCAGCCGGTTCAGCGCCGTGGCGATGACTTCATTACCCTGAACGCTGAACAGGCGATGCAGGGCGCGGCAGACATTCTGCGCCAGTCGAAGAAAGTGATCGGTATCGGCTCCCCGCGTGCCAGCATCGAAAGCAACTTCGCGCTGCGCGAGCTGGTTGGCGCGGAAAACTTCTATACCGGTATCGCCCAGGGCGAGCAGGAACGTCTGCAGCTGGTACTGAAAGTGCTGCGCGAAGGCGGTATTCATACCCCTGCGCTGCGCGAAATCGAATCCTATGATGCGGTTCTGGTGCTGGGTGAAGATCTGACTCAGACCGGCGCTCGCGCGGCACTGGCGGTTCGTCAGGCGGTGAAGGGTAAAGCACGTGAAATGGCAGCCGCGCAGAAAGTGGCTGACTGGCAGATTGCGGCAATCCTGAACATCGGCCAGCGCGCTAAGCATCCTCTGTTCGTGACTAACGTCGACAACACCCGTCTGGACGATATCGCGGCGTGGACCTACTGCGCACCGGTTGAAGATCAGGCGCGTCTCGGCTTTGCGATTGCCCACGCGCTGGACAGCAACTCTCCGGCCGTTGAACTGGATCGTGACCTGCAAAACAAGGTCGACGTGATTGTTCAGGCCCTGGCGGGTGCGAAGAAACCCCTGATTATTTCGGGTACTAACGCCGGAAGCGCGGAGATCATTCAGGCCGCAGCAAACGTTGCCAAAGCCCTGAAAGGCCGCGGTGCCGACGTTGGCGTGACCATGATTGCCCGTGCGGTAAATAGCATCGGTCTGGGGATGATTGGCGGCGGCTCGCTGGAAGCTGCGTTAAGCGAACTGGAATCCGGTGCTGCTGACGCCGTTGTGGTGCTGGAAAACGACCTGCATCGCCATGCTTCTGCCGCACGCGTAGACGCTGCACTCTCCAAAGCGCCGCTGGTGATGGTTATCGATCATCAGCGCACTGCGATTATGGATAAAGCGCACCTGGTGCTCTCTGCGGCAAGCTTCGCAGAAAGCGACGGTACCGTTATCAACAACGAAGGCCGCGCGCAGCGTTTCTTCCAGGTTTACGACCCGGCGTACTACGACAGCAACACCGTGATGCTGGAAAGCTGGCGCTGGCTGCACTCCCTGCACAGCACCGTGCAGAGCCGTGAAGTGGACTGGACGCAACTCGACCACGTTATCGACGCGGTTGTGGAAAAACTGCCTCAGCTGGCAGGCATTAAAGATGCCGCGCCTGAAGCAAGCTTCCGTATTCGCGGCCAGAAACTGGCGCGTGAACCGCACCGCTACAGCGGCCGTACCGCAATGCGTGCCAATATCAGCGTGCACGAACCGCGCCAGCCGCAGGACAAAGACACCATGTTCGCCTTCTCAATGGAAGGGAACAACCAGCCGTCTGCCCCGCGTTCACAGATCCCATTTGCATGGGCTCCAGGCTGGAACTCCCCGCAGGCATGGAACAAGTTCCAGGCTGAAGTGGGTGGTTCACTGCGCCACGGCGATCCGGGCGTACGTCTGATTGAAGCCTCCGAAACCGGTCTGGACTTCTTCACGACCGTTCCGGCGAGCTTCCAGGCGCAGGAAGGTAACTGGCGTATTGCGCCGTATTACCATCTGTTCGGTAGCGACGAGCTGTCCCAGCGTTCACCGGTCTTCCAGACCCGCATGCCGCAGCCGTACATCAAGCTCAACCCGGCGGATGCCGCGAAGCTTGGCGTAAATGCGGGTGCGAACATTGCCTTTAGCTATGACGGCCAGACAATCAGCCTGCCGCTGATTATCTCCGAAGGTCTGACAGCAGGGCAGGTGGGTCTGCCGATGGGTATGCCTGGCATCGCGCCGGTACTGGCGGGTGCTCGTCTTGATAACCTGCAGGAGGCAAAAGCATGAGTTGGTTAACGCCGGATCTTATCGACATCCTGCTGAGTATTCTGAAAGCAGTCGTTATCTTGCTGGTGGTGGTCACCTGTGGCGCGTTCATGAGCTTTGGTGAACGTCGTCTGCTCGGTCTGTTCCAGAACCGTTACGGACCGAACCGCGTGGGCTGGGGTGGTTCACTCCAGCTGGTCGCGGACATGATCAAGATGTTCTTTAAAGAGGACTGGATCCCGCGCTTCTCGGATCGCGTGATCTTTACTCTGGCTCCGATGATCGCCTTCACCTCGCTGCTGCTGGCGTTTGCTATCGTTCCTGTCAGCCCGACCTGGGTGGTCGCTGACCTGAACATCGGCATTCTGTTCTTCCTGATGATGGCAGGCCTCGCGGTTTACGCGGTGCTGTTCGCGGGCTGGTCCAGTAACAACAAATACTCCCTGCTGGGTGCGATGCGTGCTTCCGCGCAGACGCTGAGCTACGAAGTGTTCCTGGGTCTCTCCCTGATGGGCGTGGTGGCGCAGGCCGGTTCATTCAACATGACCGACATCGTCAACAACCAGGCCGACATCTGGAACGTTATCCCGCAGTTCTTTGGCTTTATTACCTTTGCTATCGCGGGCGTGGCCGTGTGTCACCGTCACCCGTTTGACCAGCCAGAAGCCGAACAGGAACTGGCCGACGGTTACCACATCGAATATTCCGGTATGAAATTCGGTCTGTTCTTCGTGGGCGAGTACATCGGTATCGTCACCATTTCCGCGTTGATGGTAACGCTGTTCTTTGGTGGCTGGCATGGCCCGTTCTTACCGCCGTTCATCTGGTTCGCGCTGAAAACCGCGTTCTTCATGATGATGTTCATTTTGATTCGCGCAGCGTTACCGCGTCCGCGTTATGACCAGGTAATGTCCTTCGGCTGGAAAGTGTGCCTGCCGCTGACGCTCGTCAACTTGTTGGTAACGGCGGCTGTCATTCTCTGGCAGCAGCCATAAGGGGCTATAGACCATGACCTTAAAAGAATTACTGGTAGGCTTCGGTACCCAGGTACGCAGTATCTGGATGATCGGCCTGCACGCGTTTGCCAAACGCGAAACCCGGATGTACCCGGAAGAGCCGGTATATCTGCCGCCGCGCTACCGTGGCCGTATCGTGCTGACGCGCGACCCGGACGGTTCCGAGCGCTGCGTTGCCTGTAACCTGTGTGCGGTAGCGTGTCCGGTAGGCTGTATCTCTCTGCAGAAAGCAGAGACGGTAGATGGCCGCTGGTATCCTGAGTTCTTCCGCATCAATTTCTCACGCTGCATCTTCTGCGGTCTGTGTGAAGAAGCGTGCCCAACCACGGCGATTCAGCTGACTCCAGACTTCGAGCTGGGTGAGTACAAGCGTCAGGACCTGGTGTACGAGAAAGAGGATCTGCTGATTTCCGGTCCGGGCAAATACCCGGAATATAACTTCTACCGGATGGCGGGTATGGCAATCGACGGCAAAGATAAGGGCGAAGCAGAGAACGAAGCTAAGCCTATCGACGTCAAGAGCCTGTTACCGTAAGGAGAGGGCAATGGAATTCGCTTTTTATATCTGTGGCCTTATCGCCATCCTGGCCACGCTGCGAGTGATTACGCACACCAATCCGGTGCATGCGCTGCTGTACTTAATCATCTCGCTGCTGGCTATTTCCGGGGTGTTCTTTGCGCTGGGCGCGCATTTCGCCGGTGCGCTGGAAATCATCGTCTACGCCGGGGCCATTATGGTGCTGTTCGTGTTCGTGGTGATGATGCTGAACCTGGGCGGCTCTGAAATTGAGCAGGAACGTCAGTGGTTAAAACCGCAGGTGTGGATTGGTCCGGCCATTTTGTCGGCCATCATGCTGGTGGTGATTGTTTACGCCATTCTTGGTGTCAACGATCAGGGCATCGACGGAACGCCAATCAGCGCTAAAGAGGTCGGTATCACGCTCTTTGGCCCATACGTTCTGGCGGTTGAACTGGCCTCAATGCTGCTGCTGGCAGGTCTGGTTGTTGCTTTCCACGTTGGCCGCGAAGAGCGTGCTGGCGAGGTGCTGAGCAACCGCACTGACGACCGCGCGAAAAGAAAAACGGAGGAGCGCGCATGATCCCCTTAACACATGGACTGATCCTCGCTGCGATTTTATTCGTTCTGGGTTTGACCGGTCTGGTTATCCGCCGCAATCTGCTGTTTATGCTGATCGGCCTGGAAATCATGATTAACGCCTCCGCGCTGGCCTTCGTGGTCGCCGGAAGCTACTGGGGCCAGACTGATGGTCAGGTGATGTACATTCTAGCCATCAGCCTCGCGGCTGCCGAAGCGAGTATTGGCCTGGCGCTGTTACTGCAGCTCCATCGTCGCCGCCAGAACCTGAACATCGATTCAGTAAGTGAGTTGCGTGGATGAACATGCTTGCCTTAACCATTATTTTTCCGCTGATTGGCTTCGTGCTGCTGGCGTTTTCTCGCGGCCGCTGGTCTGAGAACCTGTCTGCAACCGTGGGCATTGGCTCAATCGGTCTGGCTGCGCTGGTGACAGCGTATGCGGGCATCGACTTCTTTAACAACGGACGTCAGCCATTCAGCGTGCCGCTGTGGACCTGGATGTCGGTCGGTGATTTCAACATCGGTTTCAACCTGGTGCTGGATGGTCTCTCGCTGACCATGCTCTCCGTGGTTACCGGCGTGGGTTTCCTGATCCACATGTTCGCTTCCTGGTACATGCGCGGTGAAGAGGGTTACTCCCGCTTCTTCGCCTACACCAACCTGTTTATCGCCAGCATGGTGGTTCTGGTGCTGGCCGATAACCTGCTGCTGATGTATCTGGGCTGGGAAGGCGTGGGTCTGTGTTCTTACCTGCTGATCGGCTTCTACTATACCGATCCGAAGAATGGCGCAGCGGCCATGAAAGCGTTCGTCGTCACCCGCGTGGGTGACGTGTTCCTCGCTTTCGCACTGTTCATTCTTTACAACGAACTGGGCACGCTGAACTTCCGCGAAATGGTGGAACTGGCGCCGGCGCACTTCGCAGCAGGTAACAACATGCTGTGGTGGGCAACGCTGATGCTGCTGGGTGGAGCCGTGGGTAAATCCGCGCAGCTGCCGTTGCAGACATGGCTGGCCGACGCGATGGCGGGTCCAACCCCTGTCTCCGCGCTGATCCACGCCGCGACCATGGTAACCGCAGGTGTCTACCTGATTGCGCGTACCCATGGCCTGTTCCTGATGACGCCGGAAATTCTGCATCTGGTGGGTATCGTTGGTGCGGTTACGCTGGTGCTGGCAGGCTTTGCCGCGCTGGTGCAGACCGACATCAAACGCGTTCTCGCGTATTCCACCATGAGCCAGATTGGTTACATGTTCCTCGCGCTGGGCGTTCAGGCGTGGGACGCGGCCATTTTCCACCTGATGACGCACGCGTTCTTTAAAGCGCTGCTGTTCCTCTCATCCGGTTCCGTGATCCTGGCCTGCCATCACGAGCAGAACATCTTCAAGATGGGCGGACTGCGTAAGTCCATCCCGCTGGTTTATATCTGCTTCCTGGTGGGCGGCGCGGCGCTGGCGGCACTGCCGCTGATTACCGCGGGCTTCTTCAGTAAGGACGAAATCCTTGCGGGTGCCATGGCGAATGGTCATATCAATCTGATGGTTGCGGGTCTGGTCGGTGCGTTCATGACCTCCCTGTATACCTTCCGTATGATTTTCATCGTATTCCACGGTAAAGAACAAATTCACGCTCACGCAGGGAAGGGGATTACCCACCACCTGCCGCTGATTGTGCTGCTGGTACTGTCCACCTTCGTTGGCGCGATGATTGTGCCACCGCTGCAGGGCGTACTGCCAGACACCACCGAGCTTGAGCATGGTCGCGTTCTGACGCTTGAAATCACCTCCGGTGTGGTCGCTATCGCGGGCATCCTGATTGCTGCATGGCTGTGGCTGGGTAAACGTACGCTGGTGACTGCCGTTGCCAACAGTGCGCCAGGCCGTCTGCTGGGTACCTGGTGGTACAACGCGTGGGGCTTCGACTGGCTGTACGACATGATCTTCGTTAAGCCGTTCCTGGGCATTGCGTGGCTGGTGAAGCGCGACCCACTGAACAGCCTGATGAATATCCCGGCGATCCTTTCCCGCTTTGCAGGTAAAGGCCTGCTGTACAGCGAGAACGGTTATCTGCGCTGGTATGTGGCGTCCATGAGCATCGGTGCGGTTGTCGTGCTGGCGCTGCTGATGGTGTTGCGTTGATCGTTAAGTGAATTTTATTCGAATTCGTTGAAAATCAGGCCCCTGCTGGGGGCCTTAAAAAGGAATGTAAATCGCCATGTTACTACCCTGGCTAATATTAATTCCCTTCATCGGCGGCTTCCTGTGCTGGCAGACTGAACGCTTTGGCGTGAAGATGCCGCGCTGGATCGCGCTGATCACCATGGGATTGACGCTCGCGCTTGGTCTGCAACTCTGGTTGCAGGGTGGCTACTCTCTGACCCAGTCTGCGGGCATTCCGCAGTGGCAGTCTGAGTTTATCCTGCCGTGGATCCCGCGTTTCGGCATTACGATCCACCTGGCGATTGACGGTCTGTCGCTGCTGATGGTGGTGCTGACCGGTCTGCTCGGCGTTCTGGCGGTACTTTGCTCCTGGCGAGAAATCGAAAAATACCAGGGCTTCTTCCACCTGAACCTGATGTGGATCCTGGGCGGCGTTATCGGCGTGTTCCTTGCCATCGACATGTTCCTGTTCTTCTTCTTCTGGGAGATGATGCTGGTGCCGATGTACTTCCTGATCGCGCTGTGGGGCCACAAGGCGTCCGACGGTAAAACGCGTATCACGGCGGCAACCAAGTTCTTCATCTATACCCAGGCGAGTGGTCTGGTGATGCTGATTGCCATTCTGGCGCTGGTGTTTGTTCACCACAGTGCGACCGGCACCTGGACCTTCAACTACGAAGACCTGCTGAAGACCCCGATGTCGCACGGCGTTGAATACCTGCTGATGCTGGGCTTCTTCATCGCGTTCGCGGTGAAAATGCCGGTGGTTCCGCTGCACGGCTGGCTGCCTGACGCGCACTCTCAGGCGCCAACGGCGGGTTCCGTTGACCTGGCGGGCATCTTGCTGAAAACGGCGGCCTATGGTCTGCTGCGTTTCGCACTGCCGCTGTTCCCGAATGCCTCCGCTGAGTTCGCACCGATTGCCATGTGGCTGGGTGTCATCGGTATCTTCTACGGTGCCTGGATGGCCTTCACGCAGTACGACATCAAACGTCTGATTGCGTACACCTCCGTTTCCCACATGGGCTTCGTGCTGATTGCTATCTACACCGGCAGCCAGCTGGCGTACCAGGGCGCAGTGATCCAGATGATTGCGCACGGTCTGTCCGCAGCCGGCCTCTTCATCCTGTGCGGCCAGCTATACGAACGTCTGCATACCCGCGACATGCGTATGATGGGCGGCCTGTGGGGCAAAATGAAATGGTTGCCAGCGCTGTCCATGTTCTTCGCGGTTGCCACCCTGGGGATGCCAGGTACCGGTAACTTCGTCGGCGAATTTATGATTCTGTTCGGCAGCTTCAAAGTGGTACCGGTGATTACCGTGATCTCCACCTTTGGTCTGGTGTTCGCTTCCGTGTACTCGCTGGCGATGCTGCACCGCGCTTACTTCGGTAAAGCGAAGAGCGAAATTGCTGCACAAGAACTGCCGGGGATGTCGCTGCGTGAGCTGTTCATCATCCTGCTGCTGGTCGTACTGCTGGTGCTGCTGGGCTTCTTCCCGCAGCCGATTCTGGATACCTCGCATAGCGCGATGGGTAACATCCAGCAGTGGTTTGTTAATTCTGCTTCTACTACAAGGCCGTAATTCGCCATGACAATAACTCCACAACAACTGATCGCGCTGCTACCGCTGCTGATCGTCGGATTGACGGTGGTGGTTGTGATGCTCTCCATTGCGTGGCGACGCAATCACTTCCTGAATGCCACGCTGTCGGTCATCGGCCTGAACGCCGCGTTAGTCTCTCTCTGGTTTGTTGGCCAGGGTGGGGCGATGGACGTCACCCCGCTGATGCGCGTTGACGGTTACGCCATGCTGTATACCGGTCTGGTTCTGCTGGCGAGCCTGGCAACCTGTACCTTTGCGTATCCTTGGCTCGAAGGCTACAACGACAATAAAGAAGAGTTTTACCTGCTGGTTCTGATTGCCGCGCTGGGCGGTATTCTGCTGGCGAACGCGAACCACCTGGCTGCGCTGTTCCTCGGCATTGAGCTGATCTCTCTGCCGCTGTTCGGTCTGATTGGTTACGCCTTCCGTCAGAAGCGCTCTCTGGAAGCAAGCATCAAGTACACCATCCTGTCTGCGGCGGCGTCCTCGTTCCTGCTGTTTGGTATTGCGCTGCTGTACGCACAGTCCGGTAATCTCTCCTTCATGGCGCTCGGCAAGAGCCTCGGTGACGGCATGCTGCATGAGCCGCTGCTGCTGGCGGGTCTGGGCATGATGATTGTTGGCCTTGGCTTCAAACTCTCTCTGGTTCCGTTCCACCTGTGGACGCCAGACGTATACCAGGGCGCTCCGGCTCCGGTTTCTACCTTCCTGGCGACGGCGAGTAAAATCGCTATCTTCGGGGTGGTGATGCGTCTGTTCCTGTACGCACCGGTGGGTGACAGCGAAGCGGTTCGCGTGGTGCTGGGCATCATCGCGTTCGTCTCCATCATCTTCGGTAACCTGATGGCGCTGAGCCAGACCAACATCAAACGTCTGCTGGGCTACTCGTCTATCTCTCATCTGGGCTACCTGATGGTGGCGTTGATTGCGCTGCAGAGCGGTGAGATGTCGATGGAAGCCGTAGGCGTGTATCTGGCAGGTTACCTGTTCAGCAGCCTCGGCGCGTTCGGCGTGGTGAGCCTGATGTCCAGCCCGTACCGTGGTCCGGATGCCGATTCACTGTTCTCCTACCGTGGTCTGTTCTGGCACCGTCCAATTCTGTCCGCGGTGATGACCGTGATGATGCTCTCTCTGGCGGGTATCCCGATGACGCTGGGCTTCATCGGTAAATTCTACGTGCTGGCCGTCGGTGTGCAGGCGCACCTGTGGTGGCTGACCGCGGGCGTGGTTATCGGCTCCGCGATTGGTCTGTACTACTACCTGCGTGTGGCAGTGAGTCTGTACCTGAGTGCGCCTCAGCAGCTCAACCGTGATGCCCCAACCAACTGGCAGTACAGCGCCGGCGGTATTGTGGTACTCATCTCCGCGCTGCTGGTGCTGATCTTCGGTATCTATCCGCAGCCGCTGATTGATATCGTGCAGCGCGCGATGCCGCTGATGTAAAAGCAAAAAACCCGCCTCGGCGGGTTTTTTTATTGTCCAGCGGCGCTACGCTTGCAGGGCCTACGGATTTTGTAGGTCGGGTAAGCGAAGCGCCACCCGACTAAGCCAACTGCTTGCGACTAATCAGTGGCCCGTCAATCTTCTTCATCGAGCGGTCCAGCACTTCCTCAATCACCGACGACAGCTCGTTCAGCTCAAACTTCGCCACGTAACCGTCCGCCTTCACCTTACGAATATGATCTTCGTTGGCGTTGCCGGAAAGGGAAGAGTGGATCACCACCGGAATATCTTTCAGGAACGGATCGGTTTTGATTTTGCGCGTTAACGTAAAGCCGTCCATCTCTGGCATTTCCAGGTCGGTCAGCACCAGAGCGATCTTATCGGTGATGGGAACCCCTTCTGCCTGCGCCTGCGCTGCCAGCACGCCAATTTTTTCCCACGCCTCTTTACCGGTGATATGCAGCTGTGCAGGGATCTCCATCGCCTGCAGGCCTTTCTCCAGCATCGAACGCGCCACTTTGGAATCTTCTGCGACGATGGCGACAGCGCCTGGCTTGATATGGAATTTGGTGGTCTTCAGATTTGTGGCGTGAAGGTCGTGGTTGGCCGGGGTAATGTCATACAGGATCTGCTCAACGTCCAGCACCATCGCCAGATCGTTGGTATCGGTCTTCTCGTCCAGGCAGGCAATACTGGTGATGTAGCGTCCGCTGACGGCGGTTTCCGCCGCGTGAACCTGCTTCCAGTCCAGACGCATAATGTTCTCAACCGATTCCACGGCAAACGCCTGCACGCTACGCGCATACTCGGTGATCAGCAGGATGTTCAGGCCGGTTGTTGGCTTACAGCCCGCCACGGCGGCGAGGTCAATCACCGGGATCACCTGATCGCGAATGTTCACCATCCCCATCAGCGGTGATTTCATTCCTGCGGGTTTTGTGAACTCCGGCATCGGCACGATTTCACGCAGCTTAAAGACGTTAATGCCAAACAGCTCGGATTTATTTTCGTTCAGAGAGGTGCCGAGACGAAACAGCAACAGTTCAAAACGGTTCGACAGGGTGAGATTCGCCCTGTCATCAATATCTTTCTGGAAATTATCCATTCTACCCTCGAGAGAAATGCTGACCTTTTAATCGTTATCGGCATTCTGAGGGAAAAATGAAGGACTAAACGCTGACCTGAGCGAAATCTTCGGCCAGCTCACATTCCGGGAACAGCGCGCGGCACTCTGCCAGCAGGCTTGCACATCCCCGCGCATCGTAGCGCGAGCTGACATGGGTGATGATGAGCCTCCCGACGCCCGCGTCACGGGCAAGCTGCGCCGCCTGACGCGTGGAGCTATGGCCACGGCTGTTGGCTTTCTCTTCCATTGCCGTTTCAAGCGTGGCTTCATGCACCATCACGTCCACGCCCTGAGCCAGTCTCAATGCCGCCGGGCACGGGGCCGTGTCGCCAAAAATCGCCAGCTTCTTGCCGGGCTGCGGTGCGGCGAGATAATCCTGGCCGTTGATGACGCGCCCGTCCTCCAGCGTGACGGTCTCTCCGTGCTTCAGGCGCTGGAACAGCGGTCCGGGTTTTACGCCATCCGCCATTAGCGCGGCGGCATCCAGCGCGCCGGGTTTGTCATGCGCCTCAATGCGGTAGCCATAGCACTCCACGGGATGATTAAGCGGGTAGGTGGTGACGTTATAATCCCCGTCATCGAAAACCAGACCGTCGCTAATCTCAACGATCTCCAGCGGATAATCGGTCCACGACCCGCTCAGACGCAGCGTAGTGTCAACAAACTCACGCACACCCGCAGGCCCGTAAATCGTCAGCGGGTTGGCATTACCGGCCATTGAGCGGCTGCACAGCAGGCCGGGCAGGCCAAAAAGATGGTCGCCATGCAGGTGAGTGATAAAGATTTTATCCAGCTTGCCCGGGTGATATGAGGTATGTAGCAGCTGATGCTGCGTCCCTTCACCACAGTCAAACAGCCACAGCCCGCCGCGGGTTGGGTGTTTGAGATCCAGCAGAATCGCCGTCACATTTCGTGAGCGGGTTGGCACGCCAGCGGACGTACCCAGAAAAAACAGTTCCATAACGCAATCAGCCCTTTGCCGAACGGGGAGGGGTTTAGTATAACGTGATGAACCCCAGGAAGGAGACTGACATGATCCAGTGGCAAGATTTACACCATAGCGACCTCACCGTTCATTCGCTCTACGCGCTGCTTAAACTGCGCTGTGAAGTATTTGTGGTTGAGCAGACCTGCCCGTATCAGGACATCGATGGCGATGACCTTGTCGGCGAGAACCGTCATATTCTCGGCTGGCGCGATGACGAGCTGGTAGCGTATGCGAGGATTCTGAAAAGCGACGACGATTTTGAGCCTGTCGTGATTGGCCGCGTCATCATCAGCGGTAACGCACGGGGTGAAAAACTGGGCTATCAGCTGATGGAAAAAACGCTGGAGGCGTGCCAGAAACAGTGGCCGGATAAGGCGTTATACCTGGGCGCGCAGGCACACCTGCAGTCCTTCTATGGCCATTTTGGTTTTGCCCCGGTGACGGAGGTCTACGACGAAGATGGCATCCCACACATCGGCATGGCGCGGGAAGTGAAACAGGCGTAATGGCATCTCGTTGGCTATAGTTAGCGGACTGGTGTACTAACATGGAGAAAAATATGTCATTTCAATCCTGGGATACCCGTATCGACGACGACCTGGCCTTACTGAGCGAAACGCTGGAAGAGGTGTTACGTTCCTCGGGCGACCCTGCCGATCAGAAATATATTGAGCTGAAAGCCCGTGCCGAGCAGGCGCTGCATGAAGTGAAAAACCGCGTCAGTCATGCGTCTGATACTTACTACTACCGCGCCAAAAAAGCGGTGTATCGTGCCGATGATTACGTGCATGAAAAACCGTGGCAGGGTATTGGGGTGGGTGCAGCCGTGGGGCTGGTACTGGGGCTGCTTTTAGCCCGTCGTTAACAGCGTTTTAAACGGTTAACCACTCCCTATACGTGGGTACTGATATTTCTTATGGTACCCCGTATAATACGAGGTTTTAACAGGGAGAGGTTCGCGTGAATTCGATTTTCCTCGCGCTGGAGCATCTGCGTAGCCAGCTTACGCAAGCGTTACCCGCAGCACCCGGCATACGTCATTTCGACGTCACTTTCCCGTTAAACGACGCCTTCGATCCCCTCGCCTGGCTGGGCGAGCAGCAGTGTTATCCTCAATTTTACTGGCAGCAACGTAACGGCGATGAAGAGCTGGCGGCGCTGGGGGCGGTTACCCACTTTTCTTCTCTGGCGTTAGCTTCACAGTTTTTGCACGAGCAAAATGCGGCGAGTGATACCCGTATCTGCGGCCTGAACGCCTTTAATCCGGAGCAGGGCTGCCTCTTTTTACCGCGCCTGCTCTGGCGGCGTACCGCCGGAAACGCCACGCTGCGCCTGCAGCTGTGGAGCGACCGCTCGCTTCAGGATGATGCCTTTGCCGCGCGGGATTTTTTACAGCAGCTTCAGCCAGCCAAGCCTATCCGTCCGCTGTCCGTTCAGGTTGAGCACGAAACCCATCAGCCACAACAGGCCGAATGGCTGAGACTTGTCCGCAGCGCGACAGAGACCATCGCGCGCGGTGATTTTGAAAAGGTCGTCCTCGCGAGGGCTACCGATCTTCAGTTTACACAGCGCGTTAGCCCTGTCGCGCTGATGGCGGCCAGCCGCGCTCTGAATTTACATTGCTACCATTTCTGCATGGTATTCGACGCCGGCAACGCCTTTCTCGGCTCAACGCCCGAGCGTCTCTGGCGGCGGCGTGGCAAGCTGCTGCGCACGGAAGCGCTGGCGGGCACGGTCGCCAGCCATACCGATGATAAACAGGCGCAGCGTCTGGGCGAGTGGCTGCTGAATGACGATAAAAACCAGCGCGAAAATATGCTGGTCGTGGAAGATATCTGCCAGCGTCTTCAGCACCACACGCAGACGCTTGAAGTACTGCCAGCCCAGGTGGTGCGCCTGCGTAAAGTGCAGCATTTGCGCCGCTGTATCTGGACCGAACTTAAACAGGCCGATGATGAGCAGTGTCTGCACATGCTGCAGCCGACTGCGGCCGTTGCCGGATTACCGCGACAGCCTGCGCGCGAGTTTATCCAGAAGGTTGAGCCCTTTAACCGCGAGTGGTACGCCGGATCGGCCGGGTATTTATCGCCCGATCAAAGTGAGTTCTGCGTGGCGTTGCGCTCCGCTCGCGTGCTGGAGGATTCCCTGCGGCTCTACGCCGGCGCCGGCATTGTCAGCGGGTCTGACCCGGAGCAGGAGTGGCAGGAGATTGAAAATAAAGCCGCCGGGTTGCGCTCTTTGCTCCTAAGGGATTAATACATATTCGCGCAATCCCGATTCACATCAAAATTCCAATTTTTTCTATTATTTATACTGTGTCGCATTCTTGATACCGGACAATCTCATGTCAGTAAGTTCTTTTAACCGACGCTGGGCGGCGGTGATCCTTGAAGCCCTGACGCGCCATGGCGTCAGGCACGTGTGTATTGCACCCGGTTCTCGCTCAACGCCGCTAACGCTGGCGGCCGCCGAAAACCGGGCGTTGATTCACCACACCCATTTTGATGAACGCGGCCTGGGCCACCTGGCGCTGGGTCTGGCGAAAGTCAGCAAAGAACCTGTGGCGGTGATTGTCACCTCCGGTACCGCGGTGGCAAACCTCTATCCGGCGCTGATTGAAGCCGGGTTAACCGGTGAAAAGCTGATCCTGCTCACCGCCGATCGCCCCCCTGAGCTTATTGACTGCGGCGCCAATCAGGCTATTCGCCAGCCGGGACTCTTTTCTTCGCATCCTTCGCAGACGGTGTCGCTCCCTCGTCCCACCCAGGATATTCCGGCAAGCTGGCTGGTCTCCACTCTCGATCACGCCATGGAGACGTTGCGCGGCGGGGCGTTGCACATCAACTGCCCGTTTGCCGAGCCGCTGTACGGTGAGCTGGACGACACGGGTCTTGAATGGCAGCAGTCTCTGGGTGGCTGGTGGGAGAGCGAAAAACCGTGGCTGCGCGAGCAGACGCATCTTGAGAGCGCGAAACAGCGCGACTGGTTCTTCTGGCGGCAGAAGCGTGGCGTGGTCATCGCCGGGCGCATGAGCGCCGCTGAAGGCAAGCTGGTCGCGGAATGGGCGCAAACGCTCGGCTGGCCGCTGATTGGCGACGTGCTTTCCCAGACAGGTCAGCCGCTGCCGTGCGCCGACCTCTGGCTGGGTAATGCGAAAGCGGTCACCGAGCTGTCGCAGGCGCAAATTGTGGTTCAGCTCGGGTCGAGTTTGACCGGCAAACGGTTACTGCAGTGGCAGGCTACCTGCACGCCGGAAGAGTACTGGCTGGTGGACGTGCTGGAGGGGCGGCTCGACCCGGCGCACCATCGCGGTCGTCGGCTGGTCAGCAATATTGACGCCTGGCTGACGCTCCATCCGGCAGAAAAGCGCAAACCCTGGGCGGTTACCCTCCCGGACCTTTCGCGCCAGGCGTGGGAACTGACTAAAGCGCACTGTGACACGTTTAGCGAGGCCGGGCTGGCGCACCGTATTCGCCAGCTCCTGCCTGAGCAGGGGCAGCTGTTTGTTGGCAATAGTCTGGTCGTGCGCCTGATTGACGCCTTTTCGAAGCTGCCTGCCGGCTACCCGGTTTACAGCAACCGTGGTGCCAGCGGCATTGACGGACTGATCTCAACGGCGGCGGGCGTGCAGCGTGCCAGCGCGAAATCGACGCTGGCGATCGTGGGCGATCTCTCCGCGCTCTACGATCTCAACGCGCTGGCGCTGCTGCGTCAGGCGTCAGCCCCGTTCGTGCTGATTGTGGTTAACAACAACGGCGGACAGATTTTCTCTCTCTTGCCCACACCGCAGAGCGAGCGCGAGCGCTTCTATCTGATGCCGCAGAACGTGCAGTTCGAACATGCTGCGGCGATGTTTAGCCTGAAATACCATCGCCCGGAAAGCTGGGAACAGCTGGATGCCGCGCTACGTACCGCCTGGAAGCAGCCGGGTGCGACGCTGATTGAGCTGGTGGTGAACGATGCTGACGGCGCGCAGATGCTGCAAAACCTGCTGGCGCAGGTGAGCCAGCTGTGATCCTCGCGGGCGTGCAGCGGGCCGGCAAGCCAGGCTATCCCTGGCTGGTCTTTTTGCACGGCTTTTCCGGCGACTGCCGCGAGTGGCAGAGAGTCGGTGATAAACTCAGCGACTACCCCCGGCTGTATCTGGATCTGCCGGGTCACGGCGGCTCCCGTCGTTTTGGCGTAGCGGGGTTTGAGGAGATGAGCACATTACTCACCCGAACCTTACTTAGTTACAACATACTGAACTTCTGGCTCATCGGGTACTCCCTCGGCGGCCGCATTGCGATGTTCCATGCCTGCCAGCAGCCTGAGGGGCTGTTAGGCGTGATGGTGGAGGGCGGACATCCTGGCCTGCAGGATGCCGAAGCGCGTCTTACGCGGCTGGCCTCTGACCGCAGCTGGGCGAGACGTTTTCGCACTGAACCGCTGGGTAAGGTTTTCGCTGACTGGTATCAACAGCCCGTTTTTGCCTCCCTTACGGATGCTCAGCGAGACGCGCTGATTACCCTGCGCAGCCAAAATAACGGCGCGGCGCTGGCGATGATGCTAGAGGCAACATCGCTGGCCGTACAGCCCGATTTGCGGGCCGCGCTTAGGGCACGCCATTTCTCTTTTGATTATCTCTATGGCGAACGCGATGAGAAGTTTGCGGCCCTTGCCGCTGAGCTGAACGCCGTTCGCCATGCAATTCCCAACGCCGGACACAACGCCCACCGGGAAAATCCCGATGCGGTTACCGCGAGTCTGGCTCAGATACTGCGTCTTCGAATAAAGGACATTCTATGATCTACCCTGATGAAAACATGCTCTATGCACCGGTTGAATGGCAAGACTGCTCCGAAGGCTACACCGACATTCGCTACCACAAATCCACCGACGGCATTGCCAAAATCACCATTAACCGTCCGCAGGTGCGTAATGCCTTCCGTCCGCTGACTGTAAAAGAGATGATTCAGGCCCTGGCTGATGCGCGCTACGACGACAATATCGGCGTGATTGTCCTGACCGGCGAAGGCGATAAAGCGTTCTGCTCGGGTGGCGATCAGAAAGTGCGTGGTGACTACGGTGGATACCAGGACGATGCGGGTACGCACCACCTGAATGTGCTCGATTTCCAGCGTCAGATCCGTACCTGTCCAAAACCGGTAGTGGCGATGGTGGCAGGCTACTCCATCGGTGGCGGTCACGTGCTGCATATGATGTGCGACCTGACCATTGCCGCAGAGAACGCCATCTTCGGCCAGACGGGCCCGAAAGTAGGATCCTTCGACGGCGGCTGGGGTGCCTCCTACATGGCACGCATCGTCGGGCAGAAAAAAGCCCGTGAAATCTGGTTCCTGTGCCGTCAGTACAACGCTCAGGAAGCGCTGGATATGGGTCTGGTGAATACCGTGGTACCGATTGCCGATCTCGAAAAAGAGACCGTACGCTGGTGTCGCGAAATGCTGCAGAACAGCCCAATGGCGCTGCGCTGTCTGAAAGCGGCACTCAACGCCGACTGTGACGGTCAGGCGGGTCTGCAGGAGCTGGCGGGTAACGCCACCATGCTGTTCTACATGACCGAAGAGGGCCAGGAAGGGCGCAACGCGTTTAACGAAAAACGCCAGCCAGATTTCAGCAAATACAAACGGAATCCGTAATGCGTCGCGCGCAGGTTTACCGCTGGCAGATACCGATGGACGCGGGCGTGGTGCTGCGTGAACGGCGGTTAAAAACCCGTGACGGCTTCTTTGTGCATCTGCAGCAGGGCGAGCGGGAAGGCTGGGGCGAGATTTCGCCTCTGCCGGGCTTTAGCCTCGAGTCGCTGGAGGACGCGCAGGCTGCATTGCTGGCGTGGGCAGAAGCGTGGCGTGAGGGCGAGAATCCGGCGTTGCCGGACATTCCTTCCGCCGCCTTTGGTATCAGCTGCGCGCTGGCGGAGCTGGACGGCAGCCTGCCTGAAGAGGCTAACTACCGCGCGGCACCGCTCTGCACGGGGGATCCGGACGAACTCTTCGCGCAGCTCTCTGCCATGTCGGGAGAGAAGGTCGCGAAAATCAAAGTCGGCCTCTACGAAGCGGTACGTGACGGCATGGTTGCTAACCTGCTGCTGGAAGCGATCCCCGATCTTCATCTGCGTCTGGATGCTAACCGCGCCTGGACGCCGCTGAAGGCGCAGCAGTTTGCGAAATACGTCAATCCGGCGTACCGCAGCCGCATTGCCTTCCTGGAAGAGCCGTGTAAAACCCGCGATGACTCGCGCGCGTTTGCCCGCGAAACGGGGATTGCCATCGCCTGGGATGAAAGCCTGCGTGAAGCGGATTTTGCCTTCGTTGCCGAGCCCGGCGTCAGTGCGGTAGTGATTAAACCGACGCTGACCGGCAGTCTGGCGAAAGTGCGCGAACAGGTCGCGGCGGCGCACGCCGCAGGGCTGACGGCGGTGATCAGCTCGTCGATTGAATCCAGCCTGGGGCTAACCCAGCTGGCGCGTATTGCCGCCTGGTTAACGCCGGACACGGTTCCTGGCCTCGATACGCTGAACCTGATGCAGGCTCAGCTTATCCGCACGTGGCCGGACAGCACGCTGCCGTGCCTGGGTAACGAGGCTCTGGAGCCGTTGCGATGAGTTTTACCGACTGGCCCTGGCGGCACTGGTGTGCGCAGTTTGCCGATAAACCGGCCCTGAGGCTCAACGACGAGGCGCTCAGCTGGCAACAGCTGTGCGCGCGCGTCGACAGCCTTGCGGCGGGGTTTCACCAGCAGGGCGTGGAGGAGGGCGACGGCGTGCTGCTTCTCGCCCATAACCACCCGCAAACTTTGCTGGCGTGGTTGGCGCTGCTCCAGTGCGGGGCGCGTATCCTTCCCGTTAATCCGCAACTGCCGCGTCCGCTGCTGGACGTGTTACTTCCCCAGATGACGCTGCGCTTTGCGCTGGTGCTGGACGGTCTCTACAACGGTCTTCCTGCTTTGAGTATGCGCGCGAGCGCGGATGCATATCGCGTCGCGTGGCAACCTGCGCGACTGGCCTCCATGACGCTGACCTCCGGCTCTACCGGGCTGCCAAAAGCCGCGGTGCATACCTGCGAGGCCCATCTTGCCAGCGCGCGCGGCGTGCTGGCGCTGATGCCCTATGGTGAAGACGACGACTGGCTGCTTTCGCTGCCGCTGTTTCACGTTTCCGGTCAGGGCATTTTATGGCGCTGGCTGCAGGCTGGCGCGCGGCTAACCGTACGCGAGAAACAGCCGCTGATGCAGGCTTTGCATGGCTGCACGCACGCCTCGCTGGTACCGACCCAGCTCTGGCGTCTTTTGAATACCGAAAGCAATATTGCCCTGAAAGCCGTTTTGCTTGGCGGGGCGGCCATTCCGGTGGAGCTGACACAAAAAGCGCGAGAGCAGGGGATTTGCACCTTCTGCGGTTACGGCCTGACCGAGTTTGCCTCTACCGTCTGCGCGAAAGCGGCGGACGGCGAGCCGGACGTGGGCAGTGCGCTGCCGGGCAGAGAGGTGCAGGTCGTTAACGGTGAAGTCTGGATCAGGGCGCAAAGCATGGCCTCAGGCTACTGGCGCGACGGCGCGCTGATTCCGCTGACCAATGCGCAGGGATGGTTCGCCACGCGCGATCGCGGTGAATGGCATGACGGCCGCCTGACGATTTTGGGCCGCATGGATAATCTCTTTTTTAGCGGCGGAGAAGGGATCCAGCCGGAGAGCCTTGAGCGGGTTATCGCCCGCCATCCGCAGATCAACCAGGTGTTTATCGTTCCGCTGGACGACGCCGAGTTTGGGCAACGTCCGGTGGCGGTGGTGGAGTGTGAGCCGGGAACGGATATCAGCCGTTTACCTGACTGGGTCAGGGATAAGCTGGCGCGTTTTGAGCAACCCGTCCGCTGGCTGCTGCTGCCGACTGAACTCAAAAATGGCGGCATTAAAGTCTCGCGTCGCGCGCTGCAGCAGTGGGTGAACGCATCGCTGAAGGGATAATAGCCGTTTCAAATAGTTACAATCTACCGACCTGCCGCACGCAGAGTGCTTGATCCCCGGAAGAGTCAGGTTAAAATCTCGCGGTTTTGGGACTTCTTATAAAATGTGCGGGATCGCAACAATGAAAAAAGTGGCATTAATGGGCTTCGGCCTGATGGTTGTTTCTGCGGCGGCTAACGCTATTAGCATTAATGGTTCGGCGGGTCAGGATTACACCCACCTGGGCTTTGGCATGGGTACAGAGACCTCCGGTCTGGCGATGACCGGTGGCTGGACGCACAACGATGACGACGGCGACGCGGCAAGCCTCGGCCTGGGTCTTAACATTCCTCTTGGCCCGTTCCTGGCGACCGTCGGCGGTAAAGGTATCTATACCAACCCAAATGACGGTGACGAAGGGTACGCAGCGGCAGTGGGCGGCGGCCTGCAGTGGAAAATTGGCGACAGCTTTGGCCTGTTCGGTGAGTACTACTATTCGCCGGACTCCCTCTCAAGCGGTATCGAAAGCTATGAAGAGGCCAACGCCGGCGCGCGCTGGACCATCATGCGTCCGATTACCATCGAAGCTGGCTATCGTTATCTCAACCTGGCCGGCAAAGACGGCAACCGCGACAACGCGCTGGCCGACGGCCCGTACGTGGGCGTTAGCGCAGGCTTCTAATCACTCCGGCGCGGCATTCTGTCGCGCCAGTTTCTCTCTTCTCCACCCCGCGTTTGCGCTATAGTGTTTTGACCAAATAAGCGGGAGAACATAATGATTAACGTGGAGATGTTATCCACCGGCGACGAAGTGCTGCATGGACAAATTATTGATACCAATGCTGCCTGGCTTGCCGATCTTTTCTTTGAGCAAGGATTACCGTTAACGCGCCGCAATACGGTGGGCGACAATCTTGAGTCACTGGTCAGCGTTCTGCGCGAGCGCAGCGAACACTGTGACGTGCTGATTGTGAACGGTGGGCTCGGCCCCACCAGTGACGATCTCAGCGCCCTGGCCGCTGCGACTGCCAAAGGCGAAGGGCTGGTGCTGCACGAGGCGTGGCTTTCGCAGATGGAGCGCTTTTTCTCCGAACGTGGCCGCATCATGGCCCCCAGCAACCGCAAGCAGGCTGAAATCCCCGCCAGCGCGGAGCTGGTCGATAATCCGGTCGGTACCGCGTGCGGGTTTGCCATGCAGCTGAACCGCTGCCTGATGTTCTTCACGCCGGGCGTGCCCTCAGAATTTAAAGTGATGGTCGAGCAGCAGATCCTGCCGCGCCTTCGCGATCGTTTTACCCTGCCTGAACCCCCGCTTTGCCTGCGTCTGACCACCTTTGGCCGCTCTGAAAGCGATCTGGCCCAGAGCCTCGATCACCTCTCACTGCCGCCGGGTGTGTCCATGGGCTATCGCTCCTCCATGCCGATCATTGAACTCAAGCTTACAGGCCCGGCCGAGCAGAAAGAGGCGATGCTGGCCCTCTGGCCTGAGGTGCAGCGCGTGGCGGGCGAAAGCCTGATCTTTGAAGGCACGGAAGGGCTACCGGCACAGATTGCGAAGCATTTGCAGTCGCGTCAGCTGAGCGTGACCTTAAGCGAGCAGTTCACGGGTGGCCTGCTGGCGCTGCAGCTGTCGCGCGTCAACGCGCCGCTGCTGGCCAGCGAAGTGGTACCGTTCCAGCAGGAGACGCTGGCGCAGACTGCCCGCTGGGCCTCTGAAAGAAGGGTGAAGCATTTTGCCGGTCTGGCGCTGTTTGTCGGGGGGCTGGACGAGGAATACCTTAACTTTGCGCTGGCCACGCCGGAAGGCACCTGGGCGCTGCGGGTAAAAATGAGCATCACCCGCCACAGCCTGGCGGTGCGTCAGGAGGTTTGCGCCATGATGGCGTTGAACATGCTGCGCCGCTGGCTGAATGGCAAAGAGGTTGCCAGCGAGCACGGCTGGATCCAGGTTGTCGAGTCGCTGTTTATTGAGTAAAACCCGTGCCGGGGTCTTTCACCCCGGCACCGTTTAGCCCAGCGCCTTCGCCAGCAGGGTAATTGGATGTTCACAGCGCTTGCTGGTGGACATCTCAATCTGCCACTTGCAGGTTTCGCAGTCGGTCACCACGATATCTGCGCCGCTCTCTTCAATCTGGCGGAACAGCGGGGCGCCAATCGCCTGTGACGTTTCGTAGTTCTCACGCTTGAAGCCGTAGGTTCCTGCAATCCCGCAGCAGCGCGAATCCAGCACCGTCAGCTCAAGGCCAGGAATCAACCGCAGCAGTTCAAGCGTATAGATCGACCAGCCCATTTTTTCCATATGACACGGCGTGTGGTACACCACTTTCAGGGGAAGTTTCCCCAGCGGCAACGTTTGCCCGCTATCCAGTTTGCGCCACAGGAAACGCGTCGCCAGCTCGATGTGCTCGCGCAGGCCGGTATTATCCACGTCCAGCAGATGCGGGTACTCGTCGCGCAGGGTAAAGGTGCAGGTGGACGAGGTCGCCAGCACCGGAATACCCTTGTCGACAATGGCTTCCCGCAGCGACGTGACGTTGCTTTTTGCCTGCCTGCGCGCTTTATCGGTAAACCCGTTGGCAATCAGCGGTACGCCGCAGCACTTCTCTTTATTCAGTAGCTGAACGCCTGTTCCCATGGCGTTGAGCACCTTCAGCAGATCTTTGCCCAGCTGCGGGTGGTTGTAGTTCACATAGCAGCCGTGGAAAAAGGCTACCTGATCGGCAAACTGTGCCTGCTCTGCCGCGACGGACTTGTACCAGCGGCGGAAGGTGCCGTGAGAATATTTGGGCAGGCTGCGGTGATGGTCTATTTTCAGCGTGGCATCCAGCAGCTGGCGCACCGGTTTGAGAGAGGTCGCGGCATTCACCAGCGGGGCAAACGGCGTCGACAGGCTGCCCATCAGATCGGTGTGGCTCAGTATCGCGTCGCGCAGCGTCGGCTTTTGCGTGCTGTAGCGTGCCCGGGCGCGCTGGATGATATCGCCAATGTTGACATCAGACGGACAGGCCACCTCGCAGCGTTTACAGTTGATGCAGTATTTCAGCGCCTCGTCGTACAGCTTGCCGTCCTTCAGGCGCAGACGCTCGCCGTCCGGCCCGGCCTGTTTCGGGCCTGGATAGCGTGGATTGACGCCGCTGACCGGGCAGACGGTGGTACACACCGTGCATTTAATGCAGCTTTCAAAACGGGTATCGTTCATTGTTCAGCCTCCGTGCGCTGGCTAATCTGTTCTGCCACATACAGCGCCGTGACGGCGCAGACGCCGCCCCCGCATCCCTGGGAGATCGGGTCGTATCCGCCCAGCAGCGAGCCGATGGCAAAGAGATTGCTGACGGGCTTACCGGAAAGCTGCGGGTGTAGCTGGTTATCGACAATCACGCCGAACTGTTGCCAGGGCTGCGGCGAGAAGAAATCGCTCTGATACCAGTCCGCGCGGGAGGCGCTTTGCCGGACATCCAGCCCCATAATGGCTTCCCGAATGCCCTCCCGGCTGCTCAGCAGTCCATTACTGAAGAAACTGCCGCTTGCCAGCACCGTATAGCGTGCGCGAAGTGGAATATCATCGTGGTTGCGCGTCCATACTTCGCTTACCGCTCCGTCCGTCAGGGTGATTTTTTTCACCTCGTCACCCGCCATCCACACGCCGCCCTGCGCAACAAACTGGCGCTGCAGCTGGGTATGCAGTCGAATACCCGGTACGGAAGGCGGCAGCGTTGGCAGCAGGCCGAGCGAGCAGGGCAGACGATCCGAGAGCCAGCGCCAGAGCCGGTTGTCGCGTAAGCCAAAGCAGGCGGGCATCAACAGCGCGTCGCAGGTTTCGCCGAGCGGCCTGAGCGCGTCATACAGCAGCGGCCATTTGTCCTCGTTATCAAGGAAGCGGGCGATATTCACCGCGCGAAACTCGCTCGGGTTGTCGCGCAGGACATCAAGCTCGGGCAGCTCTATCTCTGCCGTTTCGGCATTAACGCCCTGGCGACAAAGTGACGCCGCCGCGAGATGGGGCTGAAAATCAAGAAAACCGCTAATACCCACTACCCGCACGCGCGCGGCACTGAACGGGGCAACGGGCACCTCCTCCGGGCTGAGCCAGGCGGAACGCAGGGTACCGAGCGGCGTGACGCGCTGATGATTCTGCCGGGCGCTCCCCTTCAGACGTGCGCCGCAGTCCGCCAGTAGCGCTTCGGTTTCGAGGGCAAAGCGGTCAATATGCTGCGCGCCGATCAGGTGATACGGGTGCTCCGGCGGCAGTTTATCGCGGTATGTATCGTCCACCAGATCCAGCGAGCCCGACGAGAAGTGCAGGGCGCTCTGACCCCGGGTGATAATGGCGCAGCGCAGCCCCTGCTTTGTGAGTTTGATTCCACAAAGCAGGCCTGCCAGCCCGCCGCCGACAATCACGGTATCAAATTTCATCGTGTTGCTCCTTCTCAAGACCGCAAAGTCCCTGGTAGACCCAGCGGGTAAACTCGCTTTCACGCAGGGCATCACCCCAGGCAACAGGCTGAATGCCTTTCCAGCGCTCGTTTAAAAACGCGCTGAGCTGATCGAGCGACTGGGTGGCGGTGGTAGTATGAAAACGTTGCAGCAGCCCGGCGGCACGACAGGCGCACAGCTCGCCCTGGCAGGTCCCCATTCCGACGCGGGTGCGGCGGCGGAGATCGAGCAGGCTATTGACCGTCAGATTCTCCACCGCGTATTGCACTTCACCGGCGGTCACGGCTTCGCATTCGCATACCAGGCTGCGGCTCAGCCGGCCTTCACCCAGCCAGACCGGCGTCCTGTCGCCATGGCGATAGATGGCCGACCCGCGCAGAGGGGCGGGCAGAGAGATAATTTTTTGTAGCGTCTTCTCGGTGGACTGCCGCGATCCGGGCAGGGGTTGCTCCGCCGTTACGCACGGTTCGGTATTGCCCAGCTTGCGGCAGACGGCATCCGTTGCCCACTCCGCCATCAGGCGATAGGTCATCAGCTTGCCGCCGGTGATGGTGATAAACCCGTCCAGGCCGTCACGCGCAGCATGGTCGAGCAGCACAATGCCGCGGCTGACGTTACGCCCGCTCGGGTCGTTATCGCTGGCGACCAGCGGACGCACGCCCGCATAGGCGCGAAGGATCCGGGTCTGCGACATCACCGGAGCCAGTTTTTCCCCTTCGCGCAGCAGGATATCCACCTCTTCGGCGGTCACGCGGTTGTAATCAATCTCGCTGTAGTCCACGTGCGTTGAGGTCGTACCGATTAACGAAATGGTATCGCCGGGGACGAGGATATCGGCATCAGACGGTTTTCGGCAGCGGTTGATCACATGGTTATTAATGCGGTGGTCTAGGATCAGCAGGGAGCCTTTCGCCGGGAACATGCGAACCGACAGGTCGGCGTATTCCGCAATGCGCTGCCCCCAGATCCCCGCGGCATTGACGACGACGGAGGCGAACAGCTCGCTGTGCTCGTGGTATTGCGTGTCAAATACCCGTACGCCGCAAATGCGATGGCCTTCGCGGATAAGCCCGGTCACTTCGTGCCCGGTCAGAATGCGCGCGCCATGCTCGCGGGCGTCCAGCATATTTGCGGCGGTCAGGCGGAAAGGGTCAACGGTGCCGTCAGGCACTTTTACCGCGCCCGTCAGGGCCGGGTTGACAGAGGGCTCAATGCGACGCGCGAGGGCCGGGTCGATGGCCTCGGCCGGAATCCCCGCCGCACGGCAGGCGCTAATAAAGGTTGACTGAAAGGCAAGATCGTCTTCGGGAAGCGTAATAAACAGACCGTCGGTCGGTTCAATGCAGTGGCGGGCAATACGCCGAAGGATCTGATTTTCGGCGATACATTCGCGCGCGGATTCGCCATCCGTCACGGCGTAGCGGGCACCGCTGTGAAGCAGTCCATGATTGCGGCCGGTAGCGCCTGTCGCGATGTCATGGCGCTCCAGAAGCGTGACGCTTAATCCCCGCAGGGCGCAATCGCGTGCGATCCCGGCGCCGGTTGCGCCACCGCCAATGATAATCACATCGCTATAGCGTGGATCGTGAATTGTCATTGTCATCCCTCTGTGTTCGTTTTTTATCATTTAGCCACATGAAAACTATGGTTTGTTTGATTTCGAACACAAACGAGCGAAATTCGAAAGTGAAACGTGATTTCATGCGCTTTTTTGCGCATTCTGTCATATTTCTGTAACAATCTGTGCGTTGATTCACAGTAACAATCACCGTGATTTCTTAACATCCCCGCCTCTGGAATTCAGGTGCGAGCCACCTGCTCATTCAATTCAAGGCCACGGAGGCTGTCATGCTCAGTATCTTCAAACCTGCGCCGCATCGGGCGCGTCTGCCAGAGGCAGAAATTGATCCGCTATACCGCCGCCTGCGTTGGCAAATTTTCCTGGGGATCTTCTTCGGGTACGCGGCGTACTACCTTGTTCGTAAAAACTTTGCGCTCGCTATGCCGTATCTGGTGGAGCAGGGCTTTTCGCGTGGCGATCTGGGGTTCGCGCTGTCGGGTATTTCCATCGCCTACGGTTTTTCAAAATTCATTATGGGTTCAGTGTCCGATCGCTCGAATCCACGCGTGTTCCTGCCGGCCGGTCTGATCCTGGCGGCAGCGGTTATGCTGTTTATGGGCTTTGTGCCGTGGGCAACCTCCAGCATTGCCGTCATGTTCGTGCTGCTGTTCCTTTGCGGCTGGTTCCAGGGAATGGGGTGGCCACCGTGCGGACGCACCATGGTGCACTGGTGGTCGCAAAAAGAGCGTGGCGGTATCGTGTCGGTGTGGAACTGCGCGCATAACGTGGGCGGCGGTATTCCGCCTCTGCTGTTCCTGCTGGGGATGGCCTGGTTCAACGACTGGCACGCGGCGCTGTATATGCCTGCCTTTGGCGCAATCGTGGTGGCGATTATTGCTTTTGCGCTGATGCGCGACACGCCACAGTCCTGCGGTCTGCCGCCGATCGAAGAGTACAAAAACGACTATCCGGATGATTACAGCAAGGAGCATGAAGAAGAGCTGACCGCAAAACAGATCTTCATGAAGTACGTCCTGCCGAACAAGCTGCTGTGGTACATCGCGGTGGCGAACGTGTTCGTTTACCTGCTGCGCTACGGCATTCTGGACTGGTCACCGACTTACCTGAAAGAGGTGAAGCACTTCGCGCTGGATAAATCGTCCTGGGCCTACTTCCTGTATGAATATGCGGGGATCCCGGGCACGCTGCTTTGCGGCTGGATGTCGGACAAAGTGTTCAGGGGTAACCGCGGTGCGACGGGAGTGTTCTTTATGACCCTGGTCACCATCGCGACCGTCGTTTACTGGCTCAACCCGCCGGGCAACCCATCAGTAGACATGGCCTGTATGATCGTCATCGGCTTCCTGATTTATGGTCCGGTTATGCTGATCGGTCTGCACGCGCTGGAACTGGCACCGAAGAAAGCAGCAGGCACGGCGGCAGGCTTTACCGGTCTGTTTGGCTACCTGGGTGGGTCGGTCGCGGCGAGCGCCATCGTGGGCTATACCGTTGACTTCTTCGGCTGGGACGGTGGCTTTATGGTGATGATCGGCGGTAGCGTGCTGGCGGTACTGCTGTTGATTGTCGTGATGTTCGGCGAAAAACGTCACCATGCGGAAGTGCTGGCGCGTCGTCAATAAGGAGCATTACCATGAAATTATCTTACTTAACAACCGGCCTGCTGCTGGCGGGCCTGATGACAGGTTCTGCACTGGCGGCAGATAAAATCGTTATTGCCCACCGTGGTGCGAGCGGCTATCTGCCCGAGCATACGCTGCCGGCAAAAGCGATGGCCTATGCGCAGGGCGCGGATTACCTCGAGCAGGATCTGGTGATGACGAAGGACGACCAGTTGGTCGTTCTGCACGATCACTATCTTGACCGCGTGACGGACGTGGCGGACCGTTTCCCAAACCGCGCCCGCAAAGATGGTCGTTTCTACGCCATTGATTTTACCCTGGCGGAGATCCGCTCCCTGAAGTTTACCGAAGGCTTCGAGATTGAAAACGGCAAGAAGGTGCAGGTCTATCCGGGACGTTTCCCGATGGGCAAATCTGACTTCAGGATCCATACCTTCCAGGAAGAGATTGAGTTTGTTCAGGGGCTGAACCACTCAACCGGTAAAAACATTGGTATCTACCCGGAAATCAAAGCGCCGTGGTTCCACCATCAGGAAGGGAAAGACATTGCGGCGAAAACGCTGGACGTGCTGAAGCAGTACGGCTACACCAGCAAGAAGGACAAGGTTTATCTGCAGTGTTTTGACGCCGCTGAGCTGAAGCGCATCAAAACCGAGCTGGAGCCGAAGAGGGGGATGAACCTCAATCTGGTGCAGCTGATTGCCTATACCGACTGGAATGAAACCCAGGAGAAGCAGCCGGACGGCAAGTGGGTGAACTACAGCTACGACTGGATGTTTAAGCCGGGTGCGATGAAGCAGATTGCGCAGTACGCCGACGGCATCGGGCCGGATTACCACATGCTGGTGGCGGAGGGTTCCACGCCGGGCCACGTGAAGCTGACGGCGATGGTGCAAGAGGCACATGCATGCAAGATGCAGGTCCATCCGTACACGGTGCGTGCAGACCAGCTGCCGCCGTATGCCGCGGACGTGAATCAGCTTTATGAGGTGTTGTACAACCAGGCGGACGTGGACGGACTGTTTACGGATTTCCCGGATAAAGCGGTGAGCTTTTTGAAGGATAAACGCTGAAATTGCCGGGTGGCGGCTGCGCCTTACCCGGCCTACGAACTGCGGTTTTGTAGGTCGGGTAAGCGAAGCGCCACCCGACGCAATCACATCTCGATCTCGATATCGCCTTTTGCCCTGCAGCAGCAGGGCAAAATTTCCCCTTCGTTGATAAAGGCCAGCGGTTCGGTCAACCAGTCCACCTGGCCTGCGACCAGGCGGCAGCGGCAGGAGCCGCAATAGCCTTCACGACACTGGTACTCTACCTCCACCTGATGCGCTTCAAGCGCCACCAGCAGGGAAGGGTGCTCTTCCTGGCACAATACTTCGGTACCCGAAAGGCTCAGCGTTACGCGGGTCATCAGAGCTGGAAGTCGCTCAGGTCGTCAGTGTTGACTTCAGAATCAATCTGACCGACCAGGTACGAACTCACTTCCACTTCCTGTGGCGCCACCTGCACGTTATCGGACACCAGCCAGGTGTTGATCCACGGGATAGGGTTAGAGCGCGTCTGGAACGGCAGCTCGAGGCCAACAGCCTGCATGCGGATGTTGGTGATGTACTCAACGTACTGGCACAGAATGTCTTTGTTCAGGCCAATCATGGAGCCGTCGCGGAACAGATAATCTGCCCACTCTTTCTCCTGCTGAGCGGCCAGCACGAACAGGTCATAGCACTCCTGTTTGCATTCTTCGGCGATTTCCGCCATTTCCGGGTCGTCCGCGCCGCTGCGCAGCAGGTTCAGCATGTGCTGGGTGCCGGTCAGGTGCAGGGCTTCATCGCGGGCAATCAGACGGATGATTTTAGCATTGCCTTCCATCAGCTTGCGCTCGGCGAAGGCGAAGGAGCAGGCAAAGCTGACGTAGAAGCGGATCGCTTCCAGCGCGTTGACGCTCATCAGGCACAGGTACAGCTGCTTTTTCAGCGCGCGCAGGTTCACGGTGATGGTTTTGCCGCTCACGTTGTGCGTACCTTCACCCAGCAGATGCCAGTAGCTGGTCATCTCGATCAGCTCGTCGTAATAGTGCGCAATACCTTCAGCACGCTTCTGGATCTGCTCGTTGGTGACGATATCGTCAAACACCACCGCCGGATCGTTCACGATATTGCGGATGATATGGGTGTAAGAACGGGAGTGGATCGTCTCCGAGAACGCCCATGTTTCCACCCAGGTTTCCAGCTCAGGAATCGAAATCAGCGGCAACAGCGCCACGTTCGGGCTACGGCCCTGAATGGAGTCCAGCAGCGTCTGGTACTTCAGGTTGCTGAGGAAGATATGCTTTTCGTGATCCGGCAGCGCCTGAAAATCGATGCGATCGCGGGATACGTCCACTTCTTCCGGGCGCCAGAAGAAGGAGAGTTGCTTTTCAATCAGCTTTTCGAAGATGTCATATTTTTGCTGATCGTAGCGTGCCACGTTGACCGGCTGGCCGAAGAACATCGGCTCTTTGAGCTGGTCGTTTTTCGTCTGTGAAAAGGTGGTATATGCCATTGAGGTGAGTCCTGTTGAGATTTTATTGCCCGGCGGCACTGTGTTTGCCGGGCCTACAAAACCGTAGGCCGGGTAAGCGTAGCGCCACCCGGCGAAGTGCTTAGATCTTACATGCGCCGCTTTCGCAGCCATCGTCCTGAATTGACGGTACCATGTCGTCCTGGGCGTCTTCCGCACCATCACGGGTGTTGTGATAGTACAGGGTTTTCACGCCAAATTTATACGCGGTCAGCAGGTCTTTCAGCAACTGCTGCATTGGAACCTTGCCGGACGGGAAGCGCGTCGGGTCGTAGTTGGTATTGGCAGAGATCGACTGGTCGATAAACTTCTGCATGATACCCACCAGCTGCAGGTAACCGTCGTTGTTAGGCATTTCCCACAGCAGCTCGTAGTTGTTGCCCAGCGTTTCGTAATCTGGCACCACCTGACGCAGCACGCCGTCTTTCGATGCTTTAATGCTGACGTGACCGCGCGGTGGCTCAATACCGTTGGTGGCGTTAGAGATCTGCGAAGAGGTCTCGGACGGCATCAGGGCAGAGAGCGTGGAGTTACGCAGGCCGTGAGTCTTAATGGACTCGCGCAGCCCTTCCCAGTCGAGGTGCAGCGGCTCGTTGACAATCGCATCCAGGTCTTTCTTGTAGGTGTCGATTGGCAGAATACCTTTCGCGTAGGTGGTTTCGTTGAACCACGGGCACGCGCCTTGCTCTTTCGCCAGCTCGTTGGAGGCTTTCATCAGGTAGTACTGAATGGCTTCGAACGTCTGGTGAGTCAGGTTGTTGGCGCTGCCGTCAGAGTAACGCTTGCCGTTTTTCGCCAGCCAGTAAGCGAAGTTGATCACGCCGATACCCAGGGTACGGCGGCCCATCGCACCGCGTTTGGCTGCCGGGATTGGGTAATCCTGGTAATCCAGCAGGGCGTCGAGGGCACGTACGGCCAGCACGGCCAGCTCTTCCAGCTCGTCCAGGCTCTTAATCGCACCCAGGTTGAACGCGGACAGCGTACACAGCGCGATTTCACCGTTTTCGTCGTTCACGTCTTCCAGCGGTTTGGTCGGCAGGGCGATCTCCAGGCACAGGTTAGACTGGCGCACTGGCGCAACAACCGGGTCAAACGGGCTGTGGGTGTTGCAGTGGTCAACGTTCTGGATGTAGATACGACCGGTAGAGGCACGTTCCTGCATCATCAGGGAGAACAGGTCTACCGCTTTCACGCGCTGTTTGCGGATGCTGTCGTCTTTTTCGTATTTGGTGTACAGACGTTCGAACTCGTCCTGATCGGCGAAGAACGCGTCATACAGGCCCGGGACGTCGGACGGGCTGAACAGGGTGATGTCTTCACCTTTTAGCAGACGGGTGTACATCAGTTTGTTGATCTGCACGCCGTAGTCCATGTGACGCACGCGGTTACCTTCGACGCCGCGGTTGTTTTTCAGGACCAGCAGGCTTTCCACTTCCAGGTGCCACATTGGGTAGAACAGGGTTGCTGCACCACCGCGCACGCCGCCCTGAGAGCAGGATTTTACTGCCGTCTGGAAATGCTTATAGAACGGGATACAGCCGGTGTGGAACGCTTCACCGCCGCGAATCGGGCTGCCCAGCGCACGGATACGACCGGCGTTGATACCGATACCGGCACGCTGGGAAACGTATTTCACAATGGCGCTGGAGGTGGCGTTGATGGAATCCAGGCTGTCACCACACTCGATCAGTACGCAGGAGCTGAACTGACGTGTTGGGGTGCGCACGCCAGACATGATTGGCGTAGGCAGAGAAATCTTGAACGTCGATACCGCATCGTAGAAACGCTTCACGTATTCCAGACGGGTGTCGCGCGGATAGTTAGAGAACAGGCAGGCAGCCACCAGAATATAGAGGAACTGGGCGCTTTCGTAGATCTCACCGGTTACGCGGTTCTGAACCAGGTATTTGCCTTCGAGCTGCTTCACCGCCGCATAGGAGAAGTTCATGTCGCGCCAGTGATCGATAAACCCGTTCATCTGCTCGAACTCTTCTTCCGTATAGTCTTCCAGCAGATGCGTGTCGTATTTGCCCAGCTCGACCATTTTCACCACGTGATCGTACAGCTTAGGCGGCTCAAACTGGCCGTAGGCTTTTTTACGCAGGTGGAAAATCGCCAGACGTGCAGCGAGGTACTGATAATCCGGTGCTTCGCGGGAGATGAGGTCCGCCGCCGCTTTAATGATCGTTTCGTGAATATCAGACGTTTTGATGCCGTCGTAGAACTGGATGTGGGAACGCAGTTCAACCTGGGAGATAGATACGTTGTTCAGTCCTTCTGCTGCCCAGTCGAGAACTCGATGGATTTTGTCCAGATTGATACGCTCGGTGGTACCGTCGCGCTTTGTCACCAGCAGACTCTGATTCATGTGGGGTTTACCTGTCCGTGAAATAAAAAAATATCCCCCGCTTATCCACAGATCCGTCTTGTGACTAACTCTGTGGATAAATACTACATATAGGGGGTTTGCGATAAGAAAAACGCTATATGGTGAGTATTCTAGTATCGAATCTTTTCAGCACAAGGGTTGATTTTGACGTTAAATTGAGGTTGTGAAAGGGTAAAAAAGGCTAAGTCCTCGTACCGTAAGGCCTGGAAGACATGTCAATAATTAAGAAAAAAAATTCAAAATTTGATCGAGTGCTGATTTCTTCAACGGGAGGTCAGAATTGCGCAACATGATGTCGCGCAATCTTTATAAGAATAACGAATGACGTTAGTCGTTTTTGGCGGTGGTATGCAACATATAGTTAACATCTACGCCCGGTGCGAGTTTGAATTTATCGGTCAGCGGATTGTAGTGCAGGCCGGTGATGTGTTGCTCTTTGAGCCACGTCTGGTCAACCCAGCTTAACAGCTCCGCAGGCTTGATGAATTTCTTCACGTCATGCGTCCCTTTCGGCACCATGCGCAGTACATACTCCGCGCCGACAACGGCCATCAGCCAGGCTTTACCGTTGCGGTTGATGGTCGAGAAGAAGACCTGTCCGCCCGGTTTCACCAGTTTTGCACAGGCGTGCACCACGGACTGCGGATCGGGAACGTGCTCCAGCATCTCCATGCAGGTTACCACATCGTACTGATGGGCATGTTTTACCGCGTGTTCTTCGACAGTTTCCTGCACGTATTCCACCTGGATGCCAGACTCCAGCGCATGAAGGCGGGCAACCTGCAGCGGTTCAAAGCCCATATCCAGGCCAGTAACATTTGCCCCTTCGCGCGCCATGCTCTCAGCCAGGATACCGCCGCCGCAGCCGACATCGAGCACTTTCTTACCGAACAGACCGCCGGAACGCTCCGCGATATAGCCCAGACGCAGCGGGTTAATGCGGTGCAGAGGTTTGAACTCACCTTCGAGATCCCACCAGCGGGACGCCACCGCTTCAAATTTGGCAATCTCTTCGTGGTCAACGTTGTGAGCCACCGGGGATTTTTCGGCATTCATGGGCGCTTTTACTCCTTATTTAGCAAGACAAAGGAGTATATCAGGCAATCCCTGTGAATAAAGCGTATAGGTTTACCTCAATCACCTCGGCTGTGTTATAATTTGCGACCTTTGAATCCGGGATACAGTAGAGGGATAGCGGTTAGATGAGCGACCTTGCGAGAGAAATTACACCGGTTAACATCGAGGAAGAGCTGAAGAGCTCCTATCTGGACTATGCGATGTCGGTCATTGTTGGCCGTGCGCTGCCGGATGTCCGCGATGGCCTGAAGCCGGTACACCGTCGCGTACTATACGCCATGAACGTATTGGGCAATGACTGGAATAAAGCCTATAAAAAATCTGCCCGTGTCGTGGGTGACGTCATCGGTAAATATCACCCGCATGGTGATACCGCCGTGTACGACACCATCGTCCGTATGGCGCAGCCATTCTCCTTGCGTTACATGCTGGTAGATGGTCAGGGTAACTTTGGTTCTGTTGACGGCGACTCCGCAGCGGCGATGCGTTATACGGAAATCCGTATGTCGAAAATCGCCCACGAGCTGATGGCCGACCTGGAAAAAGAGACCGTTGATTTCGTCGATAACTACGACGGCACCGAGCGCATCCCAGATGTGATGCCAACCAAGATCCCGAACCTGTTAGTGAACGGTTCGTCCGGTATCGCGGTCGGTATGGCAACCAACATTCCGCCGCACAACATTACCGAAGTGATCAACGGCTGCCTGGCCTATATCGACGATGAAGACATCAGCATTGAAGGGCTGATGGAACACATCCCGGGTCCGGATTTCCCGACGGCGGCGATCATCAACGGTCGTCGTGGTATTGAAGAAGCTTACCGCACCGGTCGCGGCAAGATTTACATCCGTGCCCGCGCCGAAGTGGAAGCGGACGCCAAAACTGGCCGCGAGACCATTATTGTTCACGAGATCCCGTATCAGGTGAACAAAGCGCGTCTGATTGAAAAAATCGCCGAGCTGGTAAAAGAAAAACGTGTTGAAGGTATCAGCGCGCTGCGTGACGAGTCTGATAAAGACGGTATGCGCATCGTGATTGAGATTAAACGCGACGCGGTGGGTGAGGTTGTGCTGAACAACCTGTATTCCCAGACTCAGCTTCAGGTTTCCTTCGGTATCAACATGGTTGCGCTGCACCATGGTCAGCCGAAGATCATGAACCTGAAAGAGATCCTGAGCGCGTTCGTGCGTCACCGCCGTGAAGTGGTGACCCGTCGTACTATCTTCGAACTGCGCAAAGCGCGTGACCGTGCACACATTCTCGAAGCACTGGCCGTCGCACTGGCTAACATCGATCCGATTATCGAACTGATTCGCCGTGCACCAACCCCTGCGGAAGCGAAAGCAGCGTTAGTGGCTCGGCCATGGGCGCTGGGTAACGTCTCTGCGATGCTCGAACGTGCGGGCGATGATGCTGCGCGTCCTGAGTGGCTGGAACCTGAATTTGGCGTGCGTGACGGTCAGTACTACCTGACTGAACAGCAGGCACAGGCGATTCTGGATCTGCGTCTGCAGAAACTGACCGGCCTTGAGCACGAAAAACTGCTCGACGAATACAAAGAACTGCTGGAACAGATTGCCGAGCTGCTGCATATCCTGGGTAGCGCAGATCGCCTGATGGAAGTGATCCGTGAAGAGCTGGAACTGGTCCGCGATCAGTTCGGCGATGAGCGTCGCACCGAAATCACCGCAAACAGCTCTGATATCAACATTGAAGACCTGATCAACCGCGAAGACGTGGTGGTTACCCTGTCTCACCAGGGCTATGTGAAGTATCAGCCGCTGACCGACTACGAAGCACAGCGTCGTGGCGGTAAAGGTAAATCGGCAGCACGTATTAAAGAAGAAGACTTTATTGACCGCCTGCTGGTGGCAAACACCCATGACACGATCCTCTGCTTCTCCAGCCGGGGTCGTCTGTACTGGATGAAAGTCTATCAGCTGCCGGAAGCGAGCCGTGGTGCGCGTGGTCGTCCAATCGTTAACCTGCTGCCGCTGGAAGCGAACGAACGTATCACCGCCATTCTGCCGGTACGCGAATACGAAGAAGGCGTGAACGTCTTTATGGCGACCGCCAGCGGTACCGTGAAGAAAACTGCACTGACTGAATTCAGCCGTCCACGTTCTGCGGGGATCATCGCGGTGAACCTGAATGAAGGCGATGAGCTGATTGGCGTTGACCTGACTTCCGGTTCTGATGAAGTCATGCTCTTCTCCGCTGCCGGTAAAGTGGTGCGCTTTAAAGAGAACGCCGTCCGTGCAATGGGCCGTACCGCTACGGGCGTTCGTGGTATCAAACTGGCAGGCGAAGACAGCGTCGTTTCTCTGATTATTCCGCGCGGTGAAGGGGCAATCCTGACCGTGACGCAGAATGGTTACGGTAAACGTACGGCGGAAGGGGAGTACCCAACCAAGTCTCGCGGCACGCAGGGCGTTATCTCTATCAAGGTTACCGAGCGCAACGGTTCCGTTGTTGGTGCGGTACAGGTGGACGATGCCGACCAGATCATGATGATCACAGATGCCGGTACGCTGGTGCGTACCCGCGTTTCTGAGATAAGCGTGGTGGGTCGTAACACCCAGGGCGTTATTCTCATCCGTACTGCGGAAGATGAAAACGTGGTGGGCCTGCAGCGTGTTGCTGAGCCAGTGGATGACGAAGAGCTCGACTCCATCGACGGTAGCGTCGCGGAAGGTGATGATGAAATCGCACCGGAAGCCGACACCGACGATGACGCAGCGGATGACGCTGACGAGTAATGTCTCCTGATACAAAAAAGGGCCGGATTCCGGCCCTTTTCTTTTGCAGAAGCAGATAAGTCAACGTTGCGACCTGGCGCGTTTACCGCTACCTTAACCACATTCTTTTGACCCCTACGGCGGAGCCTCGCCCCTTTGAAATACCTCGTCTCCTTTCGTACTACGCTGAAAGTTTCTCGCTATCTGTTTCGGGCGCTGGCGCTCTTGCTTTGGCTGCTGGTGGCATTGTTCTCCGTGTTTTACATCGTTAACGCGCTGCACCAGAAAGAAGCGGAGATCCGCCAGGAGTTTAATTTAAGCTCCGACCAGGCCCAGCGCTACATTCAGCGAACGTCAGACGTGATGAAGGAGCTGAAGTATATTGCTGAAAATCGCCTGACGGCGGAAAACGGTATCCTTGCGCTTCGCGGCCGTAATGACAAAACCGAAGTCCCGGATTTCCAGCCGCTGTTCCCGGACTCCGACTGCTCCACCATGAGCAATACCTGGCGCGGATCGCTGGAATCTCTTGCCTGGTTTATGCGCTACTGGCGCGACAATTTCTCCGCCGCCTATGACCTGAACCGCGTATTCCTGATTGGCAGTGAAAATCTCTGCATGGCTGACTTTGGGCTGCGCGATGTGCCCGTTGAGCGTGATGACGCGCTGAAAAGCCTGCATGAACGTATTGTGAAATATCGCAATGCACCGCAGGACGAGCGTGGGAATAACATCTTCTGGGTAAGCCAGGGTCCGCGCACGGGCGTGGGCTATTTCTACGCCCTGACGCCGGTCTATCTGGGCAATCGCCTGCAGGCACTGCTGGGGATTGAGCAGACCATCCGCATGGAAAACTTCTTCACCCCAGGCAGCCTGCCAATGGGGGTGACCATTCTTGATGAAAATGGCCATCAGCTGATCTCGCTTGCCGGGCCCGATAACCGTTTAAACGTCGAACCGCACTGGATGCAGGAGCGGTCGTGGTTTGGTTATACCTCGGGGTTCCGCGAACTGGTGCTGAAGAAGAGCCTGCCGCCTTCGTCGCTGAGTATTGTCTATTCGCTGCCGGTGGATATGGTGCTTGAGCGGATTCGCATTCTTATCATGAATGCCATTCTGCTGAACCTGATCGCGGGTGGGGCGCTATTCACCCTGGCGCGCATGTATGAGCGGAAAATCTTTATTCCTGCCGAAAGCGACGCCCAGCGGCTGGAGGAACACGAGCAGTTTAACCGCAAGATTGTCGCGTCGGCACCGGTGGGGATCTGTATTCTGCGTACCCAGGACGGGACAAATATCCTGAGTAACGAACTGGCGCATAACTACCTGAACATGCTGACGCATGAGGACCGGCAAAGGCTGACGCAAATTATCTGTGGTCAGCAGGTTAACTTTGTCGACGTGCTCACCAGCACCCACACCAACCTGCAGATTAGCTTTGTCCATTCCCGCTATCGCAATGAAAACGTGGCGATTTGCGTGCTGGTGGATGTCTCCGCACGCGTGAAGATGGAAGAGTCGTTGCAGGAGATGGCGCAGGCCGCGGAGCAGGCCAGTCAGTCGAAATCCATGTTCCTCGCGACCGTCAGCCACGAGCTGCGTACGCCGCTGTATGGGATTATCGGTAACCTCGATCTGCTACAGACGAAAGAATTGCCGAAAGGGGTCGACAGGCTGGTGACGGCGATGAACAACTCCTCCAGTCTGCTGCTGAAAATCATTAGCGATATTCTCGACTTCTCCAAAATTGAGTCTGAGCAGTTGAAAATCGAACCGCGGGAGTTCTCACCGCGCGAGGTGATGAACCATATCAGCGCCAACTATCTGCCGCTGGTTGTGCGTAAACAGCTGGGGCTGTACTGCTTTATTGAGCCGGATGTGCCGCTGACGCTGCACGGCGATCCGATGCGCCTGCAGCAGGTCATCTCTAACCTGCTCAGCAACGCCATTAAATTCACTGATATCGGCTGTATTGTGTTGCACGTTTGCCGGGTGGGGGATTACCTGAGCATTCGCGTGCGCGACACCGGGGTAGGTATCCCGGCGAAGGAGGTGGTTCGTCTGTTCGACCCGTTCTTCCAGGTCGGGACCGGCGTGCAGCGTAATTTCCAGGGTACCGGTCTGGGGCTGGCGATTTGTGAGAAGCTCATCAGCATGATGGACGGTGACATCTCGGTTGATACCGAGCCCGGCATGGGCAGCCAGTTCACCATCCGCATTCCGCTCTATTCAGCGCAGTATCCGGCTAAAGCGACGGTTGACGGGCTGAGTAATAAGCGCTGCTGGCTGGCGGTGCATAATGCTTCACTGAATGACTACCTGACGGCTCTGCTCACCCACAGCGGTGTGAGGGTGTGTCGCTATGAGGGCCAAACGCCGGACGTGGACGATGTGCTGATTGCCGACGAGATGCTGGAACAGCCGTGGCAGGGGAGAGGAACGGTGCGCTTCTGTCGTCGCCACATTGGCATTCCGGTTGAGCGTGAGCCGGGGGAATGGGTACACAGCGTTGCAACGCCGCATGAGCTGTTGAGCCTGCTGGCGCGCATCTACAAAGTGGAACTGGAAGAGAGCGACAGCGCGGGCGGATTGCCATCACCGGATTCTCTGGCGTCGGTGAATGACGATATGATGATTCTGGTGGTGGATGACCATCCGATTAACCGCCGCCTGCTGGCTGACCAGCTTGGATCGCTTGGCTACCAGTGCAAAACCGCTAATGACGGCGTGGATGCGCTGAATGTGCTGAGTAAAAATCATATTGATATTGTGCTTAGTGACGTCAACATGCCTAACATGGATGGTTACCGTCTGACGCAGCGCATCCGGCAGCTTGGCCTGACGCTACCGGTTGTGGGCGTAACGGCGAACGCGCTGGCGGAAGAGAAACAGCGTTGTCTGGAGTCAGGAATGGACAGCTGTCTGTCGAAACCGGTGACGCTGGACGTGCTGAAGCAGACATTGTCGATTTACGCAGACCGCGTGAGAAAAACCAGAATATAAAAAAAGGCCCGCAAGGGCCTTTTTTATTTGCCCGGCGGCGCTGCGCTTGCGCGGGCCTGCGGGTTCTGTAGGCCGGGTAAGCGCGAACGCCACCCGGCATTTACAGTGGGGATCAATCCTTATCCGTTGCGCTCAGCGTAACGGAGGAGAGATAGTTCAGCAGAGCAATATCGTTGTCCACGCCCAGTTTCATCATCGCTGACTTCTTCTGGCTGCTGATGGTTTTAATACTGCGGTTCAGCTTCTTGGCAATTTCGGTGACCAGGAAACCTTCTGCGAACAGGCGCAGAACTTCGCTCTCTTTCGGCGACAGGCGTTTGTCACCGTAGCCACCCGCGCTGATTTTCTCCAGCAGACGAGAGACGCTCTCAGGCGTGAACTTCTTGCCTTTCTGCAGCGCAGCAAGCGCTTTTGGCAGATCGGTCGGTGCGCCTTGTTTCAGCACAATCCCTTCGATATCCAGATCCAGTACGGCGCTCAGGATCGCCGGGTTGTTGTTCATGGTCAGAACAATGATCGAGATGTCCGGGAAGTGACGTTTAATGTACTTGATGAGCGTGATCCCATCACCGTACTTGTCCCCAGGCATGGAGAGATCGGTAATGAGCACATGTGCATCAAGTTTTGGGAGGTTATTGATCAGTGCTGTAGAGTCTTCAAATTCACCGACTACATTCACCCACTCGATCTGTTCAAGTGATTTGCGAATACCGAACAGTACAATCGGATGGTCATCGGCAATAATTACGTTCATATTGTTCATGTATAAGGCTACCTTGCTACAGCAAGCTTTTGACGTAGGCGTCAATGTCGCTGATGTATTTTTCAATGCCAGAGGCATCTTTCTCACGAATTAGATGTTCCAGCGTTTCACATAACTGCTTGCCGGGAACCAGATTAAGCATGGCAAACACCCCTTTAAGCCGGTGTGCTGTCTGTGCCAGCGCTGCAAAATCATTCGCAGCGGACTCAGTATACAACCGCTTAACATCATCTGGTACTGTATCAACAAAGAGTGAATAGTATCCGCTGGCGTGAAGCTCGGCGTTTTCATTGCCGCCTAACGGTGATTCCGCTATCTCTTCCTGCGCCAGTTGCTCTTCTATTAGTTGTAGTACAGCTTCCTGCATCGCATTGCTTATATTAAAGTTGACGCGCAGCTGGCCAGGGCCGATTTTCCGCACGCCTGACTCATCATCGCTTAAAAGCAAGCCGGAGGCAGTAAGATTAGACGGATTATCAGTTAAAAACAGATCATATTCTTGACTTGCAAGTCTTTCATCCGGCGTGATGCAGGCCGCACCCCAGTTTTCTAACTGACGAACGACAATATTGCGGATCTCATTCGAGGTCACATCAACCATCACCACGACATCATCCAGCAGACGTTCTTCATCTTCTTCCTGCGGATTGGCGGGCATTTTGACGTGCAGGGAATAACGGGTGCCGAGGGATTCACGGGCTTTGATATTCAGATGGCCGCCGAGCTTACGCGCCAGCTGATCGCACAGCCAGAACGTCAGGGCATTGGCCTTACCGTAGCGATCGCTTTGCGTGTCATTCAGGAACGGGAAGTGCAGATTATCAATTTCACTTGTCGTTACCCCTTCCCCGGTGTCCAGAATGCGGAACGTCAGGCGATCTTCTGCTGATTCGTCCGTACTGACTTCGAGGGTGATCTTACCGATCTGCGTGGTGGTCACGGCATACTGAATAATCATCAACAGAATGCGACGCAGCGCTTCACGATCGCCGTGGCGCTCGTCATTCGCGGACAAACGGTTATTGATCAACAGCTGCAGCCCTTTACGCTTAATCACGGGCAGGACTTCCGGAACCACTTCATCGATCAGATCCTGAATGGAGAAGAGGGTTGGCGTCCCCTTCCAGAAGTCATTCTCCAGCATGTTCGCCAGCTGGATCTCATCAACCATACGCACCAGCGAGTCAGCCTGGCAGGCAAGCTGGTGGCTTTCCGACGTGTTTAACGCCGCCGCCTGGGTCGCCAGCGTTTTTAACGGCTGCTTGAAGGCATCGCCAATATTTTGCATAAATGCGGCGCGCCCCTGCTGGTTTTTCTCATACAGCCTTTGCGCCTGTTTGAGCTTTTTATTCACCAGCACTTCGCGATCCTGATCGCGGATAATGAAAATTTGCGTGCGTGAGGCGACCTGGCTGCGGAACTGACGGATCTCGTACAGCTCATTGTTAATGGTGGCCTGAATGACCCCCTGGTGTTGATCCGCCATAGTAGTGATGTTCTGCAGGTTAAGATGCGGCAGCAGATGGTCAGCAATTTTGTTGCTCATCACCGTACGATTCGCTTCCTGGTCGTGAACTAACACCCCAAGCGGCAGCACGGAAACAATCTCTTCATTCAGCGCACGTAATACGCGCAGCTCATTGCTGGTTCCGGCCGGAACCGCAGAGGCGTCGCTCGGACGCCCCGTCTGGAAACGGAACGTGCTGTAGCCAAACAGAGCCAGCGCCAGCAGGCCGATATTCAACAACAGAGGCAGCAGGATATTTTGCAGGGTGTCGAGTAACAGCGTGCCAAACGGAACCTGCCACACCAGACGCATACCGGTCGAGTTGAGCGACGAGGCAATTTCGATTTTCGAGCCGTTAAAGGAGATCGATACGCTCTCTGCGGCCTCTTTGTCAGGTGCCGAACGCATATTCTGGGTGCTGCTGTCTGGTTCCAGACGGAAACTGTCGAGCGGCATGTCCGGCGGGATGAGATCATTAATCGGTAAATCAAAGGCCACGACCGTTGCCAGATGACCCGGCTGGTTAAAGGTGGTGCGCAGGGTAAAATAATGACCATTTTGCCAGGCCAGTCGGCGCAGTGATGAGAAGCTCTCACGCTCATCAAGGGCGTTCGCCTGCTGCAGCATCTCTGCCCGGCGGGAATCGACAATACTGCCCACGGTCGTCTCTTTAAAACCTGAAGAGAGATCTTTTAACGGCAACGTAGAGATCAGGATCATGCTGTTGTCCTGACCGTTCAGATAGTACATCGACCACGGTACCGTTTCTGCACCCCAGAGGGTATCCAGATAAGTCGAAATACGCTGCGTCATCTCAAGCGTCGCGCTGTCATGAGAGCCAAAGATGAGCGCCTCAGTCTTGCGTTGCGGTTTTTCGAGATAATAGACATCCTGCTTAAGCCGCGTCTCCTGAAGACCATCCCCGGATGATGATGCCGGGGCTGCCGCGATGTTGTCGTATATCTGCCAGGTGGCGTAGCGCCAGGTATCTATGCGCTTGTGCACGGCGTGGGTGATATCAACGACCTGGTAGCTCTTATCCTTCAGCCAGGCGTTAACCGCGCTCTGCACCATAACGCCCATTGTGACTAACAGCACAACGATCAAAAGAAGAAAGAAACGGGTAATGCTCCCGGGGAGGAGGGAAAATTTGCTCGGGGCGGTAGTTTCAGTCTGACTCATTGATATCTTTAACCCGTTATGGTCGTGCTCTGTGGCGATAGGGCAGTATAAAGGGTAATAACTGAATTTCCAGCGCCACGGTCCTGGAACAGGCGACTTTTTCAACCGACAATATCGGCGGCGAGGAGTGCGGTAAACGTGTACAAACTTGCCTTGTGCGTACAGATATAACGCGTTATCAGCTGATAAATAGCACGAATTAACAAGAAATTAAGTTTTGCATCAATTTCGTGATTTCGGCGGAAACCCGATTCGAATTTAGTTAATAGTCGTTACAATTACGGTGCGGTAGCACAAAAAAAGAAAGATTACGTAAAGAAAGGTAAAAAAAAACCGAATGCGATGCATTCGGTTGAATTAGGGATAAACAGACATTCAAAGCTGAATGACGGTAATAAATAAAGTTAATGATGATAGCGAGAGTTATTTTAGAGATTAGGGGCGATCTTGTTTTGTCATTCAGTGCTGTAACGTATTTTATTGTAACTCATTGATATTTTTGTGGTGATTTATCTGTTTGATTATAAGTGCTAAATTTCTAAGCTATTTGTGCTTTGTAAAAGTTCCTTGATATTTACATTTTGAAACATGTTCATGGACGAATGAAACATCTTCAAAGTTTTCGTATCATATTCGCATTGGATTATTCTGTAATTTTGCGGAGAATGAAATTGCCGACTGGTTAATGAGGGTTAACCAGTAAGCAGTGGCAATTATAAGGCATATAACAGAGGGTTAATAAAATGAAAGTTAAAGTACTGTCCCTCCTGGTACCAGCACTCCTGGTAGCAGGCGCAGCAAATGCGGCCGAAATTTATAACAAAGATGGCAACAAATTAGATCTGTACGGTAAAGTTGATGGTCTGCACTATTTCTCTGACGACAAGAGTGCCGACGGCGACCAGACCTACATGCGTCTTGGCTTCAAAGGCGAAACTCAGGTTAACGATCAGCTGACCGGTTACGGCCAGTGGGAATACCAGATCCAGGGCAACACCTCTGAAAGCGACAACCAGGCCTGGACGCGTGTGGCGTTCGCGGGTCTGAAATTCGCTGAAGCGGGCTCCTTCGATTACGGTCGTAACTACGGTGTGATCTACGACGTAACCTCCTGGACCGACGTTCTGCCAGAATTTGGCGGCGATACCTACGGCGCGGACAACTTCCTGCAGTCCCGTGCTAACGGCGTGGCGACCTACCGTAACCAGGACTTCTTTGGTCTGGTGGATGGCCTGAACTTTGCTCTGCAGTATCAGGGCAAAAACGGCAGCGTAAGCGGTGAAAACGAGACCGGTCGCAGCACTCTGAAACAGAACGGCGACGGCTACGGTGCGTCCCTGACCTATAACCTGGGCGAAGGCTTCAGCATCGGTGGTGCAATGTCTTCTTCTAAGCGTACTGCTGACCAGAACAACACCGCTAACCCGGCGCTGAAAGGTGAAGGCGACCACGCTGAAGTGTATACCGGTGGCCTGAAATATGACGCCAACAACATTTACCTGGCGGCGCAATACTCCCAGACCTACAACGCAACGCGTTTCGGCAACTCTCAGAGCAGCAGCGACATTTACGGTTTTGCTAACAAAGCGCAGAACTTCGAAGTGGTTGCTCAGTACCAGTTCGACTTTGGCCTGCGTCCATCCGTGGCTTACCTGCAGTCTAAAGGTAAGGACATCGAAGGTTACGGCGACCAGGATCTGCTGAAATATGTTGATGTGGGTGCGACTTACTACTTCAACAAAAACATGTCTACCTACGTGGATTACAAAATCAACCTGGTTGATGAAAATGAATTCACCCGTCAGGCGGGTATCGGTACCGACGATATCGTCGCGCTGGGCCTGGTTTACCAGTTCTAATCGCTTCACCGTATGACACAGGGGCCTGATGGCCCCTTTTTTGTGCTTTTTTTAGGATCTCACAATTCACCCGTTTTGGTGTACTCTTGCCGCCCTGGCATGAGGATAATAACGAATGGACATGACTTTTTTACGCGCCAGCTTTCTGGCAACCCTTTTTTTCCTGACCGCTTGTGACTCTTCCACGCCAGTGGCAACCACCGACGCACCCGCTGCGACGGTGCTTGAAGGCAAAACGATGGGCACCTTCTGGCGCGTCAGCGTGATGAATCTTGATAAGACACGCGCAGATGAACTTCGTGGAAAAATTCAGTCGCAGCTGGACGCTGACGATCAGCTGCTGTCGACATATAAAAATGACTCAGCGCTGATGCGCTTTAATCTTTCAAGCAGTACCTCCCTGTGGCCGGTGAGCGAGGCGATGGCCGATATCGTGACCGAGGCAATGCGTGTGGGCTACAAAACCAACGGGGCGATGGATGTGACCGTCGGCCCCCTTGTGAACCTCTGGGGATTTGGCCCCAACAAGCAGCCTGAAACCGCGCCCGATCAGGCGGCCATTGATGACGCCCGCGCCCGGACAGGGCTACAGCATCTGACGGTGATCAATCAGTACGGGCAACAGTACCTGCAAAAAGACATCCCCGATCTGTTTGTCGATCTGTCGACGGTCGGGGAAGGCTATGCGGCGGATCATCTGGCTGCACTGATGGCCCAGGAAGGGATTTCTCGCTATCTGGTCTCCGTGGGCGGCGCGTTAGTCAGCCGGGGCATGAATGCCAGCGGTAAACCGTGGCGCGTAGCGATTCAACAGCCGACCGATCGGCAAAATGCCGTGCAGGCGATGGTGGATATCAACGGACATGGCATTAGCACCTCCGGGAGCTACCGTAACTATTACGAGCTTGACGGGAAGCGTATTTCGCACGTTATTGACCCGCAGACCGGACGTCCAATTACGCATAACCTGGTGTCGGTGACGGTGATTGCCCCCACTGCGCTGGAAGCGGATGCCTGGGATACCGGGCTAATGGTACTCGGTCCGGAGAAAGCCAAAGAGGTGGTTCGTCAGGAAGGGTTGGCGGTTTATATGATCGTTAAAGAGGGTGACGGGTTCAAAACCTGGCATTCGCCGCAGTTCAACAGCTTCCTGGTGAGCGACAAAAATTAAAAAGCAAGGTTGCGGGTTTTTAATCAGTGGCACTCAGGCACGCTGTATATATGCTTATAAGAGGAGCCGACAATGAGAAACCCGACCTTAATGACCGATGAAGATCGCTGGCTGGCCGTGCTGGCCCGCGATCCGCGCGCTGACGCTCAGTTTGTCTTTGCCGTGCAGACGACGGGAATTTTCTGCCGCCCGTCATGCCGTGCCCGTCACGCGCTGCGTAAAAATGTCCGCTTTTATCCTGATGCCCACCATGCCATTCAGGCAGGGTTTCGTCCGTGCAAGCGTTGCATGCCGGACAAACGCGATCCGCAGGAACAAAAACTGGCAAAAGTGGAACACGCCTGCCGTCTTCTGGAGCAGGATGCCTCGTTAACTCTGGAGAAGCTGGCGCAGCAGGTTGCCATGAGTCCTTTCCATTTCCACCGTCTGTTTAAGTCCATAACCGGTATGACGCCAAAAGCCTGGCAGCAGGCGGCGCGAAGTCAGCGACTGCGCACCGCGCTTGCGCAGGGAGACAAAGTTACCGATGCCGTTCTGGCGGCCGGGTTTCCTGACAGCAGCAGCTATTATCGTAAAGCTAACGATGCGTTGGGCATGACGGCGAAGCAGTACCGTAAAGGGGACGCGGCTGTGCGTTATGCTATTGATGACTGTTCGTTAGGACGCTGTCTGGTTGCAGAGAGCGAGCGGGGGATCTGCGCGATCCTGCTGGGTGACAACGATGCAGAATTAGCCGAAGAGCTGGCGACGGTATTTCCAAAAGCAGAGCACGCGCCGCTGGACGATGCCTTCGCGCAGCGGATCCATCAGGTGATTGCCAGTATTGATAACCGCGCTGTACCGCTTGCGCTGCCGCTGGATATTCGCGGAACCGCATTCCAGCAGCGGGTATGGCAGGCCCTGCGTAATATTCCCTGCGGCGAAACGGCAAGTTACCAGCAGGTGGCGCAGGCGATTGGTCAACCCAATGCGGTGCGCGCCGTTGCCGGTGCCTGTGCCGCAAACACGCTGGCGATTGTGATCCCCTGTCATCGCGTTGTTCGTAATGACGGGGCGCTGTCAGGTTATCGCTGGGGGACGGAGCGGAAAGCGCTATTACTGAAACGTGAGGCAAAACGCCAGGAGGGATAATGCTCGATCTTTTTGCGGATGCTGAACCCTGGCAAGAGCCGCTTGCTCCGGGGGCGGTGATCCTGCGCCGCTTTGCACTCTCTCGTGCGGCGGCGCTGCTTGCCGGTATTGAAGAGGTGACGGCTGTTTCACCGTTTCGCCATATGGTGACGCCGGGCGGCTACACCATGTCGGTGGCCATGGCCAACTGCGGCGAATTAGGTTGGGCGACAAACGAACGGGGCTATCTGTATGCGCCGAACGATCCCACCACCAGCCAGCCGTGGCCCCCAATGCCTGCAGTTTTTCAGGCTCTTTGTCACGACGCCGCGGTTGCAGCGGATTATGCCGACTTCCGTCCGGATGCCTGCCTGATTAACCGCTACGCCGTTGGCGCGAAGCTCTCGCTGCATCAGGACAAGGATGAACCCGATTTACGTGCGCCTATCGTCTCGGTATCGTTAGGTCTGCCCGCTGTGTTCCAGTTTGGGGGATTACGTCGCAACGATCCGCTCAAGCGCATCATGCTGGAACATGGCGATGTGGTGGTGTGGGGCAGGGAGTCGCGGCTTTATTATCATGGTATTCAGCCGCTGAAACCCGGGGTCCATCCACTCACGGGCGAGTACCGTTATAACCTGACCTTCCGTCAGGCGGGGTACACTAAACTAAAATAAGAATTATTCTTGATGTCCACGCAGGGCAGTTTACACTGCTGGCTGATTTTTATTGTCCGGATTGCCTGCATGCAACTACTTCTCCTTGTCTGGCGTCAGTATCGCTGGCCATTCATCGCCGTAATGGCGTTAAGTCTCGCCAGCGCCGCGCTGGGTATTGGCCTGATCGCGTTTATTAACGTGCGTTTGATTGAAATGGTCGACACCTCACTCTCCGTATTGCCGGAGTTTCTTGGCCTTCTCCTGCTGTTGATGGCGGTAACGCTCGGCTCTCAGCTGGCGCTGACCGCGCTCGGCCACCATTTCGTTTTCCGTTTGCGCAGTGAGTTTATCAAGCGGATTCTGGACACCCAGGTAGAACGCGTTGAACAACTCGGCAGTGCTTCCCTGCTGGCGGGGCTGACCAGCGATGTGCGCGCCATTACCATCGCGTTCGTTCGTCTGCCGGAGCTGGTTCAGGGGATCATTCTGACCTTTGGCTCTGCGGCTTATCTCGCCTGGCTCTCCAGCAAAATGCTGGCGGTGACCGCGCTGTGGATTGCCATCACCATCTGGGGCGGTTTTGTGCTGGTGTCCCGCGTCTATAAACACATGGCGGTACTGCGCGAAACCGAAGATAAGCTCTATAACGATTACCAGACGGTACTGGAAGGGCGCAAAGAGCTGACCCTGAACCGCGAGCGGGCCGAGTATATCTTCAACAATCTCTATATCCCGGACGCACGCGAATACCGGCACCATATTATCCGTGCCGATACGTTCCACCTGAGCGCGGTGAACTGGTCAAATATCATGATGCTGGGTGCTATAGGCCTGGTATTCTGGATGGCGAACAGCCTGGGCTGGGCGGATACGAACGTAGCGGCAACCTACTCGCTGACGCTGCTGTTTTTGCGCACGCCGCTGCTCTCGGCCGTCGGAGCTTTGCCCACCCTGCTGAGTGCGCAGGTGGCGTTTAATAAGCTCAAAAAATTCGATCTCGCGCCGTTTAAAGCCGAGTTCCCGCGCCCTGAGACTTTCCCGAACTGGCAGACGCTGGAGCTGCGTAACGTCACGTTCCGCTATCAGGACAACGCTTTCGCCGTGGGGCCGATCAATCTGACGATTCACCGTGGCGAGCTGTTGTTCCTGATTGGCGGCAACGGCAGTGGAAAATCGACCCTGGCGATGTTGCTCACTGGGCTTTATCAGCCGCAGTCTGGCGAAATTTTGCTGGATGGCAAGGCGCTGAGCGCGGAGAAACCCGAGGATTACCGCAAGCTTTTCTCGGCGGTCTTCACCGACGTCTGGCTGTTCGATCGGCTGCTGGGGCCGGAAGGGCAACAGGCTAATCCTGCGCTGGTGGAGAAATGGCTGGCGCAGCTGCAGATGTCGCACAAGCTGGAGCTGCAGGACGGAAAGATCCTCAACCTGAAGCTCTCCAAAGGGCAGAAAAAACGCGTGGCGCTGCTGTTGGCGCTGGCGGAAGAGCGCGACATCATTCTGCTGGACGAGTGGGCGGCCGATCAGGATCCGCATTTCCGCCGCGAGTTTTATCAGGTGCTGCTGCCGCTGATGCAGGAGATGGGCAAAACCATTTTCGCCATCAGCCATGACGATCATTACTTTATTCATGCCGACCGTCTGCTGGAGATGCGCGACGGCAAGCTGAGCGAGCTGACCGGCGAAGAGCGCGATGCGGCGTCTCGCGATGCGGTAGCGCGCACGGCCTGAGAATTAGTGTGCCGGGTGGCGGCTTCGCCTTACCCGGCCTACGAATTTGTAGGCCCGTGCAAGCGTAGCGCCGCCGGGCGCAATGATATTGCACAATATGCCGCTTTTTTCTCCATCCCACCCCGTTGTTTATTCTTATTTACATATCCCCGCGCTATGCTTAATACCAACTTATTTCATGGATTTATGATTAATGTCGGTATTAAAGAAAAACAGCGCCAGGCAGCGTGACCAGGAACGTGCGCGACTTATCTGGCTTCTTACGACCGATAAAGCGGTTACCTCTTCATTATTAGGCAAACTCACCCTGGCTGAGCAATATGATGTCGGCACCTTAGCCGACGATATTGCTGAGGTAGGTGCGCTGGTTGCTCACTTACCGCCACCTGACCTGGCGGATACCCTTGAAGCGCTCCCCTCGGAAGAACGCCACGCCCTGTGGCGGCTGGTGCAGGATCACGAGCGCGGGCAGGTGCTGCTTGAGGCCTCCGAAAACGTCTGGGATGACCTTATCGACGAGATGAGCGACCGGGATATTCTCGACGCTCTGCAAACCCTGGATATCGACGAGCAGATTTACCTGGTTCAACACCTGCCGCGAAACCTGACCGGTCGCCTGCTGGCATCCCTGCCTGCCGATGAACGCGCGCGCGTGCGCCAGGTGATGCACTATGAGAAAAACAGCGTCGGCGCGATTATGGAGTTCGGCGTTATCACGGTGCGCCCGGACGTCACGCTCGGTACCGTGCAGCGCTACCTGCGTCGCCTGGGCAGGATGCCGGACAACACCGATAAACTGTTTGTCACCTCGCGGGATAAAACCCTGCTCGGCGAGCTGGAGCTGAAAACCATCCTGCTGAACAGCACCCAGCGGAAGGTGAGCGAGGTGATGGAAAACGAGCCGATGGTCTTCTCACCGGAAGACGATGCGGAAAAAGCGGCGCGTACCTTCGAACGTGACGACCTCGTAAGTGCGGCGGTCGTGGATTCCGTCGGCAAACTGATGGGGCGTCTGACCATCGATGAGATCGTTGATGTCGTCTATGAAGAAACCGATAACGACCTGCGTGCGCTTGGGGGGATCAGCGCCGAAGATGACGTCCATGCCTCCGTCGGCAAGGCCGTTAAAACGCGCTGGGCCTGGCTTGCCATTAATTTGTGTACCGCGTTTATCGCCTCCCGGGTGATTGACGGCTTTGAACATACCATTTCGCAGCTGGTGGCTTTAGCCTCGCTGATGCCGATTGTGGCCGGAATTGGCGGTAACACCGGAAACCAGACCATCACCATGATCGTTCGCGCGCTGGCGCTGGAAAATATTCAGCCCGGCAACTTCGCCTTTCTGATCTTCAGAGAGATGGGCGTGGCGTTGATTAACGGCCTGGTGTGGGGCGGCATTATGGGCGGCATCACCTGGTGGCTGTATGACGATATGGCATTAGGCGGGGTAATGATGCTGGCGATGGTGCTGAATTTGCTGGTGGCATCAATGATGGGGGTTATTATCCCGTTAGTGATGACCAAACTGGGGCGCGACCCCGCGGTGGGGTCGAGCGTGATGATTACCGCCATCACCGATACCGGCGGCTTCTTTATTTTTCTTGGGCTGGCGACGATTTTTCTTCTTTAACCCGACGCTTAGCGCGGGCGGGAAGCAGCGCCATGACGATGATCCCGCCCAGCACGCCAATCGCCAGGTTGCCGGTTGATACCGTTGCGGCAACGGTGACCAGCAACACCACCGTTTCCGCAATCGGGGCATTTTTTACCGTGGCTGGCTGAAGGCTATGCCAGCTGAACGTTTTAATGGCGACAATCGCCATGATCCCGGCCAGCACGGCCATCGGTATTTTAGCCATCACTTCACTGAGCGCCGTCACCAGGATCAGCAGCACAATGCCCGCCGCAATGGTTGAAATGCGGCTTCGTCCTTTCCCCATCTCGACGTTAACGATGGTTTGTCCGATCATCGCGCAGCCCGCAATACCGCCATAAAAACCAGACAGAATATTACCCACGCCCAGCCCGATGCTCTCACGCCGCTTGCTCGACGGCGTTGCGGTCAGCTCATCCACCAGCTTTGCCGTGAGCAGGGATTCCAGCAGGCCGACAAACGCGATACTCAGCGCGCACGGCCAGATGATGCTCAGCGTCTGTAAATTAAGCGGAACCAACAGTTCAGTAAGCCCCGGCAAACCGCCGCTTATCGCGCCTTCATCACCCACGGTCGGCAGGATTTGACCGGTGGTCACGGTATACAGCGTCAACAAGACAATGGCAATCAGCGGCGAGGGGACACTTTTGATGTAGCGCGGTACCCAGAGCACAATCAGCACCGTCAGCACGAACAGACCTACAATCAGCGGGCTTCGGCTCCAGAAGTGGGGAACCTGGGCGAAGAAAATCAATATACCGAGCGCGTTAACAAACCCGGTCATTACGGCCTGAGGGATAAAGCGCATCAGACGCGCCATGCCCGATACCCCAAACAGGATCTGAATCACGCCAGCCATCAGCACCGCCGGCAGAATGTACTGCACACCGTGCTGATGCACCATCGGGCCAATGACCAGCGCGACGGAACCGGCCGCTGCCGTGACCATCGCCGGACGACCGCCCAGCACGGACAGGGCGAGACACAGCACCACGGAGGCAAACAGGCTGACCTTCGGGTCAACCCCCGCGACCACGGAAAATGAAATAACTTCGGGGATCAGCGCCAGAGCGGTAATCACGCCCGCCAGCGTTTCACGCATCAGAAGTTTGGGTGAGCTGAGGACCGTGGTGACGCGGCCTTCGTTGGGCAAAGCAGGTTGGGGTAAGGACATAACAATTCGCTGGTTAGGGCAGGCTTCCGTGCGCGCGATCACAAAGTGCAGGATAGTAGCCAGAAAATGCCCCTATTGCCAGCCGCCAGCATAATCCCCTACAAACAATCCATCATTAAATTTCACAATTACAATAATTTCGTAACCTTTAAACAATATTTAAAAGTTGTTACCGTGCCCCCGCAGCTTTTTTCACCTGCAATTTCCACGCATCAAGCACTTTTACACTAAGGCATAAATTATGAAAAAAATGACTGCCATGCTCTTTTCTCTGGCCGTGGGGCTTAACACCGTCTCTATGGCGGCGAAAGCTGACGCACCAAAAGAGCAGGAAACGGACGTCCTTTTAATTGGTGGCGGTATCATGAGCGCCACGCTGGGAACCTATCTGCAAGAACTGCAGCCGGACTGGTCAATGACCATGGTCGAGCGCCTCGATGGCGTGGCGCAGGAGAGTTCGAACGGCTGGAATAACGCCGGTACCGGACATTCGGCACTCATGGAACTGAACTATACGCCGCAGAAAAAGGACGGTTCCATTAGTATCGAGAAGGCGGTAGAGATCAACGAAGCCTTCCAGATTTCTCGCCAGTTCTGGTCTCACCAGGTCAACAGCGGCGTGCTGCACGATCCGCACTCCTTCATCAATACCGTACCGCACATGAGCTTTGTGTGGGGCGAACAGAACGTTAACTTCCTGCGCGCGCGCTACGCGGCTCTGCAGCAGAGCACGCTGTTCCGCGGTATGAAATATTCAGAAGACCACGCGCAGATTAAAGAGTGGGCTCCGCTGGTCATGGAAGGTCGTGACCCGAATCAGAAAGTCGCGGCGACCCGCACCGAAATTGGTACCGACGTCAACTACGGTGAAATTACCCGCCAGCTGGTAACGTCTCTGAAGAAGAAAGAGAACTTCAACCTGCAGCTCAGCACCGAAGTGCGCGGTTTCAAGCGCAACGCGGATAACAGCTGGAGCGTGACCGTTGCCGATCTGAAAAACAATGAAGCCGAACACGTCATTAAGGCGAAGTTTGTGTTTATTGGGGCAGGTGGCGCGGCGCTGAAGCTGCTGCAGGAGTCCGGTATTCCGGAAGCTGACGACTATGCGGGCTTCCCGGTTGGCGGTCAGTTCCTGGTGTCCGATAACCCGGAGGTGGTTAATCGTCATCTGGCAAAAGTGTACGGTCAGGCTTCTGTTGGTGCGCCACCAATGTCCGTTCCGCATATCGATACCCGTATGCTTGACGGCAAACGCGTGGTGCTGTTTGGACCGTTCGCGACCTTCTCCACCAAGTTCCTGAAAAATGGCTCCTTGTGGGATCTGCTGAGCGCCACGACCACCTCTAACGTCAAGCCGATGATGGACGTGGGTCTGGATAACTTCGACCTGGTGAAATACCTGATTAGCCAGGTGATGCTCTCTGACGACGACCGTTTCGAGGCGCTGAAAGAGTACTATCCGCAGGCGAAGAAAGAAGACTGGCGTTTGTGGCAGGCGGGTCAGCGCGTACAGATCATCAAGCGCGATCCGAAAGAAGGCGGCGTGCTGCGTCTGGGTACCGAAGTGGTAAGCGATAAGGATGGCACCATCGCCGCGCTGCTGGGGGCATCACCGGGTGCGTCTACTGCTGCGCCAATCATGCTGCACCTGATGGAAAAAGTGTTTAAAGATAAAGTCTCCAGCCCGGAATGGCAGGCGAAGCTGAAAACCATTATTCCATCCTACGGCACGAAGCTGAACGGTAACGTGGATGCGACGGAGCAGGAGCTGGAATACACCAGCCGCGTACTGCAGCTGCAATATGTTAAGCCGCAGGCTGCGGATGCTGCGCCAAAAGCGGAGCTGAAGCCTCAGCCGGAAAACAAACCAGTTGCGGATATCGCGCTGTAAGGTAAAAAAGCCGGGTGGCGCTGACGCTTACCCGGCCTACGTTCGGTGTTGTTTTGTAGGTCGGGTAAGGCAAAGCCGTCACCCGACTTATTCTTAACGTATTACCGCTTGTCCGACATTCTCATCTGCCTTCCACACGCGATACTTCACTTCCACGTTTTCAGGCGTATATACCACGATCGGCAACTTGCTGTTGTAGCGCAGCAGACTGTTGTCGCCCAGATACGCTGTCACAAATTTCTTCTCTTTCTTGCCGTCCGGGCAGGCCATCATGGTGGAGACAGGAGAGGTGACTTTATCAAAGACGTAATAGTCGTAACCCCAGCCTTCCAGCGTTTTGCTTTCAAGTTGACCGCCCAGACGATGCTGGTTGCAGTCCACTTCCAGCGTCTTGCCAATTAACAGTTCCACTTTGAAGTTCGCTTCATCCTGCTGAACCGGCAGCTGAATCACCTGACGCTTCATACCCTTGTCCGCTTTCGGATACGGGGCAACTTTTTCCAGCGGCTGCTCTTTTTGGGTTTCGCTGGCGAAAGCGCTGGTGCTGACGCACGCGGCGGCGATGAGGGCGATGGCAAATTTAGGTGCGTTTTTCATTGTCATTCCTTTATGTCAAAACGATCCTGCGCAGGTTAACATAACAACCATGAATGATTGGTGTTATTTACTTACATTTTCACTATGTATAGCGTTATGCACTTTTAAATCTCTTGTTTAGTGGTTGTTTATGCTGGTGTGGAGTCAGGTGCCAGTTCGTGTTATTTTAGACTGTATATAATGTTATTCATCTGTAAAAGGGAAGAGAGATGGTTCGTGCAAAACTGAAAACACCTGAAGGCCGCAAATTCCTCCTGGCGCTGCTGGTCGTGTTTATGATTGCTGCCGCGTGCGTGGGGCGGGCAACCATTGTTGGCGTGATCGAACAGTACAATATTCCCCTCTCTGCCTGGACAACCAGCATGTATGTCCTGCAGTCGGCAATGATCTTTGTCTACAGCCTGGTGTTCACCGTTCTGCTGGCCATCCCGCTGGGCATTTTCTTCCTGGGCGGTCGCGAGAAGCACTAAGCATTCACCTCCGAAAATGAAGCCAGCCTGCGGGCTGGCTTTTTTTATATCAGATGATTTTTATTCGCATTTCCAGGATATTCTGTTTCGAACAAGATTGTTCGACATAAAGCAGGAGATGCGCAATGTTATCCCGGTTTGCAACGCTCAGCCGGATCCCGAAAGGAGTCTGGGTTGTGGGTGGCGTCAGTATGTTGATGGATATCTCCTCGGAGATCATTCACAGCCTGCTGCCACTATTTATGGTGACGACGCTCGGAGCCAGCGTGCTCTTCATTGGTTTGATTGAAGGTCTGGCTGAGGCCACTGCGCTGTTTATCAAAGTGTTTTCCGGCGCAATCAGTGACTATCTGGGCAAACGTAAAGGGCTGGCGGTTCTGGGCTACGGTCTTGGCGCGTTGAGTAAACCGTTGTTTGCTATTGCCTCTTCCTCGGGCATGATTCTGGGGGCACGCTTAATCGACCGGGTAGGGAAGGGGATCCGTGGTGCACCGCGCGATGCGCTGGTCGCTGACGTTACGCCCCCCGAGTTGCGCGGTGCAGCGTTCGGTCTACGTCAGTCTATGGACACCGTCGGCGCATTTCTCGGCCCGCTACTGGCCGTTGGCCTGATGCTGCTGTGGAACGATGATTTTCGTACTATTTTCTGGATTGCGGTCATCCCGGGCGTGCTCGCCGTTGCATTGCTTTTCTTCGGTCTGCATGAGCCGAAAAACCCTGTTGAACATAAGCGCACAAATCCCATAAAAAAAGAGAACCTTAGGCGTCTGGGTAAAGGCTGCTGGTGGGTGATTGGCCTGGGGGCCGTTTTTACTCTTGCGCGCTTCAGTGAGGCATTTCTTGTCCTCCGCGCCCAGCAGTCGGGCGTACCGCTGGCGTTGATCCCGCTGGTGATGGTGGCGATGAATCTGCTCTACTTCCTCTCTGCCTATCCGTTTGGCAAGTTATCTGACGTTATGAGCCACACTCGTCTGTTGCAGTGGGGGCTGGTGGTGCTGATAGGTGCGGACATTGTGCTGGCGCTGAGCACCCACTGGGCGGGTATTATTTTAGGCGTTGCTCTGTGGGGCGTGCATATGGGGATGACGCAGGGATTGCTGGCGGCAATGATCGCTAAAACCGCGCCAGCGGATTTGCGCGGCACGGCTTTCGGTATTTTTAGCCTGGTCAGCGGCGTAGGATTATTAATAGCCAGCGTGGGAGCAGGAGCGATATGGGAAGCGTTTGGCGCGGAATATACGTTTTATACTGGCGCGGTGATTTGTCTGGTTACGCTGGTTTATCTGCACAAAATGCCTGATGAGGCGCAATAAAAAAACCAGCCATAAAAGGCTGGTTTTCAAAGTGTTTTTGGTCGGCACGAGAGGATTTGAACCTCCGACCCCCGACACCCCATGACGGTGCGCTACCAGGCTGCGCTACGTGCCGACGCATAGAAAGAATACTACTCGATTCCGTTTTGAATGCAAGGGAATCTGTCGCTAACTGGTTTATAATTAATCAGTTAGCGATGAAGCGCTTCTCATCCGTCAGGACCTGCAGCAGCAGGCTTAGCTGCGGTTTCTGGTCTTTCAACCGTTCACCCTGCAGATTATATGTCTGGTAATTCCCGTTGCTGTTCAGCACCAGCGTCAGCTTCGGCGTGGTCACCACCAGCGTGTTACTCCCGGCAGCCGTGACCCAGTTATGGCGGCGCGCGGCGCTGAAGAGATCCTGTCCCTGCGAATACTCGTTTGCTGGCGTGCTGACGTGCAGCAGGCGTTGCATCAGGGTGGTCATGACATCTTTATGCTCGGTAAGCATATTGATGCGCTGGGCAGGGGTGCCAGGCCAGTGGATCACCAGTGGAACCTGCAGGTTCGGGCGTGACCAGCTCATACTCTTCGTCTCGTTGCCCAACGGTACGCCATGGCCTGCGGTAACGATCACCACGGTGTTGTCCAGCTTGCCTGACTCGCGTAGCGCGTCGAGTACGCGGCCTATCTGCGCATCGACATCGCCAGCCGCGCGGCCGTAGCGTCGCACAAAGTCATTCTTATTACTGTTGGCAAGCGTTGTGCCGTTAAAAGCAACCCATGAGAACCAGCGGTTATCTTCCTGGGCGTAACGCTGCAGCCAGTTTATCCATTGGCTGGCGGTCTGCGCATCGGACTGATTTTGCGCTGGCGGCAGCGAGAAATCTGACAGCAGCGCCTGACGGTAGAGCGGGCTGTTAAAGCCATCTGATGAGAACAACCCTAGCTGGTAACCTTGCTGATTCAATCCGGTAATCAGCGCCGCAGGTGTGCGGGTAGAGAGTACGCCGTCCATGTAGCCGGCTGAAATGCCATAGAAGAGGCCAAAGATGCCTGCATCGGTTGAGTTCCCTGAGCTCATATGCTGAGTAAACGTGACGTTTTTACTCGCGAAATCGGCCAGCGCAGGCATCTGCTTCTCGTAACGGGAATAGTTCAGGCCGTCGACGGTGATCAGCAGGACGTTTTGCCCGCGCCCCATATCGCGATAGCGCAAGTCGCTTAGGGGATACTGAACGCTGACGGCTTCCGGATTACCCTGTTCGACCAGGCGGCGCTGGTACTCCTGCGCATCAAGCAGGCCGTGTTTCTCGAGGAAGCGACGGGCTGTCATAGGATACGAGAGCGGCAGGTTAGCGCGCTGCATGGTAATAGGGCGATAGAAGTTCGCATCCGCCCAGATATACATGATGTGCGAACTGATAAAGGAGACAAAAAAGAGCGTGGCGACAGGCTTCGCGTAATGGCGTCGCCGGGTCAGGCTGCGAAGTTTTTGCCAGCTCCAGGTGGCAAACAGCATCTCAATCAACAGGATCACCGGGACGCTGATAAACATCAACTGCCAGTCACGGGCCGTTTCATTTTGGTCGGGGTTAATCACCAGTTCCCAGACGATGGGGTTGAGATGCAGGTGGAAGCGGGTGAACACTTCGCTGTCGATAAGCAGCAGCGTCATCCCCACCGTCGCAAGGATGGCGGACAAGAACCGCATCAGACGCTGCGACATGACGATAAACGTCAAAGGGAACAGGATCAGCAGATAGGTGGCGAAAACCAAAAAGCTAAAGTGACCCACAACGCTCATCCAGGAGTAGATACGCCCGGTTAGCGTTGTTGGCCAGTCTGCGACAAACAGATAACGACAGCCAATGACCGTCGCCAACAGAATGTTGAACAGGGCAAACCAGTGCCCCCAGCTGACCATCTGGGAGACTTTTTCACGGTAGCGCTGACGATTCGTCACCATAAACTGTTGTTCGTATCCCTTAATGGGCCTGGTCGTTGCTGACGGATGACTGTAAAGCCTGGGCGAAAGATTTTGCGATCGCCTGACGCTGAGCCGGAGCAACGCTGGTGTTAATAAGGTTGGTGACCATATTTCCCAAAACCATCAGGGAGAGATCGGTCGGCGTTTTATGTTTTTCCAGTACGTTGACCAGCTCACTGAGCAGTTGTTCAACGTGTTCATCACTGTAGCGGGAATGTTGTGGCATAAATCAAAATCAGTTTGTTGATGAAAGGGCAACATATTACCGTAGCAACAGCTTTTTTTCCCCTTTTTTATCTGTTGTTGCACACATGTCCTGGTGGTGGTTGAATACCGCCCGGTCTAAAAGGAGAGTTTATCATGAGTCTGGAAATCAACCAGATTGCCTTGCACCAGCTTATCAAGCGCGATGAGCAAACCCTTGAAGTGGTGCTGCGCGATTCGTTACTGGAACCCACGGCGACCGTTGTGGAGATGATGGCAGAGCTGCATCGCGTCTACAGCGCCAAAAATAAAGCCTATGGTCTGTTCAGCGAAGAGAGTGAACTGGCAGATAGCCTGCGCCTGCAGCGTCAGGGCGAAGAGGATTTCCTGGCGTTTAGCCGCGCCGCTACCGGGCGTCTGCGCGACGAGCTGGCGAAATATCCCTTCGCCGACGGCGGGATCGTGCTGTTCTGCCATTACCGCTATCTGGCGGTGGAGTATCTGTTGGTGACCGTGCTGAATAACTTAAGCAGCATGCGCGTGAACGAGCAGCTGGATATCAGCTCGACGCACTACCTGGATATCAATCATGCGGATATTGTGGCGCGTATTGATTTGACCGAGTGGGAAACCAACCCGGAGTCGACCCGCTACCTGACTTTCCTGAAGGGACGCGTGGGCCGAAAAGTGGCGGATTTCTTCATGGACTTCCTCGGTGCCAGCGAAGGTCTTAACGCCAAAGCGCAGAACAAAGGTCTGCTGCAGGCGGTTGACGACTTCACGGCTGAAGCTCAGCTCGATAAATCTGAGCGTCAGAACGTACGCCAGCAGGTTTACAGCTACTGCAACGAACAGCTGCAGGCAGGGGAAGAGATTGAGCTGGAGTCGCTGTCAAAAGAGCTGGCGGGCGTGAGCGAAGTCAGCTTCCAGGAATTCACCGCGGATAAAGGCTATGAGCTTGAAGAGAGCTTCCCGGCGGATCGCAGTACGCTGCGTCAGTTAACCAAGTTTGCCGGCAGCGGTGGTGGGTTAACCATCAATTTTGACGCGATGTTGCTGGGTGAACGCATTTTCTGGGATCCGGCCACCGATACGCTAACCATCAAAGGTACGCCGCCGAACCTGCGCGATCAGCTTCAGCGCCGCACCTCGGGCGGGAAATAACAGCCATAAAAAAACCCCGCAGAAGCGGGGTTTTTTTTCGACGTGTTTGCGATTACGCGCGAACGAAGTCGATGTGAGACAGTTTTGGCTTGAACGGGTGACGCTGAACAGCCTGAACCTTCACTTTTTCTTCTTTCCCGCCAACAACGAGAGTCAGAACTTCGCTGTAAAAACCTTCTTTGGTCTGCAGGTTCCACAGTTTGTCGTGGTCCAGTTCGATTGCAACTGGAGCAGCTTCGCCACCATAAATGATAGCTGGGAACTTGTTGGCGTTACGCAGGCGGCGGCTCGCACCCTTACCCTGAACGCTACGTACTTCTACTTCGATAGTAAACATTGATTTCTCTCTGTATTTATAACCCTGCTACAGGCGACCCAGCAGCAGGCGAGTGTTCTGCCCCACGGATGTGGAGCGGGCGGCATTTTATACTCATATGCCCCTCACTTCAATGAAAAGTGCCGTTAACCGCGCATTTCGTTCGCCCGGCGGAAGCGGCCTTCATAGTCAAAGACCTTCTCACGCACCTGCCAGAACTGGCCTTTTTTACGGGCAACCACAAAATCAGGATGACGCAGCAACACCTGTTGATGGACGATGTCGGCAACGGTTATCCAGCGCAGAGGCACCCCGGGCGTACGCGTATGAGGGCGGATGAAGAGCTGTTCGAAGGCCGTGCGCTGGGCTGGAGTCTGCAGGCGAAACCGCTCGCTAACGTCGGCTCCGTCTTCATCGTAATAGGTGATCTTCAGCCACTCACCTTTGTCGTCCGCACCAGGCTGCAGCGCCATGCCGGAACAGCGCAGCACCAGCGCATCTTTCAGCTTCAGCGCCGCTTTCAGCATATCGTCCGGGTCAACCAGCACCGTGTCGCATTCCCGGCAGCGGCGGGCGGCAATGTCGTTTTCGGCGTTGCACTGCGGGCAGTTTTTAAAACGGAAACGGAAATCGCACTGCTCGCGATGCCCCTCGTCATCTTCAAACCAGCCCTGACAGCGGCGGCCAAAGTGTTCGATCAGCGTGCCGTCAGCGGTGGTTTTTCCCCAGAAGGTGTTGGCAAACCCGCAGGCCGGGCAAAAGACCTGCACGGGCACGTTGTCGCTTTTTCCTTTTGGCGCGCCGACTTCAGGCGTATAGAGATCGTGCGGGTTACCGGCATAATCCAGAATCAGGCAGTCGGTTTTTCCCGGAGCCAGACGCAGGCCGCGGCCAACAATTTGCTGATACAGACTGACCGATTCGGTTGGGCGTAAAATGGCGATCAGGTCGACGTGCGGCGCGTCAAAGCCGGTGGTCAATACCGACACGTTAACCAGATAGCGGAACTGCTGGGCTTTAAAGGCGTCAATCAGGCTGTCGCGCGCCGGGCCGGGCGTCTCGCCGGTGATTAACGCCGCGTCGCTAGAGGGCAGTAACCCGGTGATTTCTCGCGCGTGCTCAACGGTGGCGGCAAAGATCATCACCCCTTTGCGCGTCGCGGCGAACTCCTCAATCTGGCTGATGATATGCGGCGTAATACGCTTTTGTTTTTTCAGCTCCTGGTTAAGATCCGCTTCGCTGAATAAACCGTTACTCTGCGCCTGCAAACGGCTGAAATCGTACTGCACCACCGGCATATCCAGCCGTTCAGGCGGTGTCAGATAGCCATGCTTAATCATGTAGCGCAGCGGAAGTTCATAAATGCAGTCGCTAAACAGGGCTTTGTCATCGCCGCGCACCATGCCGTGATAATGGTAGCGATAGATCCAGCCTTTACCCAGACGAAACGGGGTTGCCGTCAGGCCCAACAGGCGTAAGTGAGGGTTTACCTCTTTCAGGTGCGTCAGGATTTGCTGATACTGGCTGTCGTCGTCATCGCTGATACGGTGACACTCGTCGACAATCAGCAGCGAAAATTCGCTGCGAAACAGGTCCAGATTGCGGGCCACCGACTGCACGCTGCCAAAGACCACTTTGCCGTGGCTCTCTTTGCGCTTGAGCCCGGCGGCGAAAATGTCGGCTTCCAGTCCAAGGGCACAATACTTGGCGTGGTTTTGCGCGACGAGTTCTTTGACGTGCGCCAGCACCAGCACGCGACCACGGGCCAGGCGCGCCAGTTCGGCGATGACCAGGCTTTTGCCTGCACCAGTCGGGAGCACAATCGCCGCCGGTTCGCGATGTTTACGGAACCAGGCGAGGGTAGCGTCAACGGCTTCCTGCTGGTAGGGACGAAGTGTAAAAGTCATAGGGTCTCGGTTTCGTTATTCCGCACATATACCCGTCATACTTCAAGTTGCCTGTGCGTTGGCTGCACTCGTTCACCCCGGTCACTTACTTATGTAAGCTCCCGGGGATTCACTCCTTTGCCGCCTTCATGCAACTCGAATTATTTAGGGTATAGATAGTATGCCACGAAACTTTTTCCCTTGAGTGGCGCAACCAGACCATTATACTGAACCGTTCCAGACTGCTTCTTTTTCGGACCTGTTGTCCGACTTCCAGCACCATTAAGGCTAAAAAGATTTCATGCGACTTGATAAGTTTATCGCTCAGCAACTCGGCGTAAGCCGCGCTATTGCCGGGCGCGAAATTCGCGCCAGCCGCGTTACCGTGGATGGCGACATTGTGAGAGACACCGCTTTCAAACTCCAGCCCGATCATCAGGTTGAATATGATGGCAATCCGCTGACCCAGCAGCATGGTCCGCGCTATTTCATGCTCAATAAGCCGGAAGGCTATGTCTGCTCAACGGACGATCCGGATCACCCGACGGTGCTCTATTTCCTCGACGAACCGGTTGCACACAAGCTGCATGCCGCAGGCCGACTCGATATCGACACCACCGGTCTGGTGCTGATGACCGACGACGGGCAGTGGTCTCACCGCATCACCTCTCCGCGCCACCACTGCGAGAAAACGTATCTGGTCACGCTGGAATCTCCGGTTGCGGATGACACGGCAGAGCAATTCGCGAAAGGCGTTCAGTTGCATAATGAAAAAGATCTCACCAAACCCGCTGTGCTTGAGGTGATCGCTCCGACCGAAGTCCGTCTGACCATCAGTGAAGGGCGTTATCATCAGGTGAAACGTATGTTTGCTGCAGTGGGAAACCACGTTGTGGGCCTGCATCGTGAGCGGATTGGTGCGATTGAACTCGATCCCGACCTGGCGCCTGGCGAATATCGCCCGTTAACGGAAGAAGAGATCGCCAGCGTCGGTCTGCCTTCGCACTAATTTCAGGAGAGCTCTGTGACCACCAGGCCACACTCGTCGTTCAAAATCGTCTTCATTCTTGGCCTGCTGGCCATGCTGATGCCGCTGTCTATTGATATGTACTTGCCCGCGCTGCCGGTCATTTCTGCGCAGTTTGGCGTTCCGGCGGGCAGCGCGCAAATGACGCTCAGCACCTATATTCTCGGCTTTGCCCTCGGCCAGCTGTTTTATGGCCCGATGGCGGACAGCCTTGGACGCAAGCCCGTCATTCTGGGCGGGACGCTGGTCTTCGCGGCCGCTGCGGTTGCCTGTGCGCTGTCGCAGACCATCGATCAGCTGATTATCATGCGCTTCTTGCATGGTCTGGCGGCAGCTGCGGCAAGCGTGGTGATTAACGCCCTGATGCGCGATATCTACCCGAAAGAAGAGTTCTCGCGCATGATGTCGTTTGTGATGCTGGTGACGACGATTGCGCCGCTGGTGGCTCCGATGGCGGGTGGTGCGGTGCTGGTGTGGTTTAGCTGGCATGTAATTTTCTGGATCCTGGCACTGGCCGCGCTGCTGGCCTCGGCGATGATTTTCTTCTTTATTGATGAAACGCTTCCCGTCGAGCGCCGCCAGAAATTCCACATCCGTACCACAATCGGCAACTTTGCCTCGCTGTTCCGCCACAAACGCGTGCTGAGCTATATGCTGGCGAGCGGGTTCAGCTTCGCCGGGATGTTCTCCTTCCTGAGCGCCGGGCCGTTTGTCTACATCGAACTGAACCACGTTTCGCCTCAGCATTTCGGCTATTACTTTGCGCTCAACATCGTCTTCCTGTTTATCATGACCATCATCAACAGCCGTTTTGTCCGGCGGGTGGGGGCGCTGAATATGTTCCGCGCCGGGCTGTGGATCCAGTTTGTGATGGCTATCTGGCTGGTGGTGAGCGCGTTTCTTAGCGTGGGCTTCTGGGCGCTGGTCGTTGGTGTGGCGGCCTTTGTCGGCTGCGTGTCGATGGTGTCATCCAACGGGATGGCGGTGATCCTGGATGAGTTTCCGCATATGGCGGGTACCGCATCGTCGCTGGCGGGGACGTTCCGCTTCGGTATAGGCGCTATTGTCGGAGCGCTGCTGTCTATGGCCACCTTTACAACGGCATGGCCAATGCTGTGGGCGATGGCTTTTTGCGCAACCAGTTCCATACTCTTCTATCTTTACGCCAGTCGACCGCGAAAAGCGGCTCACTAAAATACAGAGAAGGCCCGAGAGGGCCTTTTTTGTTGATACATATCAACCAAACCCCCGTTCGTTTATGCCGTGTTTGTTTATTTTATGTAAAATCTATTTGTGTAAAAAGTCACATCATTGTATTCAAAAAGGTTGAGTTAGATCGCAGAAACGGGTACATATAGCGCCAACGCGAGCCTGGACACGAATAAAAAGCGCTGAATAGTGCAGGCTGGCGATGATGTGTTACTATAAATGTAAATAAATTGTGAAGTAAATTTTGCTTCCGGGGAACGAACGTGAATACATTACAGCTCTCGATTGTCCATCGCTTGCCCCAGAGCTATCGCTGGTCGGCGGGTTTTGCAGGTTCGAAAGTTGAACCGATTCCGCAAAGCGCTGCAGAGTGCGAGAATTGTCTGGTTGCGCTCAAGCTGCTGAGCCCGAGCGAAGGAGAAGCATGGCCGGTGATGGAGCGTCTCAGCCAGGCCCTGACGGATATTGAAGTAGACAGCTCCGTGCTGGAGTGTGAAGGTGAGCCGTGCCTGTTTGTGAAAAGCCAGGACGAGTTTGCTGCTACCTGTCGCCTGAAGAATTTTGGCGTTGCTATCGCTGAGCCTTTCTCTGGCCAGTACCCGTTCTGAGCGCTAGTCTGCCGATAACAGCTGGCGCGTGTAGCGCTGCGTTGGTGCGCTAAATACGCGCTGGCACTCACCCTGCTCGACCACCTCTCCCTGTCTCAATACAATCACCTGATGGCATAGCGCCCGCACCACCTGTAAATCATGGCTGATAAAGATATAGGCCAGCCGATGTTTTTCCTGTAACCCTTTGAGCAGCGCCAGGATCTGCGCCTGAACGGTTCTGTCCAGAGACGACGTCGGTTCATCCAGAATAATCAGCTCCGGTTTCAGGATCAGCGCGCGGGCAATCGCGATACGCTGGCGCTGCCCGCCGGAGAATTCAGCCGGATAGCGGTGACGCGTCTCGGGATCTAAGCCCACTTCGGCCATTACCCGTATGACCTCCTGCTCGCGTTGCTGAGCGCTCAGGGCGGGCTGATGCACTCGCAGGCCCTCTTCGACAATCTGTAACACGCTGAGCCGCGGGTTAAGCGAGGAGTTGGGATCCTGAAAGACCACCTGCATGCGGGGACGCACGGGCAGCATCTGACGCCGGTTCCAGCGGTGCAGCGGCATGCCGTCAAAGAGGATTTCACCCTGTGAGGCAATTAAGCGCAGCAGCGCCAGACCGGTGGTGCTTTTGCCCGAACCGGATTCGCCCACCAGCCCCAGGGATTCGCCAGGGCGCAGCGAGAAGCGGATGTTTTTCAGCACCGGGTTCCGATCGACAATACGCCGCAGAATACCTTTGCGGATCGGGAACGAGACGGACAGATCCTCAACGCGCAGCAGCGGCGCGCTGTTCGCATCGAGAGGAACCGGATCGCCGGAGGGTTCGCTGTCGAGCAGGCGTTGCGTATACGGATGTTGCGGCGCGTTCAGCAGCGTGGACGCATTATTCTGTTCAACACATCGCCCGTTTTGCATCACCGCGACGCTGTCGGCCAGCTTTCTCACAATGCTCAGGTTGTGCGTGATAAACAGCAGGCTCATATTCAGTTCGTCGCGCAGCTCCCGCAGCAACGTCAATATTTGCGCCTGTACCGTCACGTCCAGCGCCGTTGTGGGTTCGTCGGCAATCAACAGTTCGGGGCGCGTGAGCAGGGCCATGGCAATCATCACGCGCTGGCGTTCGCCGCCGGAGAGCTGGTGCGGAAAATCATTCAGCCGTTTGGCCGCATTGCGTATGCCTGTCCGTTCAAGACAATCCAGAATTTCTCCCCGCGCCGCCTCTTTGCGCATCCCCCGATGCAGGGAGAGTACTTCATAGAGCTGTTTTTCCAGGCTGTGCAGAGGGTTGAGGGAAACCATCGGCTCCTGGAAGATCATGGCGATCTTGTTGCCGCGAATGCCGCGCAGGGTATGCTCGTCGGCATGCAGCAGCGAACTGCCGTGAAACAGAATATCCCCTTGCGGGTAGCTCACTGGCGGAGACGGCAGCAGGCGCAGGATAGAAAGTGCCGAAACGCTCTTGCCTGAGCCCGACTCTCCCACCAGGGCCAGCGTTTCACCGCGCTGGATCTGCAGCGACAAGTCGGTGACCACGGTGCGCGTCTCGCCCTGCGTTGAAAAAGCAATCGACAGGTTATCAATGCTGAGAAGGGGCTGGGTCATCTTATACCGCCTTGTTCGGATCGAAGGCATCGCGCACGGCTTCGCCAATAAAAATCAGCAGCGAAAGCAGCACGGCCACAGAGAGAAAGGCGGCGATACCTAACCACGGCGCCTGAAGGTTGTTCTTGCCCTGCAGCAGCAGTTCGCCGAGCGACGGGGAGCCCAGCGGTAACCCAAAGCCAAGAAAATCCAGTGATGTGAGAGTGGTGATGGAGCTACACAGAATAAACGGCAGGAAGGTGAGCGTTGCCACCACGGCGTTTGGCAGCATATGGCGGAAGATGATCCCGCGGTCGCTCACGCCAAGCGCCTGCGCGGCGCGAATATAGTCAAAATTGCGGGTGCGCAGGAACTCTGCCCGCACCACACCCACCAGCGCCATCCAGCCGAACAGGACGGTGATGCCTAACAGCCACCAGAAGCCCGGCTGCACCACGCTGGAAAGCAGGATAATCAGAAACAGCGTTGGCATGCCTGACCAGACTTCAATAACCCGCTGACCCCACAGGTCAATTTTCCCGCCGTAGTAACCCTGAACGGCGCCTGCCACGACGCCCATCACGCTGGAGAAGATCGTCAGCATCAGCCCAAAGAGGATTGAAATTCGGGTGCCATACAGGATGCGCGCCAGCACGTCGCCACCGTTGGCATCCGTTCCCAGCCAGTTTTGCGCGGAGGGCGGTGAAGGGAAGGGGGTCGTGGTGGAGAAGTTAATGCTGTTTGCGCCAAAACGCACCGGCGCCCAGAGCGCCCAGCCGTGCTGCTCGATCTGCCGACGAAGCCACGGATCCTGATACTCTGCCGGCGTTGCAAACGGGCCGCCAAAGTTGCTTTCGCTGTAGTTGGCGATAACCGGCACGTACCAGCGGTCATTAAAATGCACCAGCAACGGCTTGTCGTTGGCAATCAGCTCCGAAAACATGCTCAGGACAAACAGTACGGCAAAAATCCACAGCGACCAGTAGCCGCGACGATTGTGGCGAAAACGGGCCCAGCGGGCCTGGTTGACGGGGCTTAAACGCGGCATCAGCGGCCCTCAAAATCGATTCGGGGATCGACCAGCGTATAGCTGATATCACTGATGATATTCAGCAGCAGGCCAATCAGGGTGAAAATATAGAGCGTGCCAAACATCACCGGATAATCACGCGACACGGTGGCCTCATAGCCCAGCAGGCCCAGACCGTTGAGCGAGAACATCACCTCTATCAGCAGCGAGCCGGTAAAAAACATACTGATGAACGTGGCAGGAAATCCGGCAATCACCAGCAGCATGGCGTTGCGAAACACGTGCTTCCACATGATCTGCTTCTCGCTCACGCCCTTGGCGCGGGCAGTCACGACGTACTGTTTACGAATTTCATCGAGAAAGGCATTTTTGGTCAGCATGGTCAGGGCTGCAAACCCGCCAATGACCGTGGCCAGAACCGGCAGCGTGATATGCCAGAGATAGTCGGTGATTTTCTGGTACCACGGTAAGGTGCTGAAATCGGCGGAGACTAACCCTCGCAGCGGGAAGAGATCGAAATAACTTCCCCCGGCAAAAAAGACAATCAGCAGGACGGCAAACAGAAACGCCGGGATGGCATAGCCAATGATGATGAACGTGCTGCTCCAGATGTCAAAGCGGCTGCCGTTGTAAACCGCTTTGCGGATCCCGAGCGGAATAGAGACCAGATAGATGATCAGCGTTCCCCACAGCCCCAGCGTTATCGAAACCGGCAGGCTTTGCTTAATCAACGTTAATACTGATGCGCTGCGAAACAGGCTATCGCCAAAATCAAAGCGGATGTAATCCCAGAGCATTTTGAAATAGCGCTCGTGAATCGGTTTGTCAAAGCCGTAGCGGTGGGTGATCTCAGCGATCACCTCCGGATCCAGCCCGCGTCCGCCGCGATAATGGCTTTCGCTGATATTCCCTACGCCGGTTCGCGCATGGCTCGCGCCCATGCCTTCACCGCCTCCGCCGGGCATCCCGCCGCTGTTGCCAAATTCAATGGCGGCAATCGCCTGATCGACCGGGCCCCCGGGGGCGATTTGCACGATAAAAAAGTTAATTGTGATGATCGCCCACAGGGTGGGGATGACCAGCAGAAGACGGCGGATAAGATACGCACCCATGATAATTCCTTATCGCCGCTCAGCGGGAAGTCTGGCGGCTTTGTTAACGTCATACCACCAGGTATCAAATCCCAGGGAATAGACAGGGCGCACGGCAGGCACGGAGAACTTGTCCCAGCGCGCAAGGCGATCTTCTCCCATATACCACATCGGCAGCATGTAGTAGTTCCAGGTTAAGACTCTGTCGAGGGCGCGCCCAAGCGGCACGAGCTTTTCTTTATCCCCCCCCTGGGCCGCCACAATTTTCGCAATCAGCGCATCAATCGCCGGGCTTTTGACCCCTGGTGCATTGTATGAGGAGTCAATGTAGCTGGAGGCCCAGGATATTTGCAGGTCTGAGCTGGGCCACGGCTGCGCGGGCCACAGGCGCTGCATCATATCGTAATCACGGCTGCGCATGCGGCTGGTGATCTGCGCGTTATCGACCTGGCGAATGTTCATGGTCACGCCCAGCCGCTCAAGATTGTGCTTAAACGGCAGTACCCACTGATCGTTGCCCCCGGACGAGAGCAGCAGCTCAAAGCTGAGAGGCTTACCCGTTTTGGCATCAACACGCTTTTGATTCTTCAGGGGCCAGCCCGCGTCATCCAGCAGCTTGCTGGCTTTGAGCAGGTTGCCGCGATCGTAACCGTCACCGTTCGATGCGGGTGGCTGAAACACGCTGGTGAAAACCTGCGGCGGAATTTCCGCTTTCAGCGGCGCCAGCAGAACCAGCTCGTCGGCTTTCGGATAATCACGGGCGGCGTACTCGGTATTTTGAAAATAGCTGTTGGCGCGGCTGTACGCGCCGTAAAACAGGGCTTTGTTCATCCATTCAAAATCAAAGGCCAGGGAAATGGCTTCCCGTACCCGGCGGTCATTAAATACCGGACGCTGAATATTAAACGCCAGCCAGCGGGTGTCCTGGGCAGATTCATTTTTATGTTCGTCTTTGACGATATAGCCTTTGGCGAAATTTTTCCCGATATAGCGGGTCGCCCAGTTTTTGGCACTGCTCTCGACGCGTAAATCAAAGGCTCCGGCTTTGAAGGCTTCAAACGCCACGTTATCGTCAAGGTAGTAATCATAGCGAAGGGTGTCGAAATTCCAGCGTCCGCGGTTCACCGGCAGGTTGGCCGCCCAGTAGTCTTTGACGCGGGAATAGACCACATACTGCCCCATGCGCCAGTCGGTAATGCGATAGGGGCCGCCTGCCAGCGGTGGGGTTGAGAGCGGGTCGCTTAGCTTATGATTTTTCCAGAACGATTCCGGCATCACGGGCAGCGAGAACAGGCTGAGCATATTCTCTTTGTTCGGTTCGCTCAGCTCAATGCGCACGGTGAGCGGCGCAATGGCTCTGACGGATGCGCCTTTATAGACGATGCGGAACTGGGGAACGCCTTCGGTCATGAATTTATGGAAGGTGAATGCGACGTCGCTGGCCTTAACCGGCGTACCGTCATGAAAACGTGCCCGCGGGTTCAGCGAGATTTCGGCCCAGGCGAAGTTATCCGCGTAGCGCACGTTATCGGCAATGAGTGGATAGTAGCTGCCGGGTTCATCATCAGACGTGACAAAGAGAGTATCGTAGAGCGATTCCGTTCGCGCCGCCGCCACGCCGCGCAGGGCGAAGCGGTTGAAGTTATCGAAGGTTCCCGTGGCGGAAAGCGTGACCTTTCCGCCCTTTGGCGCGGCAGGGTTGACGTAATCGAAGTGCGTAAAATTAACCGCGTATTTCGGCTCGCCAATTACCGCGAAGGCGATATTTTCTTTGATGGTTTGCGCCTGGCTGGACAGGCTCGTTAATGCCAACATCAGCAACATGAAGCGCATAAACATCACGTGGCGGCTCCCTCTTTTACAGACCTGCTCAGTTAAGCTGAATAATAAGTGACGTCACGGGCAATGTGAAATTATTCACCGTCGGGTGAAACGTCAGGCCGCCAGTTGCGGAACTGCTCCAGCGGCATCGGGCGGCTAATCCAGTATCCTTGCAGGTAATTAACGCCGTGCTCGCGTAGCCAGGCGGCCTGTTCCGGCGTTTCCACCCCTTCGGCGACGGTCGACATATTCAGTCGTCTTGCCAGCGTCAGTACGGCATCCAGCACCGGCGACGTCACCGTCTCAGTGCCAATCGCATTAACAAAACCACGGTCGATTTTGAGGTAGTCCATGGTGAAATGCTCAAGATAGATCAGCGCGCTGTGGCCAGTACCAAAATCATCTATGGCTATCTCAAAGCCTTCGTTGTGCAGCCATTCGAAGAGGCTATTGGCTTCCCGATGGTTAAGCATGTCGCGCTCGGTGATTTCCAGCACGATCTGGAAGTAATCCGGCGGCAGCAGGGCTTTGAAGGTGCGCATATCGTCTTTGAAGCTTTCCGCATGCAGATGCCCCGGCGCAATGTTGATGCCCACTTTTGCCCCCGGGGGTAACAGTGTTTGTAACACGGGGGCATCGCGAATAATAAGATCAAAGAGATGCAGCGTCAGCGGGACAATCAGCTTCTGCGCTTCGGCAAAATTGATAAACGCGTCCGGCGGAATTTCCCCCATTGTCGGGTGTTTCCAGCGCATCAGTACTTCGAGCCCGGTCATCCTGAGCGATGTGGAATCAACGACGGGCTGATAGACCACGTAAAACTGACCGCGCTTAATGGCGCTTAAAATCTCTTTGCCCGGATTCAACCGTATGTTGAGGATATAGTAGTTGAGCGATCCGGCACAAATCCCGCAGACCAGCCCGAAGAACAGGGCGTAGAGAATTTCATCGCTGGTCCATGCATCCGCATACAGCTTAATGGTCAGGGGGACGTCTTTCAGCGTCGCGGTGCGGGCCGGGATTTCATGTAAGTCGTGCGCATCGACCAGCGTGCTGGACCGCGTTGACAACGCATGATCGCCAATGATGATGGCGATGCCCGTGAATTCATCCTGGCGCGCGGTATAGAGCAGGTAAGGGGTCAGATTGATATTCACCGAGGTGAACACACCGCCATCCTTCACTAAGGGATTACGGTACCAGATGGCAATAGCGGGCTTATTGGGCAGCATGGGTGTGCCTGGAAGCAATGCCATATCGATCTGTTTGTTGACGTGCAGCTCAGGTATCAGCTCCTCCATCGGGGCATTCATCGGGCCTGTGGCAGACGAGCAGAACGCCATTTTGTCTCTGACCAGCAGGAATGCGCGAACGTTAATGCTAAAGGCGGCGCGCGAGGTGAGTTCCTGGTTGACGTCATGGCAATTGTCCAGCGTGAGTGGCTGGAGCGTATCGATAGCGTTTTTTAACTCATCGAAATAGCTCGCCATGTAGATGCTCACATCGTGGATCAGGGTGTCGAGTTTGGCTTCTCGCTTGTGGTAGCTCCAGAAAAATTGCAACGAACCCAGGAGCAGGGCGGCGATGAGGCCTGTGATAATACTGAGGATCAGTATCTTGCGATTACTGGAGAAGTAGCGGGTGAACATAGACGTCGTGATTCCTGAAATGCCGCTGGATGTATTCAGTGTAATGGGCAAAAAAAAACACTGCCGAAGCAGTGCTTTCTTTCATCGTATCGCCAGCCAAGGGATAACCAACGATACAATTGTCATATTAACTGCGGGTCAGTACACGGCGCGCTTCGTTATAACGCTTCTTCCAGTACGGTTCGTTCATGCTGGAAATGGTCACACCGCTGCTGGTGGAGGCATGTACAAACTGGTCATTACCAATGTAGATGCCAACGTGTCGACCTGTGGAACCTGCACGGAACAGAACTAAGTCACCGGTGCGAAGTTTAGTGCGCGAAATCGACTTGCCCATCTCCTGCTGCTCATATGTTGAACGCGGAAGATCTAACCCAAATTGCTCGCGGAACGTACGCTGCACAAAACCGGAACAATCGATACCTGTTTTTGTGCTGCCACCAAGACGATAGCGCACGCCTTTCCAGCTAGCATACTGGTCCATAATGCGGGACTTCACATCCAGATTACGTACCATATTTTCAAATTCATCCTGAGAGGCTTGCAGTGACGAGGAATCTTCCATTCCCACAACACGCGTCTCAGGATGCATATTCTTTGCGGTGTTCGATGTACTACATGCAGACAACAGTACCGCGACTGCTATCGCCGGGATCCCCCGTAAGATATATCTCAGAAACGGTTGAGATTTGACCATTTTGTTTATTTTCCCTTGAAGTCCTTAACGACAAATATCGTTATAAAAATGCCAAACGTGACGAGACTAATTATCTGTTCACATTGAGACAATTCTTTCTGGTCACATTTGTGGCACAGCGCACAAAATTATTCACCAGCGAAATAATTATCTCTATGGGGCAAAACGAGTTCGAGATTAACCGATTGCCAGGGGTATTGCGAGTAAAAAAAGCCTTTTTTTTATAAGAAATTGTGATACAGAAAGTAAAAATCCGTAATTGCTTAAATTGCAGTCAGATCCGACGTTTAATTGCGCAATTGCTTCATTTTTATCATGAATATGATGACGAGAATATGACAGTGGGGAAAGATCGCGCTGAGAGCAGCATCAGGGATCATGTCGATCCATGATGCTTAACGTTAATTTTGGTTAGTTATTTGTTTAATTATTGTTGCGTTTTGCCGGGAAGATAGCGATCGAAGAGGGCTATTATCCTGTCGCTCAGGGGAGTCATCAGACACCACGGCAGCGCAATCAGCGCAACGGAGAGCGAGCCGACGGCAATATCGGTGAACCAGTGTGCGCCAATCATTACGCGCGGGAAGGCAAAAACCACAAAAATAATCAGGGCTATCGCAAAGGCTTTTCTGCCGAAATAGCGAAGCATAATTGCGGAAAAAATAAGCAGCATCATACCGTGATCGCCCGGGAAACTGTCCTTCGACGCATCTTTTGTAGGAATATGCAGCAACTCGCTGACGCGATAAATATCGGTGAAGAATAGCGTTGGGCTTGAACGCTTAACCGGAATAATCGCGGTGGCCAGCTGGTTAATTATCACCGCAAACAGCAGCATCACCAGACCGATAATCAGAATACGCCGGCGTCCGCTTTTATCCTCTTTCAGCCAGAAAGAGAGCATCAGGCAGCCCATGGCCAGCAGTGAGAAGCCGTCAAAGGCACGGTTGTTGGTGATAGCCACCAGCCACAGGAACGCGTTGCTCTTCACCAGCTCCTGGTTGAAGAAGTGAAAAATGGCAGAATCCAGCGGGAACCAGAAACCATGACTCGCCGGGATATACCAGGAGAAGAAAAGCGCCAGACCGGCGACATTAAGCAGTAATATCAGGGAAAATCGAGTTGTCATAACGTTCTGCATAGAGTGAAAACTGGGGCAACGTTAGCCGCCCGAACTTAAACGAATACTCAACAGGCTGGACTGCAGGGCATTCCAGTCGGCGTTAACCGCACTAATTAACTCTATACGGCTGTCCGGTGGTGCCACATTTTGCGTTTCAATAAAGAAATCGTCACCCTGGCGGTTGATCCGCACCAGCCCGTCCGGCGTGCGCATGATCCCTTTCACGCGATCGACGGGCGCAAGTCGGGCCCACTCCAGGATCCCGATGGTGTCGAAAACGGTTTCAGCATCAAAAATCCATCCGCAGGCCTGATATCCCTGACCGCTGTTCAGATTACGACGCCAGCGCTGGTGCTCTGGCAGACTCAGGGCAGCCAGACCCTGCTTAACCGGATGACTGTGCGCATGAGCCGCGCTGGCAGGTAGCTCGGTGAGGTTCAGACGGGGAAAGTCAAGCAGGGCAGTGTCAATTTTTCCCTGCGTGGTCTGCACCCGCGTGCGATTGCCGCCGAAATGCTGCCACCACGCGTCCAGCGCGGCCTGGCTTTCAGCCGTAGCGCGATCTTCTTTGTTGGCAACGATAACGTCTGCTGAGGCGAGCTGATCGCGGAAGTTCTCGTTGGCCACCGCTTTGTCATCCAGAAGCTGACGAGGATCGAGCAGGCACAGGGTGGCGCGCAGATCGATCCACGGCTCATAAACCGGGGCGGTCAGTAAATCGAGAATCTGCTTTGGGTGACCCAGCCCGGTGGGTTCAATCAGAAGTCGGTCGGGTTTGCCCTGACGCAGCAGCGTATTGAGCCCCACCTGCATCGGCAGGCCATTGACGCAGCACATGCATCCGCCTGGGATCTCTTTAATCATCGCGCCGCTGGAGGACAGCAATGCGCCATCAATGCCCACCTCGCCAAATTCATTGACCAGCACGGCCCATTTCTCGGCCGGATCTTTATTCGCCAGCAGGTGGAGAATGGAGGTGGTTTTACCGCTGCCGAGAAAACCGGTGATGAGGTTGGTTTTGGTCACGTGTGCTCCGCAAGAGAAGTGTGATGCTATAACTCTGTTCTCTCTATCCTGGCGAAAAACGTGACCTGTGAGAAGGGAAAGGGCGAACGGAGGCCTCATCCGTTCGCGTTAAGCGCAATAATCGTTAAATATTTAACGTTTCGATAACAGCCTGGCGTGCGCCATGGCGGGTAATGCGCTGCCAGGCCTCGCTGACAGCCTCAATAAAAACGCTATTTTGCGCGAGATCGTGTCCAAAGACCTCACTCAGCCCCAGCAGCGCGTTGACGCGGTCATCCTCGCTGCTGGCGTTGACCATCGCGCGGATTTTATCGCTGAGGGGATCGCGAACATCAATCGCATTGCCACGGTCATCGGTACCGCTGACGTAGCGTAGCCAGCCGGCCACGCCCAGGGCCAGCAGCGGCCATGGCGTTTTTCGCTCAAGATGAACGCGGATCCCATCCAGCATTCTTTGCGGAAGCTTCTGGCTACCGTCCATTGCGATTTGCCACGTACGATGCTGTAGCGCCGGGTTGGCAAAGCGTTCGAGCAGGCTATCGGCATATGCGGTGAGGTCGACATCTTTAATACGTAATGTGGGAGCCTGTTCATCCAGCATGAGCCGCCGGGCGGCAGCACGGAATGCAGCGTCCTCCATGCATTCATTGATATGCGCGTAGCCCGCGAGGTATCCCAGATACGCCAGGAAAGAGTGGCTGCCGTTGAGCATGCGTAATTTCATCTGCTCCCATGGCAGAACATCCTGCACCATCTGGACACCTGCAACTTCCCACGCTGGACGGCCGGCGACAAAGTTATCTTCCACTACCCACTGAATAAACGGTTCGCAGCTGATGGCACACGGATCTTCAACGCCGAGCGCGTCGGTGATTTCCGCCAGCGAGGCTTCAGTCGCGGCGGGAACAATCCTGTCGACCATCGTTCCCGGGAAACTCACATGGCTATCAATCCATTCTGACAGCGCTGCGGAACGTTTCTGCGCCATGCCCAGCACCGCATTTTTTACCACGTGCCCGTTATCAGGGATATTGTCGCAGGAAAGCACGGTAAATGCGGGCAAGCCGCGCTCACGGCGACGGTGGAGCGCTTCGACCAGTATCCCTGGAGCGGAATGCGGCGCGGAGGGGTTTTCAAGGTCGTGGACGATCCGCGCGTTGTGCAGATCAAGTTTACCGGTGGCGGGATCGATGCAATAGCCTTTCTCCGTGATGGTGAGCGACACAATAGCGACCTGAGGCTCACAAAACTTCTCAATAATCGCCGACAGAGAGTCCAGCTTTGCGTTCAGGCATTCATGGACGGCACCAATGATGATCGGCTGATTACCTTCAGCGCCTTTCTCCAGCACGGTAAACAGATGATCCTGCGCGCGCAGCTGACTCATCAGCACATCGCCGCTGAAAAGGCTAATCTCACAAATACCCCAGTCGCCGCCTTTTTCATTCAGCACGCGGTTTGTTAACAAGGCCTGGTGCGCGCGGTGAAATGCACCAAAGCCAAAATGGACGATGCGGGAGCGTAATTGCGCGCGATCGTAGCGAGGTTGCTGAACGTGGGCAGGAAGCGAGGTGGAGGCAATTGTCTTCATGAAATACACACCTGATTAACCATTAATTAACAATGCCAGTGTAAAGTTATATGACAGCAAATAAAATTGGTGAGCCGTAAATATCCCCGTTATGTGAGTTTGATCAATCAATGTGTGGCGGTATGTTGACCCTTAGCGGCAAACATGTATGGTAGTCGTCATTGCAGTAACGCATATTGGTATAACAACTTAAGAGGGTGAGGCAATGGAACAAACCTGGCGTTGGTACGGGCCGAACGATCCGGTTTCTCTTGATGATGTGCGTCAGGCTGGCGCAACGGGTGTCGTCACGGCGCTGCATCATATTCCTAACGGTCAGGTATGGCCGGTTGAAGAAATTCAACAGCGTCAGGCGCTGCTGGCAGAGAAGGGATTAACCTGGTCTGTGGTGGAAAGTATTCCGGTTCATGAAGATATCAAAACCCATTCAGGGGAGTACCAGACCTGGATTGCTAACTACCAGCAGAGCATTCGCAACCTGGCGGCCTGCGGTATTGATACAGTCTGCTATAACTTCATGCCCATTCTGGACTGGACGCGGACCGACCTTGAATATCAGATGCCGGACGGTTCAAAAGCGCTGCGTTTCGATCAGATTGCCTTTGCGGCATTCGAACTGCACATTCTTAAACGTCCTGGCGCCGAAGCGGATTACACCGCAGAAGAGCAGCAGCAGGCGCTGGCGTGGTTTAACGCCGCCAGTGACGCAGACATCGAAAAACTGACCCGTAATATTATTGCTGGCCTGCCGGGTGCAGAAGAGGGTTATACGCTGGATCAGTTCCGCGCGCGTCTGGCGGAGTACGGCGATATTGATAAGCACCAGCTGCGTGAAAATATGGCGTATTTCCTGCGTGCTATCGTGCCGGTAGCTGAAGAGGCAGGAGTACGCCTGGCTGTGCACCCGGACGATCCACCGCGTCCTATCCTGGGCCTGCCGCGTATCGTTTCCACCCTTGAAGATATGCAGTGGCTGAAAGAGACGGTAAATAGCATCTATAACGGCTTTACCATGTGTACCGGCTCCTACGGCGTGCGCGCGGATAACGATCTGGTACGGATGATTGAAACCTTCGGCGATCGTATCCACTTCACGCATCTGCGCGCGACCTGTCGTGAAGAGAACCCGAAAACCTTCCACGAGGCGGCGCACCTTGGCGGTGATGTGAATATGGTCGCGGTGGTGGACGCTATTCTGGCGGAAGAGGCGCGTCGTAAGCAGGCGGGCGATGTGCGTCCTATTCCATTCCGCCCCGATCACGGACACCAGATGCTGGACGATCTGCGTAAGAAAACTAACCCAGGCTATTCGGCGATTGGCCGTCTTAAAGGGATGGCGGAAGTGCGCGGCGTTGAGCTGGCGCTGAAGATGACGAAGTATCCGGAGCTTCTGTAAGCTCTGTTGCCCGGTGGCGCTACGCTTACCGGGCCTACAAAAAAACCGGCCTGAGAGCCGGTTTTTGTGTTTTTGTAGGTCGGGTAAGGCGAAGCCGCCACCCGACAAATGCCGCAATCAGTCAGCGCGACCCATATAGCGTTTTTCTTCGATATGGATGCGGATTTTCTCGCCAGCAGAGAGATATTCCGGAACCTGCACAACCAGGCCGGTCGTCAGGGTAGCCGGTTTGTTGCGCGCACTTGCGGACGCGCCTTTGATGCCTGGCGCCGTTTCAACGATTTCCAGATCGACGGTCTGAGGCAGTTCCAGCGCCAGCAGCACGCCGTCCCAGGTCAGGACCTGCATGTCAGGCATACCGCCTTCAGGGATGAACAGCAGCTCTTCTTCAATCTGATCTTTGGTGAAGATGTATGGAGTGTAATCTTCTTTGTCCATGAACACGTATTCGTTGCCGTCGATGTAGGAGAAATCGACATAGCGACGGGTCAGGGTCACGGTATCGACGATATCGTCACCTTTAAAGCGCTCTTCCACTTTCAGGCCGGTACGCACATCGGCGAAACGCATTTTGTACAGCGTTGCTGCACCACGGGCGCTCGGGGCCTGAATGTCGATATCTTTCACAATCAGCAGTTTGCCGTTGTAATTTAGCACCATACCTTTCTTAATTTCGTTCGCTCTTGGCATTGCAGTAATCCTGTTTACGGGAGGTAAAAAATATCGCGCCAAATTACTCGCGCGCGGCCTTTCAGGCAAGTGGAATTCGTGGCTTTTGCTATCAATACGCAAAAGGTGTTACTGTGCGCGCGATGCCCGACTACGCGGGCGTCCGCCAGCGAAAGAGAGCATTTATGGATTGCCGTCCAGACTGTGGCGCGTGCTGTACAGCACCGTCCATTTCAAGTCCCATTCCAGGAATGCCCGAGGGTAAGCCTGCCAATACCCGCTGCGTTCAGCTCTCGGAAACGAATCTGTGTATGATCTTTGGTTCGCCTTTGCGCCCGAAGGTCTGCTCCGGGCTTCAGCCCACTGCCGAAATGTGTGGCAGCACGCGCGGGCAGGCGATGACGTACCTTCTTGAATTGGAAGCGCTCACCGCGCCTTAAACGTCTTTAATCCGCGTCAAACAGCCAATCGTCAGCGTACACATCACCAGCGCAATCCAGAACACCGTGTGGTAGTTCCAGATTTCAGCCACAACGCCGGCCATTGAACCAGCGATAATCCAGCCCACGCGGGTGGTATTGGTATAAAGAGTGGTGGCTGAGCCTGCCTGACCCGGCATCAGATCCTGAAAGTAGAGCATGCCTATCCCGGCGAGAATGCCGATATAAATGGCATTCAGCAGCTGTAAAGCCAGCAACAGCCCCGGCGTATGAACCGTCAACATACCCATATAAAACAGCAGGCCGGCGACGGCGGCGATGCGCATTAAAAAACGCTTTCCGAAACGCTTTGCGTAATATCCCGCGATGAGCATAGTTGGGATCTCAAGCCCGGCTGCGGTGCCCATCATAATGCCCGCCAGCTTCTCCGACAGGTGCAGTTCATCAATAATAAACAGCGGCATATTGATGATATACAGGCTGTTGGTGCCCCACATCAGCGTGCAGACAACAAACAGGAGCAGGGCATCGCGGCGGTTGCGGCGCGGCGCTTCCAGCACACCCGTTGCCACTTTGGGCTCTTTGCGCATGGACGGCAGGAAGAACCACACCAGCGCGCCGCACGCCACAAACGCGACAGCCGCGCTCAGGTACATCACCGTAAAGCCAAAACCCATCGCCAGCGCGTAAGCCAGCGGCGGGCCAATCACCCATGCCAGCGACACCTGAGCACGCATGACAGAGCTGAACATCACCGCTTCACGCCCGGTATGGTCGGCGTGTTCGCGGGCAAGGGCGAACATCTGCGGGTTCGCCGTCGAGCCAAAGCTGCTCAGAAATACCCCAACGAAGAGCAGAATGAAGTAGTTGCGGTTCCAGGCAAACAGAACGCAGGCCATTACACCCAGCAGACAGCAGAAAACGATCAGGCTCTTACGATCGCCTTTTCTGTCGGATCGCCCCGCCAGAAACTGACTGACCAGGATGCCGATGATGGCGCTTCCGGTAAAAAAGAAGCCAACCATGGCCGGACGGGCGTGGACCTCATTTGTCAGAAATAAACTCAGCGTCGGCGTCTGTAACGCACCGGCAATGCCTGTGAAAAAGGCAACAACCAGGAATGCCGCAGAGGTCAAATCAAAGGGCTTCGGCGAGGCGGCCGCAGGGGTGTTATGCATGTTTTATAATTAGCGAGTAGCAGAGAGGAGGCGGAGTTTACGCCGTCAGCTAAAAAATAAACAGTGGGTGCGGTCAATGATGCCACGAAAAATCAAAATGGCATTTCAACTTATGAACAGTCTGGCTGACCTTAGCTGAAACTGATTTGCTGAACTTCAGCAAAATTCAGCTCAACGAAGAAGAAATGTGCTGTATCTCTAAATTCTGACATCAGAAATACGAGTTTACTTGCAAGGTATTGCAGAAAGCGCAAGACTTTTTGAAACGTTTCAGCGCTATCTTGTTTTTACAAACGGAGCAGGCTAGCGCATTTTTTCTCATTAAAGCTGAAACGATTCAAGTTCAGCAGGAGTGGAGAACCATGTTCCAGTTATCTGTTCAGGATATCCACCCGGGCGCTCAGGCCGGGGATAAAGAAGAGGCTATTCGCCAGGTTGCCGCTGCGCTTGTGCAGGCGGGCAACGTCGCGGACGGCTATGTAAACGGCATGCTGGCCCGCGAGCAGCAGACCTCAACCTTCCTCGGCAATGGCATTGCCATTCCGCACGGCACAACCGACACCCGCGATCAGGTGCTGAAAACCGGCGTTAAGGTTTATCAGTTCCCGCAGGGCGTGCTTTGGGGTGACGGTCAGGTGGCTTACGTGGCTATCGGTATCGCGGCCAGCAGCGACGAACACTTAGGCCTGCTGCGTCAGCTGACGCATGTCCTGAGCGATGACGCGGTAGCTGAACAGCTTAAGTCCGCCACGACAGCGGAAGAACTGCGCGCCTTGCTGATGGGCGAAAAACAGAGTGAAGCGCTGAAACTGGATAATGAAACGCTGACGCTTGACGTGGCTGCCTCCGATCTGGTGACGCTGCAGGCGCTGAACGCAGGTCGTCTGAAAGAAGCCGGCGCGGCGGATGCCACCTTTGTCACCCGCGCGATCAACGATAAGCCGTTGAATCTGGGACAGGGTATCTGGCTGAACGACAGTGCTGAAGGCAACCTGCGCAGTGCTATCGCCGTGAGCCGCGCGACCAATGCGTTTGACGTAGAAGGCGAGCCAGCAGCGATGCTGGTGACCGTGGCGATGAACGATGAACAGCCAGTTTCCGTGCTGAAGCGTCTGGGCGACCTGCTGCTGAACAACAAAGCTGAAAAACTGCTGAACGCTGATGCCTCCACCGTGCTGGCACTGCTGACCAGTGATGATGTGCTGACGGATGACGTGCAGACTGCGGAGTTCGTTGTGCGCAACGAACACGGCCTGCATGCCCGTCCTGGCACCATGCTGGTGAATACCATTAAACAATTCGAGAGTGAGATCACCGTGGCGAATCTTGATGGCACGGGCAAACCGGCCAACGGCCGTAGTCTGATGAAAGTTGTCGCGCTGGGCGTGAAGAAAGGCCACCGTCTGCGTTTCACCGCGCAGGGTGCGGATGCTGAACAGGCGCTGAAAGCGATTGGCGACGCCATCGCAGCGGGTCTGGGGGAGGGCGCATAATGAGCAGACGTGTTGCGACTATTACGCTGAACCCGGCTTATGACCTGGTGGGATTTTGCCCGGAAATTGAGCGCGGCGAAGTCAACCTCGTGCGTACCACTGGCCTGCATGCCGCGGGTAAAGGGATTAACGTCGCGAAAGTGCTCAAGGATCTCGGTATCGATGTCACGGTAGGTGGGTTCCTCGGAAAAGACAACCAGGATGGTTTCCAGCAGCTGTTCAGCGAGCTGGGCATAGCTAACCGTTTTCAGATTGTTCAGGGCCGTACCCGTATCAACGTTAAGCTGACGGAGAAAGACGGTGAAGTGACCGATCTGAACTTCTCCGGTTTCGAAGTGACGCCGTCAGACTGGGAACGTTTTGTGAACGACTCGCTGACCTGGCTTGGTCAGTTTGACATGGTCTGCGTTAGCGGCAGCCTGCCGTCCGGCGTGAGCCCGGAAGCGTTTACCGACTGGATGACGCGCCTGCGCAGCCAGTGCCCGTGCATTATTTTTGACAGCAGCCGCGACGCGCTGGTTGCGGGTCTGAAAGCCTCTCCGTGGCTGGTGAAGCCGAATCGCCGCGAGCTGGAGATCTGGGCGGGCCGTAAGCTGCCAGAATTAAAAGATGTGATTGACGCTGCCCATGCGCTGCGCGAGCAGGGTATCGCTCACGTGGTTATCTCTCTTGGTGCAGAAGGCGCGTTGTGGGTTAACGCGTCTGGCGAATGGATCGCCAAACCGCCGTCGGTTGACGTTGTCAGCACCGTTGGCGCAGGGGATTCCATGGTTGGCGGCCTGATTTATGGTCTGCTGATGCGTGAATCCAGTGAACATACTTTACGTCTTGCCACCGCCGTTGCTGCCCTGGCCGTAAGCCAGAGCAATGTCGGAATTACCGATCGTACCCAGTTAGCCGCGATGATGGCGCGCGTTGACTTAAAACCTTTTAACTAACAGCAGGAGAGGAATAATGAAAACGCTGCTGATCATTGACTCCGGTCTCGGACAGGCTCGCGCCTATATGGCGAAGACCTTGCTGGGCGCGGCGGCACAAAAAGCACATCTGGATATTATCGATAATCCAGGCGATGCAGAACTGGCCATTGTACTGGGCGATAAAATCCCGGCTGACAGTGCGCTGAACGGCAAAAAAGTGTGGCTGGGCGATATCAATCGTGCAGTGGCACACCCTGAACTGTTCCTGAGTGAAGCGAAAGGTCACGCGTCTGTCTACAGCGCGCCTGTCGCGACGGCGCCGGCGGCGGCCGCAGGGCCGAAACGCATTGTGGCGGTGACGGCCTGCCCGACGGGCGTGGCTCACACCTTTATGGCGGCTGAAGCCATTGAAACCGAAGCGAAAAAACGCGGCTGGTGGGTAAAAGTTGAAACGCGCGGCTCCGTTGGTGCCGGCAACGCTATCACCCCTGAAGAAGTGGCTGAGGCCGATCTGGTGATCGTGGCTGCGGATATCGAAGTGGATCTGGCGAAATTTGCCGGTAAGCCAATGTACCGTACCTCTACCGGCCTGGCGCTGAAAAAAACCGCGCAGGAGTTTGATAAAGCGCTGGTGGAAGCGAAACCGTATCAGGCAACCGGAGCGAGCCAAACCGCAACGGAAGGTAAGAAAGAGTCTGCAGGCGCCTACCGCCATCTGCTGACCGGCGTGTCTTACATGCTGCCGATGGTGGTTGCGGGTGGTCTGTGTATCGCCCTCTCGTTCGCATTTGGTATTACCGCGTTTAAAGAACAAGGGACGCTGGCCGCTGCGTTAATGCAGATTGGCGGTGGATCCGCGTTCGCGCTGATGGTGCCTGTGCTGGCTGGCTTTATTGCCTTCTCCATCGCTGACCGTCCTGGCCTGACGCCGGGTCTTATCGGCGGTATGCTGGCCGTGAGCACCGGTTCTGGCTTCATTGGCGGCATCATTGCCGGTTTCCTGGCCGGTTACGTTGCGAAGCTTATTAGTTCGAAGCTGAAGCTGCCGCAAAGTATGGAAGCGCTGAAGCCGATTCTGATCATCCCGCTGATTTCCAGCCTGGTGGTCGGCCTGGCGATGATTTACCTGATTGGTAAACCTGTTGCGGGCATCCTGGCGGGTCTGACCCACTGGCTGCAAACCATGGGCACCGCGAACGCGGTTCTGCTGGGTGCTATCCTCGGTGGCATGATGTGTACCGATATGGGTGGTCCGGTGAACAAAGCGGCGTACGCCTTTGGCGTTGGCCTGCTGAGTACCCAGACGTATGCGCCAATGGCAGCCATCATGGCGGCCGGTATGGTGCCTCCTCTGGCGCTCGGTCTGGCGACGATTATTGCGCGTCGTAAGTTCGATAAAGCGCAGCAGGAAGGCGGTAAAGCCGCGCTGGTGCTGGGTCTGTGCTTCATCACCGAAGGAGCGATTCCGTTCGCGGCCCGCGACCCAATGCGTGTGCTGCCATGCTGTATCGCGGGTGGTGCTGTGACGGGGGCTATCTCCATGGCGATTGGTGCAAAACTGATGGCACCACACGGCGGTCTATTTGTTCTGCTGATCCCTGGCGCAATCACTCCGGTGCTGGGTTACCTGCTGGCGATTATCGCGGGTACGCTGGTGGCGGGTCTGTCTTATGCGGTGCTGAAGCGCCCTGAAGCAGAAGTGGTTGCGAAAGTGGCCTAAGCGTTAACGTAATAAAAAAGCCGGGTGCGTAAGCAGCCCGGCTTTTTTTATGCCGCCTGTTCAGCGGTTTGCTGCGCTTTGAGCCAGGCGATTTCTTCTGCCCAGATATCCGGATTGATGGTTTCGAGCACCATTGGAATACCGTCGAAGCGGGCATCCTGCATAATAAAGCGAAACGCATCATGGCCGATGTTGCCTTCGCCCAGGCTGTGGTGACGGTCAACGCGGCTGCCAAAGGCGCTTTTCGCATCGTTTAGGTGCATTCCGCGCAGGTACTTAAAGCCAACAATCCGCTCGAACTCCTCGAACGTGTTTTTCGTTGCCTCGGTCGTGCGCAGGTCATAACCGGCCGCAAACGCGTGGCAGGTATCAATGCACACGCCCACGCGGGATTTATCTTCCACACCGTCAATAATGGCCGCCAGATGTTCGAACTTAAAGCCGAGGTTGCTGCCCTGACCGGCGGTGTTCTCAATCACCGCCGTCACGCCCTGGGTTTTATCCAGAGTGATGTTGATGGACTCGGCAATGCGCGCCAGGCAGGCATCTTCATCGATTTGCATCAGATGGCTACCCGGATGGAAGTTCAGCAGCGTCAGCCCCAGCTGTTCGCAGCGCTGTACTTCATCCAGAAACGCCTCGCGGGACTTATCCAGCGCTTCCTGAACCGGATGCCCGAGGTTAATCAGGTAGCTGTCGTGGGGGAGGATCTGGCCGGGCCCGTAGCGGTATTTCTCACAGGCGGCTTTGAAATCATCAATTACGTCAGCGGTAAGCGGCGCGGCGCGCCACTGGCGCTGATTTTTGGTGAACAGGGCGAAAGCGGTCGCCTCAATTTCGGCGGCGCGAATGGCGGCATTCGCAAGGCCACCTGCAGCGCTAACGTGCGCTCCAACATATTTCATAAAGGGACTCCTGTTAACCCGAAATGCCTATGATAGCGGGTTAACAGGAGAAGGATGTAGTGGTTTATGCCATCAGGCTATGGACCACGAGGTTAATCGCGCCGCCGCCGACAATCAGCCAGATGAAGAGCACCAGCGCCATCAGCAGCGGTTTCGCACCGGCTTTTTTCAGCGCGCTGACGTGCGTGGTCACCCCCAGCGCCGCCATGGCCATTGCCAGCAGCACCGTATCCAGCGTCACCAGCATATCGACAACGGCTTTCGGCAGCAGGTGGAAGGAGTTGAAAATCGCCACCACGATAAACAGGATCGCAAACCACGGAATGGTTATTTTGCTTTTCTCGCTACCGCCCGCCGGAGCCAGCTGTTTAACCCGCGCGGCCAGGAAAATCAGGAATGGCGCGAGCATCATTACGCGCAGCATTTTGGCAATCACCGCCGCGTTTTCAGCTTCCGGGTTAATGGCGTGCCCTGCAGCGACCACCTGGGCCACTTCGTGCATCGTCGAACCGATATAAATGCCGTACGTTTCCGGGCTAAACCAGTGAGCAACCAGAGGATACATCGCCGGGTAGAGGAAGATCGCCAGCGTACCGAAGATCACCACCGTCGCCACCGCCACCGTCACCTTGCTGGCTTCGGCTTTAACGACGGGTTCCGTTGCCAGCACCGCCGCGGCCCCGCAGATACTGCTCCCGGCACCGATCAGCCAGCTGGTTTGCTTATCCAGGCCAAAGACTTTCTGACCGATAAAACAGGCCAGTAAAAAGGTGCTGGTCAGGGTCAGGACGTCGATGGCGATCCCGCTCACGCCCACATCCGCAATCTGCGAAAAGGTGAGACGAAAGCCGTAAAGAATGATCCCGAGACGCAGCAGATGCTGTTTGGCAAAGATCACGCCGCCGTCGCAGGATTTCCAGATATGCGGGTAAACGGTATTGCCCACGACCATACCGAGCAATATTGCCAGGGTTAACGCGCTAAAACCTGCTCCCGCGATGGCCGGAATACTTCCGCCCCATAGTGCCACGCCGGTAACCGCTGCGCTGAGCGCAAGACCCGGCACGAAGTGCCACAATGTACGATGATGCTGTAAGGTGAGTTCTGACATAACCTTCTCCTTTGTCTGGCTAAAGGTTACGGCGCTCTGGCTTAAAAATAAAATTGATTATATACTTATAATCAATCTATATAAGTGGTAAGCAACCATGCACATTACATTGCGTCAGCTGGAGGTCTTTGCCGAAGTGCTGAAAAGCGGATCGACAACACAAGCCTCGCAGATGCTGGCGCTCTCTCAATCTGCGGTTAGCGCGGCGTTGACCGATCTCGAAGGGCAGCTGGGCGTTCAGCTTTTCGACAGGGTAGGGAAGCGTCTGGTGGTCAACGAACATGGCCGTCTGCTCTACCCGCGCGCGCTGGCATTGCTGGAACAGGCTATCGAAATCGAACAGCTGTTCCGTGAAGAAAACGGTGCGATCCGCGTCTACGCCAGCAGCACGATCGGGAATTACATCCTGCCGGAAGTGATTGCCCGCTACCGCCGTGATTTCCCGACCCTGCCGCTGGAGATGAGCGTGGGGAACAGCCAGGACGTCATCAACGCGGTGATCGATTTTCGCGTGGATATCGGCCTCATCGAAGGACCCTGCCATAACGTCGATATCATTGCCGAGCCCTGGCTGGAGGATGAACTGGTGGTGTTTGCTTCCCCGGCCTCGTCTTTACTGCAGGGGGAAGTGACGCTGGAACGCCTCGCGCAGGCGCAGTGGATCCTGCGTGAGCAGGGCTCCGGCACGCGGGAAATTGTCGATTACCTGCTGCTTTCCCATCTGCCGCAATTCCAGCTGGGGATGGAGCTGGGTAACTCGGAGGCCATCAAGCATGCGGTGCGCCACGGGCTGGGCATCAGCTGTCTTTCCCGGCGGGTCATTGCGGAACAGCTTGAGACGGGCTCGCTGGTGGAAATTCCTGTTCCGCTCCCGAAACTGGTACGCACGCTGTGGTGTATTCACCATCGTCAGAAACACCTTTCCAGCTCGCTACAGCGTTTTCTGCGCTATTGCGAGATGTAATCTTCTCCTCACCCTGACCCTCTCCCCAAATGGGAGAGGGGAAAGCCCCGATTTCTGCTTTACTTATAATCCTGGCCGAGTCATGAAGCTCTCTTATAACTGAGTATTTCTGCCGGAAGGAACGCGGATCGTCTGCTACAATCGCGCCTCATTTATTAAATGGACAGCATTTTCACATGGTTTCAGAAATTAAAACCACAGAAGCGCCCACGCTACGTCGTGAACTTAAGGCGCGTCACCTGACGATGATCGCCATTGGCGGTTCAATCGGTACAGGTCTTTTCGTTGCCTCTGGCGCAACAATTTCGGCAGCAGGCCCGGGTGGGGCACTTTTCTCTTATATCCTGATTGGCCTGATGGTGTATTTCCTGATGACCAGCCTGGGCGAACTGGCCGCGTACATGCCGGTATCCGGTTCGTTTTCGACATACGGTCAAAAATACGTTGAAGAAGGCTTCGGCTTCGCGCTGGGCTGGAACTACTGGTACAACTGGGCGGTGACCATCGCCGTTGACCTTGTCGCCGCACAGCTGGTGATGAACTGGTGGTTCCCGGATACGCCGGGCTGGATCTGGAGCGCGCTGTTCCTGGCCGTCATCTTCCTGCTGAACTACATCTCCGTGCGCGGTTTCGGCGAAGCGGAATACTGGTTCTCTTTGATCAAAGTGGCAACCGTCATCATCTTTATCGTCGTCGGTGTGGCGATGATCGTTGGTATTTTCAAAGGCGCTGAACCTGTGGGCTGGAGTAACTGGACAATAGGCGATGCGCCGTTTGCCGGTGGCTTTTCGGCGATGATTGGCGTGGCAATGATTGTCGGCTTCTCCTTCCAGGGGACCGAGCTGATTGGTATCGCCGCCGGTGAGTCAGAGAACCCGGAGAAAAATATTCCGCGTGCGGTCCGTCAGGTCTTCTGGCGTATCCTGCTGTTCTATGTGTTCGCAATCCTGATTATCAGCCTGATCATTCCGTACACCGATCCAAGCCTGCTGCGTAATGACGTAAAAGACATTAGCGTCAGCCCGTTCACGCTGGTCTTCCAGCACGCCGGTCTGCTTTCTGCCGCGGCAGTGATGAACGCCGTGATCCTGACCGCCGTGCTTTCAGCCGGTAACTCCGGGATGTACGCGTCCACCCGCATGCTCTACACGCTGGCGTGCGACGGTAAAGCACCGCGTATCTTCGCTAAACTGTCCCGTGGCGGTGTCCCGCGTAATGCGCTGTACGCGACAACGGTGATTGCCGGTATGTGTTTCCTGACCTCTATGTTTGGCAACCAGACGGTATACCTGTGGCTGCTTAACACGTCCGGGATGACGGGCTTTATTGCCTGGCTGGGCATTGCCATTAGCCACTACCGTTTCCGCCGTGGCTACGTCATGCAGGGGCACGATCTTAACAACCTGCCGTATCGCTCAGGATTCTTCCCGCTGGGGCCTATTTTTGCCTTCATTCTGTGCCTGATCATTACGCTGGGACAGAACTATGAAGCCTTCCTGGCGGACACCATTGACTGGGGCGCCGTCACGGCAACCTATATTGGTATTCCGCTGTTCCTTGTCATCTGGTTGGGTTACAAACTGACCAAAGGAACACGCTTCGTTCGCTACAGTGAAATGGAATTCCCGGAACGATTTAAATAATAACCGCACTTCCTCTCTATTTAGCCCGCTCATTCGAGCGGGCTTTTTTATGGTCGCTTAGAAACTATAAGTCATACCGACGGTATAGCGGCGGCCGTCAAGTACGGTGTCGTAGGTCTCGTAATCAATCTGCTTATCAAGCACGTTATAAACACCGGCGGTAAGCAGCAGGTTCTTATTCGCGTTATAGCGCAGGCCCACATCAACCTGGGTATAAGACGGTGTGCCCTGAGACATTGACGTGCGGCTCAGGTATTCAGAGGTTTTACCGCGCAGATTCAGACGGCTCCAGAATCCAACATCCGGCGTGGCCTGCCAGTCCAGCGTGGTGTTGAACATGTGCTTCGGCATTTTGTTCAGCGGCTTACCGGAAAATTGGCCACTTTTTTGCTCAGATTCGGTGTAGGTGTAGTTAGCGGTCCAGTTAAGATCGCGCGTGATTTTCCAGCCGAAGGTGGATTCCACGCCGCGCATGTTAGCCTTGTCGACGTTGACGCGATCGCTGACGAAATCATAGGTATGATTGCCGATGGTACAGGCGGGATCCGCACTGCTGTTGCAGCGCCGCACTTCAGTGATTTTGTCCTTGAAGTCGGTATTGAACAGCGTCACTCCAGCATTAAGGTTGTCGCTGTTGTCCCAGAGCAGGGCGATCTCTTCACTCAGGCTTTTCTCCGGTTTCAGGTCCGGGTTCCCTACGATGATACCGTCAAGGCGTCCACCGCCCGTTGCCTGGCCCCAGCTGGCAGAAGACTGGCGCAGGTCCGGCGCACGGTAGCCAGCAGAGACTCCGCCCTTCAGCGTCCACTGTTCTGCCAGATGCCATACGCCATAGCCGCGTGGCGTCCAGTTGGTACCGTAGTTTTGGTCTTTATCCATTCGCAGACCGCCGGTCAGCGTAAAGCTGTCGGTCATTGCCCATTCATCTTCGGCAAACAGTGCCCAGCTCCAGCGCGTCAGTTTGTTCAGCCCATCAGCGGCTTCCAGCTGGTTGCCGTTGTCGCGCAGTTTCTCATAACGATACTGCCCGCCGAGGGTCAGGGTGTGATCGCCCAGGAAGATCTGGTTTTGGTTGTTGAACGTAGTGTTCCAGGAGCGCATGTCACGATCCGGGTTGTTCGTCTCTTCCTGCTGGATGTAGCTGGTGGTATTGAAGTCGCTGTAATAGCCGCTGTGGGTTAATGAGTACGTTGTATGCTCGTAGCGTGTCTCACTTTTGGTATTCGGCTTACAGGTATTACCGCGGCAGGTTTCAGCCGCTTTAGACATGCCTGGCGTACTGTTTCTGTCCTGAAGTTCACGGGCAAAATCGAGGTCGATATCATTTTGCTCGTCCGGGGTAAAGTTCAGCGTAACGCCGCCGTTACGCATTTTCTGCTCGTTATAACCGTTTACGATTTTATCTTCCGCGCGGCGTGACAGCAGGCCCGTCACTTTTGCGCCAAGCAGGCCGTCAATCAGAGGGCCAGAGGCATAAGCGTTGGTCTGGAAGATATCGCCGGAATCACTGTTTTCCTGGAACGTACCATCTCCGTGCAGGGAACCGGTCCAGGCTTTAGTATTCGACACTTTTTTGGTGATGACGTTAATCACGCCGCCCATGGCGTCTGAGCCATACAGCGATGACATAGGACCGCGGATCACTTCAATGCGCTCAATGGATTCCAGCGGCGGTAGCCAGCCTTGTTCAATACCCGCGTTGTCGCTGTTAGGGCGCGTGCTGCGCGTGCTGATACGCTTGCCGTTGACCAGGAACAGCGTGTACTGGGATGCCATGCCGCGAATACTGATATCGCTGCTGCTGCCCCCGCCGGTGACGACCACGCCGGGCACATCTTTCAGCGCATCGGTGACGTCGCGATAGGCTTTGTCTTCAATTTGCTGTTTCGAAATGACGGAGATGGAGGCGGGAGCATTCTGGATCTTTTGTTCAAAACCCGTGGCGGTGACGACAACGGTGTCTTGATCGGCTGCATGAACGAATGGTGGAAGTGTGGCGACGCCAACGGCGATAGCCAGTGCCTTAACGCGAGGTATAGTCATTTGTACATTCCGTATAAAAATAAAAAAACTCCATCGGGATAACCCTGATAACGCTATGTCTTTGTCTTGTAAGAACGCTTTGTGATGGAGAAGAGCCTGGAATTGTACAAAAGAATGTAGATTTGTAAACACAAATGATAATCGAAATCATTTGTGTTTGATGTTGGATTCAGACTAATGATGCACATTCAAAAAAATAAGATAGGGAAGCTTGCCCGGTAAGCAGAGCGTCACCGGGCGAGAAGGGCACTTACCTGAACAAATGCTCCGCATGGAAGCGGAGATGGTCCTCAATAAAGGACGCAATGAAGTAATAGCTGTGATCGTATCCCGGTTGAATGCGCAGCGTCAGCGGCCAGTCCTTCTGGCGTGCAGCTTCTGCCAGCACCGCAGGCTGTAGCTGTCCGGCGAGGAATTGATCCGCATCACCCTGATCGATGAGAGTGGGAATGGCCTCTTCAGCGTTGCTGTTCAGCATCAGCGCGCAGCTGTCCCACGCCAGCCATTTTTCCGCCTCTTCACCCAGATAATGGGTAAAGGCTTTTTGCCCCCACGGTACCTGAGAGGGGTTCACAATAGGCGCAAATGCCGACACGCTGGTGTATTTACCCGGGTTTTTCAGGGCCATTATCAGCGCCCCGTGCCCCCCCATTGAGTGCCCGCTGATGGCGCAACGGTCATTCACAGCAAACTCCGCCTGAATCAGCGCAGGCAGCTCGTCACGAATGTAGTCATACATGCGGTAGTGGCGCGCCCAGGGCTGCACGGTCGCATTCAGATAAAAGCCGGCACCTTTACCCAGATCGTATCCTGCATCGTCGGCCACATCATCGCCACGCGGGCTGGTGTCTGGCATCACCAGTGCAATGCCCAGCTCGGCGGCAATACGCTGTGCACCTGCTTTAGTGGTGAAGTTTTCGTCGTTGCAGGTCAGGCCTGAAAGCCAGAACAGAACCGGAGGGTTTTCCGTCGGGGGCAGAAAAATGCTGAACGTCATCGCACAGTTCAGAACGGTGGAGTCGTGCCGCCAGCGCTGCTGTCGACCTTCAAAACAACGGTGCTCTTCGAGCAGTTCCATGCAGGGCTCCTTAATGAGAATGCGCATTCATAACATCCATAATACAGCGTTTTCATTGACCTGTGAGTAACTTTCACTTTCGCCGGACGGCGAGATGCTGCATCATAAATTTACTTTTCTTTAACATTTGGAGCCGTCATGGCGCTGCGTATTGCGCTCAGTGGGTTTGTCGTTCTGGTGGTGGCAATGGGAATCGGGCGTTTTGCCTTTACGCCTCAGGTGCCGCTAATGATTGCTGCCGGGCAGCTTACGTTGACCAGCGCGGGTCTGGTCGCGGCGATGAATTATCTGGGCTATCTGGTGGGCGCATGGGATGCGATGCGCGCCCACCGCTTTGTTGAAACGCGCCTCTGGCTTGGCATCACTGGCGCGGTGGCGCTGACGCTGCTCTCCGCCGCGGCGGATAACGCCATCGTGCACGGCCTGCTGCGCTTTGTGATTGGCTGCATGAGCGGCTGGTCAATGGTGCTTATTGCCGCATGGACTAACGAGCGGCTGGGGCAACTGGGTAAACCGGGTCTGAGCGCTGCCGTGTTTGCCGGCCCGGGCGCGGGAATTGCCCTGAGCGGGTTGCTCGCCGTGTATATCCAGGCGAAATCCCTTTCGGCCGGGGCGGCATGGCAAATCTACGGCGTGCTGGCGCTGGTGCTGATTGTGCTGGTGGCGCGCTACCTGCCGCGAGCCGGTCAACTCCATCGACCAGGGACCGCGCCGGAGCCGCTGGTGCTGACGGCGGATTTAAAGCGTCTGGTCTGGAGCTACAGCCTGGCCGGGTTTGGTTATATTCTGCCGGCGACCTTCTTATCGCAGATGGCGGCCGTACGTTTTCCCGGCAGCCTGTTTGCCCAGTTTGTCTGGCCTATTTTTGGTATCGCCGCCGTGGTGGGGATTGCGCTCAGCATTCTGTTGCGCCACACCTCAACGGCTAACCGCAGGCTGGCTATTGTGTTGTGGTTACAGGGGGCTGGGGTACTGGCGGCCTGGCTGCTGCCGGGAATAGGCGGATTGCTGACGGGGGGGCTACTGGTTGGCGGTGGGTTCCTCTGCGCCGTTCAGCTCTCGCTTTTATACGGTCGCGAGCTGGCACCGAACCACACGCGGTACATGGCTGGACTGCTTACCACCGGGTATGCGATTGGGCAACTGGTGGGGCCGGTGACCTCGGCGTTTTCGACCTGGCTTACCCACCGGCTGGAGCCTGCGCTGGGCCTCGCGGGTGTTGCACTGTTCGTCGGGGGGGCCCTGGTCTGGAATCGTCACGCTGAAAGGCAACAGCAATTGCAATAATTATCGTCGTGAATACTGGATTATGTGCGCGGCCTCACGCACAATGAGCGCATACTTTTGCCACAACGAGGGCAAAAGACGCCACACCTGCAGGAGAACAAAATGTCATCACTCAGTAAAGAAGCTGCCCTGGTCCACGAAGCCCTGGTTGCGCGCGGTCTTGAAACGCCACTGCGTCCACCCGTTCAGGATCTGGACAATGAAACCCGCAAGCGTCTGATTGCCGGTCATATGACCGATATCATGGAGCTGCTGAATCTCGATCTGAGTGACGACAGTCTGATGGAGACGCCGCACCGTATCGCAAAAATGTACGTCGACGAAATTTTCTCCGGCCTGGATTACGCCAACTTCCCGAAAATCACCGTCATCGAAAATAAGATGAAGGTGGACGAGATGGTCACGGTACGCGATATCACGCTGACCAGCACCTGCGAACACCATTTCGTCACCATCGACGGTAAAGCGACCGTGGCGTATATCCCAAAAGATACGGTGATTGGCCTGTCGAAGATCAACCGCATCGTGCAGTTCTTTGCTCAGCGTCCGCAGGTGCAGGAGCGTCTGACGCAGCAGATCCTGACCGCGCTGCAAACGCTGCTGGGCACCAATAACGTGGCTGTCTCTATCGACGCGGTTCACTACTGCGTGAAAGCGCGCGGCGTGCGTGATGCCACCAGCGCGACCACAACAACCTCGCTGGGTGGTCTGTTTAAATCGAGCCAGAATACCCGCCAGGAGTTCCTGCGCGCTGTACGTCACCACAACTAATCGGACAGGGCAGGGACCATGGAGCGAAACGTCACGCTCGATTTTGTTCGCGGCGTCGCCATTCTCGGTATCCTGCTGCTTAATATTAGCGCCTTCGGTCTGCCGAAGGCGGCTTATCTCAATCCTGCGTGGTATGGCGACATCACACGCAGTGATGCCTGGACATGGGCAGTCCTCGATCTCTTCGCACAGGTCAAATTCCTCACGCTCTTTGCCCTGCTGTTTGGCGCAGGCCTGCAGTTGCTCCTCAAACGCGGAACGCGCTGGATACAGTCGCGCCTGACGCTGCTGGTTCTCCTCGGCTTTATCCACGGCCTGTTCTTCTGGGACGGCGATATTCTTCTCGCTTATGGGTTAGTCGGGCTCATCTGCTGGCGCCTCATTCGCGACGCGAACAGCGTAAAAAGCCTGTTTAACACCGGTGTGATGCTTTATGTCATGGGGCTTGGGGTACTGCTGCTGTTAGGAATGATCTCTGGCGAGGCGACAAGCCGTTCCTGGATCCCGGATGCCGCTAACCTGCAGTACGAGCAATACTGGAAGCTGAAAGGCGGTACGGAAGCGATAAGCAATCGTGCGGATATGCTGGGAGATAACCTCCTTGCGCTGGGCGCGCAATACGGCTGGCAGCTGGCGGGAATGATGCTGATGGGCGCGTCACTGATGCGCACCGGCTGGCTGAAAGGCGAATTCAGCCTGCGCCACTATCGCCGCACGGGCGCGGGCCTGGTGCTGCTTGGCGTGTTGATTAACCTCCCGGCGGTGATTGCTCAGTGGCACCTCCACTGGGATTACCGCTGGTGCGCTTTCCTGCTGCAGGTGCCGCGCGAACTGAGCGCACCGTTCCAGACTATCGGCTACGCAGCGCTGATCTATGGCTTCTGGCCAACGCTTTCTCGCCTGTGGATTGTCAGCGCTATCGCCTGCGTGGGTCGCATGGCGTTAAGCAATTACCTCCTGCAAACGCTGATATGCACCACGCTTTTCTATCGCTTTGGTCTGTTTATGAAATTCGACCGCCTCGCGCTGCTGGCGTTTGTTATCCCGGTCTGGGTAGTGAACCTGGCGTTTTCTGTTCTCTGGCTACGTTATTTTCGCCAGGGGCCGCTGGAGTGGGTGTGGCGTCAGTTAACCGCACATGCTTCAGGGGTATCATTGAAAAACACATCCAGATAACGATCTGGATCACAATCATTAACAAAACGGATGTAAGCGTTTTCATGAGTGTGAGCTTCTTCACGTAGTCCCCTTTCTCTCACTGCCAAAATAGCCACCTTGCTAAACACAGGGGGTGTCTGTGAGTTGCTGCAATCCTTTGAAGGATGGTGAATATGATCACCATTCGTGACGTCGCCCGTCAGGCGGGCGTTTCTGTGGCTACCGTTTCGCGCGTGCTGAACAACAGCGCGCTGGTCAGCCCTGAAACCCGTGAAACAGTAATGAAAGCCGTGACCCAGCTTGGGTACCGGCCAAATGCCAATGCCCAGGCGCTTGCGACGCAGGTCAGCGACACCATCGGCGTGGTGGTGATGGATGTCTCCGATGCCTTTTTCGGCGCGCTGGTGAAAGCGGTTGATGTGGTCGCCCAGCAGCACCAGAAATACGTCCTGATCGGCAATAGCTATCATGAGGCGGAAAAAGAACGCTATGCCATCGAAGTGCTGATCCGCCAGCGCTGTAACGCTTTGATTGTCCACTCAAAAGCCCTGAGCGACGAAGAGTTAATCGGGTTTATGGATCAGATCCCGGGCATGGTGCTGATCAACCGCATCGTCCCGGGCTACGCCCATCGCTGCGTCGGGCTGGATAACGTCAGTGGCGCAATGATGGCCACGAAAATGCTCATTAACAACGGGCATCAGCGGATCGGTTATCTGGCCTCCAGCCATCAGATTGAAGATGACGAACTGCGGCGCGAGGGGTGGCAAAACGCCCTGAAAGAGCACGGCATTACGCCATCAGACAGCTGGACTGGGACCGGCACGCCGGACATGCAGGGCGGTGAGGCGGCCATGGTGGAGTTGCTGGGCCGCAATCTGCAGCTTACCGCGGTGTTTGCCTATAACGACAGCATGGCGGCTGGCGCCCTGACGGCATTGAAAGATAACGGCATTGCGGTGCCACAGCATTTATCACTCATCGGCTTTGACGATATTCCAATTGCCCGTTACACCGACCCGCAGCTGACAACGGTGCGTTACCCCATAGCCTCTATGGCTAAACTGGCGACTGAGCTGGCGTTACAGGGGGCGGCAGGGCTGCTGGATCCGGGGGCAACACATTGTTTCATGCCGACTTTAGTACGTCGTCACTCCGTCGCGGCCCGGCAAATTGTGGTTCCGATCACTAACTGATTACATGAGGTGATGTAACCGTTTTCAATCTGTGAGTAAATTCACAGTATCTTAACAAGGCGCTGACTATGATGTCAGCGTTTTAGGGGCTGAAACGCTATGTAACAGTGATTATTCACTTTCACTATAGCCAATGTGCCGCAAACAACGAATAAAACGCATTTCTGGAGCGTTACCGAACACGGAAGATAGAAATTTTATAAGTGAACTTCGGCTGTCAGTAACGTTTTATTAACACCTGCCCGCCGATCGTTATTCACAAGAACTACCCTGCATAAAAAAAACCGGAGATACCATGAATAAGAAGGTGTTGACCCTGTCTGCTGTAATGGCAAGCATGCTTTTTGGTGCAGCAGCGCACGCTGCAGATACCCGTATTGGTGTGACCATCTATAAATACGACGACAACTTCATGTCTGTTGTGCGTAAAGCAATTGAGAAAGATGCTAAAGCAGCGCCAGACGTTCAGCTGCTGATGAATGACTCCCAGAATGACCAGTCCAAACAGAACGACCAGATCGACGTTCTGCTGGCGAAAGGCGTGAAAGCCCTGGCTATCAACCTGGTTGACCCGGCTGCAGCAGGCACGGTTATTGAGAAAGCGCGCGGCCAGAATGTGCCAATCGTCTTCTTCAACAAAGAACCTTCCCGTAAAGCGCTGGATAGCTATGACAAAGCGTTCTACGTGGGTACCGACTCCAAAGAGTCCGGTATTATTCAGGGCGATCTGATCGCGAAACACTGGGCGGCGAACCCGAACTGGGACCTGAACAAAGATGGTCAGATCCAGTTCGTTCTGCTGAAAGGCGAGCCTGGCCACCCGGATGCTGAAGCGCGTACCACTTACGTTATCAAAGAGCTGAACGACAAGGGTCTGAAAACCCAGCAGCTGGCGTTAGATACCGCAATGTGGGATACCGCTCAGGCAAAAGATAAGATGGACGCGTGGCTGTCCGGCCCTAACGCGAACAAAATCGAAGTGGTTATTGCCAACAACGATGCGATGGCAATGGGTGCGGTAGAAGCGCTGAAAGCACACAATAAATCGTCCATCCCGGTATTTGGTGTGGATGCGCTGCCAGAAGCGCTGGCGCTGGTTAAATCCGGTGCGATGGCCGGTACCGTGCTGAACGATGCCAACAACCAGGCGAAAGCGACCTTCGATCTGGCGAAAAACCTGGCCGATGGCAAGGGCGCGGCAGATGGCACCAGCTGGAAAATTGAAAACAAAATCGTTCGCGTACCTTACGTGGGCGTAGACCAGTCCAACCTGGCTGAGTTTATCGGTAAATAAGTTAGCGGTACTGTCTCCACTGGGCGCAATTCGTTGCGCCCTTTTATAACGCGATATGCGAGGCCAACAAGGTATAATTATGGTCAGCACAACTACTCAGTCATCCGGTGAATACCTGTTGGAAATGAGCGGTATCAACAAGTCATTTCCCGGTGTTAAGGCACTCGATAATGTTAATTTAAAAGTTCGTCCTCACTCTATTCATGCGTTGATGGGTGAGAACGGTGCGGGTAAATCAACATTATTAAAATGTCTTTTTGGGATCTATCAAAAAGATTCTGGCAGCATTCTTTTTCAGGGGAAAGAGATCGATTTCCATTCAGCGAAAGAAGCACTGGAAAACGGTATCTCGATGGTTCACCAGGAATTAAACCTGGTACTGCAGCGTTCGGTCATGGATAACATGTGGTTGGGGCGTTATCCAACCAAAGGTGTCTTTGTCGATCAGGAAAAAATGTATCGCGATACCAAAGCGATTTTCGATGAGCTGGATATTGATATTGACCCGCGCGCCCGCGTGGGAACATTATCCGTATCCCAAATGCAGATGATCGAAATTGCTAAGGCGTTCTCCTATGATGCGAAAATCGTCATCATGGACGAACCCACATCGTCATTAACGGAAAAAGAGGTTAATCACCTTTTTACCATTATTCGTAAGCTGAAAGATCGCGGCTGCGGCATTGTGTATATCTCGCACAAAATGGAAGAGATCTTCCAGCTGTGTGATGAGATAACCATCCTGCGCGACGGCCAGTGGATTGCCACGCAGCCGCTGGAAGGGCTGGACATGGACAAGATCATCGCCATGATGGTCGGCCGTTCCCTGAATCAGCGCTTCCCGGACAAAGAAAACAAGCCGGGTGAAGTGATCCTGGAAGTACGCAACCTGACCTCGTTACGCCAGCCGTCTATCCGCGACGTTTCCTTCGACCTGCACAAGGGTGAAATCCTGGGGATTGCCGGCCTGGTGGGGGCAAAACGTACCGACATCGTGGAAACCCTGTTTGGCATCCGTGAGAAAGCTCAAGGCACGATTACGCTGCACGGTAAGAAAATTAACAACCACAACGCCAACGAAGCCATTAATAATGGTTTTGCGCTGGTGACGGAAGAGCGTCGTTCGACCGGTATTTATGCCTATCTGGATATTAACTTTAACTCGTTAATTTCTAATATTCGCAATTACAAAAACAAAATTGGTCTGCTGGATAACTCCCGCATGAAGAGCGATACCCAATGGGTTATTGACTCCATGCGCGTGAAAACGCCAGGACACCGCACCCAGATTGGTTCGCTTTCGGGCGGTAACCAGCAGAAAGTCATTATCGGCCGTTGGTTATTAACCCAGCCAGAAATTCTGATGCTGGATGAACCGACCCGCGGTATTGACGTCGGCGCGAAGTTTGAAATCTATCAGCTGATTGCCGAGCTGGCGAAAAAGAATAAAGGGATCATTATTATTTCTTCCGAAATGCCGGAATTGTTAGGGATCACAGATCGTATTCTGGTTATGAGCAATGGTCTCGTTGCCGGTATTGTTGACACCAAAACGACAACGCAAAACGAAATTTTGCGTCTTGCGTCTTTGCACCTTTAAGATCAGGGGCTCCTCATGAGTGCGTTAAATAAGAAAAGTTTTCTCACTTACCTGAAAGAAGGCGGTATTTACGTTGTTCTTTTAGTACTGCTGGCTATTATCATTTTCCAGGACCCTACGTTCTTAAGCCTGTTGAACCTGAGTAACATTCTGACCCAGTCTTCCGTGCGTATTATCATTGCGCTGGGCGTGGCGGGCCTGATCGTGACCCAGGGGACGGACCTCTCCGCGGGGCGACAGGTTGGTCTGGCGGCGGTTATCGCGGCAACCCTGCTGCAGTCGATGGAAAACGCCAACAAGGTCTTCCCGGAAATGGCTACCATGCCAATTTTCGTGGTGATCCTGATTGTCTGCGCCATCGGCGCGGTGATTGGTCTGATCAACGGTATTATCATTGCTTACCTGAACGTGACGCCATTTATCACCACGTTGGGTACGATGATCATCGTTTACGGCATCAACTCCCTGTATTACGACTTTGTCGGTGCTTCTCCTATCTCTGGCTTTGACAGCGGCTTCTCGACCTTTACGCAAGGGTTTATCGCGCTGGGCAGCTTCCGCCTGTCGTATATCACCTTCTATGCGCTGATTGCGGTGGCCTTCGTCTGGATCCTGTGGAACAAAACGCGCTTTGGTAAAAACATCTTCGCTATCGGCGGTAACCCGGAAGCGGCGAAAGTCTCCGGCGTAAACGTTGCCCTGAACCTGCTCTTCATCTATGCCTTGTCCGGTGTGTTCTACGCTTTCGGTGGGATGCTGGAAGCGGGCCGTATCGGCTCTGCAACGAACAACCTTGGCTTCATGTACGAGCTGGATGCGATCGCAGCCTGCGTGGTGGGCGGCGTTTCCTTCAGCGGTGGTGTGGGTACCGTACTCGGCGTCGTGACCGGTGTGATCATCTTCACCGTCATCAACTACGGGTTGACCTACATCGGCGTGAACCCGTACTGGCAGTACATCATCAAAGGCGCCATCATTATCTTCGCGGTCGCGCTGGATTCACTGAAATACGCGCGTAAGAAGTAAGATTCTCTCGCATTATCCGGCCCGCTCAACGAGCGGGCTTTTTTTATGCCCTATGCAAGATTTGCCTCCTCTCGGGTCACAATGCGCTCAAACCAGTCGAGTTCAGAGAGCTTGCAGGCGACCCATTGTGCGGAAAAGGCCTCACCCAGGCTGTCGGTGAGATACTGACAGCGGGCAAAGGTTTCAATCGCTTCCTGCTGAAACAGCGGCAGTTCGGGTTGATCCTGCTGCGGTTCAGGTAACTCCTCCACGTCGATATTTTCCAGCCCGTACAGCATGCCGGTCAGGATGGTTGCGGCCACCAGATACGGATTCGCATCAGCCCCGGCCAGCCGATACTCGATACGACGGTTGCTGTCATCCGAGCAGGGAATACGCAATGCGGCGGCGCGGGTGTTATAGCCCCAGGAGTTAAACACGGGTTCCGTCAGGTTTTTACGCAAGCGACGAAACGCGTTAACGCCTGGCGCAAGAATGGCGACGGAGGCGGGCATCAGCGCCAGCTGGCCCGCGATGCATAAACGCATCATGCTGTTAAGCGCGTTCACCGGTGAGGAAAAGACGTTCTCACCGCGGCTGTCATTGAGGCTGAAATGGAAGTGCAAACCGCTGCCGGAAAGCTCACTGAAAGGCTTGGCCATAAAGTTGGCCTGCAGGCCGTGCTTTTCGGCAACGTATCGGGTCAGGCGGCGCAGCGCCAGCACGTTATCACAGACCTCAACTACGCGGTGGCTATGTTTCAGGTTTAATTCGTACTGGCCGGACTCGGCTTCCGCCACGATCCCGGTCAGCGGGATGCGCTGAAGGTGTGCCAGCTGTTCCAGCTCGTCAAACAGCGCCGCGTGGGCTGTTGTGGTATCCATATGAAAACAGCCCTGATTTTGCGCATCCTGGCGTTCATTTCCCGTCAGATAAAATTCGATTTCCGGGGCAATGACCGGGAAGAGGCCGTGCTGGTGGAAGCGGGCAAGGACGTTCTGCAGGATCGCGCGCGGCTCAAGCGGGCAGGGTTTATTATCGCTGTCTTTCATCGTCAGCAGGATCTGTGCGTTGTGCTGCGGATCCTGCGGACAGGGGCGCAGGGAGCCGGCAACGGGGACGCAGAGTCGGTCGGGTTCATCATGAAGCGGGGCGGCGATTTTGCCTTTCTGGTCCATCGAGTAGACGGAAAGGGGAAAATAACAGCCGTTTTCCAGAGATAGCATGCTCTCTACCGAGAGGCGCTTGCCGCGCATCGTGCCGTTGATATCGTTCAGGTAAACGTCAACGTGTTTCGTCTGCGGGTAGCGTTCCAGATAATCTGCCACCTCCACTGCAATGTTGTGCTGCAGGGCGTCAATTTTTTGATCAAGCCAGAGGCCAGAATTGAGTGCGCCAGGGAGTGATAAACCGGGAAAGTTAAAATACGGACGGAGACTTTTCAGGAAAAACGCATTCATTATCGAGTTCATAGTCATTCTTCAATGAAGCCGTAGCGGCAGTGAACTCAGCTTAAAAGAGCCGGCGTAAAGGGGGGATAAAAAGCGTCAGGACCGGCGTAAAGAAAGTATAAAGGCGAACCTATTTTTTCTCTTTTTTCTGCATATCAAGCAGCTGTTCTGGCGTGACGGCAGGGTAACCCTGGGCGTCTTCCGGCACTTCATGCATCGCCGGAATCGGCACCAGCGGGCCTAAAAAGCGCGGTTCGCGTTTGAAGATATAGAGGTCAGCCAGGGCGCCAAAACGAGCACCAAACTCGCGGACGCGCACGCTCAGCATATCTTTTGGCGACGGCACCGCGTAGCACTGCGCCTGAATGCCCATATGCAGGGCGATAAACAGAGCGCGCTCGCAGTGGAAGCGCTGGGTAATGATGATGAAGTCATTGGTGTCGAAGACTTTGCGCGTGCGCACGATGGAATCCAAAGTGCGGAACCCGGCGTAGTCGAGCACGATATCGGCAGGATCCACGCCCGCGGCAATCAAGTCCTTACGCATCGTCACCGGTTCGTTGTAGCTTTGCAGGGCGTTATCCCCGCTTAACAGCAGGTAGTTCACCTTGCCGCTGTTGTAGGCGTTCAGCGCGCCCTGAATGCGGTAACGGTAATACTGGTTAATGACGCCGGTGCGGTAATACTTGGCGGTGCCGAGCACCACGCCAACCTGACGATAAGGCAGGTCCTGCAGGTCATCAAAGATGTAGGGGGCGGTTTTCCAGCTCATCCAGCGATCGAGGCCCAGCACGATCAACAGCAGTATGCCGACCAGGACAGACAGGCTGTAAAAAACGCGCTTTAACATGCAGATGGCTCGTACCGAAGGTGAAATTTAACTCAGGCTACTTTACCCGCCTGGTTAGCGCAAGAAACAGCGACTCAACTGAGGGGTTTTTCAGCAAACGGGCGGGCATTTCTGCCCGCCGGAAGGATTACGCAAGCAGTACGCGGTCAATCGTCGTGCAGCCCAGCGCTTTAAGCGTCGCGGCGGTCGCATCCCACTGAATCAGCGGAGCATCGGCAATTTCTGCCAGAATGGCGCGCTGAATGTCAGGATAGTCATAGCCGTTCAGGCTCAGCAGGTTGAGTGCGCCCTGCAGCGGCGGCAGCGTTGGGTTAAACGCGGCGTTTTCTGCATAGCTGCCGCTAAAGATACGGCCATCGCGGCACTGCAGCGCTACGCCGCTAGGGGCCTTGCTGTACGGCGTGTGGCTCTTGTTGGCAGCGCGAATGGCCGCCTGGCTCAGGTCATCGCCGGACAGGGCGAAACCGTGGTCCTGCTCGTCCATCAGCAGCGTTTTGATCTCCAGATCTTTCGGGCCAAACGCGTCTGGCAGGTAATCCGCCAGCGTGTGCGGCGCGCGACCCGGCAGGTTGATGCGCAGCTGCAGCCCGCTGTTCAGCTCGTTCATGAACTGACGGCAGTGGCCGCAGGGGGTGTAGTTCACGGTAATGGCGCTCAGCGCTTTTTCACCGCGCAGCCAGGCGTGACTGATGGCGCTCTGCTCGGCGTGAACGGTTTGCTGCATGGTTGCGCCCAGGAACTCCATATTGCCGCCGAAGTACCAGCTGCCGCTGACGCCACGCGCGATGGCCCCGACGTTGAAGTGGGAGAGATCGGCACGCGCGCAGGCGGCGGCCAGGGGGAGCAGTGCGAAAGCCAGCGCGTCTTCGTCCAGTCCCGTTGCCTGTTTCAGCATCGTGACCTGCTCAGCCGTCAGCAGGGCGGGGAAGTGTGCATCTGCCAGAACGGGAGCCAGGGCTGACTGCAAATTCTCTGCAAGCTGGGCGAAAGCAGCTTGAAAACGTGGGTGCATGGCGTTTGCCTCATAAAGGTTAATGGATCGGTAGTTTACGGAGCCGTCAGGGCTTTATATGTGATCCACTTCTCATTATGTATGCAACTTATGAAATCAAAATGAAATTTGCGCGACGCATCGCAAATTTTAGCCCATTACCGCCAGAATTAGCGGGAAAATGAACGGGGCCAGCAGGGAGGTGATAATCCCGCAGATCACCAGCGCCAGGGAGCTAAACGCCCCTTCCTGATAATCCAGCTCCGCACAGCGGGCGGTGCCCAGCGCGTGCGAGGCGGTGCCCATCGACAGTCCCCGTGCCGCCTTAGTATGAATACGCATCGCGTTCAGCAGGGTGTGACCAAACACCGCGCCGAGAATACCGACGAAAATAACGCACATCGCGCTGATGGCCGGAATACCGCCGAGGCTGCCGCCAACCGCCATCGCAATAGGCGTGGTCACCGATTTAGGCAGGATAGAGGCCGCAATCTGCGGGGAGGCCCCCATCAACAGTGCCACCGACGTCCCGGTGATCATCGCCACAAGGCTGCCCACAAAACAGATCGTAATGATGGATTTCCAGCGAGCGCGGATCTGGTGCAGCTGCTCATAAAGCGGAAAGGCCAGCGCGACAACGGCGGGCTGCAGCAGGTCGTTTAAAATTTTGCTGCCGGCAAAGTAGCGTTCATAAGGAATGCCGGTGAGCAGCAGGAACGGAATAATCACCACCATCGCCACCAGAAGCGGGTTCAGCAAGGGCATTTTGAAGCGTGCGGCAAGTTTGCGAGCGGCGAAGAACACCGCCAGGGTTAACGGCAGCGACCACCAGATATTGGCCATCATTTCTTTGTTTTCTCCCCAATCACGTTACGTTCGCCATGCACCAGATGTGAACTCCAGCTCACCACCAGGAAAACCACCAGCGTACTGACCGCGCAGGAGACCACAATCGGGCCGAACTGGGCTTTGAGCAGATCAAAATACTGCATGACCCCAACACCGATAGGCACGAAAAGCAGCGCCATATAGCGAATGAGTACGAAGCAGCCGGGGTTGACCCACTTTGCGGGCAGGATTTGCAATGCCAGCAAAACAAAGAGGATCAGCATACCGATAATGCTGCCGGGAATGGTGATGGGCAGCAGCGAAGCGATGAAAATCCCGGCATACAGACAGGCGTAAATCAGGACGAATGCGCGCAGATATTGCCAGATAATGTTCAATGATTTACTCATGGTGATAGTCCTTGCTGAAACGCATTCATCATACAATTAAACCTAGAAATGTGCCACGGATCACATCATGAATTTTGAGCATACCAGACATTCCAGAATGGAACGTCCGGCATTTCGACAAATGGACAGCCTCCCGTTTAAATGCCAGTATTTGTTTTATTTATGAATCAAGTGATTAAGCATCACGACGCAGGAGATACTCAATGTCGTCAATCATCATTAAAACCGCCGATGAGCTTGCCCGGCAACGGCATGCCGGGGAGCTGCTGGCCTCCGTCTTTACCATGTTAGACGGCTTTATCGCACCCGGCGTCACGACGATGGCGATTAACAATCAGGTTGAAGATTTTATTGTGAATCAACTCCATTCCCGTCCGGCCAGCAAAGGTCAGTATGATTTCCCCTATGTGCTGAATACTTCTATTAACGAGGTGGTATGCCACGGTATTCCCAAAGCGTCCGAGCACCTGAAATCGGGCTCAATCGTGAATGTGGATATCACTCTTGAGAAAGACGGCATGATTGCCGACTCCAGTAAAATGTACCTGATTGGTGAGGTATCACCGCTGGCGCGTCGACTGGTGAAAAAGACCTATGAAGCCATGTGGAAAGGGATCAAGGTCGTGAAGCCCGGCGCGACGCTGGGGGACATTGGTCACGCCATCCAGACGCACGTCGAAGGTAACGGTTACAGCGTGGTGCGCGAATATTGCGGACACGGCGTAGGTAAAGAGATGCACGAAGATCCGCAGGTGCTGCACTACGGTAAGCCGGGTGAAGGGGCAGTTCTGCAGGAAGGGATGGTGTTTACCATTGAGCCGATGGTGAATCAGGGCGACAGCCGGCTCAAAACCAAAAAAGATGGCTGGACGGTGGTCACCCGCGATAAAAAACTGTCCGCACAGTGGGAGCATACTATTGCCGTGACGGCCGATGGCTTCGAGGTGTTGACGCTGCGTCCGGAAGAGACGATCCCGGAATAACGCCCGGGCTTTCCACATACCTGCAGAGCGGCTACTATAGCGCGTCTTTTTTCACAGGTACTCTGAATGCGTGTTTTACTGGCCCCAATGGAAGGCGTGCTCGACTCCCTCGTGCGCGAGCTTCTGACCGAGGTGAACGATTACGATCTCTGCGTGACGGAATTTCTGCGCGTGGTCGATATGTTGTTGCCGGTAAAATCCTTCTTCCGCCTGTGTCCCGAGCTGCACAACCAGAGCCGCACCTCTTCCGGCACGCTGGTGCGTATACAGCTGCTCGGCCAGTATCCGGAATGGCTGGCGGAAAACGCCGCCCGCGCGGTTGAACTGGGCTCTTACGGCGTGGATCTCAACTGCGGCTGTCCGTCGAAGCTGGTGAACGGCAGCGGCGGCGGGGCGACGCTGCTGAAAGATCCTGAGCTGATTTACCGTGGCGCGAAAGCGATGCGTGAGGCCGTGCCCTCGCAGTTGCCGGTGACGGTTAAGGTACGCCTGGGATGGGACAGCGACGCGCGGCAGTTTGAAATCGCCGATGCGGTACAGCAGGCCGGGGCCACCGAGCTGGTGGTGCATGGCCGCACCAAAGACGATGGCTATAAAGCCGAGCGCATTAACTGGCAGGCGATCGGTGAGATCCGCAAACGCCTCACCATTCCGGTGATCGCTAACGGCGAAATCTGGGATTACGAGAGCGCACAGGCCTGTCTGAACGCCACCGGCTGTGATGCGGTGATGATTGGTCGCGGCGCGCTGAATGTGCCCAACCTCAGCCGGGTGGTAAAATATAACGAGCCGCGTATGCCGTGGCCAGACGTCGTCACGCTGCTGCAAAAATACAGCCGTCTGGAAAAGCAGGGCGACACCGGTTTGTATCACGTGGCGCGCATTAAACAGTGGCTGAGTTATTTACGCAAAGAGTACGATGAAGCGCTGGGATTATTTCAGGAGATCCGGACATTACAAACTTCTACGGATATTGCCCGGGTGATCCAGTCTAAATAATAAGCGTTAAATCGCTCACACTTTTATAAACCGGAAAACAGTTCAGGTTTTCAACGTGGCACGACGGTGTTAAGGTGCCACTGTTTTTAACGCAGGATTGTTACTGGTTAACAGGCAAAACCTAAGCGTTTCACAGCATTCTCGCTGTGGAGCGCTTAGGTTTTTTTTTTGCCTGTCATTTACGCAGGAGAGAAATTTGGCTTAGCGCTTTTCACTGATTTTAAAAAATGAAATATCGACAGGAAATAGAAAAATTTCCTGCGACCGGTTACGCACTAAATACTCAAACACAGGTTGTTATAATGGCATATAAAAATAAACTCTATGCGTTCGCCTTATTGACCATATCCCCACTGTCGATGGCGCAAGACTGGAACGGAACGGTATTAGGCTTTGAGGCTCCACCGGCTCCCCTTCTCGGCGAAATGCTCGGCGTCCGTCAAATCCTCAACGATAACGGCTTTACGTACAATCTCGGCTATTTGAATGAGATCGGCTGGAACGGCGGCGGGGGCTATAACCACGATCCCCACGTGGCGTATATCGACCAGTTTGCGCTGACCTTTAACCAGGATCTGGAGCGCTGGACCGGCATTCCCGATGCCCGCATTGAGGGGAACATCGTCAACCGCAACCACAATGACGATCTCACCACCAAACGGGTGCAGGACCCGCGCGTTAACTTTAACGACCTGACCCAGGAGAGTTGGGGCGGGCAGTCGATTACCCGCCTGGGCTGGCTCACTTTTGCCCGCAGCTTTGACGACCGGCGTCTGACCTGGCGCATCGGGATGATGAACAAGGTGCAGACTTTTGACCAGATCATCCCCTGTGATTTCCAGCTGCTGTCGCAGTGCGGCGGGAAGTCTGCCAACTCGCTGACATGGAACAACTGGAACGTGCACACCTGGGGCACCACGCTGGAGTACAAGGTCACGCCAGTAGTCACCTTAAAAGGCGGGGTGATGGAGCAGAACCCGAATGCCTCCAGCCGCAGCCACGCATGGAGCTGGTCAACAAAGGGCAGCAAAGGGGTCTTACTGCCGGTTGAAATCGAAGCGCGCCCGCTGATTAACGGCCTGCCTGGCGCGTACAACCTGGGCGTGGTGTTTACCAACGCGCCGCAAACCGATCTCTATCGCGGCAAATCCGGCGGCGCGGGCGCCTCCGACCCGGCCGGTTATGACACGCACAACCGCACCTGGTTTATGTACGCCGGTCTTAACCAGCAGATAACGCAGCATCAGGATGACCCGAATCGCGGGTTGAGCACCTCGTTCAGCATGAGCCTTGCTGATCAAAGTACCAACTATATGCACCAGGTTTACGCCGCCTCGCTGCGCTACCGCGGGCTGTTTGATGCGCGGCCGGAAGACTGGATTGGCTTCGGCTTAACCTGGATTGATATGAGCAGCCAGTACGCGCGCAACCAGCGCTACCAGAACAGCCTGAGCGGCGTCGCGGACTATAACAATCCGGCATATCACCCGGTGCCGGGCCATTCCCTGAACGGCGAGTTTTACTATCGCTTCCGCCCGGTGTCATGGCTTGAGCTGCAGCCGGGCATTCAGTACTGGCACCATCCGGGAGGTGTTTCCCGCACGCAGGATGCCTGGGTAACGGAGCTGAAAACGGTGGTGAGCTTCTGATATCACCGTAGCAAGTTCGATCCGCGTCACGTTTCTGACGCGTGAGGCATTGAGGCTACGAATGAAACTGATAGAGTGCCAGAACTGGATTGTTACTGCTTCGGCAGGCAAAACCTGATTTTCTGGCATCTGCCGGAGGTCAGGTTTTTTTGTTTCTGGGGTTCCGATGAAAATCGCCAAAATTCTTAATAACAATGTGGTGGTTGTTCAGGATGAACGCGGATGTGAACAGGTGGTGATGGGGCGCGGGCTGGCTTTCCAGAAACGCGTCGGTGATGACCTGGATACCGCGATGATTGAAAAGGTGTTTGCGCTACAAAGCGATGAGCTGGTGCGTCGACTCGGGGAGCTGCTGAACCAGATCCCGCTGGACGTGATGACCACCTGCGATCGCATCATTGGGATGGCGGCGCAGCGGCTGGGTAAATTGCAGGACAGTTTGTATATCACGCTAACGGACCACTGCTACTTTGCGATTGAGCGCCAGAAGAAAGGACTGGCCATCAAGAACGTGCTGCTGTGGGATATCAAGCGGCTGTATCCGAAGGAGTTCGAATTAGGGCAGGAGGCGCGGGCCATTATCGCCAGACGCCTGAACGTCGAACTGGAGGAGGATGAGGCCGGGTTTATCGCCCTGCACCTGGTGACCGCGCAGCTGAACAGCGAAATGCCGGACGTGATGCACGTGACGCGGGTGATGCAGGAGATCCTGCAGCTGGTGAAGTATCAACTGCAGCTTGAGTATGACGAAGAGTCGATCAGCTATCAGCGTTTTGTCACTCACCTGAAGTTTTTTGCCCAGCGGATGCTCACCCGCACGGTGGTGGAAGACGACGATATCTCGCTGCATACGGCGGTAAAGGACAACTACGCGAAAGCGTGGAAATGCGCCGAGAAAATCGCCCAGCATTTGCATAAAAGCTATCAGCGCGAGCTGACAACCGAAGAAATTATGTTCCTCGCCATTCATATTGAGCGGGTGAGAAAAGAGGGGCGTTAAGCCTCAAAACGGGATTGTTACTGCATCACGCAGGCAAAACCCGAGCGCGGCCTTCGCAAGGAGGCCGTTCTCGGGTTTTTTTATTTTTTGTACTCAGTCAACAGGTGCCTGCGGGCATCGGATGTAAGGAAATCGAGATGGAATACCAGGCTTTAGCGAAGGATATTCTCGGCCACGTTGGCGGAAAAGAGAACATCGTCAGTCTTGTACACTGCGCCACCCGGCTTCGCTTCAAACTGAAAGAGAATCAAAAAGCGGATGCGGAAGGGCTCAAGAAAAACCCGGGCGTGATCATGGTGGTCGAAAGCGGCGGCCAGTTTCAGGTAGTGATTGGTAACCACGTTCACGACGTCTGGCAGGCGGTGCGCAATGAAGCGGGGCTGAGCGATGATGCGCCCGTCGTGGAAGAGAAGGGTGAAAAAGGCAATCTGCTGGGCCGGCTGATTGACATCGTCTCCGGGATTTTCACGCCGTTTATCGGCATTCTGGCGGCGTCCGGTATTCTGAAAGGATTGCTGGCGCTGGCCGTGGTCTGCGGCTGGCTCACCACCGAAAGCGGTACCTATAAAATCTGGTTCGCCGCCAGCGACGCGCTGTTCTTCTTCTTCCCGCTGGTGCTGGGCTATACCGCCGGGAAAAAATTCGGCGGCAACCCGTTTATTACCATGGTGATCGGCGGAGCGCTCACCCATCCGATGATGATTGCGGCGTTTAACGCCAGCCAGCAGCCGGGCGCGGTATCCGAAGTCTTTTTGGGCATCCCTGTCACCTGGTTCAACTACAGTTCATCGGTGATCCCGATTATTCTCGCCTCGTGGGTGAGCTGCTGGCTGGAAAAGCAGAGCACGAAGCTGCTGCCTTCCTCTATGAAAAACTTCTTCGCGCCGCTGATCTGTCTGGGCGTGACCGTGCCGCTGACTTTCCTCGTTATCGGGCCACTTGCGACCTGGCTGAGCCAGATGCTGGCGAACGGCTATCAGAGCATCTACGTTCTGGCGCCGTGGCTGGCGGGAGCGGCAATGGGGGCGCTGTGGCAGGTCTGTGTCATTTTTGGCCTGCACTGGGGGCTGGTACCGCTGATGATTAACAACCTCGCGGTGCTGGGACATGATTCCATGCTGCCAATGCTCTTGCCCGCAGTGTTTGGCCAGGTGGGCGCAGCGCTCGGGATCTTCCTGCGCACCCGCGATGCCCGCCAGAAGATGCTGGCCGGTTCGTCCGTCACGGCGGGGATATTTGGTATCACCGAACCGGCGGTCTACGGTGTGAACCTGCCGCTACGCCGTCCGTTTATCTTTGGCTGCGTGGCGGGCGCTATCGGCGGTGCCATTGTCGGCTTCAGCGATACCCACGTTTACTCTTTCGGCTTCGCTAATATCTTTACCATCGCCCAGATGATCCCGCCGGGTGGGGTGAACGCTACGCTGTGGGGGGGCGTGATCGGCACCGTGGTGGCGCTGGTACTCAGCTGCGGCCTGACGCTTCTGGCCGGAATGCCGGGTCGCACAGCGCCGGAAGTTGCGGTTACGGCAGGGGAAAACGGGGTCTTATCCCCGATGACCGGCACCGTTCTGGCGCTTGAACAGGTGCCAGATACCACGTTTGCCAGCGGCCTGCTGGGCAGCGGTGCCGCCATTATTCCTTCCGATAACAAAGTGATTGCCCCGTTTGCCGGCGTGGTGGCCTCGCTGTTCCAGACCAAACACGCCATCGGCCTGCTCAGCGACAGCGGCATTGAAGTGTTGATCCACGTGGGTATCGACACCGTGAAGCTCGACGGTAAGCCGTTTACCGCCCACGTGAAGGTGGGCGACAAAGTTCAGCCGGGCGACCTGCTGCTGGAGTTTGACCGTCAGGCGATTATCGATGCCGGATACGACCTGGCGACCCCGATTATTATCAGTAACAGCGACGAGTATCGCGAGGTGGTGACCGTGGCGGCAACGTCCGTTAACGCCGGTGCGCCGTTACTCAGCGTAAGCCATCAATAACAGGAGAACGTGATGAAAACTTTCCCGGACGATTTTTTATGGGGCGGCGCGGTTGCCGCGAATCAGGTAGAAGGCGCGTATCTGGAGGATGGAAAAGGGCTGTCCACCTCAGACGTTCAGCCGCAGGGGGTCTTCGGCCCGGTGGTTGAACGCGTCCCAGGGGACAGCGGCATCAAGGATGTCGCCATCGACTTCTATCATCGCTACCCGGAAGACATCAAGCTGTTCGCTGAGATGGGCTTCAGCTGCCTGCGCGTCTCCATTGCCTGGACGCGTATCTTCCCGAACGGTGACGAGCAGCAGCCGAACGAAGCGGGGCTGGCGTTTTACGACCGTCTGTTTGACGAGCTGGCCGCGCACAGCATTACTCCGCTGGTGACGCTGTCCCACTACGAAATGCCGTGGGGGCTGGTGAAGCAGTACGGCGGGTGGGGCAGCCGTCAGGCCATTGGGTTCTTCGAGCGCTACGCCCGCACCGTGTTTGCGCGCTACAAAGAGAAGGTGAAGCTCTGGCTGACCTTCAACGAGATCAATATGTCTCTGCACGCGCCGATGACCGGCGTGGGTCTGCCGGAAACCAGCAGCAAAGGGGAGGTGTACCAGGCAATCCACCACCAGCTGGTGGCCAGCGCGCTGGCTGTGAAGGCCTGCCACGAAATCATCCCGGATGCCAGAATCGGCAACATGCTGCTGGGCGGCCTGATGTATCCGCTGACCTGCAAGCCGGAAGATGTTCTGGAGACGCTGCAGGAAAACCGCGCGTGGCAATTCTTTGGCGACGTGCAGTGCCGCGGCGCCTACCCGGGGTATATGCAGCGCTTCTTCCGCGACAACGGAATTCAGCTTGAGGTCACGGATGCCGACCGCGAGGCGCTGAAATCGACCGTTGATTTTATCTCATTCAGCTACTACATGACGGGCTGCGTCACCGCAGATGAGGCTCTCAACCAGCAGGCGCGCGGCAATATCCTGAGCATGGTACCCAACCCGCATCTGGCAAGTTCCGAATGGGGCTGGCAGATTGACCCGATCGGCCTGCGTACCCTGTTAAACGTGCTCTGGGATCGCTACCAGAAGCCGTTGTTTATTGTGGAAAATGGTCTGGGGGCGAAGGATAAACCGGATGCTGACGGCGTGGTGCAGGATGATTACCGCATCAGCTACCTCAACGACCATCTGGTACAGGTGCGTGAAGCGATTGAAGACGGCGTTGAGGTGATGGGCTATACCAGCTGGGGGCCAATCGACCTGGTGAGCGCGTCTAAAGCTGAACTCTCTAAGCGCTACGGCTTTATTTACGTCGAACGCGATGACAGCGGAAAAGGCACGCTGGCGCGCAGCCGTAAGAAAAGTTTCTACTGGTATAAAGAGGTTATTGCCACGAAAGGCGCTTCGCTGAAAGCGTAATGAAGAGATCAACCTGACAGGGGAAGTGAACGTTGTCGGGTTGATTATTTTTTATTTGCATAATTAAATCCAAATAATAATTTTGGTGAATATTTTTCCGTATATTTAAATATATGACAATTTGCGCTTTGCCACGCATTACTAAAAAAATAAACAGCATCAGGCGTAATTTGCGCCTTTATTTTTTGCGTGAATGGCGTAATGAAACGTTTTCTTGTTTTATCTCTGAGTGCTCCACTGACATTTATTCTTTTCGGCTGTGCGCCGCAACATGCCACGGTATCCGCTATTCAAACCCAGCCGGTCACGACATCGGTGAATACGGTTCTGAATCATCAGGACTGGCCGAAAAATGAGTGGTGGAAAACGTATAACGATCCTCAGCTAACCGGGCTTATTGCGAAAGCACTGAACGATGCGCCGGATATGCAGATTGCCCGTCAGCGCATTACGCTTGCTGAAGCCCAGGCAAAAGCCGCTATGGCCACCGACGGTCCGCAGATTGATTTTTCAGCGGATGCCGAACGTCAGAAAATGTCCGCGGAAGGGCTGATGGGGCCCTTTGCCATTACCGACCCGGCTGCAGGCACCACCGGGCCGTGGTACACCAACGGCACCTTTGGCCTGACTGCAGGCTGGGATCTCGATCTGTGGGGAAAAAATCGTGCGCAGGTCGAAGCCCGAATTGGCAAAGTGAATGCGCAAAAAGCGGAGCTGGAGCAGACCCGACAGCTGCTGGCCAGCAGCGTGGCGCGGCTCTACTGGGAGTGGCAAACTCAGGCCGCCGCGGGGGAGGTCCTCGCGCAGATTAAACGCGAGCAGGGCAACATTATTGGCGCCGACCGCGAGCTGTATCAGCACGGGATCACCTCCTCCGTGGAAGGGGTCGAAACCGATATCAACGCCAGCAAAACCGAAGAGCAACTGGCGGAAGTCAACGGGAAGATGAAAGCCGTAGAGGCGCGTCTGGTCGCGCTGACCAATTCCTCCTCCATGACGCTTACGCGGCACGCGCTGCCGACGGTTGAGGCTGCGTTACCGACGACGCTGGGATATGAACTGCTGGCACGCCGCCCGGATCTTCAGGAGGCGCACTGGTATATCGAAGCCTCCATGAGCGAGGTAGAGGCCGCCAGAGCGGCTTTCTATCCTGACGTGAACCTGATGGCTTTCTTACAGCAGGACGCGCTCCACCTGAGCGATCTGTTTCGCGCTTCAGCGCAGCAGATGGGCGTGACCGCCGGGCTGACGCTGCCGATTTTCGACAGCGGCAGGCTGAATGCGAGCCTGGATATCGCTCAGGCGCAGAACAATCTCTCGGTGGCGAACTACAACAAAGCGGTGGTAGAGGCTGTCAATCAGGTGGCTCGTACGGCCAGTGAAGTTGAAACCCTGACGGCGAAGAACCGCCAGCAGCAGCAGGTTGAAAAAGATGCGGCACGGGTGGTGGCGCTGGCGCAGGCGCGTTTTAGCGCAGGTATTATTGCGGGCTCCCGGGTCAGTGAAGCCAGAATACCGGCCCTCAAAGAACATCTCGCCGGCGTGATGCTGAAAGGCCAGTATATCGACGCCACGCTGCAGCTGACGTCGGCGCTGGGCGGTGGTTATCATCATGGCTAAAAATGGCCATTATCTATACTTACCTCTTTGTAGTTTTTCAGGAGGTGAGTATGACCAGAGTAGCGATTGTTACCGCATCGGATTCCGGGATTGGTAAAACTACGGCCCTGATGCTGGCCGGGCGCGGGTTTGATATTGGCGTCACCTGGCACTCGGATGAGCAAGGGGCGCTGGAAACCTGTCGTGAGGTCGAAGCGCAGGGGCAGCGCGCAGAGGCCATCCATCTTGATTTAAGCACGCTGCCGGAAGGTGCAGAGGCCATTGAAACGCTGATTGCGCGTTTTGGTCGGCTGGACGTGCTGGTTAACAATGCAGGGGCGATGACCAAAGCGCCTTTCCTGGAGATGCCGTTTGGCGACTGGCGGAACATTTTCACCGTCGACGTGGACGGCGCGTTTCTCTGTTCGCAAATTGCCGCACGTCAGATGGTGAAGCAGGGGGAAGGGGGGCGGATTGTCAATATCACCTCGGTACATGAGCACACGCCGCTGCCGGAGGCCAGCGCCTACACGGCGGCAAAACATGCCCTCGGCGGGTTAACCAAATCCATGGCAATGGAACTGGTTAAGCACAACATTCTGGTGAACGCCGTCGCCCCGGGCGCCATTGCCACACCGATGAATGACATGGATGACAGCGAAGTGAAGGAAGGTTCAATGCCGGAAATCCCGCTGGCAAGGCCGGGCCACACGAAAGAGATCGCCAGCCTGGTGGCGTGGCTGTGCGACAGCGACGCCAGCTATACAACGGGGCAATCGTTTATTGTTGACGGGGGATTTATGCTGGCGAACCCGCAGTTTAAGCCGGAGAGGTAAGTTTCCCCTCACCCCTGTGGGAGAGGACCGGAGTGAGGGCAGCAGGCTGCACTCACTCTTCATCCCGCGTTTTTTCCCGATGCTTCAGCCACAGCCTGACCCCGATCACCGCCACAACCACCAGGATCAACCACGCCCAGTGCTTCAGGTGCTGATCGAGATTATGCAGCCACGGGGCAATCACTTCGCCACCCACGTAACCGAGCGTCGTGAAAATCAGCGCCCAGGCAATCGCGCCAACAATATTGAGCGGCAGGAAAATTTTTGGCGGCAGATGGCTGGCGCCGATCAGTATCGGACCAATAATGCGAAAGCCATACATAAAGCGCGTGCCAATAACGAACAGATAGGGATGGCGTTGAATGAGCCGCTGAGCGCGCCGGATTTTCTTCTGATGCTTTGCGAAACGCCTGAGCAGCGTTGGCCCGAAACGCAGCCCCAGAAAATAGAGCAGCTGATCGCCAATCATGCCCCCGAGCGCGACCGCGGCGACGACCAGCGGGAATTTCAGCAACCCCTGATGCGCGGCGACACCGCCCAACAACGTGACCGTTTCACCTTCTGCCACGCTACCGATGACCAGCGCGGCGTATCCATATTGTTCAATAAGACTGTTGATATCCATTACGTGAACGTTATCTCCCTCTGCATTCCCTCGTTAATCATATACCCCATGAATCAACAGCGGGGAAATCAACGGAAATTTCCCACTGTACATAAAATAATCTAAAGCCTGCATTATACTTAAGGTATCGCTGACGGGCCGACAACAAGGGGGCGCTATGAACCATGTCTGGGGACTTTTCTCCCATCCCGATCGTGAGATGCATGTCATTAAAAGTGAGAACGAAACGGTCTCGCATCATTACACGCACCATGTACTGCTGATGGCTGCGGTGCCGGTAATATGCGCCTTTATTGGAACAACACAAATCGGCTGGAACTTCGGTGATGGCACCGTGGTTCAGCTTTCATGGTTTACCGGGCTTTATCTGGCCATCGTTTTTTATGGCCTGATGCTGGCGGGTGTGGCGGTCATGGGGCGCGTCATACACTGGATGGCGCGAAACTACCCGCAACGTCCATCGCTGGCGCACTGTATGGTCTTCGCCGGGTATGTCGCGACCCCGCTGTTCTTAAGCGGTATTGTCGCGCTCTATCCACTGGTCTGGCTGTGCGCGCTGATCGGTACTATTGCCCTCTTTTACACCGGTTATCTGCTGTATCTGGGGGTCCCTACCTTCCTGAATATCAATAAAGAAGAGGGCCTGAGCTTCTCCAGCTCAACGCTCGCCATCGGCGTGCTGGTCCTGGAGGCGCTACTGGCGCTGACGGTCATCCTTTGGGGTTATGGATACCGTCTCTTCTAAGCTCACTGCATTGCTGGCGTAAATGCCAGCAATGCAGCATCTGTTCACGATTATCCGCTGGCGACAACGCCCGGTGACCGCTATGATGCCGAAGCCAGCCTGTGTTTATCCGTCGACGCAGGCGGTGTACGTCATAACGTGCGTGAATAATTATCAGAAGTCTCACCATGCTGAAATTCCGAGTTTCTTTACTTAGCCTGGCGCTGCTGCTGGGCGCGTCCGCTGCCGTGCCAGCCGTCGCCAAAACGCCCGCGGTGACCGCCGCTGCTGCCCAGCCGCAAATTGCGTCCGGCAGCGCGATGATTGTTGATCTCAACACCAATAAGGTGATTTACGCCAGCCATCCGGACCTGGTGCGCCCGATCGCCTCGATTACCAAATTAATGACCGCGATGGTGGTGCTTGATGCCCGTCTGCCGCTGGACGAAAAGCTGAAAGTGGATATCAGCCACACGCCGGAGATGAAAGGGATCTACTCCCGCGTGCGACTGAACAGTGAAATCAGCCGTAAGAATATGCTGCTGCTGGCGCTGATGTCGTCTGAAAACCGCGCTGCGGCGAGCCTGGCGCACCACTATCCGGGCGGCTACGACGCGTTTATTCGCGCGATGAACGCAAAAGCCAAATCACTGGGGATGACCAATACGCATTATGTTGAGCCGACGGGTCTGTCGATCAGCAACGTCTCCACGGCCCGCGATCTGACGAAACTGCTGATCGCCAGCAAACAGTACCCGCTGATTGGACAGCTCAGTACCACCCGTGAAGAGATGGCGACCTTTGCGAACCCGGCCTACACGCTGCCGTTCCGCAATACTAACCATCTGGTTTACCGGGATAACTGGAATATTCAGTTAACGAAAACTGGCTTTACCAACGCGGCAGGACACTGTCTGGTGATGCGCACGGTATTTAACGGTAAGCCCGTGGCGCTGGTGGTGATGGATGCCTTTGGCAAATATACCCACTTTGCCGATGCCAGCCGTCTGCGCACCTGGATTGAGACAGGGAAAGTGCAGCCAGTCCCGGCTGCGGCATTGACGTATAAAAAGCAAAAAGCGGAACAGATGGCAACGGCGCAGAACGACTGAGCCATCTGTCAGTGCCGGGTGGCGGCTTCGCCTTACCCGGCCTACAAAGACCTCGATACGTAGGCCCGGTAAGCGAAGCGCCACCGGGCGAAAGCGCCTACTCTGGCAGCGTCCAGTCTCCATCGTTGAGCGGGCGCTGCATAATCACCGTATCCCGCCAGTCGCCTTTCTTATATCCCACGCTGCGCATCTGGCCGACAATCTCGAAGCCGTGTTTTTTATGCAGCCGCAACGAGCCGGCATTATTATTGCCATCTCCCACCACGGCAACCATCTGGCGCCACGGGCCTTGTTCGCAGCGTTCAATCAGCGCAGACATTAATGCCGAGCCAAAACCGCGCCCGGTAATGCTGGCATCCACGTAAATAGACTCTTCAAGGGTATAGCGGTAGGCCTGTCGCGGACGGTACGGGGTGGCGTAGCAATAGCCCACGACAATGCCGCGATACAGCGCGATAAGCCACGGTAAACCGTTCTCAGCCACGCTTTTCATACGATGACGCATTTCATCGACGGTGGGGGGGACCTCTTCAAATGACGCGCGTCCGTGAAGCACATGCCAGGCATAGATGGCGGCGATGGCATGCACATCATCGGGAAGGGCATCGCGCACTTCCAGTTCGGTCTCGGATAAAACATCAACAGCCGACATGATGTGCCTGCTCCTCGTTATAGAAAGCCGGAGAAACGTTTCTCCGGCGACAGACAGTTACTCTATTACGATTAAGGAGCGCTTAACAATCTCTCAAATTTGGCTGTAGGAATTAATCAGACGCTTGCGTAATCTGCTGCTCCGTATCGGCACTCTCTTTCCAGTATTTATTCCGCGTTGTTTTACCAATGCCGGGATTCATGCTGTTTGTAGGGTCATTCTCGCGATAAAACTGCTTAAGTGCGTCAGGGGCTTTATAAAGATGCCCGACGTTGTGTTCCGCAGGATATTGTGCGCCACGTTCACGCAACAGGGCGAGCATCTGCTCCTTCAGCGCGTGCGCATCGACCCCTTTTTTGACAATGTAGTCCTGATGGAAGACGTAACACATAAAGTGGCCGTAATAGAGTTTGTGCACCAGCTTGCTGTCGATTTCCGGCGGCAGGTGTTCAAACCACTCGGTGTCGTTACGTCGCAGGGCGATATCCAGCGCCAGAATATCTTCCACCTCTTCTGAATGTACCGCCTGATAACGAATGGCGGCTCCAGCGGCGGCAAAACGGTGCAGGAACGCTTTGCTGCCTTCTTCAGGCGTACAGGCAAAGAAATCCCCTTCGGCGGTTTTGAAGAATTCGCTCAGCCAGGTCTGCGCTTCGGCAATGCCGTCCCCGGCCATTTTCAGCAGCAGATGATGCTCATATTTATCGCGCCAGGTTTTCATTCTCTGGGGTAAATGCGCCGGGAAAACGTTACCCAGCTTCTGCATAAAGCGGTCGGTGAAGTGGGGCTTAAACAGCGACACTTTCTCCAGCATCGCATCGGTACGGCCCTTCATGGTGAAGAAGAACGGCATTTTGTCGGTGCCGAGCTTGTCGATCATCAGGAAGGTATCTTTGCCGTAGCGCTCGGCGATGTCGTAAATGTCCCGGTGCATGTACTCACCCGCCACCGGCAGGTGGGTGAATTCGCCCAGAATATGACGGCGGATCTCCGTCAGGACCTCAGGCTGATTGGTACCGATGTAAAACACCTGCTGTTTTTTCTCTGCCGGGAAGGTGTCGAGACGCACCGCAAAAACGGCCAGCTTGCCCGCGCAGCCGGAGGCTTCAAACAGGCGATCCGGATCGGCGTTGTAACGCGCCGGCGTATCGGCTTCGATATTCCGTACGCGGGTCACGTAATCGTGATCGTGCGCATGACGCCCGTCGTGCTGAACGTCTTCATCCTTCACGCGATCGTCGTCGAGCTTGCTGAGGATCTGTTCCGGCGTCACGCCCAGATCGATGCCCAGATGGTTAACCAGCGTCAGCTTGCCGTTTTCATCAATACGGGCAAACAGCGACATCTCGGTGTAGGCCGGGCCGCGCTGCACCAGCGAGCCGCCGGAGTTATTGCAGATCCCACCAACCACCGAGGCGCCAATGCAGGAGGAACCGATCACCGAGTGCGGTTCACGGCCCAGCGGCTTAAGCGCTTTTTCCAGGGAGTAGAGCGTCGTGCCGGGGAACGCGAGCACCTGCTCGCCTTTATCCAGCAGGTGCAGCTTGTCGAGGCGCAGGGTGCTGATGATCACGATGTCACGATCGTAATCGTTGCCGTTCGGCGTTGAACCTTCGGTCAGGCCGGTGTTGGCCGCCTGCATTAAAATAATCTTGTCTGCGGCGACGCAGGCGCTTAGCACGCGCCACAGTTCCAGGAGCGTGCCGGGGAAAACCACCGCCAGCGCCTCGCCCTGGCCGGAGCGGAAGCCCTTGCGGTAGCGGGCGGTTTTGGCCGGGTCGGTAAGCAGGTGAGAGGAGCCAACCAGGCGCGACAGTTCGTTAATAAAAGTCGTGTTATCGTTTGTTCGAACAGAAGACATCTTCCACTCCTTGTGGTGGGGCAAATTTCTCGCTGTAAAGCATAGCGCGATTAACTGTTAAGCGGTCGAGTATTCACGAAGATAATCAGAGAAAAATCAGAGAATAACCCTGCAACGTTCCGAGGGTTTATGGCACACTGCGCTTTTCGCACGGTTTGGCCGAGATCTTCCGGCGGTTATTGATGAGAGAGTAAAACGACATGAAATGGCTATGTTCTGTAGGTGTCGCCGTCAGCCTGGCACTGCAACCTGCGCTGGCAGAGGATTTGTTTGGCAATCACCCGCTCACGCCTGAAGCACGGGACGCGTTTGTCACGGAATTGCTCAAGAAAATGACGGTCGATGAGAAGATCGGCCAGCTGCGTCTTATCAGCGTCGGCCCGGATAACCCGAAAGAGGCCATCCGCGAGATGATCAAAGACGGGCAGGTAGGGGCCATCTTTAATACCGTCACCCGCCAGGATATCCGCAAGATGCAGGATCAGGCGATGGATCTCAGCCGTCTGAAAATTCCTCTGTTCTTCGCCTATGATGTGGTGCACGGCCAGCGTACCGTTTTCCCCATCAGCCTCGGCTTAGCCTCCTCCTTTAACCTCGACGCGGTGAAAACCGTCGGGCGTGTGTCTGCTTATGAAGCCGCGGACGATGGCCTGAACATGACCTGGGCACCAATGGTGGACGTCTCGCGCGATCCGCGCTGGGGGCGTGCATCGGAAGGCTTTGGTGAAGACACCTTTTTAACCTCCATGATGGGTAAAACCATGGTGGAAGCGATGCAGGGCAAAAGCCCGGCGGAACGCTACTCGGTGATGACCAGCGTTAAGCACTTTGCGGCCTACGGCGCGGTTGAAGGCGGTAAAGAGTACAACACCGTCGACATGAGCCCGCAGCGCCTGTTTAACGACTACATGCCGCCGTACAAGGCAGGGCTGGATGCGGGCAGCGGCGCGGTGATGGTGGCGCTGAACTCGCTGAACGGCACGCCTGCGACCTCTGATTCCTGGCTGCTGAAAGACGTGCTGCGCGATCGGTGGGGCTTCAAGGGCATTACCGTTTCTGACCACGGGGCGATTAAAGAGCTGATCAAACACGGCACGGCTTCCGACCCGGAAGACGCGGTGCGCGTCGCGCTCAAGTCCGGCATTAACATGAGCATGAGCGACGAGTACTACAGCAAATACCTGCCGGGGCTGGTGAAGAGCGGCAAGGTGACCATGGCGGAGCTGGACGATGCCGCGCGCCACGTGCTGAACGTGAAATACGACATGGGTCTGTTTAACGATCCGTACAGCCATCTGGGCCCGAAAGATTCTGACCCGGCAGATACCAATGCCGAAACCCGTCTGCACCGTAAAGAGGCCCGTGACGTGGCGCGCGAAAGTCTGGTGCTGCTGAAGAACCGCCTCGACACGCTGCCGCTGAAAAAATCCGGCACCATTGCCGTGGTGGGCCCGCTGGCCGACAGCAAGCGCGATGTCATGGGCAGCTGGTCTGCCGCAGGCGTGGCTGACCAGTCCGTGACCGTGCTGACCGGTATCAAGAGTGCGGTCGGTGAAAACGCCAAAGTGCTGTATGCCAAAGGCGCGAACGTCACCAACGATAAAGACATCGTGACTTTCCTCAACCAGTACGAGGAAGCGGTGAAGGTCGATCCGCGCACTTCGAAGGAGATGATCGACGAGGCGGTGAATACCGCGAAACAGTCTGACGTCGTTGTCGCGGTCGTGGGTGAAGCGCAGGGGATGGCGCACGAAGCCTCCAGCCGTACCGATATTACAATTCCGCAGAGCCAGCGCGATCTGATCGCCGCCCTGAAAGCGACCGGCAAGCCGCTGGTGCTGGTGCTGATGAACGGTCGTCCGCTGGCGCTGGTGAAAGAAGATCAGCAGGCTGACGCTATTCTGGAAACCTGGTTTGCCGGTACCGAAGGCGGTAACGCCATCGCCGACGTGCTGTTTGGTGATTACAACCCGTCGGGCAAGCTGCCGATGTCCTTCCCGCGCTCCGTCGGACAGATCCCGGTCTACTACAGCCACCTGAACACCGGTCGTCCGTACAACGCCGACAAGCCGAACAAGTACACCTCGCGCTACTTCGACGAAGCCAACGGCCCGCTGTATCCGTTTGGTTACGGCCTGAGCTACACCACCTTTAAGGTCTCTGAGGTGAAAATGTCTGCGCCAACCCTGAAGCGTGATGGCAACGTCACCGCCAGCGTCGAGGTGACCAACACCGGCAAGCGCGAAGGGGCGACGGTTATCCAGATGTACGTTCAGGATGTGACTGCCTCCATGAGCCGTCCGGTGAAACAGCTGCGCGGCTTTGAGAAGGTCACTCTGAAACCTGGCGAAACCAAAACCATCAGCTTCCCGATTGACGTGGATGCGCTGAAGTTCTGGAACCAGCAGATGAAATACGATGCGGAACCGGGCAAGTTTAACGTCTTTATCGGCGTGGATTCCGCCCGCGTGAATAAAGGCGAGTTCGAGCTGCTGTAACCTTTCCTTCCTTTGCCTCCCCCGTCCTGCGGGGAGGCGTCTTACCTTATGCTAAAAAGGCATTTTGACGGTTAATTCCGCCGTTTTAAGCTACGCTTTTCTCTCAAGCCTCTGAAAAAGGCAGCAAAAAAAATGAGGATAGTGGAATGACGATTGCAAAGGGGATGTTGGGATCTGCGGTGCTGCTGGCGGCGCTGAGTCTGCCGCTACAGGCGGCGGAGCCGGTAAAAGTGGGCTCAAAGATCGATACCGAAGGCGCGCTGCTCGGCAATATTATTTTGCAGGTGCTGGAAAGCCACGGTGTGAAAACCGTCAATAAAGTCCAGCTCGGCACCACGCCTGTCGTGCGCGGCGCGATTACCTCCGGCGAGCTGGATATCTACCCGGAATACACCGGCAACGGCGCGTTCTTCTTCAAACAGGAAAACGATCCGGCATGGAAAAATGCCAAAGCCGGGTATGAGAAAGTCAAAAAACTCGACGCGGAGCAGAACAAACTGGTCTGGCTGACCCCGGCCCCGGCCAACAATACCTGGACTATCGCGGTGCGCAAGGACGTGGCGGAGAAAGGGAAGCTGACCTCGCTTGCGGATCTCAGCCGCTATCTGAAAGAGAAGGGCGACTTTAAGCTTGCAGCGTCCGCGGAATTTATCGAGCGTCCTGACGCACTGCCCGCGTTTGAAAAAGCCTACGGCTTCAAGCTCGATCAGCCGCAGTTGCTCTCTCTGGCGGGTGGGGATACCGCGGTGACCATCAAAGCGGCGGCGCAGCAAACCTCTGGCGTTAACGCGGCCATGGCCTACGGTACCGACGGCCCGGTGGCGGCGCTTGGCCTGCAAACCCTGACCGATCCAAAAGGCGTACAGCCGATTTACGCCCCAGCTCCGGTTGTGCGTGAGGCGGTGCTGAAAGCGTATCCGCAGATTGCCGACTGGCTTAAGCCGGTCTTCGAGAAGCTGGATGAAAAAACGCTGCAACAGCTGAATGCCAGCATTGCCGTCGAGGGGCTGGATGCCAAAAAAGTGGCCGCCGACTTCCTGAAACAACAAGGGCTTGTGAAGTAACGGGAAAGGGCTGTGCCAATAAAATGTCATAACCGCGTACTGCTGCTGTTGGCCTGCGTGGCCATCGCGGCAGTCGCGCTGCCGTTTGTAAATGTCGCCCCTAACCGCCTGATGTCAGGGGAAGGACGCTCTCTCTGGGAAGTGTGGGCGTTTACGCCGTGGTGTCTGGCGGCGGTGCTGGGCGCGTGGGTCGCGCTAACGCTCTGGCAAGGCCGCACGGCGCAGTGGCTGACGCTGCTCCTCGCTGAAGGGCTGTTTATCATCCTGTTCTGGGGGGCCGGGCAGGCGGCGACGCATATGGTGTCGGCGGAAAGCCCGCTGGCGAGAACCACGGTGGGCAGCGGCCTCTGGCTGTGGCTGGCGCTGTGTCTGCTGGCCTGCAGCGATGCCATTCGTCGACTCATCTCCAGCGCCGTCTGGCGCTGGGTGCTCAACGCACAGATATGGTGTATTCCATTGTTCCTGCTGTTCAGCGGTGAGCTGAACAATCTCTCGCTGTTAAAAGAGTATGCCAACCGTCAGGAGGTGTTTGATGATGCCCTGGCGCAACACCTGACGATCCTCTTCGGCACGCTCGTTCCGGCGCTTCTGCTCGGGATACCCCTGGGCATGTGGTGCTATCGCCATCCTTCACGTCAGGGCGGGGTCTTCGCCGTGCTCAACGTTATCCAGACCATTCCTTCCGTCGCTCTGTTTGGTCTGCTGATTGCGCCCCTTGCCGGGCTGGTGAAGTCGTTTCCTGTCCTGGGAGTGCTGGGAATAGCCGGGACGGGGTTAACGCCTGCTCTTATCGCGCTGGTGCTGTACGCGCTGTTGCCGCTGGTGCGCGGCGTGGTCGCGGGCCTAAGCCAGGTCGCGCCGGATGTGCTGGAAAGCGCCCATGCGATGGGCATGAGCGCGCGGCAGTGTTTCTGGAAGATTCAGCTGCCGCTGGCGCTGCCCCTGCTGCTGCGCAGCCTGCGGGTGGTGGCGGTACAAACCGTTGGCATGGCGGTAATCGCGGCGCTGATTGGCGCGGGTGGCTTTGGCGCGCTGGTGTTCCAGGGGCTGCTGAGCAGCGCCCTGGATCTGGTGTTATTAGGCGTGGTTCCCACTATTGCGCTGGCGGTTGTCGTCGACGCGCTGTTTGCCTTATGGCTCGCGCTGCTCAGGAGAAGAGCCAATGATTGAATTTCATGATGTCAGTAAAACCTTTGCCGGCCGCCCGGCGGCGAGCCATCTGAACCTGAACTTTGCCGAGGGCGCGTTTTCCGTGCTGATTGGCACCTCCGGGTCGGGAAAATCCACCACGCTGAAGATGATCAACCGTCTGGTTGAGCATGACAGCGGCCTGATTCGCTTTGCCGGAGAAGAGATCCGCAGCCTGCCGGTGCTGGAGCTGCGTCGCCGGATGGGGTATGCCATTCAGTCTATCGGCCTGTTTCCGCACTGGACGGTGGCGCAGAACATTGCCACCGTGCTGCAGCTGGAGAAATGGTCGCGGGCTAAAATCACTGACCGTGTTGATGAACTGATGTCTCTGCTGGGGCTGGAGCCCGCGTTGCGTGACCGCTATCCGCACCAGCTTTCCGGTGGCCAACAGCAGCGAGTGGGCGTGGCGCGCGCGCTGGCGGCCAACCCGCAGGTGCTGCTGATGGATGAACCCTTCGGCGCGCTGGACCCGGTTACGCGCGGGGCGCTTCAGGCGGAGATGACCCGCATTCACCGCATTCTTGGACGCACGATCGTTCTCGTGACGCACGATATTGATGAAGCTCTGCGCCTGGCCGACCATCTGGTGCTGATGGATCATGGCGAAGTGGTGCAGCAGGGCTCGCCGCTTGAGCTGTTAACATGGCCGAAGAACGACTTTGTGCGTGAGTTTTTTGGCCGCAGCGAGCTGGGCGTCAGGCTGCTCTCTCTGCGGACGGTCGGCGATTATATGCGTCGGGAGACGGTGCAGGTGAGCAGCGGTGAGCCGTTGCAGGAGCAAATGAGCCTGCGGGATGCCCTCTCCGCGTTTGTCGCGCGCCAGTGCGAGGTATTGCCCGTTTCGGACGCCCGCGGGACGCCGTGCGGAACCTTACATTTTCGCGATCTGCTGGCAGGGGAGGTGACGCGTGAAGGCACTGCGTGATCCGCTCCTCTGGCTGGTAGCGCTCTTTATCGCCTTACTGTTTCTGATGCCGCACAGCGCGGCGCTGTTTAACGCCCTTTTCCCGGGGCTGCCGCGGCCGGTGTATCAGCAGGAGAGCTTTATTAATCTCGCCCTGGCGCATCTCTGGCTGGTGGCGCTCTCAAGCGCCATTGCGGTTGTGCTGGGCACAGGTGCTGGCATCGCGGTCACGCGGCCGGCGGGCCGGGAGTTTCGTCCGCTGGTAGAGACAATTGCGGCCATTGGACAGACGTTTCCGCCGGTGGCGGTACTGGCGATAGCGGTTCCGGTGATGGGCTTTGGCCAGCAGCCTGCCATTATTGCGCTGATTCTGTATGGCGTATTGCCGGTGCTGCAGGGCACGCTGGCGGGTCTCGCGGCGGTACCTGCCTCAGTGCTGAGCGTGGCAGAAGGGATGGGGATGAGCCGCGGGCAGCGGCTGCGCAAGGTTGAACTGCCGCTTGCGGCACCGGTTATCATTGCCGGGATCCGCACGTCGGTGATCGTTAACATCGGAACGGCAGCCATTGCGTCTACGGTCGGTGCTAATACGCTGGGAACGCCGATTATTATCGGCCTGAGCGGGTTTAATACGGCTTACATTGTGCAGGGGGCTGTGCTGGTCGCGCTGGCGGCAATCGTCGTCGATCGCCTTTTTGAGCGGCTGGCACTGTACCTCAGCCGACACCGCCGCGAACAATAAACGAGTACCCTGCCAGCATTACGCCGCCGATACCGCTCACGGCCATCAGGACGAAAAGGGTAATAATGGCCAGTTTGGTTGCCTTCATCATGTGCTCCTGTTGTTAACGGAGCAATTATACGGTGAAGCGCAGCTGTTAATGAACTATTAAATGCCGTTATGGCTCATCCGGCCCAAGGGAATAAACCGGATAACCATTCTCACGCCATTGTGCCAGCAGCTGTTGCTGTGAGGCGGACGGCACTTCGCCACACCAGACCAGCAGGGTCTGGCCGTCAAAAAACTCAGGCTTAAGCTGCGCCAGCGAGTGCGCAAGGACATCCACGCGCCAGCCCTTTTGGGTCGCAATCCACGCTTCCAGCCACAGGCGGGTGGTATCGTGCACGTTCCAGCCGACCACCAGCGCATCTTTTCCTGCCTTGTTCTTCGCCGAGGCAAGGCAGACAGCGATGTAGTTGATCAGCACCCCATCAAGCAGGCTGAGCAGCGCCTGCAGCGTAGACTGCTGGCACTGCAGGCGTCGACGGAGCGGAATGAAAAGATGGGTGATCAGCGTCTGTGCCGGGTAATCGCGGCCCAGCTCTTTTATCCATGCGCGCAGGCGCTGCAGATTGCCCACCTGCAGAAGCCGCAGCAGGGTTTCCTGTTGTTCGCGCCAGAGGTGCTGCGTGTCAGGATCGTCGTGGCTCAGCAGGGATTTCACTTTCCCGACCTGCACCCCGTTGTCGATCCAGCTTTTGATCTCGCGGATGCGGTCGATGTCGGCATCATTAAAAAGGCGATGCCCGCCGTCTGTTCTCTGCGGTTTGAGTAATCCATACCGTCGCTGCCACGCCCGTAGGGTAACGGGATTGATATCACAAAGGAGTGCCACTTCACCTATCGTGTAAAGCGCCATATTCGCCCCCTGGCTTACGCGTCCCCAGCTTAACTGTAGACCCACTTTGCCGAACCAGGAAGGATTGATTGTTTTTTGCACAAAGAATGCGAAGCTCATGCGATGTTCTGAAAAAGGTGTGATAACGGACACGATTTTGCGCTTTTTTGGGGTGCTTCAAAGAAAGTTGAGCCGCATCCGTGTATGTTACGCGTTTTTAGCGTGTGCGGTTTTGAGTATGTACGAGTTCAATCTGGTGCTGCTGTTGCTTCAGCAGATGTGTGTGTTTCTTGTCATTGCCTGGCTGATGAGTAAAACGCGCCTGTTTATCCCGCTGATGCAGGTCACCGTACGTCTGCCGCATAAGCTGCTCTGTTACGTCACCTTCTCTATTTTCTGCATCATGGGGACCTATTTTGGCCTCCATATCGAAGACTCTATTGCCAATACGCGCGCTATCGGCGCGGTGATGGGCGGGCTGCTGGGCGGTCCCGTCGTCGGTGGTCTCGTCGGCTTAACCGGAGGGCTGCATCGCTATTCCATGGGCGGGATGACGGCGCTGAGCTGTATGATCTCGACGATCGTGGAAGGGCTGCTTGGCGGCCTGGTGCACAGCTACATGATTAAGCGCGGCCGGCCAGATAAAGTTTTTAGTCCGCTTACCGCCGGGGCGATCACCTTTGTGGCCGAAATGGCGCAGATGGCGATCATTCTGCTGATTGCCCGTCCGTTTGAAGATGCGCTGCATCTGGTCAGCAGTATTGCCGCTCCGATGATGGTGACCAACACCGTGGGCGCAGCGCTGTTTATGCGTATTCTCCTCGACAAGCGCGCCATGTTTGAGAAGTACACCTCAGCCTTTTCCGCCACGGCGCTGAAGGTCGCCGCGTCGACTGAAGGGATCCTGCGCCAGGGGTTTAACGAAGAGAACAGCATGAAGGTCGCGCAGGTGCTCTACAAGGAGCTGGACATCGGCGCGGTGGCAATAACCGACCGCGAGCGGCTGCTGGCCTTTACCGGCACCGGGGACGATCACCATTTGCCGGGTAAACCCATCTCTTCAGCCTATACGCTGCGCGCCATTGAAACCGGCGAGGTGGTGTATGCCGACGGTAACGAAGTGCCTTACCGCTGTTCGCTGCATCCGCAGTGCAAGCTGGGCTCCACGCTGGTGATTCCGCTGCGCGGCGAAAATCAGCGGGTGATGGGCACCATCAAGCTGTATGAGGCGAAAAACCGTCTGTTCAGCTCCATCAACCGCACGTTGGGGGAGGGGATCGCCCAGCTGCTTTCCGCGCAAATTCTGGCCGGACAGTATGAACGGCAGAAAGCGCTGCTGACGCAGTCCGAAATTAAGCTGCTGCATGCCCAGGTCAACCCGCATTTCCTGTTTAATGCCCTCAATACGCTCAAAGCGGTGATCCGCCGCGACAGCGATCAGGCCGCGCAGCTGGTGCAATTTCTGTCGACCTTTTTCCGCAAAAACCTGAAGCGGCCGTCGGAGATCGTCACCCTCGCCGATGAGATTGAGCACGTGAATGCCTATCTTCAGATCGAGCAGGCGCGTTTCCAGTCGCGCCTGCAGGTGTCGCTTTCCGTTCCGGACGAGCTGGCGTATCAGCATCTCCCGGCCTTTACCCTGCAACCTATTGTCGAAAACGCCATTAAACACGGTACGTCACAGCTTCTGGGGACAGGGGAGATAACCATTGCGGCCAGCCGTTTCAACCACCATCTGGTGCTGGATATTGAAGATAATGCCGGGCTTTATCAGCCTTCCGCCTCCGGCGGTTTAGGGATGAGCCTGGTGGATAAACGCCTGCGCGCCCATTTTGGCGATGATTGCGGCATTACCGTCGCCTGTGAGCCAGACCGATTTACCCGTATTACCGTACGACTGCCGCTGGAGGAAAACGCATGTTAAGAGTGCTGATTGTGGATGACGAGCCGCTGGCACGGGAAAACCTGCGCGTTCTGCTGCAGGAGCAGCCTGATATAGAGATAGTGGGGGAGTGTGCGAACGCCATTGAGGCCATCGGCGCGGTTCACAAGCTGCGCCCGGACGTGCTGTTTCTCGACATTCAGATGCCCCGAATCAGCGGGCTGGAGATGGTCGGCATGCTTGACCCGGAGCATCGCCCCTACATCGTGTTTCTGACGGCGTTTGATGAATATGCTGTTAAAGCCTTTGAAGAGCACGCCTTTGACTATTTACTCAAGCCGATTGAAGAGAAGCGTCTGGAAAAAACGCTCACTCGTTTACGCCAGGAGCGAACCGTACAGGACGTCACGCTGCTGCCGGAAAACCAGCAGCCGCTGAAATTTATCCCCTGCACCGGGCACAGCCGGATTTACCTCCTGCAGATGGATGATGTGGCGTTTGTCAGCAGCCGCCTGAGCGGGGTGTTTGTCACCAGCGCAGAGGGTAACGAAGGCTTTACCGAGCTGACGCTGCGCACGCTGGAGAGCCGCACGCCGCTGATTCGCTGTCATCGTCAGTATCTGGTCAATATGGCGCACCTGAAAGAGATCCGCCTGGAAGATAACGGCCAGGCCGAGCTGGTGCTGCGCGCAGGGCAAACCGTCCCGGTCAGCCGCCGCTACCTGAAGAGTTTGAAAGAGGCGATTGGCCTGTAAAACTGGTACACTGCGCGGCATTGCAACATCGATAGTTAAAGGCACTCATGATTAGTAATGACATTCTTCGTAGCCTGCGCTACACCCTGAAAGCAAACAACAACGACATGGTGCGCATTCTTGCGCTGTCGGACATGGAATCCACGTCTGCCGGTTTCGACACCTGGATGACCAAAGAAGATGAAGAGGGCTTTGTTCGCTGCCCTGACATCATTCTGTCGGGTTTCCTGAACGGCCTGATTTACGATAAGCGCGGCAAAGATCCGGCCGCGCCAGAGCTGGCGCTGGAGCGTCGGGTGAACAACAACACGGTGCTGAAAAAGCTGCGCATCGCGTTCTCGCTGAAAACGGACGATATTGTGGCGATCATGACGGAGCAAAAATACCGCGTATCCGTGCCGGAAGTGACCGCCATGATGCGCGCGCCGGACCACAAAAATTACCGCGAGTGTGGCGACCAGTTTCTGCGTAATTTCCTGCGCGGGCTGACCCATCGGGTGCATCACCCGAAGGCGTGATTTTTAGCCGGGTGGCGGCTTCGCCTTACCCGGCCTACAAAACCCGTAGGCCCGTGCAAGCGTAACGCCGCCGGGCAAAAAAAAGCCGGAGATAATCTCCGGCTTTTTTGTTATTTCACCTGCTGGCCAGGCTTCGCGCCTTCGTCTGGGCTTAACAGGAAGATATCCTTCCCGCCCGGGCCCGCGGCCATCACCATCCCCTCAGAGATGCCGAAGCGCATTTTGCGCGGTGCCAGGTTCGCCACCATCACGGTCTGACGACCGATCAGCACCTGCGGATCAGGATACGCTGAGCGGATACCGGAGAAGACGTTACGCTTCTCGCCGCCCAGATCCAGCGTCAGGCGCAGCAGTTTGTCAGAGCCTTCCACGAATTCCGCGTTTTCAATCAGCGCCACGCGCAGGTCGACTTTGGCGAAATCGTCAAAGGTAATGATTTCCTGAATCGGGTCGTCTGCCAGCGGGCCGGTAACCGGTGCTGCAGCTGCCTTCACCTCTTCTTTAGACGCTTCCACCAGAGCTTCAACCTGCTTCATCTCGATGCGGTTGTACAGCGCTTTAAAGGTGTTCACCTTGTGGCCGAGCAGCGGCTGCGCCATGGCATCCCAGGTCAGTTCGGTGTTCAGGAACGCTTCAGCACGGGCTGCCAGCTGCGGCAGAACCGGCTTCAGGTACGTCATCAGCACGCGGAACAGGTTGATGCCCATGGAGCAGATGGCCTGCAGATCGGCATCGCGGCCTTCCTGCTTAGCGACAACCCATGGTGCCTGCTCGTCCACATAGCGGTTTGCCAGGTCAGCCAGCGCCATGATTTCGCGCACTGCTTTACCGAATTCACGGGTTTCCCACGCCTCGCCAATGGTGGCCGCCGCGTCGGTGAAGGTTTTGTACAGAGCTGGGTCAGCCAGTTCTGCCGCCATCACGCCGTCGAAACGCTTGGCAATAAAGCCTGCGTTACGGGAGGCGAGGTTCACCACCTTATTGACGATGTCCGCGTTCACACGCTGCACGAAATCTTCCAGGTTCAGGTCGATATCGTCGATGCGGGAAGAGAGCTTCGCCGTGTAGTAGTAGCGCAGGCTGTCCGCGTCGAAATGGTTCAGCCAGGTGCTGGCTTTGATGAACGTCCCGCGAGATTTGGACATCTTCGCGCCGTTCACCGTCACGTAGCCATGAACGAACAGATTGGTTGGCTTACGGAAGTTGCTGCCTTCCAGCATCGCCGGCCAGAACAGGCTGTGGAAGTAAACGATGTCTTTGCCGATGAAGTGGTACAGCTCGGCAGTGGAATCTTTCTTCCAGTATTCGTCGAAGCTGACGGTGTCGCCACGCTTGTCGCACAGATTCTTGAAAGAGCCCATGTAGCCGATTGGCGCGTCCAGCCAGACGTAGAAGTATTTGCCTGGTGCGTTCGGGATTTCGAAGCCGAAGTACGGCGCATCGCGGGAGATATCCCACTGCTGCAGACCGGATTCGAACCACTCCTGCATTTTGTTCGCCACCTGCTCCTGCAGCGCACCGCTGCGGGTCCACGCCTGCAGCATTTCGCTGAAGGACGGCAGGTCGAAGAAGAAGTGCTCGGAGTCACGCATCACAGGCGTTGCACCGGAAACTACAGATTTCGGCTCGATAAGCTCGGTAGGGCTGTAGGTCGCGCCGCACACTTCGCAGTTATCGCCGTACTGGTCCGGAGATTTACATTTTGGACAGGTGCCTTTGACGAAACGGTCCGGCAGGAACATGCCTTTTTCCGGATCGTACAGCTGAGAGATGGTGCGGTTTTTGATAAAACCGTTCTCTTTCAGACGGGTGTAGATCAGCTCCGACAGCTGACGGTTTTCGTCGCTGTGCGTGGAGTGATAGTTGTCATAGCTGATGTCAAAGCCAGCAAAATCGGTCTGATGCTCCTGACTCATTTCGGCAATCATCTGCTCCGGGGAAATCCCCAGCTGCTGCGCTTTCAGCATGATCGGCGTGCCGTGAGCATCGTCCGCACAGATGAAGTTAACCTCGTGGCCGCGCATTCGCTGGTAACGGACCCAGACATCAGCCTGGATATGCTCCAGCATGTGGCCGAGGTGGATTGAGCCGTTGGCGTACGGCAGTGCGCACGTTACCAGAATTTTCTTCGCGACTTGAGTCATAGTAGGCATTACTTCTTTTAACTGTGAAAAGGGTTTTTGATATTACCAAAAGGGGCATTATTAAGTAAGCACAAACCACGGCCTTTCAGGTAAACTTGTTCTTCTAAGGTCTTATTCACAAGAACAAAGGAGTCGGGATGAGTTCTCAATCCCAGGCCAAATCACCGGAAGCCTTACGAGCAATGGTCGCCGGGACGCTGGCTAACTTTCAGCATCCAACCCTGAAGCACAATCTCACTACGCTGAAAGCGTTACACCACGTTGCCTGGCTGGACGATACGCTGCACATTGAGCTGCAGATGCCGTTTGTCTGGACCAGCGCCTTTGACGCGCTGAAAGAGCAAACCAGCGCTGACCTGCTGCGCATTACCGGTGCGAAAGCGATTGACTGGAAGCTGACCCACAGCATCGCCACGCTTAAGCGCGTGAAGAATCAGCCCGGCGTGAACGGCGTGAAAAACATCATTGCCGTCAGTTCGGGCAAGGGTGGGGTGGGTAAATCATCCACCGCAGTCAACCTGGCCCTGGCACTTGCTGCCGAAGGGGCAAAAGTCGGTATTCTGGATGCCGATATCTACGGGCCGTCCGTGCCGAACATGCTGGGCGCGGAAAACCAGCGTCCAACCTCACCGGACGGCACCCATATGGCACCGATTATGGCGCACGGTCTGGCCACTAACTCCATCGGTTATCTGGTCACCGACGATAACGCCATGGTCTGGCGTGGTCCGATGGCCAGCAAAGCATTGATGCAGATGCTGCAGGAGACGATGTGGCCGGATCTGGATTATCTGGTGCTGGATATGCCGCCGGGAACCGGTGATATTCAGCTGACGCTGGCGCAAAACATTCCGGTCACGGGCGCGGTCGTCGTGACGACTCCGCAGGATATCGCGCTGATCGATGCCAAAAAAGGCATCGTGATGTTCGAGAAGGTAGAAGTGCCAGTGCTCGGTATCGTCGAGAACATGAGCATGCACATCTGCAGCAACTGCGGTCACCACGAACCTATCTTCGGTACCGGTGGGGCAGAAAAACTGGCCGAGAAGTATCACACCCAGCTGCTGGGTCAGATGCCGCTGCACATTACCCTGCGTGAAGATCTGGACAGCGGAAAACCGACGGTCGTCAGCCGTCCGGACAGCGAATTTGCAGAGATGTATCGTCAGCTGGCGGGTCGCGTTGCGGCGCAGCTCTACTGGCAGGGCGAAATCATTCCGGGGGAAATCGCGTTCCGCGCGGTGTAAATCCCCAACGCTGGATTGCCGGATGGCGGCTTCGCCTTACCCGGCCTACAAATGGCACCATCACGTAGGTCGGGTAAGGCGAAGCCGCCACCCGACTTTAACGCAATCGGTAATGCATCAGATAATACTCTCCTTCCGGAGAATCTCCCGTCGCCTCAATGTGCCAGCCGTGTCGCTGGTAAAACGCGATAGCCCGCGCATTCTTCACCAGACACTTTAGTGAACCCGTACTGGTAAACGCCTTCTGCACCTGTTCCAGGAGCAGACGCCCGACCCCGAGGCTTTGATACTGCGGGTCAACAAACAGGTTGTGCAGAAAATTATTGTTCGTCAAGACGGAGGCAAAACCCAGACGATGGCCGTTCTGAACAGCAACCCAAATCACTTCGTCACGGGTTGCCGTGTCAAAATCTTCAAGCTGCCAGTCTGAACTGTCCAGCCATGGCCAGGCTTCGCGCCGGGCGTGGAGGAAGAGCGTACGCAGGAAAGGGCGGTCACTTTCCTGCCAGGGACGGACCAGGATCGTATCAGCGATGATAGAAGATATCTCCATTGTAGGCTTTGTAGATTTTGCCGTCTGCATCGCCAATCAGGACGTAGTTTTCGCCCATATAGGTCCAGTGGGTACCCGCATCCGGGGCCGGAAGGTTACGCAACTGGTACTGTTTGATGGTGTACTCGGGTGTTTGATACTGCGCTGGCGCTGTATCGCCAATTTTAAACTTTGTAAAATCCGCGATGAACTCTTGTTCCTCGTAGGCTTTGATGCCGGATGGCGCAGATGCCGTTTGCGGGGCCGCTGAAGCCGCACTTGCAAGAGACATTACTACACCCAGAAGCAGCCATGTACGCTTAGCCATTTTATCTCCAGTTATACCGTTACTGATACTTTCAGCCTGCTGTTGTGTTGATGATATGGCAGACAGCCTATTTTAAGTATCGCAGCAGAGTCTGTTCGAAAAAAAATGTAACAAAAGTGAACGGTTTTGTGTAGATCAAAAGGTTAATAGTATTTTGTTTATGAATGTTATTTGCTAAGACTAATTCAGTGCAGTAATGTTTTTTTTAATTAAATCTGAAAATACAGTTTTATCATAGATTTGTAGCCTGAAGTACATGCATTTTATTAAAAGCCGATTTAAACTTATAAAAGCGGAGCGGTTTAATTCTCATCTTACGTGATTCCGGTCCTTCATTTATTCCCCATACATCACATCGGTGATGTGTGTTTTCGATTTAATTACTTTAAAAAGCAATGCGTTGAAAAATAGGTGATTCTTAATGGGTTGCCTGTTGCGCGTTTGTTGCAACCATGAACTATAAATTAATTCTAATGAAAAACACAACGGTATTATCTGTAATATTCTTAGCGATAAGTCAGTTAACGGGCTGCGTATTTTCTCCTGGGCAAACATTAAGCTCGTCGGGGAAAAATATTATCGCGTCCGGAGATGACAATACTAATTTAGATAAGCGTGTCGATCTTTATCCTCTTACCCCTGCTCTTATTGAGAAACTGCGTCCTGCCAGTGCGAAATCTCAGCCAAATCCTAAGCTGGATGAGCAGGTCAAAAACTGGGAATACCGTATCGGAACTGGGGATATTTTAACCGTAACCGTCTGGGATCACCCTGAACTGACGACCCCGGCCGGGCAATATCGCAGTGCCAGTGACACCGGTAACTGGGTGAATGCGGACGGTACGCTCTTTTATCCCTACGTCGGCAAACTCCCTGTCGCAGGAAAAACGGTTTCTGAAGTCAGGGAAGAGATTGCCGCACGCCTGGATAGCGTCATCGAAAGCCCTCAGGTGGATGTCAGCGTGGCGGCATTTCGTTCACAAAAAGCCTATGTCACCGGAGAGGTCGCCAAATCCGGCCAGCAGGCGATTACCAATATCCCTCTGACGGTAATGGATGCCGTCAACGCGGCGGGTGGACTGTCTGCCGACGCTGACTGGCGTAATGTGGTACTCACCCACGAGGGGAAAGATTCGCGCCTCTCCCTTTATGCGCTGATGCAGCACGGCGACCTGACGCAAAATAAGCTGCTCTATCCCGGCGACATCCTGTTTGTTCCGCGTAATGACGCGCTGAAAGTCTTTGTCATGGGCGAAGTGATCAAGCAAAGCACGCTGAAGATGGACAGGAGCGGGATGACCCTTGCAGAAGCGCTGAGCAATGCGGGTGGGTTAAATCAGGACATGGCCGATGCGACGGGCATTTTTGTCATTCGCTCCATCAGGAAAGGCAATGATGCGGGGAAAATCGCCAACATCTACCAGCTAAATGCGCAGGATGCCTCCGCGATGGTGTTGGGCACCGAGTTTCAGCTTGAGCCCTACGACATTGTCTATGTCACCACGGCACCGCTGTCGCGCTGGAATCGCGTCATCACTCAGCTTGTACCGACCATCACTGGCGTTCATGACCTGACCGAAACGGTTCGTTACATCAGACAGTGGCCGCAATAATGTTCGATTCCATCTTAGTGGTATGCACAGGGAATATTTGCCGCTCGCCGATAGGAGAGCGGCTGTTGCGTCAGCGGGTACCGGGAAAGCGAATAACGTCTGCAGGCATTTTTGGGCTGGAGGGAAGCCCGGCGGATGTCGGTGCCCGGGAAGTGGCCTGGCGACACGGGATCTCACTGGAAGGGCATCGCGCGCGCAGGCTGACCCCCCAACTGATGCGGGAATCGGATCTTATTCTGGTGATGGAGCCTGCCCATCTTCGCTTTATCTCCGCCATGGCCCCGGAAATCCGCGGCAAAACACTGCTCTTTGGACAATGGCTTGAGCCGCAGGATATCCCCGATCCCTATCGTAAGAGTCATGAAGCATTTGACTATGTTTTCGGGCAGTTGGGAAAAGCCAGTCAGGAATGGGCGTATCGGTTGAGTCAAAAAGGAATGAAGCGTTAATGTCGTCATATACAACAGACAGTTACGGTGCTGCAGCACCCGAAAATCACGAAATTGATCTCGTTCGTCTCCTCGGCGAGATGCTCGATCACCGTGCAGTTATTTTAACGATGACTCTCGTTTTCACTCTGCTTGCTGGACTGTATGCCTTTTTGGCTACGCCCGTTTATCGCGCAGACGCCTTAATCCAGGTCGAAGGAAAACAGGATAACAGCCTGCTCAAAAATCTCAGCCAGTTCAGTAATGAACTGTCCCCCGATGTTGAGCCAGAACTCCTCCTGCTGAAATCGCGCATGATCCTGGGCGCAACGGTAGACGCATTGGGCTTAACGCAGCATGTGACAGAGCGTACTCTCCCTGTTGTGGGACGCCTGTGGGCCCGTTTGCAGGGCCGTAAGCCCGCCACCTTAACCCTTGGCTGGCTTCAGCTCTCTCCGGTTGAAGGCAAACCACGCTCTCTTATGCTTACCGTGATGGGACAAGGCGCGTATCGGCTGGAGGGGGACAATTTTTACGCCGAGGGCAGGGAAGGGGCTGCGCTGGAGAAGGAGGGGGTATCCCTGCTGGTCAAGACGCTTAATGCCCCACCAGGCACGCAGTTTACGCTCCAGACCAAGACCCGTCTGGAGGCGATTAACGACCTGAGTGCACAATTCAACGTGGCTGAGTCTGCCAGGCAGAGCGGCGTGCTGACGCTGACCCTGACCGGTAGCGATCCTGAGCATATTGCTAATGTCCTCAACCGAATTGCTCACATTTATCTGCAGCAGAATATCGCCCGCCAGGAGGCGCAGGATGCCCGCAGCCTTGCCTTTTTGCAGCAGCAGTTACCCAAAATCAGAAGCGACCTGGATTTGGCCGAAGAGCGGCTGAACCAGTATCGCAAACAGCGGGATTCGGTCGACCTCTCGCTTGAAGCGAAATCGGTTCTCGAGCAGATCGTGAATATTGAAAACCAGCTTAACGAGCTGACGTTTCGTGAGGCGGAAATCTCGCAGCTGTTTAAGAAAGAGCACCCGAACTACCGCGCATTGCGTGAAAAACGTCAGACGCTGGAACAGGAAAAGGTCCGTCTGAATCAGCGTATTTCAGCCATGCCCTCCACCCAACAGGATATCTTGCGCCTCAGTCGGGACGTGGAGTCCGGGCGCACCATCTACCTGCAGCTTCTCACCCGCCAGCAGGAGCTGAACATTTCTCGTTCCAGCGCCATCGGCAACGTGCGAATTATCGACAGCGCGGTGACGCAACCCGACCCCATTAAACCGCGGAAACCGATGATTATCGTCGCTGGTATCCTGCTGGGGCTGATGTGCTCGATGGGCCTGGTGCTGGTCCACATTGCACTCCGACGCGGCATCAATACCTCTGAGCAACTTGAAGGGCTGGGCGTACAGGTGATGGCTACCTTGCCGCGTTCGGTATGGCTGTGGAAAAAAACCAACCTGCGCAGAAGACGAGCGTTTGGCACGCGCTGGAAACACAGGGTAACCGATGTACCCTTCCTGCCCGTAGACCGGCCTGCGGATATTTTTGTCGAGGCCGTACGGGGGTTGCGCACCAGTCTGCACTTCACGCTGCAGGAAGCCGCTAACCGAATCGTCATGATTTCGGGTCCCACCCAGGACTGCGGAAAAACGCTTGTCAGCACCTCGCTGGCCGCGATTGAGGCACAGGCCGGGCTCAGGGTGTTATTCATTGATGCGGATATGCGCGAGGGGTATGTCCACAACGTGTTTGGCCTGAAAAATCACACCGGACTGTCCGGCGTACTTGAGGGACAGTGCGCGTGTCAGGAGGCGATTCAGCGCTATGAAAAAGGCAATATTGATGTGCTGACCTGCGGGCCGGTTCCGCTGCGGCCTGCAGAACTGCTGATGAGCGAACGCTTCAGGGCGGTAATGGCATGGGCAGATGAACATTATGATCTTGTGATCCTTGATACGCCGCCGGTGCTCGCCGTTACCGATACCGCAGTGGCCGCCCCGGTGGCGGCAACCTCACTGCTTGTCGCCCGCTTTGGCAAGACCAGCCTGAAAGAGATGGAAAATAGCATCAAGCGTCTGCAACAAACGGGCGCGCGTATCAACGGTACCGTGCTGAATGACGTGGTGAAATCGGCCGCGCTTTATTACAGTGCGGGCTATGGTCAATACGAGTATGGCCAAAGCCCGACACGGCAACAGCGCAAGGATTAATGCTTCACCAGCGTGGCAAAGTAATAGACCAGCGGGATGGCGAGGATCCAAAGTCCAACAGGGATTTCTCGCCATTTTCCTGCAATCGCTTTAATGACAATGTAAAACAGCAGGCCCCCAGCAATACCTGTTCCGAAGCTGTTGGCAATGAGCGTAATCATTATCATCATCAGCACCGGCAGCCCGTCAGTGAAGTTCGCCAGATCCACCTTACGCAGGCCGCTGAACATGTTCAGACCGATCAGGATCAGGGCGGGCGCAGTGGCTTCTTTCGGGATCATCAGCGCAACGGGGGTAAACAGCAGCATCAGCAGGAACATGAACGCGGCAGCCAGCGCCGTCATGCCGGTTTTCCCGCCCGCTTCCGCGGCCGCCGAGGATTCAATCAGCGCAGTGGCGGCAGGAATGCCGACCCACGGACCTATCGCGGCGGCAATGGAGTCCACCATAAACGGACGATTGATATTGGCCATATTACCCTCTTCATCCAGCAGCCCGGCTTCGCCCCCAACCGCCAGCGTGGTGCCCATGGTGGAGAAAAACTCCGAGGCAAAGAAAACAAACAGGAACGGCAGGAAGGCAATATTCAGTGCACCCAGCATGTCGATGTGGCCCAGCACCGGCGTCAGCGAGTGGGGCATATCAATGAAGCTGGCGGGTAATTTTGTTACGCCCAGCGGGATGCCGACGAGGGTTGCGAACAGGATTGCCCATAAGATCGCCCCCGGAATACGCCGCGCCTGTAGGGCAATGGCCAGGAACAAACCGGCTAATGCCACCAGCGCTGCGGGCGACAGAAAATCCCCCAGCATCAGCGCGTTTGTTTTCGCGTTGGCCAGCACCAGCCCGGCATTGCGAAAGCCGAGTATGGCGACAAACAGACCGATAGAGGCCGTCAGCCCCAGCTTGATGGACTGCGGCACCGAACGGGTGACTACTTCACGCAGGCCAAAGCGGGTGAGAAGGAAGAATAAAATCCCCGACCAGCAGGCAATGCCCAGGCCAATTTGCCAGCCGATGCCTTCACTCCCTGCCAGCGTCACCCCGACCAGCACCGAGCCACCAATGCCCGGCCCGACGATAAACGGCAGGTTGGCGTAAAACGCCATCAGCAGCGTACCGGCCACAAACACTAAAATCGTGCCCGTGGTCGCCGCCCCTTTGTCCATCCCGCCCACGGCCAGCAGCCCCGGGATGACCACCAGCAAATAGGCTGCGGCGAGAAAACCGGTAAGACCTGCCAGACATTCGGTACGCACGGTACTGCCGCGCGTATGCAGTGCAAAACGACGTTCAAACCAGCTCCCTGGTGCTGGCGAATTAACGGTGTTGTCGGCCATTATCCGGCTCTCCTTCGATATTATTGCGTGGTGTCCGGGGTTTCCCGGTAGGAAATCAGCGGATTGACAATCTGGCGCGTGCTGCCGTCGGTCAGTCCAAGATCGGTCAGATGCGGCCCGGCGTTACACGCAAGGCAGGTTCCTTCAATGGCTTTAAAGACCCGGTACGGTGGCTCCCAGTCGGCAATCTGGCTGCTGCGATCGCGTAATTCGCTGAACTGGCGGGCCAGCTCGGCAGGGGGAAGTTCTGACAGCATGCCCGCGATCGGCATCGCAACATGCGCGATAACGCTACCGTTTTGGACCAGCGCCATCCCGCCACCGCTCTCGATCAGCGTGTTGGCGGCCAGCGCCATATCGTCTGGATCGCGGCCCAGCACCACCAGATTGTGCGAGTCGTGGGAATAGCTGGTGGCAATGGCTCCACGCAACTCTCCCCAGCCTTCCAGCAGAGCGATTTGCGGTGTTGCCGCATGCCGCGCGTGTCGGTGCTGAACCCAGATCAGGCTAAAGCCATCCGGTATTTCAACGCGTCCGTAACGTACCCGGGCGTCAGTTTCGCCCCAGCGGGTAAAACGTGCGCCGCTGATATGGCGCAGGCGCGCAATACCGTGTTTCGCGTTATCGATGCGCATGTAAAAATCACTGGCGGCCAGGGGCGACAGGCGCACGGTATCGCGCGGTAGCGCCAGCGGCGTATCAGCGAGTGGCTCGATCATCGCCCCGTCGCGGGCAATGCATTTTCCGGCGACGTACACCCGGCGAGCCGAGAGTTTTTCCAGGGAGTCAAACACCACCAGATCCGCGCGTCGACCGGCGGCAATCAGCCCGAGGTCGTTGCGCTGCAGGCGAAGGGAGGCATTCAGGGTGGCAAACCGCAGCGCGTCCGTTGCCGGAAGACCGTGTTCAATCAGCAGGTTGAGCAGGGCGATAATACCGCCTTTTTCCAGCAGGACGTCAGGCGGAACGTCATCGGTGCAGACCGTGATTTGTGACGAGAGATGCGGCAGCGTTTTCAGGGCGCTAACAATCTCGGGCAGCAGATAGGGGTGCGAACCGCGGATCTCCAGCGTCAGCCCGGCGCGCAATTTTTCCAGCGCATCATCAGCGGAGGTGAGTTCATGATCGGAGGTGACGCCCGCCGCCAGATACGCCTGTAAATCGGCGCCGCTGAGGCCGCGCGCGTGGCCTTCAATGAGCTTCCCACTTTCCAGGCCTGCCTGCAGGATCTCCAGCATACGCTGGCTACCGTTCAGCACCCCGTGCATGTCCATCACCTCCGCCACGCCGCGCACTTCTGGCCAGCCGAGCAGGGTATTCATCTCTTCGCCAGCAAAGTCCGCGCCGGACATCTCCAGCCCCGGTGTGGAAGGTACGCTCGAGGGCGCCGCGACCATCACCTGCAGCGGCAGGTTGCGGCTGGCCTCAATCGCAAAACGGACGCCATTCATCCCGAGCACGTTTGCCAGCTCGTGCGGATCCCAGAAGACCGCAGTGGTGCCCTGCGCCAGCACGATCTCCGCGTAGCGCGCTGGGAGCAGATGCGAGCTTTCAAGGTGAACATGCGTATCCATGAGGCCCGGAGAGAGGAACTGGTTGTGCAGGTCGTGTGCTTCAAGCGCATCGTCACGGCTGCCGCGCGGGTGAACGCTGGCGATGAGTGAGCCAACGATGCCCACATCCGCCTCGCGGATCTCACCGGTTGCCATATCGACAATGCGGGTATGGGTAAGCAACAGGTCAAACGGCGTTTCGCCTCGTGCGGCCTGAACGGCGCGGCGTCGGGTTTCGGCAGTCATGCAATTAACAGTTCCAGCATTGAAATATTGACGTTACTCTATGCACCCGGCAAACGTTTGCCCAGCTGATAAAATTTATCGCCCGATAACCCCGGGTTATTCTGTGACGCGTGTAATGGATAATGATGACGGAACCCTGGCAGCGCTTGCCTGCGCTCTCCCTTCGGCAGCTTCAGTACTTTGTCACTCTGGCGCAGCTGCGTCATTTTACGGATACCGCCAGTAAACTGGCCATCAGCCAGCCTGCGCTCAGCAGCGCCCTGCGGCAAATCGAAACGGTACTCGGCGGCAAGCTGGTCAATCGAACCGCGTCTGCAGTCACGCTGACCGAGCTGGGCCACGCCATTTTGCCGCACGCGCAGCGGGTGCTCAGCGTGGCGCAGATTGCGTTTGATGATATGCAGCAGATTGTGCAGGCCGGCGGCGACGGCACGGTACGTATCGGCCTGGTGCCTTCCGTTAGCTCACTGCTATTTCCGCTGCTGCCACAGACGCTTGCCCAGGCCTTTCCACGCCTCCGGGTGGAGTTTCACGATCAAACCAACGACGCGCTGGTGGCGCAGCTCCTGAAAGGGCAGATTGATTTTGGTATCGGGGCGCTGGACAGCTCGGTTCCCGAAGAGCTGGATGTGTTCCCGCTGCAGGAGGACCCGTTTGTCGCGGTGTTCCACTGCGACGATCCGCTGGCCGCGTCGGCGCACGTGCCCTGGAAACAGCTGGTGGGGCGGGATATTGCCGTCTTCTCCAAAGGTAACATCCAGCGGCTGGTCAATGCGCTTGCCGAAAGCCATCGTCTCTCGCTGCAGACGCGCTATCAGCTGGACTATATCGAGACGCTCTACGGCCTGGTGCGTTCGAAGCTGGCCGTGGCGATATTGCCGCAGCTTTATACCACCCATCTGCAGGATCCGCAGCTTAAGGTGGTTCATCTTCAGCAGCCGGCCCTGTCCCGCACGGTGGCGCTGATGCGTGCTCCGCAGGCGCTTCCCCCGCTCATTGAATCCTGCTTTACGCTGATGGTCGACACCTTACGCACGAAGTAACGCGACACTTCTTTACAGCATGGCGGCGCGCAGCCCGCTAAGATGACCTTCGTTAAATCAAGAGGTCACAATGGACAACCGCAAAATGAGTCGACTGCGCCGCTGGGTGCGGGAAGGGATCATCCTCGTTCTGCTGACGCTGGTCGTGGTGTGGGGCGTGGATTTGTACCGTCAGCCGACGCTGCCCGCCAGCTTTAGCGCAACCCCGATGCAGAGCATTGACGGCAAGATGCACGATATCGCGGCGCTCAGCCAGGAGCGACCGCTGCTAATTTACGTCTGGGCCACCTGGTGCAGCATTTGCCGCTACACGACGCCTGCGGTTAATCAGCTGGCAGAAGAGGGCGGAAACGTGGTGAGTATTGCCATGCGCTCCGGTGATAACGCAAAGCTTGAGCGCTGGGTTGAAAAGAAACAGCTGAAAATGCCGGTGATAAACGATGAAAACGGCGCGCTGTCGCAGGAATGGCAGGTGAGCGTGACGCCGACGCTGGTCATTGTGTCGAAGGGTAACGTTGTCAGCACCACGACGGGCTGGACGAGCTACTGGGGATTAAAAATCAGGATGTGGTGGGCAGGCGTATAAAGATAAACCCCTCTTCCGGCGGAAGAGGGGTTTTGTATTACTTAGCCAGAACTTCCTGCGCGGTGCGCTCAACCAGTGACAGCAGGATTTTAATATCCTCCAGCGTCACGGTTGGGTTCAGCAGCGTCAGCTTCAGGCAGGTCACACCGTTATGCTCGGTGACACCGACGTTTGCACGGCCGGATTCCAGCAGCGCATCGCCAATTTTCTGGTTCAGCAGGGCGATACCCGCGTCGTCCATCTGGACCTGTCCACGGAAGCGGAACAGAACGCTGGCCAGCTGTGGCTGCATAACCAGTTCCAGAGCAGGCTGCTCTTTCACGTAAGCCGCAACCTGCTGTGCCAGCGTCACGCCGTGATCGATGATCGCCGCGTACTGCTCCTGACCCAGCGCTTCCAGGCTCATCCACAGCTTCAGCGCGTCAAAACGACGGGTGGTCTGCAGAGATTTGGACACCAGATTTGGCACGCCTGCCTCTTCGTCGAACTCAGAGTTCAGGTAGGCCGCCTGGTAGCGCATCAGCTCATAGTGGCGCGCTTCTTTCAGCAGGAACGCGCCGCAGCTGATGGTCTGGAAGAACTGCTTGTGGAAGTCCAGGGTAACGGAATCCACCAGCTCAATGCCGTCCAGGTAGTGACGATACTGCTCAGACATCAGCAGCGCGCCGCCCCAGGCCGCATCAACGTGTACCCAGATGTTCTGCTTCGCCGCCAGTTCGGCAATGGCACGCAGCGGGTCGATAGCACCGGCGTCGGTGGTACCTGCCGTCGCGACAATCGCCAGAATCTGTTCGCCGTTCGCATTGCACCGATCAATTTTCGCCGCCAGATCGGACAGATCCATACGGGAGAATTCATCCGTTTTCACCTGCACGACGGACTGGTAGCCCAGACCCATCAGCGCCATGTTTTTCTGCACGGAGAAGTGTGCGTTCTCAGAGCACAGCACGCGGATTTTGCGCAGATCGCCAACCAGACCATCCTGCTGAACGGAGTGACCCTGACGCGCAAAGAACGCATCACGAGCCAGCATCAGGCCCATCAGGTTGCTCTGGGTGCCGCCGCTGGTGAAGACACCGGCGTCGCCAGCCTGATAACCCACGCGGGTACGCAGCCATTCGATCAGTTTGATCTCGATGATGGTTGCGGACGGGCTTTGATCCCAGGAGTCCATACTCTGGTTAGTGGCGTTGATCAGCACTTCCGCCGCCTGGCTTACCACCAGGCTTGGACAGTGCAGGTGCGCCACACACTGCGGGTGATGAACGGACAGGCTGTCTTTCAGGAAGAACTCCACGGCGCGTTCAATCGCCGCTTCGTTGCCCAGCCCTTTCGGGTTGAAATCCAGCTTAATGCGGTCGCGCAGTTCCGCGACCGTTTTGCCCTGGTACATCTCAGGCTGTTTCAGCCACTGCATCACAGCCTGAGTGCTTTGTTCAATCGCCTGCTGGTAAGCTTCAATGCTCTGCGCAGAGGAGAACAAAATTGGGTTTGAATCAGACATCGTAATCAACAACTCCGGTTACGCCGGGCGAACGCCCGCAGCAAGCAGCGCCTGCTCGAATTTATCCAGGAAGATCTTCAGCTCTTCATCGCTGATCAGCAGAGAAGGCAGCAGACGCAGGACGATACCGTTACGGCCACCGCGCTCCAGAATCAGACCGGCTTCGAAGCACTTCTTCTGAATCAGTGCAGACAGCTCGCCGTCGCCCGGGAAGCAGCCCATGTGGTCAGCGGCTTCGTGCGGCTTAACGATCTCAATACCGATCATCATGCCCAGACCGCGAACGTGGCCGATAACCGGGTAACGTTTCGCCATCTCTTTCAGCTGGCCTTTCAGCCATTCGCCCTGTGCAGCCACTTTGCCTGCGATGTTCTGGTCTTTCAGGATTTTCAGCGTCGTCAGACCGGTTGCCATCGCCAGCTGGTTGCCGCGGAAGGTACCGGTGTGGTGACCTGGCGCCCATGCATCGAACTGCTTTTTGATACCGAGCACGGCCAGTGGCAGACCGCCACCTACAGCTTTAGACATCACGATGATGTCAGGCTCGATGCCAGCGTGTTCGAAGGCGAAGAATTTACCGGTACGGGCAAAGCCAGCCTGAACCTCGTCGAGGATCAGCAGAATGCCGTGTTCCTGAGTCACTTTACGGATGCGCTGCAGCCACTCAGCCGGAGCCGGGTTCACACCGCCTTCGCCCTGAACCGCTTCCAGGATGACGGCAGCAGGTTTACGCACGCCGCTTTCAACGTCATTAATCAGGTTATCGAAGTAGTAAGTCAGCGCTTTCACGCCCGCGTCACCACCGATACCCAGCGGGCAACGGTATTCGTGCGGGTAAGGCATGAACTGTACTTCTGGCATCATACCGTCAACCGCTTCTTTCGGAGACAGGTTGCCGGTCACGGACAGTGCGCCGTGGGTCATACCGTGGTAACCACCAGAGAAGCTGATGATACCGCTACGACCGGTCACTTTTTTCGCCAGCTTCAGCGCCGCTTCAACGGCGTCAGCACCGGATGGACCGGTAAACTGCAGGCAGTACTCTTTGCCCTGACCAGGCAGCAGAGAGAGCAGATATTCGGAAAACGCGTCTTTCAGAGGCGTTGTCAGATCCAGAGTATGTAACGGCAAGCCGCTGGTAATGACATTTTGGATGCTTTTCAGCACATCAGGATGGTTATGGCCAAGCGCAAGGGTGCCTGCGCCTGCTAAACAGTCAAGGTATTCTTTATTATCTGCATCGGTAATCCACACGCCTTCTGCTTTAGTGATCGCTAAAGGCAGTTTGCGCGGATAACTCCTGACGTTAGATTCAAACTCGGCCTGACGGGCCAGATAGGTTTCGTTGCTTTTGTGGGCATCTACGGTGTCAATACGGACTTTATCCGTCATCATATCACTCCTACAACCGCCGCTTCGTTATGAGCCACGATTGAATAAAAAGTTAAAAAACAGATGGGGGCCTGAAAAAAACGCCGCCAATATAGAGCCTTTTGCCACGGGGCTCAATGGTTAATTTGTTTACCGTTTTGTGACATGGGGCACAGGGGAGGAATTATCCCCGTTTCCAGAAAAAGAGTTGCACTTTATGGCAAATAAAAACAGCCTGTTACGTGTTTTCTGCCCTGACGTTAAAATCATAAAAAAGAGTGTGACAAATCGTGCCATTCGCTAACTGAAAAGGAGGCTGACCGCCTCCTTAGCACACTTATTTCTGCGACAGGTGCAAAAAGCGGTGGTCATGAGGGATGCGCAACGGAATGACGCATTAATAATGGACTTTCAACAAGCGTGGTTTCCCGATGGGTTTCACCGTTAATAATATGCAGGGCGCTCAGGCGACCAATTTCATAATGCGGTAGCTGAACCGTTGAAAGAGGGGGGAGAAAGAGCTCTCCAATGCCCACCATATTGTCATAGCCGATAACCGCGATATCTTCAGGAATGCGAAGCCCTTGCGCCAGCAGGGTCTGGTACACCATCAATGCGATACGATCGTTGCCGCAGATAACGGAATCGAAATTGGGAATGCCGTTCTGAATATGCGCCAGCAGGACTGACGGGATGTCACGATAGTGCTCGTCCCCGAACGCCATGTAGCTGTGTTCCAGGCGGTCCGGGTCGAGCCCCGCTTCACGGCATGCACGCTCCAGCCCCCGGCGGCGCCGGGTTGTAGCCAGATGGTCCGCGGGTAAATGCAGACACAGGGGCTGTCGATAGCCCTCAGCGAGTAACGCCTGCACGGCGGTGTACTGCCCCTGTTCATCATCAGGGATATAGCTGGCGACTTTTTCATTGATACTTTCGCAGTTGGCCAGCACGCAGGGAAGGGTGAGGAGCTTGGCAGGGAGAGGAACCTGGCGTAATCCCATTGTGGTGTAAATAATCCCGTCCGGGCGGTGGGAGAGCAACAGATCGACGATCGTATCCGGGTTGTCATCGGTAAACATATTCATGACGAAGCTGTTCCAGCCGTGCAGCCGGGCCGTCTCTTCAATGGACAGCGTAATCTCCACCGAGAAAGGTGTCGTCACCGTATCGAGCGCCAGCACGCCTATGGTTTTTGGCGAGGCATGCGCACCGCGTATTTTCTTGGCGGAAAGATCCGGTACGTAGCTGGTTTGCTCGATAGCCTGCTGTACGCGCGCCAGCGTTTCCGGTTTAAGGCGTTCCGGAGTGTTAAGGGCACGTGAGACGGTCATCAGCGATACGTTAGCCAGCTTTGCGACGTCCTTCAGGGAAGCCATTTTCTTACTCCGTCTATGCTATTAGTTAGAGGGTATACAACTAAGTGACTGATGTAAAAGGAAAGGGTATGCATAAAGCAATATCAGCGCGTCGTAATTGACGAATAGTCGATCGCGATCTCACTTCCGAAATGTTAACGTTAACTTTCGTGATTAACATCATAAATCTGATCCAAACTGCATGAGCAGGCTTTAATGTTAACGTTACCATCACGCCATTACTCCAACATGAGAATGTCATGATGAAAACGCATCACTCTCACAGCTACCCATTATTGAGCGCATTACTGTTTTTCTTTTTTGTCACCTGGTCTTCCTCCGGCTCTTTGCTTTCCATCTGGCTCCACCAGGAGGTGGGCTTAAAAGCGGGCGACACCGGCATTATCTATGCCGTGCTTTCTGTCTCCGCGCTTTTCGCTCAAATCTGCTATGGATTCATTCAGGACAAACTCGGTCTGCGCAAAAACCTGCTCTGGTTTCTGACCAGCCTGCTCTTTCTTTCTGGTCCGGCCTTTTTGCTGTTTGGTTATCTGCTGCAGATTAACGTTTTACTCGGCAGTATTTTCGGCGGGATTTATATCGGCCTGACGTTTAACGGCGGGATAGGGGTACTGGAGTCCTATACCGAGCGTGTGGCCCGCCAGAGCCAGTTTGAATTCGGCAAGGCGAGGATGTGGGGATCGCTTGGCTGGGCGGTGGCAACCTTTTTTGCGGGGCTCCTGTTTAACATTAATCCGAAGCTGAACTTCGCCGTCGCGAGTTGTGCGGGGCTGGTGTTTTTTGTTTTGCTGGCGCGTCTCAGGGTCTCTTCTGCCCCGCACGCCATGCAGGAAGCGGTGTCCGGCGGTAAGGTCACGCTGGAAGATGCATTGCGCCTGCTGACGCTGCCGCGGTTCTGGGCGCTGGTTTTTTTCGTTATCGGCACCTGTATTTACGGCGTTTACGACCAGCAGTTCCCGGTCTATTTCTCCTCCCAGTTCCCGACGTTACAGGAAGGGAACGCCATGTACGGCTATCTCAACTCCTTCCAGGTTTTCCTTGAGGCGGCGGGTATGTTCTGCGCGCCATGGCTGGTGAATCGCCTTGGCGCGAAGAATGGCCTGATTTTCGCGGGCATGGTGATGGCGATGCGCATGGTGGCATCGGGTCTGGTTGAGGGGCCGGTACTGATCTCCATTACCAAGCTACTGCACGCGGTTGAGCTGCCCGTATTGCTGGTCTCAATCTTTAAATACAACAGCTTACATTTTGATAAGCGGCTCTCTTCCACCCTCTATCTGGTGGGCTTTGCCTGTACAAGCTCGGTAATTGCCTCGGTCCTGTCGCCTCTGGCCGGTTACAGCTATGAGAAATACGGCTTTGCCCAGTCCTATCTCATTATGGGGCTGTTAGTTTTCAGCACCACGTTTATCTCCATCTTCCTGTTGCGCTCGGGTAAGTCCTCTTCTGACCCGCTCATGCCGCAACCTTCCACCATCTGAACGAAAGAGTAGAGAAATGACGTATTCCATTACGAAAGCAGAGCGGGAACTTCAGTCCAGACGCGAAGGGATTAACCTGCGCTGGTATCCGCGTTACCACCTCGCTGCACGCGCTGGCTGGATGAACGACCCAAATGGCCTGGTCTGGTTTGACGGCTGGTATCACGCTTTTTACCAGCATCATCCGTATTCGACCCAGTGGGGCCCGATGCACTGGGGCCATACGCGCAGCAAGGATTTAGTTCACTGGGAGCACCTCCCGGTTGCGCTGGCGCCGGAAGGACCAGAAGACAAGGATGGTTGTTTTTCCGGCTCGGCGGTGGTGGATGGCGATACGCTGGCGCTGATTTACACCGGACATAAATTCCACGGCGATCCCGATGATGAGGAGAATCTCTACCAGGTGCAGTGCCTGGCGACCAGCCGTGACGGCATTCATTTTGCCCGGCAGGGAATAATCGTTGACACGCCGCCTGGCCTGCATCACTTCCGCGACCCGAAAGTATGGCGTGAAGGGGAGAGCTGGTACATGGTTGTCGGCGCGCGTGACGGCGAGACGGGCCAGGTGCGCGTTTATCGTTCTGCCGATCTGCGCGAGTGGCAGGATATGGGCGTGCTTGCGGTGGCTGAAAAAGAGATGGGCTACATGTGGGAATGCCCGGACTTTTTCACTCTCAACGGCAAACGCGTGCTGATGTTTTCGCCTCAGGGGCTGGCTGCCGAAGGATTCAAAAATCGCAATCTTTTCCAGAGCGGCTATCTGTTGGGCGAGTGGCAGCCCGGTCAGCCTTTTGTGCGCGAAGGTGAGTTTGTGGAAATGGATCGCGGGCATGATTTCTATGCGCCACAAAGTTTCCTGACGCCGGATGGCCGCCGTATCGTTATCGGCTGGCTGGACATGTGGGAATCCCCGCTGCCGGAACAGGAGGACGGCTGGGCAGGCATGCTCTCTTTACCGCGCGAACTGACGCTTGGCGCGGATAACCGTCTGCAAATGCGGCCGGCCCGAGAGGTAGAAAGCCTCCGGGGAGCGTGGTTCCCCTGGCCGGTAAGTACGCTGACAAATCAGCAGATGGCTCTGGTTGAACGCTGCGACGCGCTGGAGGTTATTCTGCAGTGGGATTGCGCTAGCAGCACTGCGGAACAATACGGCATCCGTCTTGGAGCGGGCCTACGCGTCTATGTTGATGCGCAGATGCAGCGCCTGGTGCTGGAGCGACACTACCCGCAGTATGGCCTGTGCGGTACACGTAGCGTCGCGCTCGATTTGAGCGGCACGCTAAACCTGCGCCTGTTCTTTGACAGCTCTTCCGTAGAGGTGTTTGTGAATGAGGGGGAAGCCTGCCTCAGCAGCCGTATTTACCCTGATGCTGAGGACCGCGAGCTGGCGCTGTTTGCCTGGACCGGGACTGCGTCGCTTATCAATGCCGGGGCCTGGGAATTAGGCTAACACGGGTTACGTCTGGATAAGAGCATGCGGCGTTTCAGCCATGCCAGAAATTAAAAAAGGCGACCGGAGTCGCCTTTTTTCTATTTAACCTTCTTAGCGTAGCCGGCAAACATACCCTCTCTACTCACGGCTAATTTGCCTTTAGCAGGATAATGCTTGTGAATAATCTTTTGCCTGAGTGACGAAGATCGTTAAAAATTTTACCGATGTGCACGGCCAACTTGGTATTACTTATTTTGATGATTATGGATAGGGTCAACTGGTGCGTAATTTCCGCCGTATATCATGATCTAACCCTGTCTGGCTGGGTTGGTAACTGACTAGGCACTACTTGCACTCATTTTCATTAACTGCAGTTTGCTATGTGTATAACGAGGTGCACTGACTAAGAAAAACTTCAGGGAATGTGAAGTTAATCAAATAAATTAATAAGATTTATCTTGAAATCGAACGTCGAATGACCATATTGAGATTAGGATTGTTTCGTAAAATTATGAGGCAAAGAAATGGCAACATGTACGGATCAGCATCGTTATTGGGTTTTTTTTGAGCAGTTGCCTGATGATCAAGGTGGTATCGGTAGACACAAATGTTGCGGCTGTGCTTACGAAAAAGGGTATCGAGCAGGGATAATACATGGGGAAATTTTGAACATTAATCTTGATTCATTGCATGAAAGTCAAGCTGGTACTGTGCGCCATAAAAGTCCACATGCAACATATGCTCAAGGTTATTTAGATGGTGTAAAAGCATCTTATCGGTGATCTTTATGCAATATTATCCTCCTGTTTTTAATGAAGAAAAATTCCATTGTCCATTATGTAATGTTTATGCTAAGCAAGTGTTCAAAGTTCTTGAAATAAGTTGGTATAGAAATAACGAGGCAACTCCTGTCTCAATTTCTCGATGTGATCACTGTTCCAAAGATGCTTATTGGTTTAATGATCGGTTATTGGTTCCTTCTGCGGGTAATGTTGAAAATCCTAATCCTGATATGCCTAATGAATGCAAAAGTGATTATGAAGAAGCAAAAAGTATTTTGAATTTATCTCCAAAAGGAGCAACAGCAATACTCCGTTTGTGCTTACAAAAATTGATGATAAATTTTGGTTTAAGAGGTGAAAATATCAATGACGATATTGCCATATTAGTGCAAAAAGGATTACCCCAGCAAATACAGCAGGCCTTAGACATTTGCCGTGTTGTCGGAAATAATGCTGTACATCCAGGAGAAATAAATATTGATGATTCACCTGAAATAGCAGCCTCCCTTTTCGGCCTAATCAATCTAATTGTTGATGATCAGGTCTCTCGCCCTAAGAGAATTGCTGAAATGTACGCAAATCTTCCAATTGGTGCGATCAGAGCAATCACTAAGAGAGATTCTAAGTAATGTCTGGAATGTTAGCTAGTACAGCAGCAGCTGTTGGTATCATAGATAAAGCTGTTAGTATTGCGAAGAAACTCGCTGATGATGGTGGTGATATTGATAAGGCAACTCTCAAGCTTGAGCTTGCAAATCTCATGACTGAGCTTGCAAGTGTTAAAATGGAAGTTATCACCACACAAGTATTGCTTTTCGATGCAGAACAAAGGAACAGACAGCTTGAAGAGCAACTGAAAGATAAAGTCTCCTTTGTATTCCGCGATGGAGTATATTGGAAGGACGGAGATGATACTCCCTTTTGTACTATGTGCTATGAGAAAGTCGGCATGAAAATACATATGATACATTATGAAAAATACTATGATTCAACTTGGCACAGATGGCATTGCAAAGTATGTAAGGACGATGTGTCTATTGGGTAATGAATGTTTAACGTTAATACTTCTGAGGTATCGTGATGAGTACTGAGATAATTTACAATTATACAATTGACGGTGTTAATAAAGAGGCCCGTTTATTTGTCGATGTCAGTTATGAGAAATATGAAGATGAAATTCTATCTGATATAGAGTTGAATGAAGGGGTGAATATTGGTGGCCTTATTACTGCTGGGGTGAGAGGAAATAATGAAAAAAGGAACGACATTGATTTACTGAGAAGGAAATTATTCAAAGATAAAGGGTTGCATCAAGTTTTTTATACTGCGGAGAACGAAAAAAATAAATCATCTGGAACGATAAATATTTAATTTTTAATCCATAAGGTTAGGTTTGATCACTAAATTGGGGCTTTTTTCTCTGAATGCGACCTAAGTCAATAGTTCTTTGGATTTACAAGTTGACTTAGGTTTTTATCTGTTTGTTAAATATCCGTTCGTGGTTTCAAAATTGCTAACTGCATGGCCCACTTTTCTGAGATGAATATACTTCAATTTGACAGTGAAGGGGAGTGTAAAATTTAATAATTTGAATAAATATTAGACGTTGAGATAAATGACATTTAGTAATTCCTACCTCCGCTTTCTTAAATGTTTTTTATCCATGCATCTGTGCTGTATAACGAATTGCTTTTCATTTTTCGTCATATACCTCCTGTATACATAATGTTCTCCTTCAGCAGAAGCTATCAGCGATAATTAAGGAGGGATATAAGGTAAGGCTGTGGCAAACCGATATTTTTGTCGTTTTTAAAATGGGATATATCATGGGGTACTAATTGAAATATTTAGTATTTTGGGGTTGAGTCTTTGGCTTCCCGCTGGCATGATCCAGAACAGGGATTAACGGAACGTTAATCGCAAGCTTTTGATTTTTTTATTTGACTCGGGGTGCCCTTCTTTGTGAAGGCTGAGAAATACCCGTATTACCTGATCTGGATAATGCCAGCGTAGGGAAGTCAGATGCCTTCCCGGTCATCGCTTCTTCACGCAAGGCAGGAGCGAACCCATGCAGCCTGACCTGCTCGATTTACACGTTTTACACCACTTCCGAACCCGTTCTCCGCTTACCCATTGTATGACCAACGATGTCGTGCAGACCTTTACGGCCAACGTTTTGCTGGCGCTTGGCGCATCCCCCGCGATGGTGATTGAGGCCGAAGAGGCAGAACAGTTTGCCGGGATAGCCGATGCGCTGCTGATTAACGTTGGCACGCTGACGTCGCCGCGCGCCCAGTCGATGCGCCGGGCGATTGAGAGTGCGGTGGCGGCAGGCAAGCCCTGGACTCTGGACCCGGTTGCCGTGGGCGCCCTGGCGTTCCGCACCCGTTTTTGCCATCAAATTCTCGCCCTGAAACCAGCGGCCATTCGCGGCAATGCCTCGGAAATCCTTGCCCTTGCCGGCATGAGTGCGGGCGGGCGCGGCGTCGATACAACCGACACCGCCGCCAGCGCGGTGCCTGCTGCCGAGGCGCTGGCTCGCCAGATTAATGCCATTGTGGTCGTCACCGGTGAGGTGGATTACATCACTGACGGACAACGAACCCGCACGGTTACGGGCGGTGACCCGCTGATGACGCGCGTGGTGGGCACCGGGTGCGCGCTCTCTGCCGTTGTGGCGGCGAGTTGCTCGCTGCCGGGCGATCGGCTGGATAACGTCGCTGCCGCCTGCGGATGGATGAAACGGGCCGGAACGGTCGCCGTTGCGCAGTCTCGTGGCCCGGGCAGTTTTGCCAGCGCGTTTCTGGATGCGCTCTACACGCTGGAGGAGCAGGCATGAAGCGGATTAACGCTCTGACCATTGCCGGCACCGATCCGAGCGGCGGCGCCGGCATCCAGGCCGACCTGAAAACGTTCTCGGCTCTTGGCGCGTACGGCTGCTCGGTCATTACCGCGCTGGTGGCGCAAAACACGCGTGGCGTGCAGTCGGTCTACCGTATCGAACCTGATTTTGTCGCTGCGCAGCTGGATTCGGTGTTCAGCGACGTGCGCATCGACACCACCAAAATCGGCATGCTGGCCGAGACGGATATTGTTGAAGCGGTGGCGGAACGGCTTAAACGCTATCAGGTGCAAAACGTGGTGCTGGATACCGTCATGCTGGCAAAAAGCGGTGACCCGCTGCTCTCTGCTTCCGCCGTTGAGACGCTGCGCAAAAAGCTGCTGCCGCAGGTGGCGCTCATTACGCCAAATCTGCCCGAAGCCGCCGCGCTGTTGGGTGCGCCGCACGCGCAAACTGAACGCGAGATGAAAGAGCAGGGGAATGCCCTGCTGGCGATGGGCTGCGGGGCGGTGCTGATGAAGGGCGGGCATCTGGATGACGCGGAAAGCCCGGACTGGCTCTTCACCCGCGATGCCGAGCTACGTTTTACCGCGCCGCGGGTGCAGACCAAAAATACCCACGGCACCGGGTGCACGCTCTCTGCCGCGCTGGCGGCGCTGCGTCCACGGCATGAAAACTGGGCCGATACGGTGCGCGAAGCGAAAACCTGGCTTTCGGCGGCGCTGGCAAAAGCGGATAGTCTGGAGGTCGGTCACGGTATTGGGCCGGTTCACCATTTTCATGCGTGGTGGTAGGCCTTATACTGGCAGGACACACCACGCCTGAGAAAAACAGAGATGGAACAAGCGCATACCCGGTTAATCGCTCAACTGAATGAACGGATCGCCGCGCCCGATAACACGCCGCTATACCTGAAGTTTGCCGAAACGGTAAAAAACGCGGTGCGCAGCGGGGTGTTGGAGCACGGGAATATTTTGCCCGGCGAGCGCGATCTGAGTCAGTTAACCGGCGTGTCGCGTATCACCGTGCGTAAAGCGATGCAGGCGCTGGAGGAAGAGGGTGTGGTGACGCGTGCCCGCGGCTATGGCACGCAAATCAATAACATCTTCGAGTATTCGCTGAAAGAGGCGCGCGGTTTTTCCCAGCAGGTGGTGCTGCGCGGTCAAAAGCCGAACACGCTGTGGGTTAACAAGCGGGTGGTGAAGTGTCCGGAAGAGGTGGCGAATCACCTTTCAATTCCTCCGGAGAGCGAGGTGTTCCTGCTAAAGCGTATTCGCTACGTGGACGAGGACGCCGTCTCGATTGAGGAGTCCTGGGTGCCGGTCGGGTTAATTCCCGATCCGGATGCGATAGGCATTTCGCTCTACGATTACTTCCGCAGCCAGAATATCTTCCCGCAGCGTACCCGCTCGCGCGTCAGCGCCCGCATGCCGGACAGCGAGTTTCAGGCGCACATTAAGATGGATGAAAAAATACCGGTGCTGGTGATCAAGCAGGTCGCGCTCGATCAGCAACACCGGCCGATTGAGTACAGCATCAGCTACTGTCGCAGCGATCTATACGTCTTTGTGTGCGAGGAGTAATGCCTCGCGAGTGGGGGCGCAATCACCGCCACGGTGGCTGACTACCCAGGCGGCCACCGCATTGCCGAGTTGCACCGCGTCTGCCAGCGACCATCCCGCCGCCAGCCCGGCAAGCGTGCCACCCGCATGGCTGTCGCCTGCGCCAATGGTGTCCACGACCGTAGCCGGGAATGCCGGAATAACGCCCGACGCGTCGCCGTCATACCAGGTTGCACCGTCTTTATCATGCCGCACAATCAGCGCGGCGCCGTAGCGCTGCTGCCACTGTGCTCCTAACGTTTCGACCTCCACGCCAAGCCGTTCAGCGGCAAGTTGCGCCTCCTGACGATTAAGCGAGACAATTGGCCTGCAGGCCATAATCCGCGCCATCAGCGCGTCGGGGATATCCGCGATGCGAGGGCCGAAATCGATAAACGCCGTCACGTCCCGCAACCCTTCCAGCCAGCCCGTCAGCAGCTCGCCGCACGGCGAGGCCAGCTGGTAGCCGGACAAATAGACCAGGCTGTTTTGCGGAACATGAAGCGCATCAAGCCAGCGCTGCTGCCACTGGTTTTCCACCCCGCTAAAGGACATAAAGGTGCGCTCGCCGTCAGGCTCCACCAGCGCCAGACACCAGCCGTTATCGCCGGTCTCGGCTTCCACCGCGCTGTGCAGATCCTGCTTTGCCATCGCGTTACGGATAATATCCGCCCACACGCCGTGGCCGACGGGCAGCGCGTTTTGCGCGGCGATCCCGAGCCGTTTCAGGGCGATGGCAATGTTCAGCGCGCAGCCGCCAATATTCACGCCCTGCTGTTTTAACTCGATGTCACACCCGCGCCAGGGCAGGGCGTAGGCGTCGGCGATGACGTCGATCACCGCCGCGCCCAGTACCGTCACCGGGCGCGTGGCGTGCAGGGTTTCGAGACGTTGGGCAAATGAGTTCATGCGCCCTCCCTTTGCTCCCGGTAGTGCAGGAGTTTTTCGCAGTAATGGCCGAAATCGAGCTTGTTAACGGTATCGAGCTCGGCTTTGAGCGCCGGGTCAATGGCCTGCACGCCGTGGAGCGCCCCGCAGATGGCCGTCGCCATTGCGCCAATGGTGTCGGTGTCCCCGCCCAGGTTGGCGCATAACACCGCGCAGCGGTTCGGGTCGGTTCCCGCCAGTTCAACCATTGCGATGGCCGCCGGAACGGACTCAATGGTGCTGGTTCCCGCGCCAATAAGCTGATAAATCTGCTCGCTGGCGGAGTCGATACCGTTGGCTTCACGCACGGTCTTAAGCGCCAGCTCAATACGTGCCGCCAGCGATGCGCTGAAGGTGGTGGTTTTCGCTTCCTGCGCGTAGCGGGCGATGCCCGGCAGGGCATCGACGATGTTCTGCCAGCTTTCCCCGTCGATAGCGCGTGAAATCGCCCAGGCAATCACTACCGCGCCGGCAATCGCGAGGTCCGATTTATGGGTAGGGCTGGAGGCCAGCGCCACCTGCGCCACAAAGTGCTCCAGCCGCGTCGCCGGAAGCAGACAGCCCAACGGGGAGGCACGCATCGCCGCCCCGTTGGTCACACCGTTGTTTTCCAGCTCGCTGACCGGTTTCCCGTCACGAATCGCGTTAAGCGCTATTTTTGACGTCGGGCCGAGCACGTTCTTGTTAAAGGCGTCGAAATCGAGCGCCCAGCGCAGAATATGTTTGCCGATAACATCCGCGTTAATTTCCCCCTCGCACTCAATAATCGCATCCGCCAGGCACAGCGCCATTGAGGTATCGTCGGTGAACTCTGCCTGCCTGAAATAGCAGGCCGCATTATTCTCAGCCGGCCCGGGTAAGAAGCGGTCGATCCAGCCGAAGTGCGCTTTAACGCGCTTTCTCGGCCACAGCTCCGACGGCATGCCCATCGCATCCCCTAACGCCTGCCCGTAAAGGGCACCGAGAACACGTTCTTGTTTCATTTAACTTCCCCTTGTGTCAGCGCAGCATCGCCATCAACCACTTCAATTGCAGTGATCTCTTTGTCCGATTCGCGGAAAAACAGCATAAACAGCACGGCAATCACGGCAATCATGATCCCGCCGAATGCCCACATTCCGGCCCAGTTGAAGGTCAACCCATTCACCGGCTCTTTGTATGCGAACATTTTTTCCATCATTACGCCGCCGAGGCGGTAGCCCAGCAGGCTACCAAACCCCTGACAGCACAGCGTAATCAGGCCTTGCGCGGCGGTGCGCATGTGCACCGGCGCTTTTTTATCCACGTAGATATACGCGGTTACGTAGTAGAAGTCGTAGCTCACGCCATGCAGCAGAATCCCGAGGAACAGCAGAGCGTAGGTGAAGTACTGCTCCGCACCACCGTAAACAAAGAAACCGTAGCGGATAGCGGCGGTGATCAACCCCAGCAGTAAGACCTTCTTAATACCAAAGCGTTTGGTGAAGAACGGCAGCGCCAGCATAAAGAAGATTTCAGAGAACTGGCCGAGCGTCATCCAGCCGGTGGCATTTTTCATCCCCACTTCGGTGAGATAGCCGTTGGCGAAGATGTAATAGAAGGCCAGCGGCATGGCGAACAGAAACGAGCAGAAGAAGAACACCAGAAAGTTTTTGTCACGCAGCAGGATCAGCGCATCCAGACCCAGCATCACTTTAACATCCAGCTTGCCGGTACTTTTCGGCGGCGTGTTCGGCAGGAACAGGGCAAATACGCCGAGCAGGGCAGAGCTGGCGGCCGTCATCAGCAGCGGAATATTGGTATCGGAAATATCGCTATAGCCCAGCATCTGCGGCAGGAAGCCGCACGCCAGCCCGGAGGCGATCCAGCCGATAGTGCCCATCACGCGGATGCGCGGGAAATCGGCCTCGACGTCGTCCACGTTCGCGAAGGCAATACTGTTGGTCAGCGCGATAGTGGGCATATAGGTCAGGGAGTAAACCAGCAGCAGCGGGAAGAAGGTGCTGAACTGGGTTTGCTGCGCGGCGAAGTACATCAGAATCGCGCCGGCAAACATCAGTACCGCCAGCACTTTTTGCGCGGCAAAGAAGCGGTCCGTCAGCGAGCCGACAAGAATAGGTGAGAGGATTGCGGCAATCGCGGTACAGGCATAAGACCAGCCGATTTCCCCGGCGGTAAACCCGCTTTTGCTCAGCCACAGCCACAGCGGCACGAACCAGGCTCCCCAGATAAACCATTCAACAAACATCATGAATGACAGTTGGACTTTCGTTTTCATTTTTTAATCCTGCATGTCAGATAGGGTACGCCTTTAACATACCACTTAGTAATACCTTTTAAATACCTTTGTGGCGATTGTTTGATCAATGTAACAGTTTTGTTGTACACGAATCGAGCCAGCAGATTGTGCTGAAAAAAAATACAAATGGTGGAAAATCTGTTAAGTCGGTACCAGGCTTAGTCTGCCCATAAAGAATGGGACTGGATAAACACACACCGACACGACGTCGGACTTACGGGAGTATCACATGACTGATATTGCGCAGTTGCTTGGCAAAGACGCCGACAGCCTTTTACAGCATCGTTGTATGACCATTCCAGCTGACCAGCTGTATCTGCCTGGTCACGACTACGTTGACCGCGTGATGATTGATAACAACCGTCCGCCTGCGGTCCTGCGAAACATGCAGACGCTCTACAACACCGGGCGGCTCGGCGGAACAGGGTATCTCTCTATTCTGCCGGTAGACCAGGGCGTTGAGCACTCGGCAGGGGCGTCTTTCGCGGCGAATCCACTCTATTTTGATCCGAAGAACATTGTTGAACTGGCGATTGAAGCGGGCTGTAACTGCGTGGCATCCACCTACGGCGTGCTGGCGTCCGTCTCGCGTCGCTACGCCCACCGCATTCCGTTCCTCGTGAAGCTGAACCACAACGAAACCCTCAGCTATCCCACCGAATATGACCAGACCCTCTACGCCAGCGTCGAGCAGGCGTTCAATATGGGCGCGGTGGCGGTCGGGGCGACGATTTACTTCGGTTCTGAACAGTCTCGCCGTCAGATTGAAGAGATCTCTGCGGCGTTTGAGCGCGCGCACGAGCTGGGCATGGTGACCGTGCTGTGGGCGTACCTGCGCAACAATGCGTTCAAAAAAGACGGCGTGGATTACCACGTGTCGGCAGACCTTACCGGGCAGGCGAACCATCTGGCGGCCACCATCGGCGCGGATATTGTGAAGCAGAAAATGGCCGAGAATAACGGCGGCTATAAAGCGGTGAACTTTGGTTACACCGATGACCGCGTTTACAGCAAGCTGACCAGCGATAACCCGATCGACCTCGTACGCTACCAGCTGGCGAACTGTTATATGGGCCGTGCCGGGCTGATTAACTCCGGCGGGGCAGCGGGCGGTGACACTGACCTGTCAGATGCGGTGCGTACGGCGGTTATCAACAAACGCGCGGGCGGCATGGGGCTGATCCTAGGCCGTAAGGCGTTTAAGAAAACGATGGCCGACGGCGTGAAGCTGATCAATGCGGTTCAGGACGTCTATCTGGATAGCAAAGTAACGATTGCCTAACCTGAGGGCGAAACGTAGGCCGGGTAAGGCGTAGCCGCCACCCGGCAATACATTCAGCGCAAAAGCATACAGTCCGGCGGCAGCCGACACTGCAGCGCGCCGGGCAATACCTCAATGCGGAACTGCGTCCCGCTCAGCGGTTCCCCGTCGAGGTTAAACGTCATCCCGTGCGGGGCATTTACTTCAAACCATGCCGATTTCCCGGCAATGATATTTGGACTCTCTTCAGGCTGCGTCAGCGTGGTAAACAGCGCGGGCAGCAGGCCGTCGCCCGTGAAAATACGCAGCTGTAGCTGACCGTCATTAATCAGCGCCTCCGGGCACAGCTGCTGCCCACCGCCTGCCTGACGGCCATTGCCAATGCCAATCACCAGCGCGTCACCCTGCCACTGAAAATCCTCGCCGCGAATTTCGCAGCGGTCAGGCTTGAGAGTATCCATGCGCATCAGACCGTGGATCAGATATGACACGCCGCCCAGCGCCGCCTTCAGTTTTTCGGGCGTTTCGCTGGTAATGCGCGTGCCGAACCCGCCGGTTGCCATATTGATAAAGCAGGTTTTGTCATTCACCTGAGCAATATCCACGGCGGTGGCTTTGCCGAGGATCGCCAGCTGGAGCGCTTTCTCTAACTCCTCAGGGATCCCGGCGCTGGTGGCAAAATCATTAGCGGTGCCGAGCGGTAAAATACCCATTACCGGCCGGTCTGCCGTGGGCAGGTCGATAAGCGCTGAGGCGATCTCATTGATGGTGCCATCCCCGCCGCCGGAAATGATGGTCTCGACGCCTAACGTTATGCCTTCCTCGATATAGCGGGCGGCATCACCTTTTTCCCAGGTTACCCGTACGTGGATGCGAGCGCCGTCGTCACGCAAACCCTGAATTGCCTGGCGCAACAGATCGTTGCCTGCACTTTTGCCATTGAGAATCAATAAACTGTCTGGATAGGTTGCCATCCGCGCTGCTCCCTTTTTTAGCGTTAGTAAGAGTGTATAGCAGAGAGGAAAAAAGCGGGTAAGAACAGGATGAAAGGGAAAAAATAGGCACGAAAGCGCGTTATAATTCAGCGATGAGATTCATGTAATCACAAAAAAGCGATGATAAATAAAATTCTGGTAAGCGCATGCCTGATGGGCTTCAAAGTCCGCTATAACGGTAGTGAAAAATCCCGAATGAACGAGCAACTCGCTCGCTGGCAACAGGAACAACGTCTGGTTATCCACTGCCCTGAACTTGCTGCCGGGCTGCCTGTACCGCGTCCCCCGGCAGAGATTATCTCTGCTGACGGTCAAGACGTCATGCACGGGCAAGCCAGAGTAATTGAAAATACAGGGCAGGATGTGACTGAGCAATACCAGCTTGCAGCGTGGCTCGCGCTGCGTACCGCTCAGGAATCAGGCTGTAGCGCCGCGTTGTTAACTGATGGCAGCCCAACATGTGGCAGCGTGGTGATTTATGACGGTTCTTTTAGCGGTATACGCAAGACGGGTATGGGGGTTGCGGCATCACTACTCTCAGAGCATGGGATAGCGGTGTTTTCAGAGAAGCAAATCGACGAGCTTATTGCCTGGATTGAAGAACGAGAAGGCAAAAAATAAGCCCGCGTAAGGGAGATTACGCAGGCTAAGGAGGTGGTTCCTGGTACAGCTAGCATTTATGGGTTATGTTTTTCAGCGGGGGGATAATACCCTTATTGAACGAAGCGGTATGTGATCCGATTCTAAGAATTATCCCAGTGTGAAAAAATTTCCCTGATTGACTATTTGCCGTGTGGATTACGCGTGCTTTCACCGTTGAAATTACGCATCAGCAGCGCGAACTTCAGCTCCACCTCTTCCGGAACCGGCAGCCAGACGGTATGGCCGTCACCCGGCGCCACCTCAATCATTTCGCCTTTGCCGTTTTCCAGATGCTCCAGCGTAAAGTTCATGTTGCCCTGCGGGGTCATCAGCTCCAGGCTGTCGCCTTTGGTGAATTTGTTTTTAACTGCTACGGCCGCGAGCGCGCCTTTGCGCTCGCCGGTGAAGTCACCGACAAACTGCTGGCGCTCAGAGACGGAGTAGCCGTGCTCATAGTTCTGGTAGTCGTCATGGGTATGACGGCGCAGGAAGCCTTCGGTATAGCCGCGGTGCGCCAGGCCTTCCAGGGTTTCAAGCAGGCTGGTATCGAACGGTTTACCCGCTGCCGCATCGTCGATGGCTTTGCGGTACACCTGCGCGGTACGCGCGCAGTAGTAATAGGATTTGGTACGGCCTTCGATTTTCAGTGAGTGCACGCCCATCTGGGTCAGACGCTCGACGTGGGCGATGGCGCGCAGATCTTTCGAGTTCATGATGTAAGTGCCGTGCTCGTCTTCAAAGGCGGTCATGTACTCGCCTGGACGTTTGGCTTCTTCAATCATAAACACGCTGTCGGTTGGCGCGCCAATGCCCAGCGTAGGCTCAACGTTGGTCACCGGGATCGGCTCGTGCTTGTGCACAATGTTGCCGATGTCATCCTCTTTGCCTTCCTGGACGTTATATTCCCAGCGGCAGGCGTTGGTACAGGTGCCCTGGTTCGGGTCGCGCTTGTTGATATACCCGGAGAGCAGGCAGCGGCCAGAGTAGGCCATGCACAGCGCGCCGTGAACGAAGATTTCGATTTCCATATCCGGCACCTGGGTGCGGATCTCTTCGATCTCTTCCAGCGAAAGCTCACGAGACAGAATGACGCGGGTCAGCCCCATCTGCTTCCAGAACTTCACTGTCGCCCAGTTGACGGCGTTAGCCTGTACGGAGAGGTGAATATCCATCTCCGGGAAGTTCTCCCGAACCAGCATGATTAAACCCGGGTCCGACATGATCAGCGCGTCCGGTCCCATATCCACCACCGGCTTCAGGTCACGGATGAACGTCTTCAGCTTGGCGTTGTGCGGCGCGATGTTGACCACCACGTAGAATTTTTTACCCAGAGCATGCGCTTCGTTGATGCCGAGCTGCAGGTTCTCGTGGTTGAATTCATTATTGCGCACGCGCAGCGAGTAGCGAGGCTGGCCCGCGTAGACAGCATCGGCACCATAGGCGAAAGCGTAACGCATATTTTGCAGCGTTCCCGCCGGGGAAAGGAGTTCCGGTTTAAACATGTTTGTTCTCGTTCTGATGACAGGTCAGATCCGCGTGCACCTGGTGCAGCGGTAAGGGGAGATCCCCCACTTTAAGGGCGGGCATTGTAGCGCTGCGGGGCGGGGAGGTAAAGCGCCGGGTCGCGTCACCGCTCTCCCGGCGCGCGTCGTGCTGTCAGGTATTGTCTTTTACCGTCTGGACAGAACCGTTGGTTTTGACCGAGGCGATACCCTTATCACGCGATTGTTCCGTCGCATAAAGCTGGCTGCTGCCAATCACCTGATGATTGCCCGCCTTCAGATTAAAATGGAACTTACCGTTAGAAGCCGTTTTCTTTTCATAGCGCTCGTCCAGAGGGCTGTTCGTGCGTACGGAAGCAATGCCGTTTTCAGCAGCACTTTTGCTGGTGTAAAGCTCGCTGGTAAGGATTGTCTCTCCGTTTCCAGCTTTCAGCACAAACCTGAACTGACCATCACTGCTTTTACTTAATTCGAACCAACCAGACATAGGAACTCCTTGAGCGAAAGTAAAATTATCAGCACCAGTTATAAGTAAGCGAACCGGTAAAAAGAGTATGGTTGATTCCTGGATGGATTCCAGAAAAGAAAAACCCGCCAGAGGCGGGTTTCAGAGGTGAAACGTCACACTATCCTGCACGCATCCGCTTCCCATCGATACCCCACGCCATACACCGCGCGAATAAATGACTGCTCGGCATCCAGCGCTTCCAGCTTGCGGCGCAGATTTTTGATATGGCTGTCGATGGTGCGGTCGGTCACGACGCGGTAATCGTCATACAGGCGGTTGAGCAACTGCTCACGCGAGAACACTTTCCCCGGCTCGTGGGAGAGGGTTTTAAGCAGGCGAAACTCGGCGGGAGTGAGATCCAGCAGCTTGCTGCGCCAGCTTGCCTGGAAACGGCTTTCATCGACGATCAGCGGGCTCTCCGCGTCCAGTACCTGAAGCTCGCGCTGCGGTTTACAGCGGCGCAGAATGGTTTTCACGCGGGCGACCACCTCACGCGGGCTGTAAGGTTTGCAGATGTAATCATCTGCGCCAATTTCGAGCCCCAGCAGGCGGTCAATCTCTTCGATTTTGGCGGTGACCATGACAATCGGCACGTCGGAGAAGCGACGAATTTCCCGGCACAGGGTCAGGCCATCGGTACCGGGCAGCATCAGATCCAGCAGGATCAGGTCCGGCGGCGTCTGGCGCACGTAGGGCAGCACCTGGTCGCCGTGGCTTATCAGTGACGGGGCATAGCTGGCCGCGCGTAAATAGTCGATCAATAGCTGTCCAAGCTTAGGTTCGTCTTCGACAATCAAAATGCGCGGTGTGTTTTCGTCAATCGGTAACTCGGTCATACTTCTCTCGATAAATCCCGTTCCAGAGGTAACTCTACTGTAATGCTAACCCCGCCAAAAGGCGAATGGGCGGCGCGGAGGGTGCCATTATGCGCCTCGACGATGTTAACGCAAATCGCCAGCCCTAGCCCTGAACCGCCGCTGGCGCGGTTGCGGGAGCCTTCGGTACGGTAAAAACGTTCAAACAGTTTTTCCAGCTGCGCATCCTGCACGCCGGGGGCGGAATCCGCGAAGGTGAGGGCAAAGCGTCCGTTTTCCTGTTTGCCGGAGATGTGCAGCGCGCCGCCGCTGTCGGTATAGCGCAGGCTGTTTTCCAGCAGATTATTGAAAAGCTGCATCAGACGGTCTTTGTCGCCAAACACCACCGCGCTGTCCGGCAGGGAGAGATCAATTTTCAGGTTGCGGCTGGCGAAGCGCTCGCGGAAGGCGCCGCTGGCGACCTCAAGCACGTTAATCACGTCGATGGGCGCCTTCTGGTAAGCCAGCGCGCCTTCATCTGACATAGAGAGCTGGTGGAGATCGTCCACCAGCTTGGTGAGCGTGCCCACTTCCGCCTGCAGGGAAGCCACCGATTCGGGCGTAAACTGGCGCACGCCGTCCTGAATGGCCTCCAGCTCGCCGCGCAGCACCGCCAGCGGCGTGCGCAGCTCGTGGGAGATATCGGCCATAAAGTCGCGGCGCATCTGCTGGTTCTTCTCCAGCGTGCTGGCGAGCTGGTTAAAGTCCTGCGCCAGCTTGCCCAGTTCGTCCTGGCTGCGGGTATCGACGCGGGTGGTGAAATCCCCGGCGGCCAGCTTGTGCGTGCCTTCCACCAGCCGTTTTACCGGCGCGAGCAGACCGCGTGCCAGCGGGAAGGTGGCGAGCGCGGCGAGCAGGGTGGAGAGGGCGACAATCAGCCAGCTTGTCCGGCGCTGCTGGCGGTCAAAGTTGATGTCGGTGTTGCGCGTCAGGCGCTCCACCGGGGAGGCGATAACCCAGCCGACGGTCGCGTTGTTGACTTTGATCGCGCGGCGGGTGCCGTCCGGCGGTATCGGCGCGCGCGGGCCAACCAGCGTGCGCATGTCCTGGTCGATCACCCAGAACTGGGTGCGCCAGCCGTGCGGCGGCATACCCGGTCCTGGACGATCGTCACCGGTATCGTGCTCAAGCGAGCGCAGGATCTGGAAAATGAACCGGTCATTGTTGCGCAGAAAACGCCAGTTGCCATGCTGGGCGTACTGTTCACCCAGCGCATCGCTCAGCCCCTGCAGGCGCTGCTCATTGCCGTGCTTGATGTAATCAATAAAACCACGCTCAAAGCTGACCCGCACCGCCCAGTGCATGGTAACCAGCAGAACGATACAGGTGGCAAATATCGCTACAAAGAGCTTGCCGGTAATGCCCGGACGCCAGAATTTCATGATCCACTCCTTTTGCCGCGCCTAATCACGACGTTCTTGCTGGTATCATCCGGCACTCTGGCGAAGATGAAAGCGGGCAGGGCGATGATGACCGCCATGCTGATATAGGTATATAAAAAGACCTGATGCGCCACCGGCGTGTCGACGCTGAGGTGGTGCTGACCGTACATGCCGAGCAGCAGGCCGGCAATCGTGACGCCCACGCTCATGGAGAGCTGCATAACCATCGACAGCAGGCTGTTGCCGCTGCTCGCCAGTTCATCCGGCAGGTCTTTCAGCGTCAGGGTATTCATCGATGAGAAGCGCATGGAGTTGACAATCCCCTGGCAGAACAGCACCAGCGGCAGGATGTAGTACCAGCCCATCAGCGCCACGGCCATAAACAGCAGGCTGACCAGCGCCAGCCCCAGCGTGGCGGTCACCAGCACGTGTCGATAGCCAAAGCGGTTGACGACCTGCACTACAATGCGCTTCATTCCCATGCTGCCCAATACCATCGGGATCATCATCAGGCCCGCGTGGAACGGCGAAAAACCCATGCCAATTTGCAGAAACACGGGCGTCATAAACGGCAGCATACCGCTGCCGACGCGTCCGGCGAAGCTGCCGAACAGGCCGAGACGGTAGGTGGGGTTGTTAAACAAACTCAGGCTGAACAGCGCCTTGTCGTTTCCTCTGGCGTGCCAGAGGTACCACAAAATGGCGGCGAGGCCGAGGGCGACCAGGATACCCAGCGTCAGGGACGAAATCCCCAGCCCTTTTTGCCCGTCGAGCGCGAGGGTGAGCGTTGCCATCCCCGCCGCCAGCAGGATAAAGCCAAAGAGATCGAAGCGACGCGTCTGCATTTTGTAGTTTGGCATCAGGGTCAGCGTGGCAATCGCGCCGATGATGCCCACCGGCAGGTTAATTAAGAAAATCCAGTGCCAGGAGGCGTACTCCACCAGCACCCCGCCCAGCGCCGGGCCCAGCAGCGGCCCCACCTGGCCGGGCAGGGTCACAAAGGTCATCGCCGCCATGTACTGCTCGCGCGGGACAATCTTCATTACCGTTAACCGCCCGACGGGCACCATCATCGCCCCGCCAACGCCCTGCAGCACGCGCGCCATCACCAGCTGGTCGAGGGTATTGGCCTGGGCGCAAAACAGCGAGCCGGTGGTAAACAGCACGATGGCGGTGAAGAAGATGTTACGCACGCCGACCTTGTCGGCCAGCCAGCCGCTGGCAGGTAGCATCACGGCCACGGTCAGCACGTAGGAGACAATCACCATGTGCATATGCAGCGGGCTCTCCCCCAGGCTTTTCGCCATCGAGGGGAGGGCGGTGTTAACGATGGTCGTATCCAGCGACTGCATAAAAAAGCCGAAGGCGACTATCCATAATTGCCAGCGAACGTTGCTGGGAAGCTCAGTCATTTACCCGGTCACCGTGGTTCTGTTTTTACGCGAAAAGCGCAGCCGCAGGCGGTCAAAGAACAGATAGATCACCGGCGTGGTGTAAAGCGTCAGCAGCTGGCTCATCACCAGGCCGCCGACAATGGTGATCCCCAGCGGCTGGCGCAGCTCAGAGCCGTCACCGCCCGAAATCACCAGCGGCAGCGCGCCAAACAGCGCCGCCAGGGTGGTCATCATGATCGGACGAAAACGCAGCAGGCAGGCCTGGAAGATCGCCTCTTCCGGCGACAGGTTGCCGTTGCGCTGGGCGTCCAGCGCGAAGTCGACCATCATGATGGCGTTTTTCTTCACAATGCCGATCAATAGCATGATCCCGATAAGCGCGATAAGGCTGAACGGCGCGCCGAACAGCTCCAGCGCCAGCAGTGCCCCCACGCCCGCCGACGGCAGCGTCGAGAGGATGGTCAGCGGGTGCACGTAGCTCTCATACAGGATGCCAAGCACAATATAGACCGTGGCAATGGCGGCCAGAATCAAAATCACCTGCGAGTTCATCGTCTCCTGGAACACCTGCGCGGTGCCGGCAAAGCTGCCGCGCACGGTGGACGGTACGCCAAGCTGCGTCATCGCTCGGTTGATTGCGTCGCTGGCCTCCGAAAGTGACGAACCGGCGGGCAGGTTGAAGGAGATGGTCGACGCCGCCGACAGCCCCTGATGGTTCACCGACAGCGGCGCGTTGGCCGGCCGCCAGCTGGCAAAGTAAGAGAGCGGTATCGCCTTGCCGTCGCTGTTGATCACAAACATTTTGTCCAGGGCGCTGATGTCCTGGGTATAGCGCGGATCAACCTCCATCACCACCTTATACTGGTTCATCGGCTGATAAATGGTGGAAATCTCGCGCTGGCCGAAGGCGTTGTTCAGCAGGCTGTTGGCGGCTTCAACGTTAATGCCCAGCCGCGACATGGTTTCGCGGTCGTACGTCAGAGCCATTTCGGCGCCGTTGTCCTGCTGATCGGAGTTCACGTCCGCCAGCTCCGGCAGGGCGGCCAGCGCCTTGCGGATCTTCGGTTCCCACTCGCGCAGGGCGGCTAAATCATCAGAAAGCAGCGTGTACTGGTAGCTGGCGTTCGCCTGTCGCCCGCCGACGCGGATATCCTGAACGGCCATCAAAAACAGATTGGCGCCCGGCTCTTTGGCGAGCTTCACCCGCAGGCGGTCAATCACCTGCTGCGCCGTTTCGTTGCGCTCGCCGCGCGGTTTCAGGGTAATAAACATCATGCCGCTGTTAACGCGTGACCCGCCGGTAAAGCCGGTCACGTTATCCACGGCTTTGTCTTCACGAATGATCTTCATAAAGTCCTGCAGCTTGCCGCGCATCGCCTGGAAGGAAATGCTCTGGTCCGCCTGAATGCCGCCCATCAGGACGCCGGTATCCTGCTCCGGGAAGAAGGTTTTCGGGATGGTAATATACATCCAGACGTTGAGCACGATGGTGCCGATAAGTACCAGGCCGACAAGCCGGGTATGGTTCAGCACCCACTTCAGCGATTTTCCGTAACCCTCCTGCATTGCCATCAGGAAACGACCAAAGCCTTTACGGCGCGGCTGCGAGTGCGGCTTGCTGCGCTTGAGCATCCAGCCGCACATCATCGGCGTGAGCGTTAAGGAAATAACCAGCGAAATGCCGATGGCGACGGACAGCGTGACGGCAAATTCCCGCAGCAGCCTGCCCGGCAGTCCGCCCATCAGCAGCAGCGGCAGGAACACCGCCACCAGCGACAGGCTCATGGAGAGCACCGTAAAGCCCACCTCGCGCGTGCCCTGAAGCGCGGCCTGCAGCGGCTTCACACCCGCTTCCAGGTGGCGGGAAATGTTTTCCAGCACCACGATGGCATCATCCACCACGAAGCCCGTCGCAATCGTCAGGGCCATCAGCGACAGGTTGTTGAGGCTAAACCCGCACAGATACATGGCGGCAAAGGTACCGATTAGCGATACAGGCACGGCCACCGCCGGAATAAGCGTCGCGCGGCCGGATCGCAGAAACAGGAAGACCACCAGGATCACCAGCGCGACGGAGATAATCAGCGTTTGCTCCACCTCTTCAAGCGAGGCCCGAATGGTCGGGGAGCGATCCTGGGCAATTTGCAGATCGATCGCAGCCGGAATGGTCTGCTGCAGCTCCGGGAGGCGGGCGCGAATGCTGTTCACCGTCTCGATAATGTTGGCTTCCGGCAGCTTGCGGATCATCAGCAAAATCGCCGGCTTGGCGTTGGTCATCCCGGCGTTACGCACGTCCTGCACCGAGTCGGTGACGCTGGCAACGTCGCTTAAGCGCACCGCCGCGCCGTTGTTGTAGTGAATGATGAGCGGCTGATATTCCGCTGCAGTTTTTAGCTCGTCGTTGGTGTGGATTTGCCAGCGATGGCTGTTGTCCTCAATCGCCCCCTGCGGTTTGCGCACGTTGGCATTGCTAATGGCGGAGCGCACATCATCCAGCGACACGCCCTGGTTGAACAGCGCCTGGGGGTTTAACCCCACGCGCACGGCGGGCAGGGAGCTCCCGCCAACGCTCACGTCACCGACGCCGTTAATTTGTGAGATGGTCTGCGCCAGCTGGGTCGATGCAAAGTCGTACAGTTGACCCTGCGAGTAGGTGTCCGAGGTCAGCGTCAGGATCATGATCGGCGCATCGGACGGGTTGGCCTTGCGATAGGTCGGGCGGCTCGGCATGCCGCTCGGCAGCAGGCTTTGCGCGGCGTTGATGGCGGCCTGCACGTCCCGCGCCGCGCCGTTAATATCCCGGTCGAAGCTGAACTCCAGAATGATGCGCGTGCTGCCGAGCGAGCTGCTGGAGGTCATCTCGTTGACCCCCGCAATCCGCCCGAGCGAACGCTCCAGCGGCGTGGCAACGGACGAGGCCATGGTTTCCGGTGACGCACCCGGCAGCGAGGCGCTGACCATGATCACCGGGAAATCCACCTGCGGCAGGGGCGCTACCGGCAGCAGCCGGAAGCCCAGCACGCCGCAGAGGGTAATGGCGAGCGAGATTAAAATCGTCGCCACAGGGCGATAAATGAAGAGGGCGAAAAACTTCACTTATGCCTCCTCTTCACGTTTTGGGAAACGGCTTTTGGCCCACAGCGCCAGGCGGTCAAACAGCAGATAAATCACCGGCGTGGTGAACAGCGTCAGCACCTGGCTCACCAGCAGACCGCCGACCATGCCGATACCCAGCGGACGACGCAGCTCCGCGCCGACGCCCATGCTGAGCATCAGCGGCAGCGCGCCCAGCAGGGCCGCCAGCGTGGTCATCAGGATCGGACGAAAACGCAGCAGGCAGGCCTGGAAGATGGCATCGCGCGGCGACATGCCCTGCTCGCGCTCGGCGGCCAGGGCGAAGTCGATCATCATGATGGCGTTTTTCTTCACGATCCCGATAAGCAGGATGATGCCGATAATGGCAATCACGTCCAGCTCGCTGCCCGCCAGCATTAACGCCAGCAGCGCCCCCACGCCCGCCGTCGGCAGGGTGGAAAGGATAGTGATCGGGTGGATAAAGCTTTCGTACAGTACGCCGAGCACGATGTACATCGCGACCACGGCAGCGACAATCAGCCAGATGGTGTTGCCCAGCGCGGCCTGAAACGCCAGCGTGCTGCCCTGAAACTGGGTCTGAATATCGGACGGGAAGCTTACCGCTTTTTCAGCCGCCTGAATGGCCTCCACCGCTTCGCCGAGAGAATAATTGTCCGGCACGTTGAAGGAGATGGTGGTGGACGGGAACTGATCCAGATGGTTAATCGACAGCGGGGTATAACGCTCTTCCACCGTCGCGATGGCGCTCAGCGGCACAATACCGCCGTCTTTGCTGGTCAGGCGCACCGAGTCCAACCCCGCCAGGCCGGGCGTGTTCTCGGTATTGTGCTCCAGCACCACGCGATACTGGTTCGCCTGGGTGTAGATGGTGGAGATTAAACGCTGCCCGAACGCGTTATACAGAGCGTTATCCACGTCCGCCATGGTAATGCCAAGACGGCTGGCGGCGTCGCGGTTGACGTTCACATACGCCGCCAGCCCTTTGTCCTGCCAGTCGCTGCTGACGTCGGAGAGCTGCGGCAGGGTTTTGAGCTTATCCACCAGCTGCGGTACCCAGGTGCTGAGTGCATCAAGCGACGTGGCCTGCAGCGTGAACTGATATTGCGTGCGGCTGACCTGGGTATCAATGGTCAAATCCTGAATCGGCTGCAGGTAAAGCTCAACGCCCGGCACGCGCGCGACGGCGCTTTGCAGACGTTCAATCACGGCGTTGACGCGATCGTCGCGCTCATCCAGCGACTTGAGGTTAATCTGCAGACGCGCGCTGTTCAGCGACGGGTTGGTGCCATCCACACCCACGTAGGAGGTCAGGCTTTCCACCGCCGGATCTTTCATTATTATCTCAGATACCTGCTGCTGGCGCTGCGCCATATTGGCGAAGGAGACCGACTGCGGGGCCTGAAGCGTGCCCTGAATAATGCCGTTGTCCTGGATCGGGAAGAAGCCTTTCGGGATAAAAATCCACAGCATGACGCTGAGTGCCAGCGTGCCGAGCGCCACGCCGAGCGTCGCCCACGGGTGGTTGAGGACTTTCGCCAGCACCCGGCCATACGCCGCAATAATGCGTTCGAACATTCTCTCGGAGGCACGGGAGAAACGGTTTTGCTTGCGCAGGGATTCATGGCTCAGCATGCGGGCGCACATCATCGGCGTCAGGGTCAGTGATACCACGGCGGAGATCAAAATGGCGACGGCCAGCGTCACGGCAAACTCGCGGAACAGACGCCCGACGATATCACCCATAAACAGCAGCGGGATCAGTACCGCAATCAGCGAGAAGGTCAGCGAGATAATGGTAAAGCCGATCTCGCCAGCGCCTTTCAGCGCAGCCGCCAGCGGTTTTTCGCCTTTCTCGATATAGCGCGAGATGTTCTCAATAACGACGATGGCATCATCCACCACGAACCCGGTGGCGATGGTGAGCGCCATCAGCGTCAGGTTGTTGATCGAGAAATCGAGGAACACCATCACGGCAAACGTCCCCACCAGCGAGAGCGGTACGGCGACGGCGGGAATAATGGTTGCCGGAACGTTGCGCAGGAACAGGTAAATGATCATGACCACCAGCGCAATCGCCAGCATCAGCTCAAACTGGGTGTCGGTGACCGACGCGCGAATGTTAGTGGTGCGGTCGGAAAGCACCTTCACGCTGACCGATTTCGGCAGGCTTTCAATCAGCTGCGGCAGCATGCTGCGAATGCTGTCGGCGGTTTCGATAATGTTGGCGCCCGGCTGGCGCTGCACGTTCATCACGATCGCCTGCTGTTTGTTGGCCCAGGCCCCCAGCCAGCTGTTTTCCGCGCCTTGCTCTACGGTCGCCACATCGCCCAGACGCACCGGGGCACCGTTCTGGTACGCAATAATCAGCTGACGGTATTCATCGGCGGACTGCATCTGGTCGTTGGCGGAGAGTGTGACCGCGCGGGTTGGGCCGTCCAGCGAACCTTTCGCCGAGTTGACGTTGGCATTGCTGATGGCGCTGCGGATGGTTTCGCTGGTCAGACCCAGCGCGGCAATCGCCTGCGCGTTAAGCTTGACGCGAACGGCGGGGCGTTGTCCGCCCGCCAGCGTGACGAGCCCGACGCCGGAGACCTGAGAAATCTTCTGCGCCACGCGCGTTTCGACCATGTCTTCGACCTGGGTCATCGGCATGGCGGAGGAGGTGACGGCAAGCGTCATGATCGGCGGATCCGCCGGGTTCACTTTGCTGTAGACCGGCGGGTTAGGCAGGTCTGACGGCAGCAGGTTGGTGGCGGCGTTAATCGCGGCCTGAACTTCCTGCTCGGCGACATCCAGCGACAGCGTAAGCTGGAACTGCAGCGTCACGACGGATGCCCCGCCGGAACTCTGGGAGGACATCTGTTTTAGCCCCGACATCTGGCCGAACTGGCGCTCCAGCGGGGCGGTGATGGCGGACGTCACCACATCCGGGCTGGCGCCGGGATAGAGCGTTACCACCTGAATGGTTGGATAATCTACCTCAGGCAGCGCCGATACGGGCAGGAAGCGATAGCCGATAATCCCGGCGAGCAGGATCGCCACCATCAGCAGCGTGGTGGCGACAGGGCGGAGAATAAACAGGCGTGACGGCCCACCTGTAGAGCCTGGCGGCAGCACCTGCATCAGGAGGTCGCTCCCTGTTTCGCCGGTTCCACCACTTCTACTTTGGCCCCTTCGGTCAGACGGTCAATGCCGTCGGTGACCACGCGGTCGCCTGCGGAAAGGCCTGCGGCGATCACCACCGTCTGGCTGTCCTGAATCCCGGTTTTCACCAGATGCTTGCTGACTTTATTGTCGCTGTTCAGCACCCAGACGAAGTTGCCTTCGTTACCCATCTGCAGCGCGGCGGTGGGGATCACCACCGCGTTTTCTTCGGTAGCGACCAGCATTCGCGCGTTGACGAACTGGTTCGGGAACAGGGCATCGTCCTGGTTATTAAAGCGCGCTTTCAGCTTGATGGTGCCGGTGGTGGTGTCGATCTGGTTATCCAGACTGAGCAAGGAACCTTCGCTCAGTTTCTGCTTGTTGGTGCGGTCCCAGGCTTCCACCACCAGACCTTTAGCGGCTTTTTGCGCCTGTACCACCGTTGCAATGTCGCTTTCCGGCAGGGTAAAGACTAAATCAATCGGGTGGGTCTGGGTGATCACCACGATGCCCGTGGTATCACCGCTCGAGATCTGGTTGCCGATATCGACCTGCTTCAGGCCGACGCGCCCGTCAATCGGCGCGGTGATGCGGCTCCAGTCCAGCTGCAGCTGGGCGCTGGCCACGGCGGCTTCGTCAGCTTTGATGGTGCCCTGCGTTTCGCTGACCAGCGACTGTTGGGTGTCCAGCTCCTGACGAGAAACGAGGTTGGTTTTCACCAGCTGCTGGTAGCGCGCTAAATCGCGCCGGGCATTGGCGAGCGTGGCTTTGTCTTTCGCTAGCTGTCCCTGCGCCTGGGCGAGGGCGACCTTAAACTGGCTGGGGTCGATTTCTGCCAGCAGATCGCCCGCTTTGACCTGCTGACCTTCCTGGAAGTGAATAGCCATCAGCTGGCCGTCAACGCGGCTGCGCACCGTCACGGTGTTGGCGGCGGTAATGGTTCCGAGACCGGTGAGGTAGCGAGGAACGGCTTTATTGACCGCCGTCGCCGCCTGGACCGGCGCCAGCGCGCCGCCACGCATACCGTGACGCCCACCGCCTGCCGGGCGCTGTGGCTGGCCGGTGGCACCGGCGGGTGCTGCGGAATTCGCGGATTGACTGTGCCAGTACCAGGCGGCGGCAAGGACCACCACAATGATGCCAGCGGCGATTGCCCAGCGGGATTTATGATTGCCTTTCATCGTTATACGTTCTCATCCTGAATACTTCGGGGAATGATACTAGTTTAGTCAGGCAACACAGCGGAAAAATGGAGGAAATATGGAAGACTGTCAGGAATGGTCTGAGTGTGGTGCTCTTTTTAGCCGGGTGACGCTTCGCTTACCCGGCCTACACTCGAGGGTTTTGTAGCCCGGGTAAGGCGAAGCCGCCGCCCGGTGCAACGACATTAGCTAAACATCACCTGTGCCCAGCGCGCCAGGCCCGCCGTGACGGAACCAAAGTCATCCCCACCGGCAATCGGGATACCCGGCAGCTGTTCCGCCAGCGCTTTCTTGATCAGCGGTGAACGGGCGCTACCCCCGGTCAGGTAAATCACGTCAGGCTTCTCTTTGCCGTTCTCCAGCGCCAGCTGCACCTGTTCCAGAATGCGCTGCAGCGGCTGCGCGAGCGCCGTCTCCAGCCCCTCCTGTGAAATCGCGGTGGCCAGATCGTCGCTGATAAACGGCAGCGAGACCGCGTGCTCAGGACGATCCGAGAGGGCGATTTTGCTCTCTTCCGCAGTACGCACCACGCGATAGCTCAGGCGCTGACGCCACACTTTATACAGCAGGGCGACCTTATCGGCGTCCTGCGCGTCGCGCACCAGATCGTTAAGGAAGCGGCCGTTAGCGGTGCTGTAAAAATCACTTTGTGCAGGCACGTCGTTGATGGCGATGGCGTTCCACCATGGCAGGATCGGCAGAGCGATCCCTTTTTCCGTTTGCCCGCCCATGCCCAGCAGCGGCATCAGGCTCTTAAAGGCCAGCGCGATATCGAGATCGTTACCGCCTACGCGGCAGCCGCTGTGCCCCAGCAGGCTGTTTTCGCGGTCGCGACGGTTATGCCACTGCGGCCCCATCAGCAGCAGCGAGCAGTCTGTGGTGCCCCCGCCGATGTCGACCACCAGCACGCGCTTCTCTTCCGACAGCGTGGCTTCAAAGTCAAGCCCCGCCGCAACCGGCTCGTACTGGAATACCACGTCGCGGAAGCCTGCGCGGTGCGCCGCGCGCTCCAGGATCCCCTGCGCCTGCTGGTTGGCCTCATCGCCCCCCAGCCCCTGGAAGTTGATCGGACGGCCAATTACCGCCTGGGTAATCGCCTCTGGGACCTGCGTCTGCGCCTGATTGCGGATGTGCAGCATCATCGCGCAAACCAGATCTTCAAACATCGCCACCTGCTGCGACTTCAGGCCGCTGGCGCCGAGGAAGGATTTTGGCGACTTAACGAAGTAGACCTCTTCAGGATCTTCAATGTAGTGCCCGAGCGAAGAGAGGCCGAACTGCACGCTGGACGGCGAAACGTCGATGTCTTCCTCGCGGTTAAAGCTGACTGCCCGGCGCAGTAGCGCCTGGGTCTCCGCCGCCGTGGCCGGAACCTGATAGTGGCGGAACAGCCATTCGCTGACCGCTTCGCGGGTGGGTGCGCAGAGCATTGACGGCAGCAGCGTGCTCTCTTTTTCCATTTTCAGGAGCTGTGGCTGTCCGTTTTGCATAATCGCAACCGAGCAGTTTGCCGTACCGTAGTCGAATCCAATAAACACGATGAATCCCCATGCCAGTGAGAAGGGGCGAGACTTTAACGAAATGTCTTCATGGCGACAACAGGAATATGAAAGCAAGGCGAAACAGGACCTTTCCGTTTATGCTGTGGAGAACCCAAAAGGAGCAACGATGTATACCCTGACCTGGCTTCCCCCTTACGACTGGCAGTGGATGTTTGGCTTTCTTGGCGCGCGTGCGGTGACGGGCATTGAAACCGTCACGAGCGACTACTATGAGCGCAGTTTTGCCTGCGAAGGACATCAGGGTATCTTTCGCGTTACGCCGGATATTGCCACCCGTACGCTGAGCGTGACGCTCAGTCCGGGGTTAATCCCGGTTGCGCAGACGTGTCTTAAGCGCATAGAACGCCTGTTCGATCTGGCCTGCAACCCGCAGCACATCGCGGATACGCTGGGCGATCTCGGCGCGGCCCGGCCGGGCTTGCGTTTGCCGGGGGCGATGGATGCGTACGAGCAGGGCGTCCGGGCGATTCTTGGGCAACTGGTGAGCGTGGCGATGGCGGCGAAGCTGGCGTCACGGGTGGTGGCGCTGTGCGGTGAACCCGTAGCGGATTGTCCCGGCTATCTCTTTTTCCCCACGCCGCAGGCGCTGGCGGCCGCAGACCCGCTGGCGTTGAAAGCGCTGGGCATGCCGGTAAAGCGCGCAGAGTCATTGATTCATCTGGCGCAGTCGGTCATCGAGGGGACGTTTCCGCTTTTTCCGCCCGCGAATATTGAGGAGGGGATGAAGGCGTTACAACAGCGGCCGGGAATTGGCCGCTGGACGGCAAACTACCTGGCCCTGCGAGGCTGGCAGGCGAAAGATGTGTTTCTGCCGGATGATTACCTGGTTAAGCAGCGCTTCGCCGGGATGACGCCGGCGCAAATTCGTCGCTACGCCGAGCGCTGGCAGCCGTGGCGCTCTTACGCGCTGCTGCACATCTGGTATACCGACGGCTGGTCGCCGTCAGTTGATGGCGAAATAGCTGGTATTAAGAAGTAGATCCAGCGGCTGCGGCTCGGCGATGGTGTCGCCAAAGATAAAATCAATGCCGATGCCGGAGAGCGTATCCATCATGATGGGCTGGTTACAGGGGCCGGCTATGGTCTTCATGCCCAGACGCTGGGCATGGCCCTGAACGATAGTGACCATCATTTCATCCATCAGATTGCCATAAACGTTGGTTACCACTTCCGCATCCAGCAACAGATAGTCGGCCATATTCGCGCTCAGGTGGGTAAAGACGTTCATGTCGCGCCCCACCTGGCTGAAGATCACGCGGCAGCCCGCCTGGCGAAGCTTTTGCAGACCCCGCTGCAGGTTCTTATCCGGGTTGCACACCACGTCGGCTGAGATAACCAGATGCAGGAGACGGCCCGGCATCGGGCTTTTATCCAGCAGATCGAGAAGTTCATCGACCAGCGTCACGCTGGCTAAACCGGCCTCAGAAAGCGGAAGAGCGACACCCATACCTTTACTGGCAATCTGTGCCGCAGAGGCGCGGAAAAACTCACTAAAGATACGTCTGTCGAGCGCGTGCAAAAGCTCAGGCTCCGCCAGGCCCGAGCGGAAAGCGTGCTCTTCCTGGACTTCGCCCTGACTGGTCCACAGGCGTAACGAAATCAGCCAGAAATTGCTGCTTTCCGGGATGCGCGGGGAGGCGACGCTGCGGGCAATCATCATCAGGTGATTGTCTTTAATCATGTGCCACTGTTCATCAAGCGACATCATGCTGCGCGTGTTGTGATCCCGCTCCTGCTGGGGTTCGTAAACCGTCACCATGCCACGTCCGCTGTTTTTCGAGGCGTAACAGGCAATGTCCGCCTGCGACATGACCTCCGACGCCTGATGGTTATTTTCATCAATCAGCGTGATACCTGCGCTGGCGCCGATCCGGTGCAGACGGCCTTCCCATATAAAGTGATACTCATTGATCGTCTGGATCAGGCGACCGGCGATATAGCGTGCGCTTTCAATATTGCAGTCCGGTAACAGTAACCCGAACTCGTCGCCGCCCAGGCGCGCCAGCACGTCGCTGGAGCGAAGCATGGTCAGCATTAAGGAAGAGAGTTCCCGCAGCAGCGCATCACCGGCGGCATGGCCTGCCGTATCGTTGACGGCTTTAAAGCGATCGAGGTCGATAAAGACCAGGGCGTGACGCTGGCGCGTTTCGCGAACGGTCTGCAGGAGCCGTTTGAGATGGTTTTCGAAGCTGACCCGGTTGGCGAGGTGGGTCAGGGCATCGTGGGAGGCGCTGTAGCTCAGCTGGCGCAGCATTTTGCGCGACTCGGTCACGTCCTGAATCACGATAACAGAGCCAATACTCTGCCCATCCAGCGTGCTGAGCGGTGTAATACTGTAATGAATATCGAAGTTTCCGCCAGTGCGGCAGTTCAGCACGACGTCCTGATCGATATCGGAACGGGACATGTCGCCGCTGTGGATATTCTCCATCAGCGGCCCTTTTTCACCAAAGGTGATGTGTAACACCGTCAGGACCGGCTGGCCAATAGCCTCGGTCTGCAACCAGCCGCTCATTTTCTCAGCGACCGGGTTCATAAAGGTGACATTCATGTTGATATCGGTACACAGTACCGCTTCACCGATGGAATCAAGGGTAATGTGAAGACGCTCTTTTTCCTGGAAGAGGGCCTCGTTGAGCTGCTTCACCTCGGTCATGTCCATGTTGATACCGAGCAGCCGTTCAACTTCACCCTGCTTATTCAGCACCCGGTTCGCCAGGGAGCGAATATGGCGCACGCCTTCCTTCACGCGGATGCGGAATTCCAGCTTAAACGGCAGACGGGAAATCAGTGAGTCCCGCAGGACCTGCTCAGCGTGGGCGCGATCCTCGGGCAGCATCGTTTCATGCCAGAGCTGCCAGGTGGGCTTGATGTGCGGCGGAATTTCATACAGCTCAAACATCCGCTTATCCCAGCTAATAATGTCTGGCTCCAGATCCCACTCCCAGATGCCGATCCCGCCCGCTTCGTTAGCAAGCGTAATGCGCTCCATCAGGCGTTTGTTGACCCACTCGGTCTGCTTCAGGTCGTTAATATCTTCAATCTGGGCGATAAAATAGAGCGGTGAGCCGTCGGCATGACGCACGACGGAGACAGCAAGGAGCGCCCAGACCACTTCCCCATTACGGGTGTAATAGCGCTTCTCGAGGGTGTAGGTGTTGATTTCGCCATTGACCAGCTGTTCCAGTTGCTCCAGGTCGGTATGGAGATCTTCCGGCCAGGTGAGCTGCTGAAAGGTCAGTGCCTGAAGCTCCGTCTGGCTGTAACCGAGAAAATTGCACAGCGCCTTGTTGGCCTGAAGCCATTTGCCCTCAATGCTGACCAGCGCCATACCGATGGCGGAATACTCCATCGCATTACGAAAACGCTCCTCGCTTTCGGTGATGTGCTTGCGTTCGGCGCGGAAGGCGTACATCACCATGGTCATTACGTTGGCTGGCAGGAGCAGCATCAGGAACGGCAGCCACGGTGCGTTCAGCATCGCCCCGGCGTGCTGGGTTGTCAGCGCCACCGGGTTCCGGGCAATCATCAGCGACACGACCATCACTGTGACCAGAAACACCATGAACGCTTCCATTCGCGGCAAGCGCACCGCGCTCCACATCAGCAGAACGATAACGCAGGTAAAGGGCCACGGCAGCCAGGTGATGGCTGCCCAACTGAGGGCTAACGTCACGGCCAGCGTGGTCAGCGTTTCCAGCAGCAATCTCGGGTCACGGTGGCGCAGCAGATAATGCGGTTTAAACAACAGTCCCAGTGGCACCAGCGCCAGCGCGCCAATGGCCTCTGACAATACCCAAACGAAGAAATTACGCAGTGGCTCAGTGCCGGGTGCCAGCAGAGATACCAGAACGCCGCCCACCAGCGGCGGCATCAGGGCGCTGCCGATGGCCACGCGGATCCAGTCATTCAGATTCTGCAGCGGGTTGTACCACGGGAGTAATTTACGCAGGAGCAACGCGCCGATGACGGCCTCAATCACGTTAATTGAGGGGAAGATGAGGCTTATCGACCCCCATGAAAACAGCATCCACGAGGCCAGAATATTGCCGAACGAGCAGGCCAGGGCAATGCCCGGCCACATTTTTCCGGCATGGCGGTAAAACGCCACCATCATAATGGCGGTGGGAAACCAGAGCGGGGCCAGCAGCGTGCCGAAACGGGTGAGCTCCAGCGAAAATAAAGTAAAGATAAAGGTGACCAGGCCCAGACAGACGAGTCGTAATAAAGGATGTGGGGTGGTAACCAAAACCCGCTGGTATTGTTTATTCATTACCGCTTTATCCAGAAACGCCATGCCGGCAGGAAAGATGTCCAAACGCGTGAATTTGATAATTTGGTTTATGCTAGTACAAACAATTTACAATTCATATGGCGACTGCTCAGAATTTGACACCATAGCCTTATTAAATAGTTACTCCGTGAAAAAAACGGGTTAAACGCTGAAAAAACGTTCATTTAAATTTCACTCAGGGAGTAACGCGTCACTTTTCGGGCAGTCTCGCAGAACCTGCGCATTCGACTGGTATCACGCCCGCGAAATCCCTATAATTGCCGCGTTTGACGCTCCGGCGTCGTCCTTCCTTAACATCCAGGTTAATCAGGTCGCTAAATTTATGACTGATAAGTCTCATCAGTGCGTCATTATAGGCATCGCCGGCGCATCGGCTTCAGGTAAAAGTCTAATTGCCAGTACGCTTTATCGCGAACTGCGTGAACAAGTAGGTGATGAGCATATCGGCGTCATTCCCGAAGACAGCTATTACAAAGATCAATCCCATCTGTCGATGGAAGAGCGCGTCAAAACCAACTATGACCACCCGAATGCGATGGATCACAGCTTGCTGTTCCAGCATTTAGAAGCGCTTAAGAGTGGCCAGGCGATTGAACTGCCCGTTTACAGTTACGTAGAACATACCCGTACCCGGGAAACGATCCGCATTGAGCCGAAAAAGGTCATTATCCTTGAAGGCATCCTGCTGCTGACCGATGCCCGTCTGCGTGAATCCATGAACTTCTCGATTTTCGTCGATACCCCGCTGGATATCTGCCTGATGCGCCGCATCAAGCGTGACGTTAATGAACGCGGCCGTTCGATGGATTCCGTTATGGCGCAATATCAGAAAACAGTCCGCCCGATGTTCCTGCAATTTATTGAACCTTCCAAACAATACGCCGATATCATTGTGCCGCGCGGAGGCAAAAACCGCATCGCGATTGATATCTTAAAAGCGAAAATCAGCCAGTTTTTTGAATAAGCCGCGTGAATTGTGTACCGTTCAGAGATAACCTGGTTTTACCCTGAGCGTTTACCGCCTCAGGGTACGATGCATGAAAGGAGAAAGTGCCATGCGTCTTTGCGATCGTGATATTGAAGCCTGGCTGGATGAAGGCCGTCTGTCTATTACCCCTCGTCCACCGGTGGAACGTATCAATGGGGTGACCGTTGATGTTCGGTTAGGAAATAAATTCCGCACCTTTAGCGGCCATACCGCACCGTTTATTGATCTTAGCGGGCCGAAGGACGAAGTCAGCGCCGCGCTCGATCGCGTGATGAGTGACGAAATCGTTATTGACGAAGGCGAAGCCTTTTATCTGCATCCGGGTGAACTGGCGCTGGCGGTGACGTATGAATCCGTCACCCTGCCTGCGGACCTGGTCGGCTGGCTTGATGGCCGTTCTTCACTGGCGCGACTGGGATTGATGGTTCACGTGACTGCGCACCGTATCGATCCAGGCTGGTCGGGGCGTATCGTGCTGGAATTCTTCAATGCCGGTAAACTGCCTCTGGCGCTGCGTCCCGGAATGATGATTGGTGCGTTAAGCTTTGAACCGCTGTCAGGCCCGGCAGACAGGCCTTATAACCGCCGGCAGGACGCAAAATATCGCGACCAGCAGGGCGCGGTTGCCAGCCGTATTGATAAAGACTGAACGCGAGTCCATTGAGGTAGCCATGAGAAGAGTTCTGACGACGCTGATGATTTTGCTGGTGGTGCTGGTTGCTGGCCTTTCGGCGTTGGTTCTGCTGGTTAACCCTAATGATTTTCGCACTTACATGGTGCGGCAGGTCGAAGCACGCAGTGGTTATCAACTGAAGCTTGATGGATCGCTGCGCTGGCACGTCTGGCCGCAGCTCAGCATTCTCTCTGGCCGCATGTCGCTTACCGCGCCGGGGGCTTCCCAGCCGCTGGTTTCCGCAGACAACATGCGCCTTGATGTGGCGCTGATCCCGCTCATTTCCCATCAGCTGCAGGTTAAACAGGTGATGCTGAAAGGCGCGGTGATTCAGCTCACCCCGCAAACCGAAGCCGTGCGTGATGCAAATGCGCCGGTTGCGCCACGCGAAAATACCCTGCCGGATGAACCGTCTGATACAGGCTGGTCCTTTGATATCGGCAAACTGAAAGTCGCCGATAGCGTGCTGGTTTTCCAGCATGAGGATGAGGAACAGGTTACCGTTCGCAACATCAACCTGCAGATGGAACAGGACGCTCACCATCTTGCCTCGGTGGACTTTAGCGGGCGCATGAATCGCGATCAGCGCGATCTCACTCTGTCGCTAAATGCCAACGTCAATGCTTCAGACTATCCGCATCAGCTCACCGCCGACATCCAGCAGCTTAACTGGCAGCTGACGGGTGCCGATCTTCCTGCCCAGGGGATTACCGGACAGGGGACGCTGCAGGCCGTGTGGCGCGAAGAACAAAAGCAGCTCGAGCTGGATAATCTCAACCTGCAGGCGAATGACAGCACTCTGAAGGGGCAGGCGAGCGTCACGCTCGACGAGAAACCGAAGTGGGTGCTGAATCTGCAGTTTGACAAGCTCAATCTGGAAAACCTGTTGCCACCTCTGCCAGCAAGCGCAACGGACACCGATGCCGCGCAAACGGGACAAAGCCAGGCGCCGGTATCACGTCCGGTTATCTCGTCGAATCTTGAACAACCTGACTATAACGCCCTGCGCGGATTCACGGCGGATATTCTGCTGAAAGCCAATAGCCTGCGCTGGCGCGGCATTGATTTTACCAACGTAAGCAGTCAGATGTTTAACCATAACGGTTTGCTGGTGATCTCCGAACTGAGCGGCAAGATGGGCGAGGGGCACCTCTCACTGCCCGGCACGCTGGATGTCCGCAAAGACACTGGCAGCGCCGAATTCCAGCCGCGTCTCGACAACGTTGAGATTGGTACCATCCTGAAAGCGTTTAACTACCCGATAGCACTGACGGGTCAGCTGTCGCTGGCGGGTGACTTCTCGGGCACAAAAATTGATGCCGATGCCTTCCGCCGCGAGTGGCAGGGGCAGGCGCATCTTGATCTGAAAAACTCCCGTATGGAAGGGCTTAACTTCCAGCAGCTGGTACAGCAGGCGGTGGAGCGCAGCAGCGACGTGAAAGCCCAGGAAAACTACGACAGCGCCACGCGCCTCGACAGCTTCACCACAGACCTGACGCTGGATAACGGACTATTTACTCTGGCCGATATGCAGGGAACCTCGTCCATGCTCTCGCTGACGGGAGATGGCTCGCTGGATCTGGTAAAAGAGACGGCGGACACGCGCTTTAATGTGCGGGTGCTTTCCGGCTGGCAGGGCGAAAGCACGCTCATCGACTTCCTGAAAGAGACGCCGATTCCGCTGCGCGTTTACGGCAAATGGCAGGCGCTGAATTACAGCCTTCAGGTGGATCAGATCCTGCGTAAGCATCTGCAGGATGAAGCCAAACGTCGGCTTAACAGCTGGGCGGATCGTAATAAAGATTCACAGACAGGGAAGGATGTGAAAAAGCTGTTAGATAAGCTCTGATACCTGTAGTGCCGGGTGGCGGCTTCGCCTTACCCGGCCTACAAAAGCCAGACACCGTAGGCCGGGTAAGCGAAGCGCTACCCGGCTTTTTTACACCTCAAAATCCAGTTCTTCCTCATCCCGCAGCGGGATGAGCTGAACCTTCTGCACGCGATGGTTTTCAATCTGCAGGGTTTTAAGCAGATAGTCGCCCACCTGAACCTCTTCCCCCGGCTGCGGAATACGCTGCAAATATTCCATCAGCAGGCCGGCAATGGTGTGATATTCCCGTTTTTCATCCAGCGGCAGCGGCACATATTGCACCAGGTCCTCAAGCGGCATATGACCGTTGGCCGTCCATGAGCCGTCTGCGTTTTTCTGAATATCATGGCGGGCATCAATCTCATCCACCTCATTGGGCAAATTACCGGCGATGGTTTCCATCACGTCGCTGAGCGTGACCAGTCCTTCAACCGACCCAAACTCATCCACCACAAAGGCAAAGTGCGTGCGCGCGTTACGGAATTGCTCAAGGGCCGAAAGCAACGGTAGCCCTTCCGGGAAAACCAGCGGCTGGCGCACCAGGGCGCGGAGGTTAAGCGCCTCGCCGCGCAGCTGCTGTTGCAGCAGGTCGATGACGTGCACTACACCCAGCAGCTCCTCTTCCTCTTCTCCGCCGGTCACCACCACGCGAGTGTGCTGGTTTCTATCCAGCAGGGCGCGAATTTGCGCTTCCGGGGCCGTCAGGTCGATATGCTCAATGTCATGGCGCGACGTCATGATGCTGCTGACCGTGCGCTGATTCAGATTAAGCACCCGCTCAATCATCCGTCGTTCCTGCGGATCAAAGATTAGCCCGTCGCTGTGATCGGCCAGCATGGCGGAGGATTCGGCGTCCAGCTCCGCATCCTCTTTCTTCCCGCTTAACAGGCGCATGACCGTGTCGGCCGTGCGCTGACGCAGGGTCTGATTCGCGGAAAGGAAGCGGCGGCGGTTAAATATCGCCAGCTGGTTAAGCGCTTCAATCATCACCGAGAAACCGATGGCGGCATACAGATAGCCTTTCGGAATATGGAAGCCAAAACCATCGGCCACCAGGCTAAAGCCAATCATCAGCAGGAAGCTCAGACAGAGGATGACGATGGTCGGGTGACTGTTCACAAACCGGGTCAGCGCCTTGCTGGCCATCACCATCAGCGTGATGGCGATAATCACCGCCGCCATCATCACCGCCAGATGGTCCACCATCCCAACGGCGGTGATCACCGAATCCAGGGAGAAGACCGCATCCAGCACCACAATTTGCGCCACCACCGGCCAGAACTTCGCTCCGCGGCGCTGGGTCGGGTTCTCGCTGTCTTTGCCTTCGAGCCGCTCATTCAGTTCCACGGTGGCTTTGAACAGCAGGAACAACCCGCCGAAGAGCATGATCAGATCGCGGGCGCTAAAGCTTAGCCCGTGAACGGAGAACAGGGGCTGAGTCAGCGTCACCAGCCAGGAGATAGAGGCCAACAGCAATAACCGCATCACCATCGCCAGCAGCAGACCCGTTACGCGCGCGCGGTCGCGCTGGGAAGGGGGCAGTTTTTCAGCGAGGATGGCGATAAAAACCAGATTATCAATCCCGAGCACTAACTCGATGACGACCAGCGTAACCAGCCCGGCCCAGATTGAGGGATCGGCAATCCATTCCATAGTAATAGCAATACCTTCTGTTATATGACGAATGTCACACTTCGATCATGGATAAAGCCGGGATAAATTGCAATGCCGGGCTGAGATTTCTCTTAATACGATACGCTAAAAAGAGAGCAATCTGATGACGCTGTAAATAAGGTAAATACGTATATTTAATTACAGAAATATCATTTTAGGATATATCGCAGTTAATGGTTTTTACTCTCTTTTTGTCAATATAAAGAAAATCCTAAAAGGTCAAAACTTTGCTCTTAATATTAATCTTAAAAACCGATATTAGGACAGTTGTCTCCTTGCCTGCTATTAGGTTAGCTGCAACAATTCTCCCAGCATCAAATGTTAAATCTCGGTGTTGCTATTATTGTTCGGTCTTCAGGGATGGCTATTCATTATCTGTCGGGTTTCTCAAGCGGCTGATATATTTCAAGAAGACCTTACTCAAGAGGGTGTCTATCCATAACACATTGTTTAGTCAGTGGATTGGTAACTGAAAGCCAAGGGCGGTAGCGTGCCTGAAAGCGTGTGAATCAGCCTCGATTATTCTGTCAATAGCCAATGGATGAATAAGCTTTTTTTAGGACTGATGCCAGTTATATTTCTAATTGATTAACTGCATGCTGAAACCCAATACGACTCGAGCTTATTTAAATTGCACAGGATAATTACTCTGCCAAAGTGATAAATAATCAATGATGAAATCCAAAATGAAATTGATGCCATTATTGGTGTCTGTGACCTTGATGAGTGGTTGCACGGTCTTTCCCGGCAGCAATATGTCAACAATGGGTAAGGATGTGATCAAGCAACAGGATGCCGATTTTGATCTCGACAAAATGGTGAATGTTTATCCACTTACGCCACGTCTGGTCGAACAATTACGTCCACGTCCGAATGTAGCCCAGCCGAATATGTCGCTGGACCAGGAAATTGCCTCTTACCAGTACCGCGTGGGGCCGGGTGACGTGATTAACGTGACCGTCTGGGACCACCCCGAGCTGACCACGCCAGCGGGCCAGTACCGCAGCTCAAGCGACACCGGTAACTGGGTGCAGTCAGATGGCACCATGTTCTATCCCTACATTGGTAAAGTCCATGTTGTCGGGAAAACGCTTGCCGAGATCCGTAGTGATATTACCGGGCGCTTAGCGCAGTACATCGCCGACCCGCAGGTGGACGTTAATATCGCCGCATTCCGCTCGCAAAAAGCCTATATCTCCGGCCAGGTGAACAAATCGGGCCAGCAGGCTATCACCAACGTTCCCCTGACTGTGCTGGACGCCATTAACGCCGCGGGCGGCTTAACCGACGGCGCCGACTGGCGCAACGTCGTGCTGACCCACGAAGGCAAAGAGCAGCGCATCTCCCTGCAGGCGCTGATGCAAAACGGCGATTTGACCCAGAACCGCCTGCTGTATCCGGGCGACATTCTCTACGTACCGCGCAACGACGATCTGAAAGTCTTCGTGATGGGTGAAGTGAAGAAACAGAGCACCCTCAAAATGGACTTCAGCGGTATGACCCTGACCGAAGCGCTGGGCAATGCTGAAGGTATCGATCTGACGACCTCTAACGCGACCGGTATCTTCGTCATCCGTCCGCTGAAAGGTGAGGGCAGTGCGAAAGGCAAGATTGCCAACATCTACCAGCTGGATATGTCCGATGCGACCTCTCTGGTGATGGCAACGGAGTTCCGTCTCCAGCCGTACGATGTGGTGTACGTCACCACCGCGCCGGTCGCCCGCTGGAACCGTCTGATCAACCAGTTGCTGCCAACCATCAGTGGCGTTCGCTACATGACGGATACGGCGCGCGACATTCATACCTGGTAATCCGCGATGTTTAACAAAATTCTGGTGGTATGCGTGGGGAACATCTGCCGTTCCCCCACGGCTGAGCGGCTGCTGAAACAGTATCAGCCCGACCTCACCGTTGATTCCGCAGGGCTGGGTGCACTGGTCGGTAAAGGTGCCGATGAGCGCGCAACGAGCGTGGCGCGGGATCATAACCTCTCGCTCGACGGCCACGTTGCCCGCCAGGTCACCAGCCGCATGTGCCGGGAGTATGACCTGATCCTGACAATGGAAAAACGCCATATTCATGCGCTATGCGATATCGCACCGGAGATGCGCGGCAAAGTGATGCTGTTTGGTCACTGGGACAATGAACGCGAAATCCCCGATCCGTATCGCAAAAGCCATGAGGCCTTCGAGGCGGTTTACACCTTACTTGACCAGTCTGCCCAACAATGGGCGCAGGCACTGAAAGCTCAGCAGGGATAACAATGACAGAAAAAACAAGACCTTCTGCCGCCCCGACTTCGGGCAGTGATGAAATTGATATTGGGCGCCTGGTCGGCACTGTTGTAGAGGCAAAGTGGTGGGTACTTGGTATTACCGCCGTATTTGCCGCTGCGGCTGTCGTCTACACGCTGTTCGCCACCCCTATCTACAGCGCCGACGCGCTGGTGCAGATCGAGCAGAATACCGGGAACTCGCTGGTGCAGGACATTGGTTCTGCGCTGGCGAACAAGCCACCGGCATCTGACGCTGAAATACAGCTCATCCAGTCACGCCTGGTACTGGGTAAAACGGTTCACGACCTCGGGCTCGATATCTCCGTCACCAAAAATACCTTCCCGATCTTTGGTGCCGGCTGGGATCGCCTGATGGGGAGAAACAACGACACGGTGAAAGTCACTGATTTCGTGCTGCCGAAAGGGGCCGCCGATCAGACCTTTACTTTGACGGTGCTTGGCCCGAAACAGTATCAGTTGACCAGCGACGCGGGCTTTAGCGCGCGCGGTGAAGTCGGGCAGATGCTCACCAAAGACGGCGTCAGCATGATGGTCAGCGCGATCAACGCCCAGGAGGGCGGTGAATTCACCGTCACCAAATTCTCCACGCTGGGGATGATCAACAATCTGCAAAACAACCTCACCGTCACCGAAAACGGTAAGGACACCGGCGTGCTGAGCATGACCTTTACCGGTGAAGATAAGGATCAAATCCGCGACATCCTGAACAGCATTACCCGCAACTATCTTGAGCAGAACGTTGAGCGTAAGTCGGCCGAAGCGGCGAAAAGCCTGGCCTTCCTCGCGAAACAGCTCCCGGAAGTGCGCGCCCATCTGGATGATGCCGAGAACAAGCTGAACGCCTATCGTCAGGATAAAGACTCCGTTGACCTGCCGCTCGAGGCGAAATCGGTTCTCGATTCGATGGTCAACATCGATGCGCAGCTCAACGAGCTGACCTTCAAAGAAGCGGAGATTTCCAAGCTTTATACCAAACGTCATCCGGCCTACCGCACGCTGCTGGAAAAACGCCGTACGCTGGAAGAGGAAAAGGCGAAGCTCAATGACCGAGTGACCGCGATGCCGAAAACGCAGCAGGAAATCGTGCGTCTGACCCGCGACGTGGAATCCGGACAGCAGGTTTACATGCAGCTGCTGAACAAACAGCAGGAGCTGAAAATCACCGAAGCCAGTACCGTCGGTGATGTGCGCATCGTCGACCCGGCCATTACCCAGCCAGGCGTACTGAAGCCGAAGAAAGCGCTGATTATTCTTGGCAGCATTATTCTGGGCCTGATGCTCTCCATCGTGGGCGTGCTGCTGCGTTCGCTGTTCAACCGCGGAATCGAAAGCCCGCAGGCGCTGGAAGAGAGCGGTATCAATGTTTATGCCAGCATCCCGCTGTCCGAGTGGCAAAAATCCCGTGACAGCGTCAAAACCATCAAAGGCGTTAAGCGTTATAAGCAGAGCCAGCTGCTGGCGGTGGGTAACCCAACCGACCTCGCCATTGAAGCGATACGTAGCCTGCGTACCAGTCTGCACTTCGCCATGATGCAGGCCAAAAACAACGTCCTGATGTTGACCGGGGTTAGCCCGTCAATCGGTAAAACCTTTGTCTGCGCCAACCTGGCGGCGGTGGTCAGCCAGACCAACAAGCGCGTGCTGCTGATCGACTGCGATATGCGTAAGGGCTACACCCACGAGCTGCTGGGCACTAACAACGTCAATGGTCTGTCGGAGATCCTGCTTGGCAAAGGTGAAATCAGCCAGAGCGCGAAGCCTACAACGGTGCCGAAATTTGACCTGATCCCGCGCGGCCAGGTGCCGCCTAACCCGTCCGAGCTGCTGATGAGCGAGCGCTTCACCGAACTGGTGGAGTGGGCGAGCAAAAACTACGACCTGGTGCTGATCGATACGCCGCCAATTCTGGCCGTGACCGATGCTGCCGTTGTGGGTCGTCTGGCGGGTACCACGCTGATGGTGGCGCGTTACGCGGTCAACACATTGAAAGAAGTGGAAACCAGCCTGAGCCGCTTCGAGCAGAACGGCATTGAGGTGAAAGGGGTGATCCTGAACTCCATCTTCCGCCGTGCGACCGGGTATCAGGATTACGGCTATTACGAGTACGAATATAAATCTGACAGTAAATAAAAATCCCCCTCACCCTAACCCTCAGCCCGCAGGGAGAGGGTCGGGGTGAGGGATCAGGGGAAGACCATGACCACACAACGCCCTTTAGTTTCAATCTATATGCCGACATGGAATCGTCAGCAGCTGGCGATCCGCGCAATTAAATCGGTGTTACGTCAGGATTACGATAACTGGGAACTGATCATCGTCGATGACTGTTCTTCCTCGTATGAACAGCTGCAAAAATTTGTGACTGACCTCAACGATCCGCGGGTGGTTTATACGCACAACGCGATGAACTCCGGCGCCTGCGCGGTGCGTAATCAGGCGATTATGCAGGCCAAAGGGCAGTATCTTACCGGCATTGACGACGATGACGAATGGACGCCGAACCGCCTGTCTATCTTCCTGTCGCACAAAGAGCAGCTGGTCACGCACGCTTTCCTGTATGCCAACGACTATGTCTGCCAGGGTGAGGTTTATTCGCAGCCTGCCAGCCTGCCGCTGTACCCGAAATCTCCTTACTCCCGTCGCCTGTTCTACAAGCGCAACATTATTGGTAACCAGGTGTTTACCTGGGCGTGGCGTTTTAAAGAGTGCCTGTTCGATACCGAACTGAAGGCCGCACAGGATTACGACATCTTCCTGCGGATGGTTGTGGAGTACGGCGAGCCGTGGAAAGTGGAAGAGGCCACGCAGATCCTGCACATCAACCACGGGGAGATGCAAATCACCTCCTCGCCAAAGAAATTCTCCGGCTACTTCCATTTTTACCGCAAGCACAAGGACAAGTTTGACCGTGCCAGCCGTAAATATCAGCTCTTTACCCTCTATCAGATCCGTAATAAGCGCATGAACTGGCGCACGCTGCTGACGCTGTTTTCCGTGCGTAACGGCAAGCGCCTGGCTGATGGGCTTCGGGGGAAATAATGTTTCTGGAAGATTGCCGCGCAAACAGCTGGAGCCTGCGCCCGTGCTGCATGGTTCTGGCCTACCGCATCGCGCATTTTTGCTCGGTGTGGCGTAAGAAAAACGTACTGAACAACATCTGGGCGGCTCCGGTGCTGATCCTGTATCGCATCATCACCGAATGCTTTTTTGGCTATGAGATTCAGGCCGCTGCCACCATTGGTCGCCGCTTCACCATCCACCACGGCTATGCGGTGGTGATCAACAAGTTTGTGGTCGCCGGTGATGATTTCACCATTCGTCATGCGGTCACCATCGGCAACCGCGGGCCTGACAGCCTGGCCTGCCCGGTGATCGGCAACAACGTCGAGCTGGGCGCCAACGTGGTGATCATTGGTGATATTACGATAGGTAACAACGTCACGATTGGTGCTGGCAGCGTGGTGCTGGACAGCATTCCGGATAACGCGCTGGTGGTGGGAGAAAAAGCCCGCGTGAAGGTGATTAAATGAACATTCTGCAATTTAACGTACGCCTCGCAGAAGGCGGAGCAGCAGGCGTAGCGCTGGATCTGCACCAGCGTGCGCTGCAAAAAGGGCTTCAGTCCCGGTTTATTTACGGCTACGGCAAAGGCGGCAAGAAAAGCGTCAGCCACGATAACTATCCGCAGGTGCACAAGCACACGCCGCGTCTAACCTCGATTGCCAACATTGCCTTGTTCCGCCTGTTTAACCGCGATCTGTTTGGCAACCTGAACACGCTTTATCGCACGGTTACCCGCACCGCAGGCCCGGTCGTGCTGCATTTTCACGTGCTGCACAGCTACTGGCTGAATCTGGAAGAGGTGGTGGCGTTTTGTCAGAAGGTGCAGGCCCACAAGCCCGACACCCGTTTCGTCTGGACGCTGCACGATCACTGGAGCGTGACGGGGCGCTGCGCCTTTACCGACGGTTGCGAAGGCTGGAAAGATAACTGCCAGAAATGCCCGACGTTAAGCAACTACCCGCCGGTGAAAGTGGACCGCGCCCATCAACTGGTGGGGGGAAAGCGCCAGCTGTTTCGCGACATGCTCTCGCTCGGCTGTACCTTCATCTCCCCGAGCCAGCACGTGGCCGATGCGTTCAACAGCCTGTACGGGGCAGGGCGCTGTCAGATTATCAACAACGGCATCGACGTGGCGACGGAAGCCATTCTTGCCGAGCTGACCCCGGTGGCGGAAACCGCAGGCAAACCGAAAATCGCTATCGTTGCGCACGACCTGCGTTACGACGGTAAAACCAACCAGCAGCTGGTGCGCGACATGATGGCGCTGGGAGACAAGATAGAGCTTCACACCTTCGGCAAGTTTTCGCCGTTTGAAGGGGCCAACGTGGTGAACCACGGGTTTGAAACCGATAAGCGCAAGCTGATGAGCGCGCTGAATGCCATGGATGCGCTGGTGTTCAGCTCGCGCGTGGATAACTACCCGCTGATCCTCTGCGAAGCGCTCTCCATCGGTGTGCCGGTGATTGCCACCCACAGCGATGCGGCGCGCGAGGTACTGGAAAAATCCGGCGGGAAAACCTTCGCGGAGCAGGAGGTACTGCCCCTGGTCCAGCTGCCGAAAGCGCAAATCGCTGAGGCTGTATTTGGCACTGACCTGGAATCGTTCCGCAACCGCAGCCGCAAGGCCTACAGCGGACAACAGATGCTGGAGGAATATGTCTCGTTCTATCAGAATCTGTAGTTATCTGCTGCTGCCGCTGATCTACCTGCTGGTCAACGTCAAAATTGCCCAGCTCGGCGAAAGCTTCCCGATAACCATCGTCACCTTCTTGCCCGTTCTGCTTCTGCTGTATGTCGATAAAATCAACCTGAAGAAGCTGATGATTGCCCTGGGGTTGGGCACGGGCCTGACGCTGTTTAACTACATCTTTGGCCAGTCGCTGGATGCCAGTAAATACGTCACGTCGACCATGCTGTTTGTTTATATTGTCATTATTATCGGAATGGTCTGGAGTATTCGGTTTAAAACGATTTCTCCGCACAATTATCGGAAAATCCTCAGGTTCTTTTATATTGCCGTTGCGTTAATTGTTATGCTTGCTGCAATGGAGATGGCGCAAATTATTCTCACCGGTGGCAGTAGCCTGATGGAGATAATTTCGAAATATCTCATTTACAGTAACAGCTATGTATTGAACTTCATTAAGTTTGGCGGGAAACGAACCACAGCCCTCTATTTTGAACCGGCGTTTTTCGCTCTGGCGTTAATCTCAATTTGGCTCAGCATCAAACAGTTTGGTATCAAAACGCCTAAGACCGATGCTATGATTCTTGCAGGAATTGTTCTGTCTGGATCGTTCTCAGGGGTAATGACATTTATCCTGTTTTACCTGCTGGAGTGGGCGTTTCAGTACCTGAACAAAGATGCGATTAAGAAAAAACTGCCGCTGGCGATTATCTCCCTGACGGTATTTATGGTAGGCGTGATATTTGCCTTCCCGTACATCTCAGAACGTCTGGGTGATTTGGGAACGGAAGGGTCCTCGTCCTATTATCGCATCATTGGTCCGCTGGTCATGGTGGGTTATTCCTTAACCCATATTGATGGTGTAGTAAGATTCGGCTCACTTTACGAATATGTTGCATCATTCGGAATCTTTAACGGTGCGGATGTCGGTAAAACCATAGACAATGGTCTGTATCTGTTAATTATTTATTTTTCGTGGTTCGCCGTACTGTTGACGCTGTGGTATCTGTTTAAAGTTTTCAAAATGATGGTTAACGCGTTTGGGGATAACCAGAACTTTCGCGTGCAGCTTTATCTGTTTACACCGGTGTCGCTGTTTTTTACCGGGTCAATATTTAGCCCGGAATATGCTTTCTTGATTGTCTGTCCGTTTATTCTGCGCAAGGCGCTTAATATTACGAACGCATGACGAAATGAGGTGATTTATGTTTCTTAGCGTCATTACTGTCGCTTTTCGTAATTACGAAGGGGTGGTAAATACCTGGCGCTCGCTGCGTAACCTGGCGCGCGACCCAAGCCTCACCTTTGAGTGGATTGTGGTCGACGGTGGTTCGAATGATGGCACGGCGGAGTTTCTGGAAAAACTCAACGGTGAGTTCAACTTACGCTACATCAGCGAGAAAGATAAAGGCATCTACGATGCGATGAACAAAGGCATCAGCATGGCGCAAGGCCGTTATGCCATTTTCCTGAATTCCGGCGATATTTTCCACGACGATGTGGCGCTGTTTGCCCGTCAGCTGGCGCGCCAGAAAGAGGATGCCATGTATATTGGCGACGCGCTGCTCGATTTTGGCGATGGACATAAAGTATGCCGCAGCGCGAAGCCAGGCTGGTATATCTACCACAGTTTACCCGCCAGCCATCAGGCCATTTTCTTCCCGGTAAAAGGTCTGAAAAAGCAGCCTTACGATTTGCAGTATAAAGTGTCATCAGATTATGCCCTGGCCGCCAGTCTGTATAAATCTGGCTACCCGTTCCGTCGCATGAAAGGGCTGGTATCTGAATTTTCGATGGGTGGCGTATCAACGTCTAATAATCTCGAACTGTGTAAGGATGCAAAAAATGTGCAGCGCAGAATATTACGCGTGCCGGCATTCTGGGCAGAATTATCTTATTTATTACGCGTGCGCACCACGGGTAAAACGAAAGCCTTATATAACAAAGTCTGAATATAAGGAAACGTAATGCAGGATCTGAATGGTTTCTCCGTACCGAAAGGTTTTCGGGGCGCGGGCGGTATTAAAGTGCAGCTATGGTGGGCCGTTCAGGCCACCTTATTTGCCTGGTCACCGCAAATACTTTACCGCTGGCGAGCATTTTTATTGCGTCTGTTTGGCGCAAAAATCGGAAAAAACGTAGTCATTCGGCCTTCGGTAAAAATTACCTACCCCTGGAAATTAACGCTCGGGGATTACGCATGGGTAGGGGATGACGCGGTGTTATATACCCTGGGCGAAATTACGATTGGCGCAAATTCGGTGGTTTCACAGAAATGCTATTTGTGCACCGGCAGCCACGACTTTATGAGCCAGCATTTTGATATTACCGCTTCGCCTATTGTGATTGGCGAAAAATGCTGGCTGGCAACGGATGTTTTTGTTGCACCTGGTGTTTCTGTTGGCGATGGCACGGTAGTCGGTGCCCGCAGCAGCGTTTTTAAATCGCTACCGGCAAATAAAGTTTGCCGTGGCAACCCCGCAGTGGTGATACGCGAACGCGTTGAAACTGAAAAACTTTGATAAGTACAGAGGAATATAAACATGTCTAAAGTCGCTCTCATCACCGGCGTTACCGGACAGGATGGTTCTTACCTGGCAGAATTGCTGCTGGAAAAAGGGTATGAAGTTCACGGTATCAAACGTCGTGCCTCTTCATTCAACACTGAACGCGTGGATCATATTTATCAGGATCCGCATTCAGCTAACCCGAAATTCCATCTGCATTACGGCGATCTGACCGATTCCTCCAACCTGACCCGCATCCTGCAGGAAGTGCAGCCGGATGAAGTGTACAACCTGGGTGCGATGAGCCACGTAGCGGTCTCCTTCGAGTCTCCGGAATACACCGCCGACGTTGATGCCATGGGTACGCTGCGTCTGCTGGAAGCCATTCGCTTCCTCGGCCTTGAGAAGAAAACCCGCTTCTACCAGGCATCCACCTCTGAGCTGTATGGCCTGGTGCAGGAGATTCCACAGAAAGAGACCACGCCTTTCTACCCGCGCTCTCCGTACGCGGTTGCGAAACTGTACGCTTACTGGATCACCGTGAACTACCGTGAATCCTATGGCATGTATGCCTGTAACGGCATCCTGTTCAACCACGAGTCTCCACGCCGCGGCGAAACTTTCGTTACCCGCAAAATCACCCGCGCTATCGCTAACATCGCGCAGGGTCTGGAATCGTGCCTGCACCTCGGCAACATGGACTCCCTGCGTGACTGGGGCCATGCCAAAGACTACGTGAAAATGCAGTGGATGATGCTGCAGCAGGAACAGCCAGAAGATTTCGTGATCGCGACAGGCGTTCAGTACTCCGTTCGTCAGTTCGTGGAAATGGCTGCCGCGCAGCTGGGTATCAAACTGCGCTTTGAAGGTACCGGCGTGGAAGAGAAGGGCATCGTGGTGTCCGTGACCGGCCATGACGCACCGGGCGTGAAGCCGGGCGACGTTATCGTTCAGGTTGACCCGCGCTACTTCCGTCCTGCTGAAGTGGAAACCCTGCTGGGCGATCCAACCAAAGCGCACGAGAAACTGGGCTGGAAACCAGAAATCACTCTGCAGGAGATGGTTTCTGAGATGGTGGCCAAAGATCTTGAAGCAGCGAAAAAACACTCCCTGCTCAAGTCTCATGGCTACGAGGTTGCCATCGCGCTGGAGTCCTGAGAATGACAAAACAACGTATTTTTGTCGCCGGTCATCGCGGAATGGTGGGTTCCGCGATTGTCCGCCAGCTTGAACAGCGCGGCGACGTCGACGTGATTGTCCGCACCCGCGACGAGCTGAACCTGCTCGACAGCAGCGCGGTGCAGGACTTCTTTGCTAACGAACGTATTGACCAGGTGTATCTGGCGGCGGCGAAAGTGGGGGGCATTGTTGCCAACAACACCTACCCGGCGGATTTCATCTACGAAAACATGATGATTGAGAGCAACATCATTCACGCGGCGCATCTGCACAACGTGAACAAGCTGCTGTTCCTCGGATCGTCCTGTATTTACCCGAAAATGGCAAAACAGCCGATCGCCGAAAGCGAGCTGCTGCAGGGCACGCTGGAAGCGACCAACGAGCCTTACGCCATTGCCAAAATTGCCGGGATCAAGCTGTGCGAGTCCTACAACCGTCAGTACAACCGCGACTATCGTTCGGTGATGCCGACCAACCTGTACGGACCGCACGATAACTTCCACCCGAGCAACTCGCACGTGATCCCGGCGCTGCTGCGTCGCTTCCACGAGGCGACCGCCGAGAACGCGCCGGATGTAGTGGTGTGGGGCAGCGGCACGCCGATGCGCGAATTCCTGCACGTGGACGACATGGCTGCCGCCAGCATTCACGTGATGGAGCTGGATCGCGAAGTGTGGCAGGAGAACACCGAGCCGATGCTGTCGCACATCAACGTGGGCACCGGCGTGGACTGCACCATTCGCGAGCTGGCGCAGACCATTGCGCAGGTGGTGGGCTACAAAGGCCGCGTGGTGTTTGACGCCACCAAACCGGACGGCACGCCGCGCAAGCTGCTGGACGTGACCCGTCTGCATCAGCTGGGCTGGTATCACGAGGTGTCACTGGAGCAGGGGCTGGCCAGTACCTACCAGTGGTTCCTGGAAAACCAGCACCGCTTCCGGGGGTAATGATGTTTTTAAGTCAGGAAGATTTTGCCACGGTAGTGCGCTCCACTCCGCTCATCTCAATTGATTTGATCGTGGAGAACGAACGCGGCGAGTTCTTGCTGGGGAAACGAACCAACCGTCCTGCACAGGGATTCTGGTTCGTGCCCGGCGGGCGCGTGCAGAAGGATGAGACGCTGAGCGATGCGTTTGAGCGTCTCACTCTGGCGGAACTGGGCCTGCAGCTGCCGATGGCAGCGGGCCAGTTTTACGGGGTCTGGCAGCACTTCTATGACGATAACTTTTCGGGCACCGGGTTCACCACGCACTACATCGTGCTGGGGTTCCGCCTGAAGGTGAGTGAGGCAGACCTGCGTCTGCCTGATTCTCAGCATGACGACTACCGCTGGCAGACGCCAGAGGCGTTACTGGCGAGCGACAATGTGCACGACAACAGCCGTGCCTATTTCCTGGCCGATCGTCAGTCTGAGGTGCCGGGACTATGAAGATCCTCGTATACGGAATCAACTACTCGCCGGAATTGACCGGTATCGGGAAATACACCGGCGAGATGGTCGAGTGGATGGCGAGCCAGGGACATGACGTGCGGGTCATTACCGCGCCGCCGTACTACCCGGAATGGAAAGTAGGGGAGCGCTACTCAAGCTGGCGCTACCGTCGCGAAGAGGGTGCGGCGACCGTCTGGCGCTGCCCGCTGTATGTGCCGAAGCAACCCTCGACGCTGAAACGGTTGATTCATCTCGGCAGCTTTGCGCTGAGCAGTTTCTTCCCGCTGATGGCGCAGCGTCGCTGGAAGCCGGATCGCATCATTGGTGTGGTGCCGACGCTGTTTTGCACGCCGGGCATGCGCCTGCTGGGCAAACTCTCCGGCGCACGCACCCTGCTGCACATTCAGGATTATGAAGTGGACGCCATGCTCGGCCTGGGAATGGCAGGCAAGGGCAAGGGCGGCAAAGTGGCGAAACTTGCCAGCGCGTTTGAGCGCAGCGGTCTGCATAACGTGGATTACGTTTCGACCATTTCGCGCTCAATGATGAACAAGGCGCAGGAGAAGGGCGTCCCGGCCCAGAAGGTGATCTTCTTCCCGAACTGGTCTGAAGTCGCGCGTTTTCGTGACGTGACTGAGCAAGACGCTCAGGCGCTGCGCGCTCAGCTCGGTTTGCCTGATGACCAAAAAATCATTCTTTATTCGGGCAACATCGGTGAAAAGCAGGGGCTGGAGAGCGTGATTGAAGCGGCCCAGCAGCTAAGCGAACATCCGTGGACGTTTGTGATAGTCGGGCAGGGCGGTGGGAAAGCGCGGCTGGAAAAAATGGCAAGCGAACGTGGCCTGACCAACGTGAAATTCTTCCCGCTTCAGTCTTACGAGGCATTGCCTGCGCTGCTGAAGATGGGCGACTGCCATCTGGTGGTGCAAAAACGCGGCGCGGCGGATGCGGTGCTGCCGTCCAAGCTGACCAACATTCTGGCAGTGGGCGGTAATGCAGTGATTACGGCAGAAGCCGAAACAGAATTAGGCCAGCTGTGTGACAGCTATCCGGGGATTGCGGTGTGCGTGGAGCCGGAATCGGTCCCGGCGCTGGTCACCGGCATTGAACAGGCACTTGCCATGCCAAAACTGAACACGGTGGCACGTGAATATGCCGAACGCACGCTCGAGAAAGAGAACGTGCTGAGCCAATTTATTGCAGATATACGGGGATAAATCATGAGTCAAACCACTTTGTATCCGGTTGTGATGGCTGGTGGCTCTGGTAGCCGGTTGTGGCCGCTGTCCCGCGTGCTCTATCCAAAACAGTTCCTCTGCCTGAAAGGGGAACTCACCATGCTGCAAACGACGGTTAACCGTCTGCACGGCGTGGAGTGTGAAAGCCCGGTGGTGATTTGTAACGAGCAGCACCGCTTTATTGTTGCCGAGCAGCTGCGCCAGCTGAATAAACTCACGGAAAACATCATTCTGGAGCCTGCCGGACGTAATACCGCGCCTGCTATCGCCCTGGCGGCGCTGGCGGCAAAACGCAGCAGCCCGAATTGTGACCCGCTGATGCTGGTGCTGGCGGCTGATCACGTCATCCAGCAGGAAGACGCGTTCCGCGACGCGGTTCGTGCGGCCATTCCTTACGCCGATAGCGGCAAGCTTGTGACCTTCGGCATCGTGCCGGATCTGCCGGAAACGGGCTATGGCTATATTCGCCGCGGCAGCGTGACGCCGGGTGAAGGCGACAGCGTGGCGTTTGACGTGGCGCAGTTTGTTGAAAAGCCGAATCTGGAAACCGCGCAGGCGTATGTCGCCAGCGGTGAATATTACTGGAACAGTGGGATGTTCCTGTTCCGTGCCGGACGATACCTGGAAGAATTGCAGAAGTATCGCCCGGACATTCTCAGCGCCTGCGAGAAAGCGATGGCCACGGTTGATCCGGATCTCGATTTTATCCGTGTGGATGAAGAGGCGTTCCTCGCCTGTCCGGAAGAGTCTATTGACTACGCGGTAATGGAACGCACGGCAGATGCCGTCGTGGTGCCGATGGATGCGGGCTGGAGTGATGTTGGCTCCTGGTCGTCCCTGTGGGAGATCAGCGCCCATACCCCGGAGGGTAACGTCCATCACGGTGATGTCATTAGCCACAAAACGGAAAACAGCTACGTCTATGCCGAGTCCGGCCTGGTGACCACGGTCGGGGTGAAAGATCTGGTGGTGGTTCAGACCAAAGACGCCGTGCTGATTGCCGACCGTAACGCCGTGCAGGACGTTAAAAAAGTGGTGGAGAAGATCAAGGCGGATGGTCGCCATGAGCACCACATTCACCGCGAAGTGTACCGTCCGTGGGGGAAATATGACTCCATCGATGCCGGTGAGCGCTACCAGGTGAAACGTATCACCGTGAAGCCGGGCGAGGGGCTGTCTGTGCAGATGCACCACCACCGCGCTGAGCACTGGGTGGTGGTAGCGGGCACGGCGAAAGTCACTATCGACGGTGAAGTCAAACTGCTGGGTGAAAACGAGTCCATTTATATTCCTCTGGGGGCGACGCACTGTCTGGAGAACCCGGGGAAAATTCCTCTCGACTTAATTGAGGTGCGCTCCGGCTCGTATCTGGAAGAGGACGATATCGTGCGCTTCCAGGACCGCTACGGGCGGGTGTAGCACTCCGCATTATGCCCGGTGGCGCTGCGCTTACCGGGCCTACGAATGACAAAAAAATCAATTTGGCCATTTAGTGGTCAGGGCCGACTGTTGCCTGAAAAAGGGGTCATCATGGAAAAATTAACCTGTTTTAAAGCCTACGATATTCGCGGCAAGCTGGGCGAAGAGTTGAACGAAGATATCGCGTGGCGCATCGGCCGCGCGTATGGCGAATATTTAAAACCGCAGACCATCGTGCTGGGCGGCGACGTGCGCCTCACCAGTGAATCCCTGAAGCTGGCGCTGGCGAAAGGGCTGCAGGACGCGGGGGTGGACGTGCTGGATATCGGTCTTTCCGGGACCGAAGAGATTTACTTTGCCACCTTCCACCTCGGCGTGGACGGCGGTATCGAAGTGACGGCCAGCCACAACCCGATGGACTACAACGGCATGAAGCTGGTGCGCAAGGGCGCACGTCCTATCAGCGGCGACACCGGCCTGCGCGACGTGCAGCGCCTGGCGGAAGCCAACGATTTCCCGCCGGTCAACGACGCGAAGCGCGGCAGCTACAGGCAGATTAACCTGCAGAAAGAGTACATCGACCACCTGCTGGGCTACATCAACGTGGCGAACCTGAAACCGCTGAAGCTGGTGATTAACTCCGGTAACGGCGCGGCCGGCCCGGTGGTGGACGCTCTCGAAGCCCGCTTTAAAGCACTGAACGTGCCGGTGACCTTCGTCAAAGTGCACAACACCCCGGACGGCAACTTCCCGAACGGTATTCCTAACCCGCTGCTGCCGGAGTGCCGCGACGATACCCGTAACGCGGTGATCGAGCACGGCGCGGATATGGGCATCGCCTTTGACGGCGATTTCGACCGCTGCTTCCTGTTCGACGAGAACGGGCAATTCATCGAGGGCTACTACATTGTCGGCCTGCTGGCGGAAGCGTTCCTTGAGAAAAACCCGGGCGCGAAAATCATTCATGACCCGCGCCTTTCCTGGAATACCGTCGACGTGGTGTCCGCGGCAGGCGGCACGCCGGTGATGTCCAAAACCGGTCACGCCTTCATCAAAGAGCGTATGCGCGAAGAAGACGCCATCTACGGCGGCGAGATGAGCGCCCACCACTACTTCCGTGATTTTGCCTACTGCGACAGCGGGATGATCCCGTGGCTGCTGGTGACCGAGCTGCTGTGCCTGAAGGGGCAGACGCTGGGCGAGCTGGTACGCGACCGTATGGCGGCATTCCCGGCGAGCGGGGAGATCAACAGCAAGCTGGCGCAGCCGGCCGAGGCCATTGCCCGCGTGGAGCACCACTTTGCCCTGCACGCGCTGGAAATTGACCGTACCGACGGCATCAGCATGGCGTTTCCGCAGTGGCGCTTTAACCTGCGCTCGTCCAATACCGAGCCGGTGGTGCGCCTGAACGTGGAGTCCCGCGCTGACACCGCGCTGATGGAAGCCCGAACGAAGGACATTCTGGCGCTGTTGAATCAGTAATATTTGCCCCTCCCGGTGGGAGGGGGAACTGAATACAGGAACAACGATGACGAATCTAAAAAAACGCGAACGAGCGAGAACGAATGCATCGTTAATCTCTATGGTGCAGCGTTTTTCTGATATCACCATCATGGTCGGTGGATTGTGGGCGGTGTGTCGGATCAGCGGGCTGCCGTTCTTATACATGCATCTGCTGATGGCACTGATTGCGCTGGTCGTGTTTCAGATGATCGGCGGGATGACCGATTTTTACCGCTCGTGGCGCGGCGTCAAAATGACCACCGAACTGATGCTGTTGTTGCAGAACTGGACCCTGAGCCTGATCTTCAGCGCGGGTCTGGTGGCGTTCAGCCATGATTTTGACAATCGTCTGGTGACCTATCTCTGCTGGTATCTGTTGACCTGCGTCGGCATGGTGGTGTGTCGCTCTCTTATCCGCTTTGGCGCGGGCTGGCTGCGCAACCGGGGTTATAACCGTCGCTTCGTTGCCGTGGCAGGGGATTTGCCTGTCGGGCGGGTGCTGCTTGACAGCTTCCGCAACGAGCCGTGGTTAGGTTTTGAAGTGGTGGGGATTTATCACGACGCGAAGCCTGGCGGCGTGCCTGCGGACTGGGCGGGCAATTATGAGCAGCTTATTGAAGACGCGAAAGCCGGCAAAATTCACAACGTCTACATCGCCATGCAGATGAAAGACGAATCTCGCATTAAGCAACTGATGCGCGAGCTGGCGGATACTACCTGTTCGGTGATCCTGATCCCGGACGTGTTTACGTTCAACATCCTTCACTCCCGCATTGAAGAGGTGAACGGTGTGCCGGTCGTACCGCTGTACGACACGCCGCTGTCAGGTATTAACCGCGTGCTGAAGCGCGTGGAAGATATCGTGCTCTCTTCGCTGATTTTACTGCTCATCTCCCCGGTGCTGTGCTGCATCGCCCTGGCGGTGAAGCTGAGCTCCCCTGGCCCGGTTATCTTCCGCCAGACCCGCTACGGTATGGACGGTAAGCCGATTATGGTGTGGAAATTCCGCTCCATGAAGGTGATGGAAAACGACAAGGTGGTGACTCAGGCAACGCAGAACGATCCGCGCGTCACCCGCGTGGGGAACTTCCTGCGCCGTACCTCGCTGGATGAACTGCCGCAGTTTATCAACGTCTTTACCGGCGGGATGTCGATTGTCGGGCCTCGTCCACATGCGGTTGCTCATAACGAACAGTACCGCTCGCTGATTGAAGGCTACATGCTGCGCCACAAGGTGAAGCCGGGCATTACGGGCTGGGCGCAGATCAACGGCTGGCGCGGTGAAACCGACACGCTGGAAAAAATGGAAAAACGTATTGAGTTCGATCTGGAGTACATCCGTGAGTGGAGCGTCTGGTTCGATATCAAGATTGTTTTTCTGACCATCTTCAAAGGTTTCGTGAACAAAGCGGCGTACTAAGATGAGCTTACGTGAAAAAACCATCAGCGGCGCAAAGTGGTCAGCGATGGCGACCATCGTCATCATTGGCCTTGGCCTGGTGCAGATGACCGTGCTGGCGCGCATTATCGATAATCACCAGTTCGGTCTGCTGACCATTTCGCTGGTGATTATTGCGCTGGCCGATACGCTGTCTGACTTTGGTATCGCCAACTCGATTATCCAGCGCAAAGAGATTAGCCATCTGGAGCTGACCACGCTCTACTGGCTGAACGTGGGGCTGGGGATTTTCGTGTTTGTGCTGGTGTTCCTGCTGAGCGACACCATCGCCAGCGTGCTGCACAACCCGGATCTCGCGCCGCTGATGCGTACGCTGTCGTTTGCTTTTGTGGTGATCCCGCACGGGCAGCAGTTCCGCGCGCTGATGCAGAAAGAGCTCGAGTTCAACAAGATCGGCATGATCGAGACCAGCGCCGTGCTGGCGGGCTTTACCTTCACCGTGGTGAGCGCCCATTTCTGGCCGCTGGCGATCACGGCCATTCTGGGATACCTGGTTAACTCCGGCGTGCGCACGCTGCTGTTCGGCTATTTTGGCCGCAAAATTTACCGTCCGGGACTGCATTTCTCTCTGGCTTCCGTCTCCTCCAACCTGCGTTTTGGCGCATGGCTGACGGCGGACAGCATCATTAACTATGTGAACACCAACCTCTCAACGCTGGTGCTGGCGCGTATTCTCGGCGCGAGCGTGGCAGGGGGCTATAACCTGGCCTATAACGTCGCGGTCGTTCCCCCGATGAAGCTGAACCCGATTATTACCCGCGTGCTGTTCCCGGCGTTTGCAAAGATTCAGGACGACACCGAGAAGCTGCGCGTCAATTTCTACAAGCTGCTTTCGGTAGTGGGGATTATCAACTTCCCGGTGCTGCTGGGGCTGATGGTGGTGTCCAGCAATTTCGTGCCGCTGGTGTTTGGTGAAAAGTGGAACGGCATTATCCCGATCCTTCAGCTGCTCTGCGTGGTGGGGCTGCTGCGCTCCGTGGGGAATCCGATTGGTTCCCTGCTGATGGCGAAGGCGCGCGTGGATATCAGCTTTAAGTTCAACGTATTTAAAACCTTCCTGTTTATTCCGGCAATTATCATCGGCGGGCATATGGCGGGCGCCATCGGCGTTACGCTGGGCTTCCTGCTGGTGCAGATAGTCAACACCGTTCTGAGCTACTTCATCATGATCAAGCCGGTGCTGGGCTCCAGCTACCGCCAGTACATCCTGAGCCTGTGGCTGCCGTTCTATCTCTCATTGCCGACTCTGGCGGTGAGCTACGGCCTGGGCATTATCCTCAGCGGTCACCTGCCGCTGGCCGCGCTGCTGGCGGTGCAGGTGGCTGCAGGTGCGCTGGCATTCGTCGTGATGATTGTGCTGTCACGCAATGCGCTGGTGGTGGAGATGAAGCGCCAGTTTTGCCGTAACGAAAAAATGAAAACGCTGCTTCGCGCAGGCTAGTTATTTAAGAGGCCATTATGAAATTATTAATTCTTGGCAACCATACCTGCGGCAACCGTGGCGACAGCGCCATCCTGCGCGGTTTACTGGATGCGATTAACACCCTTAAGCCTGAGACCGAAGTGGACGTGATGAGCCGTTATCCGGTCAGCTCATCCTGGTTACTGAACCGCCCGGTGATGGGCGACCCGCTTTACAGCCAGATGAAACAGCATAATAACGCCGCGGGCGTGATGGGGCGCGTGAAGAAAGTGCTGCGCCGTCGCTATCAGCACCAGGTGCTGCTTTCCCGAGTGACGGACACCGGCAAGCTGCGCAACATTGCTATCGCGCAGGGCTTTACCGATTTCGTTCGTCTGCTGTCGGGTTATGACGCCATTGTTCAGGTCGGCGGTTCGTTCTTCGTCGATCTCTACGGCGTGCCGCAGTTTGAGCATGCGCTTTGTACGTTCATGGCGAAAAAGCCGCTGTTTATGATTGGTCATAGCGTGGGACCTTTCCAGGATCCGCAGTTTAACCAGCTGGCAAACTATGTTTTCGGCCACTGCGATGCCCTGATCCTGCGCGAGTCGGTCAGCCTCGAGATGATGAAGCGCAGCGAGATTGACACCTCCAAAGTTGAGCACGGTGTGGACACGGCCTGGCTGGTGGATCACCAGAACGACAGCTTTCAGGCAAGCTATGCGGTGCAGCACTGGCTGGACGTAGCGGCGAAACAGAAAACCGTCGCGATTACCCTGCGCGAGCTGGCGCCCTTCGATAAACGTTTAGGCACCACCCAGGCGGCGTATGAGAAAGCCTTCGCCGACGTGGTGAACCGCGTGCTGGACAGCGGTTACCAGGTGCTGGCGCTCTCAACCTGCACCGGTATCGACAGCTACAACAAAGATGACCGCATGGTGGCGCTGAACCTGCGCAATCTTGTCAACGATCCGTCCCGCTATCACGTGGTGATGGACGAACTGAACGACCTCGAGATGGGCAAGCTGCTCTCTGCCTGTGACCTGACCGTGGGCACCCGTCTGCACTCGGCGATTATCTCCATGAACTTCGGCACGCCGGCCATTGCCATTAACTATGAGCACAAGTCCGCCGGGATTATGCAGCAGCTCGGTATGCCGGAAATGGCCGTGGATATCCGTCATCTGCTGGATGGTTCGCTCGGTGCGATGGTGGGGGACACCCTGGGTCAACTGCCTGCCATCAATGAACGCCTGGCCGTGGCGGTGAAAGCCGAACGCGAGAAAGGCATCGGGATGGTGAAATCGGTACTTGACCGTGTACGGGAGGGGAAATGAAGGTTGGTTTCTTCTTACTGAAATTTCCGCTGTCGTCTGAAACGTTTGTCCTGAACCAAATCACCGCGTTTATCGATATGGGATATGACGTGGAGATTATCGCCCTGCAAAAGGGCGATACCCAAAACACCCATGCGGCGTATACCCAGTATGGGCTGGAGGCGAAAACCCGTTGGCTACAGGATGAGCCGTCCGGGAAGGTGAGCAAGTTGCGCCACCGGGCCAGCCAGACCTTACGTGGGCTCCACCGCGCGTCGACGTGGCGCGCGCTGAATGTGTCCCGCTATGGGGCGGAATCCCGCAATCTGATCCTGTCGGCCATCTGCGGGCAAACGGCGCAGCCGTATCGTGCGGATGTGTTTATCGCCCACTTTGGCCCGGCGGGAGTTACCGCCGCAAAACTGCGCGAACTGGGGGTAATTGACGGAAAAATTGCCACCATCTTCCACGGCATTGACATCTCCAGTCGCGAAGTGCTGAACCACTACACGCCGGAGTATCAGCAGCTTTTCCGACGCGGTGACGTGATGCTTCCCATCAGCGACCTGTGGGCCGGACGGCTTAAAAACATGGGCTGCCCGGGAGAGAAAATTGCCGTTTCGCGTATGGGCGTGGATCTCACGCGCTTTACCCGGCGTCCGGTTAAGGTGCCGGGGAAACCGCTGCAGATCATCTCCGTCGCTCGCCTGACCGAGAAGAAAGGGCTGCATGTGGCCATTGAAGCCTGCCGCCAGCTGAAAGCGCGTGGGGTGGATTTCCACTATCGCATTCTTGGCATTGGGCCATGGGAGCGTCGTCTGCGCACGCTTATCGAACAGTATCAGCTGGAAGATGTTGTCGAGATGCCGGGCTTCAAGCCGAGCCATGAGGTGAAGGCCATGCTCGATGAGGCGGATGTGTTCCTGCTTCCTTCCGTAACGGGCACCGATGGCGATATGGAAGGCATTCCGGTGGCGCTGATGGAGGCGATGGCCGTCGGTATTCCGGTGGTATCGACCCTGCACAGCGGGATCCCGGAGCTTATTCAGTCTGACTATTCTGGCTGGCTGGTGCCGGAAAATAACGCCATGGCTCTGGCCGATCGATTAGCGGCATTCAGCGACATCGACCAGCAGGCGCTGGAGCCCGTGCTCCACAATGCCCGACAAAAAGTAGAAACCGATTTTAACCAGCAGGTGATTAATCGCCAGTTAGCGAGCCTGCTGCAAACGTTGTAACGCCGAGGTTGTATGCTGAAAAAGATTACCCGACGCACCTTCGTCTCTTCTCTGTCCGTTCTGGCCGCCGCGCCGCTGCTGTCGTCCCGCATCGCGCGGGCGGCAACCGGAAGAACGGTTTCTGTGAATCAGTACAATAACAACGACTGGATCGCCGCCTTTAAGCAGGCGTTTAACGAAGGGGATACAGTTGTTGTTCCTGCTGGACTGACCTGCAAAAACATCAATACGGGCATTTTCATTCCTGACGGGAAAACGCTGCTGATCCGCGGGGCGTTGACCGGCAACGGACGGGGTCGCTTTGTCCTGCAGGAGGGCAGTAAAGTCATTGGCGAGGGCGCAGGACGCACGGAAAATATTACCCTGGACGTTCGCGGCTCTGACTGTGCGATCAAAGGACTCGCGATGAGCGGGTTTGGTCCCGTAACGCAGATCTACATCGGTGGTAAGAAGCCCAGCGTGATGCGCAATTTGCTGATTGATAACATCAGCGTGAGCCAGGCCAACTATGCCATCCTGCGCCAGGGTTTCCATAACCAGGTGGACGGTGCCCGCATCACCAACAGCAAATTTAGCCATTTGCAGGGCGATGCGATCGAGTGGAACGTCGCCATCAATGACCGCAATATCCTGATTTCCGACCATGTGATCGACAACATCAACTGCACGAACGGCAAGATCAACTGGGGCATTGGCATTGGCCTCGCCGGAAGCACCTACGATAATGACTATCCGGAAAAGCAAACCGTCAAGAACTTCGTGGTGGCCAACATTACCGGCAGCAACTGTCGTCAGCTAGTGCATGTTGAAAACGGCAAACATTTTGTTATCCGTAATATAAAGGCCAAAAATATTACCCCCGACTTCAGTAAAAAGGCGGGAATAGACAACGCCACGGTAGCCATTTATGGCTGTGATAATTTCATTATTGATAATGTCGATATGGTCAATAGTGCCGGCATGTTAATCGGTTATGGCGTGATTAAAGGCGATTATTTGTCCATCCCGCAGAACTTCAAGCTCAACAATATTCACCTCGATAATCGCCAGCTTGCGTATAAGCTGCGCGGAATACAAATTTCATCCGGCAACGCCACGTCATTTGTCGCGATTACCAACGTTGAGATGCAGCGCGCCACGCTGGAGCTGCACAATAAGCCGCAGCATCTTTTCTTACGAAATATCAATGTAATGCAGGAAGCCGCCGTGGGACCTGCCCTGAAGATCAATTTCGATCTGCGTAAGGACGTGCGGGGCAAATTTATGGCTAAAGACGAGACGTTGCTGTCGCTGGCGAACATAAAAGCTGTCAATGAGAAGGGGCAGAGCTCGGTGGATATTGACCGGGTTGATCAGCAGGTGGTGAATACGGAACGGCTGAATTTTGCGCTTCCGCACAGATAATCATCAACGGCCAGTTTTGAGACTATTCCTGGCATAAAAGCGCGATCGAATCAGATTACAACTACAGAAATTTGTAGTACTAAGGCGTAACATTGCCCAAGGATTACGGCAAATCATGCTGGCGAAAACAGGTTTAAGAGCTATAATTCGTCAACCATTTTAAGGTGGAAGAAATAATGATTAATTTGAAAGCAGTCATTCCGGTAGCAGGCTTGGGCATGCATATGCTGCCAGCCACGAAAGCCATTCCTAAAGAGATGCTGCCGATCGTCGACAAGCCAATGATTCAATACATTGTCGACGAGATTGTTGCTGCAGGGATCAAAGAAATCGTCCTGGTTACGCACTCGTCCAAGAATGCGGTAGAGAACCACTTCGACACCTCTTACGAACTCGAAGCGTTGCTTGAGCAGCGCGTCAAACGCCAGCTGCTGGCGGAAGTGCAGTCTATTTGTCCGCCGGGCGTGACCATCATGAACGTTCGTCAGGCGCAGCCGCTGGGGCTGGGTCACTCTATCCTGTGCGCTCGCCCGGTTGTAGGTGATAACCCGTTCATCGTTGTGCTTCCGGACATCATCATTGATACCGCGTCTGCCGATCCGCTGCGTTATAACCTGGCGGCAATGGTCGCACGTTTCAACGAAACGGGCCGTAGCCAGGTGCTGGCAAAACGCATGAAAGGCGATCTGTCCGAGTACTCCGTTATCCAGACGAAAGAACCGCTGGAGACGGAAGGGCAGGTGAGCCGCATCGTTGAGTTCATCGAAAAACCGGATCAGCCACAGACGCTGGATTCCGACCTGATGGCGGTTGGCCGTTATGTTCTGAACGCAGATATCTGGGCCGAGCTCGAAAAAACCGAGCCAGGCGCCTGGGACCGTATTCAACTGACTGACGCGATTGCAGAGCTGGCGAAAAAGCAGTCTGTGGATGCGATGCTGATGACCGGTGACAGCTATGACTGCGGTAAGAAAATGGGGTATATGCAGGCGTTCGTGAACTATGGGCTGCGCAACCTGAAGGAAGGGGCAAAGTTCAGAAACCGTATTGAGAAGTTACTCGCTAACGACTGATATTTTCTTACACGATTTGTATAAGCGGTAGTCATCATCAGGGTATGTGGAAACATAACCAAAATGATGTCTGCCGTTTTTTGTTATTATTCATAATGATAACATAGAGTTATCTGATTCAAATCTCGCCAGATTTGTAACGATTTGTGCTTGTTTCTGTGGTCATTTAGGACGACAATTAACGCCAGTTTTTTGTCTGTATTCAGACCAGAAAATTCATTTCTGCAATTTCAATCAGTGCACTGGTAGCTGTTAAGCCTGGGGCGGTAGCGTGCCTTGCCTTCGCAATTGAATATAGAACGAACAGTCATGGCCTAAACAGTTTCTCGCGATTCTGCACTCCTCGCGGGCAAAAAAAAATCAGATTGAGCAGACAGGGGATATCAATGAAAGTATTGGTGACGGGCGGAACCGGGTTTCTTGGTACTGCTTTAGTCCGGACGTTGAAATCATCAGGACATGAGGTGATATTAACAACGCGCAAGCAGGAGAACCCTGAACAGGGAATTTACAACCTGGGTGATATCTCAGCCGATACCAACTGGGTAAATCTTCTTCAGGGATGCGATACTGTCATTCATACTGCGGGAAGGGCACATATCCTTAATGATGATGCACAGGATGCTTTAGCGGAATTTCGTCGGGTTAATCACGACGCGACTATGAAATTAGCTACAGATGCCGCGACCAGTGGTGTTAAGCATTTTATTTTCGTCAGCTCGATCGGTGTCAACGGTAATGCCACTTCAGGAATCCCTTTTTCTGAAGCGTCGGAGCCCCGACCAACCTCTGATTACGCCATTTCCAAGCTAGAAGCTGAGCAAAGTTTGCTTAAAAACTTTGCAGAGAGTCATATGGCGATCACCATTGTCCGTCCGGCATTAATTTGTGGTGAAAATGCTCCGGGTAATATACAGCGTCTTTTAAAACTGGTCTCTAAGAACCTGCCGTTGCCATTTAAAAATGTCAGGAACAAGCGGGCACTTGTGTCACTGGATAATGTCGTCAGCTTTATCAATGAATGCGTCGTTAATGAAAAATCAAAAAATCAACTCTATTTACTCGCAGATGCGGAACGACCTTCTACAGAAGATATGATTAATGCCTTTGCTTCAGGGATGGGGATTAAAGCGAAAGTTATCTATTTCCCTAAAGTTATCCTTAAAATATTACTATCCGCTGTTGGTAAAAGTGGAATTTACGATCAGTTATTTGGTGATCTTGAAGTCGATGCCACCAAATCGCGGGAACACTTACACTGGACACCCCCGGTAACGCTTCATGAAGCTATGAAAAAAACGGCGAAATATTATATTGAAGGTAATAAATAATGGTGAATTTGGGGATTGTAATATTCTCTTTTTTAGTATCATGCGTGCTGACCTGTGGGTTACGCGGTTATGCCATTAAGCATAATGTTATCGACCGTCCAAATCAGCGAAGCTCGCATTCTGTGCCGACGCCGCGAGGTGGCGGGGTGGCTATTGTTCTGACGCTCCTGGTGGCGTTAGTATGGTTTTATTTTAGCCGCGAGCTAACATTAGAGAGCTTCTTAGGTTTGTTCATTCCAGGTTTAATTGTTGCCATCATCGGTTTCCTTGACGATCATGGTCATATAGCGGCTCGCTGGCGTCTATTGATGCATTTTATGGCCGCGGCAATTGGCATCTATTTCTTAGGCTCTTTCCCGGTAATTACGCTGTTTGGTTACGATCTTTCCTTATCCTGGATTGGTATGATTCTCGGCTGTGTGTATCTGGTCTGGATGCTAAATTTATATAATTTCATGGATGGGATTAATGGCTTAGCCAGCGCAGAGGCAATCACATTTGCCGCATGTAGTGCGGTGTTGATTGTTGTAAACCAGTACACTGACGCGCCTGGAAGTATTTATCCGCTGACGCTTGCTCTTATCGGTGCCGCTGCTGGCTTTATTGTCTGGAACTTCCCGATAGCGAAAATCTTCATGGGCGATGCCGGGAGTGGTTTCCTTGGGATAACTATTGGGTTGATGATCCTCCATATTGCGAAAGTAGATACGCATTTCTTTATTGCAGAATTATGCTTGCTGGGCGTATTTATCGTCGATGCCACTACAACATTGCTGAGGAGAGTTGTAGCGGGCAAGAAAGTCTATGAAGCGCATGCCAGCCATGGCTATCAAATCCTTGCCAGAAAATATGGCAGCCACGTTCCGGTGACAATGATGGCGATTGCCGTCAATCTGCTGTGGCTCTTCCCGATCGCCTTTTTTATCGCCTCAGCCAAGATTGATGGTGTTGTTGGACTGATTGTCGCCTGGCTCCCGCTTTTCGCTGTTGCGCTCAAATGTGGTGCGGGCGTTAAAGACAAAGAGAGCAACGTCAATGCATAACTTAATGATTTTGGGGGCGGGTGGCCATGGGCGTACACTCTGCGAGATGGCGAGACTCCTGGGATATACGGATATCGTTTTTCTTGACGATAATGCATCCCCCATCCATGACACAAACAAACTCATTATTGGTAAAATTTCAGAACTACAGTTACATATCAAAAAGGCCAGTCATGTAGCGATTGGTATTGGAAATAATAAACTCAGAGAACAGCTCTATCAGCAGATTATTAGCTTAGGTATTCATCCCGTTACGCTTATACATCCCTTTGCATTTATCAGCCCATCGGCGACCATTGCTGAGGGCTCTGTTGTATTAGCGGGAGCAGTGGTTGGTGCCAACGCGAGATTAGGTGCAGGTACGATTGTAAATAGCCATTCGACAGTAGATCATGATTCTACTCTAGGCGATTTTGTTCACTTAGGAGTTGGTGTACATCTCGCTGGCGGCGCTGTAATTGGGAAATCAGCGTTTCTGCAGGCGGGTACAGTGGGTGGTTATAATGCAATAGTGCATGATTACTCAGTGTGTCCTGCTGGTACTATTTTATAAACTGAATGCAAGCTTTAACGAGGCGACCAGTTTTTAGTATGCTAAATTATTTAATATCTTTATCCAGACCGATAAAACGTATTATTACACTTTCGATAGATGTTGTGCTTCTCTTATGTGCATTTTGGTTTGCATTTTGGGTACGCATTGATTCTATGACTCCAATATTTAGTACGGAGCATTGGTTATTTATATTTTCAATAATTATCGTCACCCTGGCGATATTTGTTAAGCTAGGGCTTTATCGCGCCGTCATTCGCTATATTACTGCAAAAATATTACTAGTAGTTACAGTAGGGATGGTTATATCATCCATTTTGCTTATTATCGCAGCGTTTTATACTAATCTCTATTTACCAAGAACGATTCCATTCATTTATTTCTCGTTCGGTTTACTGCTTATTGCCGGATCGCGGCTGGGTATGAGGATGTTGGTAAATCGTGGATTGAATCTGGGCACTAGGGTGGTGATTTATGGTGCCGGTGCATCGGGCCGTCAGTTACTGCCGGCGCTGAGCCAGATGGATGAATATTATCCCGTTGCTTTTGTCGATGACAACCGCGCTCTGCAAGGTCAGGTGATTCACGGCGTCAGCGTTTTCGCGCCGGAAAAACTGCCATGGTTGGTAGAGAAATACGAAGCGAAGAAAATTCTGCTTGCCATGCCAAGCGCCAGTCGAGCCAGGAAGAACGAAGTCATTAAAACACTGGAAGGTTTGCCGTGCGAGGTACTCTCCATTCCCGGTATGGTCGATCTTGTAGAGGGTAAAGCACGTATTGATTCGTTGCGCAAAGTGGTTATTACCGATCTGCTGGGCCGCGATCCCGTCTCACCGATTCCGGAATTGGTTTCCCGTAATATCAACGGGAAAACGGTTATGGTTACCGGGGCTGGGGGATCGATTGGTTCTGAGCTTTGCCGACAGATAATTAAAAATAAGCCGAACCAGCTTATTCTTTTCGAATTGTCAGAGTTCTCACTGTACTCCATCGATTCGGAGCTGCGTAATCTGAATCTCAGCCAGAATCTTCAGGTTAAAATTTACCCAATTCTCGGTAACGTACAAGATAAAGAGCATCTCGAAAGATTAATTAACACATTCAACGTCAATACGATTTATCACGCTGCGGCGTACAAACATGTACCGCTTGTCGAGTTCAACGTTCTTGATGGAGTGCGCAATAATATCTTTGGTACACTGAGCTGCGCACAGGCTGCAGCGAGTTGCGGTGTAGAAAACTTTGTCTTAATTTCGACCGATAAAGCCGTGCGGCCTACCAATACAATGGGGGCGACCAAACGAATGGCTGAGCTAGTGCTGCAGGCGCTGGCGAAGGAATCCAGCAAAACTTGCTTCAGTATGGTTCGCTTCGGCAACGTATTAGGCTCGTCGGGTTCTGTTGTGCCGTTGTTTGAAAAACAAATAGCTGCGGGTGGTCCTGTGACGCTGACTCATGAGAATATTACGCGTTACTTTATGACGATCCCTGAAGCGGCGCAGTTGGTAATACAGGCGGGAGCCATGGGTACGGGCGGCGATGTTTTTGTTCTGGATATGGGGGAACCCGTCAAGATTATTGATCTTGCACATCGCATGATTACCTTGCAAGGGCTCACCGTTCGTGATGATAAAAACCCTTATGGTGATATTGCGATAAAAACAACGGGTCTGCGTCCGGGTGAGAAACTGTATGAAGAGTTACTTATCGGCGACAATGTATCTACAACACAGCACCCGCGTATCAGGACCGCTAATGAAGTGATGTTGCCGTGGAGTGAGATGAGCATTATTCTTCAGAACCTCGACAACGCCTGCTGTGAGTTCGACTACGAACGCGTGCGCGAAATATTATTGCAGGCACCTGCAGCGTTCAATCCAACCGATGGTATCTGCGATTTACTCTGGAAAGAAAAGGTAAGTTAAAATAGCAGATTGTCATTTTCTCAGCCCTGGACGCTTGACAAAAGTCACCAGGGCGTCGGCATGTAATAGATTGTTTCTGAAAACCTTAAGAGCGAAATAAACGTGAAAATTCTGGTCACTGGTGGAGCAGGCTTCATTGGGTCTGCAGTGGTACGACACATTATTAATGATACGCAAGATTCTGTTATTAACGTCGATAAACTGACTTACGCAGGGAATCTTGAATCTCTGGCTGACGTTGCGCAGAGCGATCGTTATCATTTTGAACATGCCGATATCTGCGACAGCGATGCCATGGCACGTATTTTTGCAGAGCACAAGCCGGATGCTGTGATGCATCTGGCCGCCGAGAGCCACGTTGATCGCTCGATTACCGGCCCGGCAGCATTTATCGAGACTAACATTCTTGGCACCTATGTGCTGCTGGAAGCAAGCCGCAAGTACTGGTCTGAGTTAAGTGCTGAGAAAAAAACGGTATTCCGGTTCCACCACATCTCAACAGATGAAGTGTATGGCGATCTTCCGCATCCTGATGAAGTCGCAAAGGGAGCCAAGCTGCCTTTATTTACTGAAACCACTGCCTATGCCCCAAGCAGCCCGTACTCTGCTTCTAAAGCGTCCAGCGACCATTTAGTCCGTGCCTGGCTGCGCACCTATGGTTTCCCTACAATTGTCACTAACTGTTCCAATAACTACGGTCCCTACCACTTTCCGGAAAAACTTATCCCTCTGGTAATCCTCAATGCGCTGGATGGAAACCCCCTGCCGGTTTACGGTAAAGGTGACCAGATCCGCGACTGGCTGTACGTTGAAGATCACGCTCGCGCGTTATATACCGTGGTGACGCAGGGCAAGATTGGCGAAACCTACAACATCGGCGGCCACAATGAAAAACAAAACCTTGATGTGGTAAATACTATCTGCTCCTTGCTGGATGAGATTGTGCCGAAGGAAGGCTCTTATCGCGACCAGATAACCTATGTGGCTGACCGTCCGGGTCACGACCGCCGCTACGCGATTGACGCAGAGAAAATTGGTCAGGAGCTGGGCTGGAAGCCTCAGGAGACCTTCGAAAGTGGCATTCGCAAAACCGTAGAATGGTACCTGGCGAACACACAATGGGTAGAGAACGTGAAAAGCGGTAACTACAAATCGTGGATTGAAGAAAACTATGGGGATCGTGCTTAATGAACATCCTGTTGTTTGGCAAAACAGGGCAGGTGGGATGGGAGCTACAGCGTGCTCTTGCGCCACTGGGTAATTTGATTGCTGTTGACGTCCATTCGCAGGAGTACTGCGGTGATTTCAGTAACCCTGAAGGCATTGCAGAAACTGTGCGCCGTATTAAGCCTGATATGATCGTTAACGCGGCTGCGCACACCGCAGTCGATAAGGCCGAGTCAGAACCAGAATTCGCTCAGTTGCTGAATGCAACGAGTGTCGAGGCGATTGCCAAAGAGGCTCAGAAATTGGGGGCTTGGGTTGTTCATTATTCCACTGATTACGTATTCCCGGGTGATGGGAATACGCCGTGGCTGGAAACGGACGCCACAGCACCGCTCAATGTTTATGGTGAAACCAAACTTGCTGGTGAAAAAGCGTTAAGTGAAAATTGCTCACGGCATTTGATCTTTCGAACTAGCTGGGTTTATGCCGGTAAAGGGAATAATTTTGCGCGTACTATGCTGCGACTGGCAAAAGAGCGCTCTGAGCTGTCTGTTATTAATGACCAATTTGGAGCACCTACAGGGGCTGAATTATTAGCAGACTGCACGGCTCATGCAATTAGGGTTGCTCTGATTAAACCCGAGGTAGCAGGTACATATCATCTGGTTGCCAGTGGTACGACAACCTGGTATGACTATGCCTCGCTGGTATTTGAAGAAGCGCGTAAAGCAGGAATGGAGCTGGCATTAACCCAACTTCATGGGGTGCCAACCAGTGCTTATCCAACCCCAGCACGACGTCCGGGAAACTCCCGTCTCAATACCATAAAGTTCCAGCAGAATTTCAACCTGGTACTGCCGCAATGGGAAGTGGGGGTTAAGCGTATGTTGACGGAGTGGTTCACAGCAACAGCGATTTAATAATGCTCATGATGCCTGGGAAAGGGCATCTCATGAATATAGAGATGATGAAATGAAAACGCGTAAAGGTATTATTCTGGCGGGTGGCTCTGGTACTCGTCTGTATCCGGTAACTATGGCTGTCAGCAAACAATTATTACCTATTTATGATAAGCCGATGATTTACTATCCACTATCAACACTGATGCTAGCTGGAATTCGGGATATTTTAATTATTAGTACTCCTCAGGATACTCCGCGTTTTGAACAACTCCTGGGGGACGGCAGTCAGTGGGGGCTTAACCTACATTATAAAATTCAGCCAAGCCCTGATGGTCTTGCTCAGGCCTTCATTATTGGTGAAGAATTTATCGGCAATGATGATTGCGCTCTGGTTTTGGGAGACAATATATTCTATGGACATGATCTGCCAAAATTGATGGATAGCGCTGTAAATAAAGAGGGAGGCGCGACGGTTTTTGCATACCATGTGAATGATCCTGAACGCTACGGCGTTGTCGAATTCGATAAGAGTGGTACGGCTATCAGCCTCGAAGAGAAACCTCTGGAACCGAAAAGTAATTATGCGGTAACGGGGCTCTATTTTTATGATAACAGTGTCGTTGAGATGGCGAAGAACTTGAAACCGTCAGCACGTGGTGAGTTGGAAATCACAGATATTAACCGTATCTACATGGAACAAGGTAAACTTTCGGTTGCCATGATGGGACGTGGCTACGCATGGCTGGATACAGGGACTCACCAGAGTTTGATTGAAGCGAGTAACTTCATCGCTACAATCGAAGAGCGTCAAGGACTGAAGGTTGCCTGTCCTGAAGAAATTGCCTATCGTAAAGGCTTCATTAATGCTGAGCAAATAGCTCAATTGGCGAAGCCCTTAGCAAAAAATAATTATGGGAAATATCTTCTAAAAATGATTGATAAAAAATTCTAATAACTCATTTTCTCAAACAATAAAGAAAGTAGTGGTGCTGTCACATTTTTACATGAGCATGTGAATGAATTTTTAAATTAGACAGAATTACTATAATTAGAGCAGCAATGAGGAAGTGTGGGGATTATATGCATTTTAGTGTGTTAATGTCGCTCTATGACAAGGAGAAGCCTTCCTATTTGGAAGAGTGTCTTGAAAGTTTGGCAAATCAAACGGTAAAAGCGGATGAAATCGTTCTTGTTTATGATGGTCCTATCAACACAGCTTTAAGCACAGTAGTTGATAGATGGTCAATGTCATTACCTATCAAGATTGTAGCATTAAAAAAGAATGTTGGGTTAGGGCAGGCGTTAAATGAAGGAATGAAACATTGCACCTATGATTATGTCATGCGGATGGATACGGATGATATATGTCAACCAACTCGTTTCGAGTTACAATCTGCATTTATGGAGTTGAACCCTGATATTGATATTTCAGGAAGTTGTATCCGTGAGTTTATAGGTGATAAAAAGAATATCGTATCAGAAAGAAAAGTTCCGCTTTCTAACGAAGAAATCAAAAAATTCGCCAGGCATAAAAATCCGTTTAACCATATGACTGTCATTTTCAAAAAATCCAGTGTCCAGTCTGTTGGAGGATACCAGCACCATTATCTTATGGAAGATTATAATTTATGGTTGAGGTTACTAGGGAGTGGATTCAAAGCTGGCAACCTGGACGAATCTCTGGTGTTGGTCAGAGTCGGAGCAGATATGCTGGTTAGGCGACGCGGACTGAAGTATGTTTCAAGTGAGTATAGACTTGCTCAAATTAAAAGAATTACTGGTTTTCAAAATATGTTAACTTCTCACTACTATTTTATTTTGAGAAGCATTCCACGGCTATTGCCATTATGGGCTCTTAAGCGAATATATAATATTACACGAAAATAGTACTCCCTCCGCGAGTTACTGATTTAGATAGAGGCTTTGATGAAAATTTCTAATACTTCGCTCAGTGGTGTTCTGATTATCGAACCTCGAGTATTTCATGATGAAAGGGGCTATTTCTTTGAGAGTTTTAACGAAAAAAACTTCAAAGATAATATAGATCCTAATGTCAGTTTCAAACAAGATAATCAGTCAAGATCTGTTAAAGGAGTTTTGCGTGGATTGCACTATCAAGAAACCCCTTTTGCGCAAGGGAAACTTGTTAGATGCGTTACAGGTCAGGTTTTTGATGTGGCTGTTGATATCCGCAAAGAATCGCCTACTTATGGGCAATGGGTAGGTGTTATTTTATCAGAAGAGAATAAAAAACAGCTTTGGATCCCTGCTGGATTTGCACACGGTTTTTTAACTTTAAGTGAGCATGCAGAATTTCTTTATAAAACTACCGATTATTATTCTCCGGCACATGAACGTTGTATAAAATGGGATGATAAGGACTTGAATATAGAATGGCCAAAAATGGAATACATCATTTCTGAGAAAGATCAGAATGGTTCAACCTTTGCTTCATTAAACGTTCAAGGTAAATAATGAAAATCAATTTTATCCCACTTCAAAAGCATGGTGATGATCGTGGTTCATTAGTCGCCTTAGAAGAAGAGAATAATATCCCTTTTAGTATTAAAAGAGTTTACTACATCTTTGATACTAAAGAAGGTGTTCGTAGAGGTTTTCATGCGCATAAAAAATTAAAACAGGTTGCGATCGCCATAAAAGGTTCTTGTCGTTTTCTGTTGGATGATGGGACAGAGAGGATTGAGGTTGTTTTGGACAATCCAGCGCAGGGGCTTCTGATTGAGTCATGTATTTGGCGTGAGATGTATGATTTCTCGAGCGATTGCGTATTAATGGTATTAGCTGACAGTCATTACGACGAAAATGATTATATTCGTGACTATGATGCATTCACCATTTACGCTAACAAAAAGACCGAAGTTTAAGAGGCTATAATGATCAATTTTTTGAATTTAAAAGAACTTAACAGTAAATATGAATCTGAATTGCAAGAGGCTTGCTCACGTGTAATTCAATCCGGTTGGTATATAATGGGAGAGGAACTGAGTAATTTTGAGTCAGAATTCGCAACTTATGTTGGCTCAAAATATTGTTTAGGCGTTGCCAATGGCCTGGACGCACTCACCCTTTCTCTAAAAGCCTGGATATTGATGGGAAAGCTTAGTGAAGGAGATGAAGTAATCGTTCAGGCGAATACATATATCGCATCTATACTTGCTATTACCGCAAATAATCTTGTTCCCGTTCTTGTTGAACCGTCAGACACAAGTTTCAACCTTTCAGTAGATAATATTAAAAAGGCTATTTCACCAAAGACTAAAGCTATCCTTCCAGTGCATCTATATGGGCAATTAAGTCCTATGGATGAGATCATGAATATCGCTCAAGAGCATGGGCTATTGGTACTTGAGGACTGCGCTCAGTCACATGGAGCTTCGGTTTCTGGCCGAAATGCTGGTAATTGGGGGCATGCTGCAGGTTTTAGTTTTTACCCAGGCAAGAATTTAGGCGCTTTGGGTGATGCTGGCGCAATAACTACAAACGATAGCGAGTTTTTTGATGTTGTTAAAGCATTGCGTAATTATGGTTCTCATAAGAAATATCAGAATATTTATGAGGGCGTGAACAGTCGTCTGGATGAGATTCAGGCAGCAATGCTAAGAGTTAAATTGCGACATTTGAATGATGAAACATTTGCTCGGCAAAAAATCTCTAAAATATACCGTACGTCTATTGTGAATCCTTATATTACTCTCCCTGAAATTTCGGCAGGTAACGAAAGTAGTCACGTTTGGCATTTGTTTGTTATACGTGCTAATAATAGGACCAAGCTCCAGGAGTACTTGAGTCACCATAATATTCAGACGCTTATACATTATCCAATTCCTCCTCATAAACAACAAGCATATTCTTCATGGAATAATCTAAGTTTACCAATAACAGAAGCTATGCATAGAGAAGTTTTATCGATACCTTTAGATTCAACACTTAGTGATGATAATGTAAAGTATATCGTTGAAACATTAAATGGTTATACTGAATGAAGAAGTTGTTGGGCATAACGGTTATGTCCGGTGTAATGACATTAGTTAAAATTGGGATCGGATTTATTATAGCGAAATTAATTGCTGTATATACTGGTCCTTCAGGAATGGCATTACTGGGGCAATTGCAGAGTTTGGTGACAGGGGTGAATGGAATAGCAAACGCTCCTACAGCTACGGGTATAGTAAAATATACTGCTGAAAATCGAGAAAGTTATGAGAAGTGCTCGCCATGGTGGCGAGCTTCAACTTATTATATCTTTTTAATAACATTGTGTTTTACTCCATTTCTTATATTGTTTTCTAGTGATATTGCAAGTTGGGTCTTCCATGATGCGCAATATCAATGGCTTGTCATTATTACTATCTTAACATTACCAATAACTTCTTTTGGTACCGCGATTACTTCAGTTCTTAATGGATTGCAAAACTTTAGATTTTATATCCTAACCGGGGTTCTTTCAGCACTAATATCTGGGGTGCTTATCTCGATTATGATTGTGCTCTGGGGAATTAAGGGGGCTCTTGTTGCTGCTTCAATGCAGTATGTATTTATAGGGTTGATTGCATTTGCTATTAACTCAAGACAGGCATGGATGAAAGTTTCATATTGGGTAGGGCGTACAGATTCTCGAGCCAATAGAAATATTCTTGAATTTGTTTTGATGACTGCCGTCAGTTCTGTAGTTATTCCTATAGCATTGATCTTTATAAGAAACTCTCTTGTACAGCACGCAGGGTGGGATTCAGCAGGGCAATGGCAAGCCGTATGGAAAATCTCTGAAGTATATTTGGGGGTTCTCACTATGGCTTTGTCCGTTTATTACCTACCAAAGCTAGCGTCATTGAGCAGTGCGGCGGAAATAAAAAAAGAAATAAACTCGGTTGTCTTATTTGTTCTTCCTGTAATAATATTGGCTGCACTAAGCATATATTTACTTCGGGATTATGTAATTAATCTTCTTTTTACTTCGGAGTTTAGGGCTGCAAGAGATTTATTTGCTATACAGTTGGTAGGTGATGTTATCAAGGTTATCAGTTGGTTATACGCATATCCAATGTTAGCTAAGAAGGCTACTAAATATTTCATAGGCACTGAGATCTTCTTCGGTTTTACATGGGTGCTATTAAGTATTTTCTTTATAAATAAGCACGGAGTTTCCGGAGCGAATATAGCCTATGCTGTAAATTATTTCTTTTACTTTCTTTTTGTTTTCTTCAACTTAAAGCGAGTGGTTTCGCTTAAGTAAATATTATTAGATAAGTTATTCTGGAGTTATCGTGATATCAATCGTTATTTTGTCATACAATCATGAAAAATATATTGCTGAGACTTTGGAGTCAGTTTATCAGTTAAATATTCCAAAGGAAGTAATTGTAATTGATGATTGTTCCAAAGATTCTTCTTTAGATGTCATTAGAAATAATGTGACTAAACATGATGCAAGTATGTATACAAAAATAATTGCAAAAGAGACAAATCGTGGTTTAGTTGACTCACTCAACTCAGGATTAGAAATGGCTAATTCTGAGTTTGTTTATTTCATAGCATCAGATGACCTCGTTGACTCGGAAGGCTTTAATCTACTATATGATGAACTCTGCGATCATGATAGCGCGCAATTTGCCATGGGGAATGCCTGGGTATATTACACGGGGCATAAACCAACAGATGTTGTTTATAAAAAACAACATGATATTTTTTTCTCTAGCGACGATGATTCATTGCGGAAAACAATATTTACTAATTTCCCTAAACCTTTATTATTGCAAGGGACGATTTTTAGAACTCAAGCGTTAAAGGACGTTGGTGGATGGGATAAAACCTTAGTATGGGACGATTATCCTATGTTTGTAAAATTATTTCAGTCGTTCTCATTTTCAAAAAAAGAATTCCTTTTCCGGAATGATTTCATAGTCTCTAAATATCGACAGCATGACTCAAATGCCTACAAAAATTTTTCAAAACAGCTAAATATGGTTGAGGAGGCTATCAAAAAATTAGCTCCTTCAGATTTGTATAATACAGCAATATCAAGGCAATATGCATTTTATTTACTTTTAGCAGTAAAATCTGGTGATTATAAAACTGCAAAATATATAGTGCGAAAAATTTTTCGCCAAAAAATATTACTTTCTACTATGTTTTATGTTAATGCTGAAATTATACAATGGATTCATAGGAAACGAAAATGAGAGATTATGTTTTCTTTGAATTCTTGTTTGGTAATTATATTGAGTATATAACATATGCTTTGTTGATATGTATGTTGCTTTTCTTATTATCTAACAGAAAAATAAAAAATATCATGGATCCATTCCATTTCTTTTATGCATTTACTTATGGGACTGGGTATGCCATTATTTTAATATTGTATGTTCATGGTTACGTGGATATTTATTATTTTAGTTATCTGCTTTTAAGTGGCTCTGTTTTTTTTATTATGTTTTACTGTTCTTCAAGTTCGACAGTGAAATATAAAAATTCTCTTTTTAACAGACTCAGTATTTCCGTCATGGAACAGGAATCGTTTCTAATTAAATTCCTTTCAATTGTTTACCTGGTGTTATTTGTTTTTTATTTGTCACAAATTTCGGTTGCTATGTTTTTCACCTCTCGCTTTGAAGCGAATAGAGGTCTTGGTATTATCGTTCGCTTAATGGATGCACTCCGTGTTATTTTGGCTGGTTGGTATTTCTATTATTATCTCCGCTCTCATAAAAAAAGATATTTTATTTATGCTATATTTATTTCAATTGTCGGAGCGCTTATTTCAGGTGCTAAGTTTGCCTTCTTAGAACAAATATATGTGCTTTGTGTTGTTGGGTTTATTACGACAAGAAAAACTTTTAGATTCAACTTAAAATCTCTGTTCCTGATACTTATAATTGCCATACTTTTTCTAATCTTTTCCTTATATTTCATATCAAAATTATCAGTTATGATAGGGTATACATCTTCACAGTATATACCAGGTGCGCCAGTTGCCATTGAACTTCTTTTATTGCGCATACTGGCTAATGGAGATGCTTACTACCTTTCCTTGACTGAGCATGTTATAGATAAAATTATTATTGAACATCCTTGGCTTCAGTTGTTATCTAATACATTTGGTAACTCTGTAATGGCTAAAATTTTTAATATCGACTTTTCAAATTTAGACGTAGGACGGCAGATTTGGTTATATTGGTACCCTAACGATCCTGTGATGCGTGGCCCAACTAATCATTTCGATTTAGCTGGGTACACTTATTTTGGTTATATCGGTGGGATAATTTTCTCAGCAGTAATTGGTTATGTTATTGGTATTATTAATAGCTGGAAGTTGAAGTGTGATAACTCATCTGCCTTAATTGTTGCCTTTGTATCAGCTTTATATTGTCGTTCCCTTCCTATAATTTACAATCCTTCAGTTGGGATTGCATACATGATAGATATTTACGCTATTTTATTTGTGTCACTTGTTTTAATCACTCTTTTCAAAGGTGCCAAAAAAAATGCTTACCGGCATAGTAATCGTAACCTATAATTCGAATACAGATCGTTTAAAATTAATTTTAAATTCATTGGTTGAGGACGGTATAAAATATTTCGTGACAGATAACTCAACCAGTATAGATAAAAAAGAAGCAATTCATCAGCTTTGTTCTGACTGTGATGCTCAGTTTATCGATATGAAGGGAAATGTTGGGATAGCAAAAGCACAAAATGTAGGTATTCAGTCTGCTATCGATTTTGGATGCGACAATTTACTTCTTCTGGATGATGATAGCCTCCCATCAAGTAATATGTTAGTCGAATTAATAAAAACGCGATCTTTATATTTTGACATATATGGCAAGCTACCCGTTATTTGCGCTGATGCGATCGCAGAAGATGGTAGGTGCTTATCTCAAGTTGGAAAAAAACTGCTTGAAGATGTTTACGTATATCGAGATATCATTAGTTCTGGAACACTGGTAAGCAAAGAAATTTTTGAACTTGTTGGGTTGCATGAAGAACGACTTTTTATTGACTGCGTTGACTATGAATGGGGTTGGCGTGCTGCAAATCTGGGTGTTGACATTATTCTTTGTAAACAAGCTGTTTTAAATCATAGGCTTGGCAACGGCAGGGTTAAGGCAATTAACGCTGGATATGGTTCTCCGGTACGACATTATTATCAGTACCGTAATATTTTATATATGATGGGGCGAAACTATGTGCCATCAACATGGAAGCTATCTCAATTAATAAAGTTAATTGTCAAGCCAGTAGTTATAGTTATATTTTTTGATAAAAAAACTCTCAGGCTAAAATATGCGCTAAAAGGTTTTTTAGATTTTATTAAAAAAAGATATGGCTCTATCGATTACCACAAGTAGTGATTTTAAAATCTTTTTTTATACATGCTTTGACTATTATTGTTGAATTATGAGAGGGTGAGATGTTTATCCACGAACTTAGCGATGTTAAAAGCAAAAACATAGGAAAGAATACCCGTGTTTGGCAATATTCCGTTATCTTACAAGGTGCCAGAATTGGCGATGATTGTAATATCTGCGCGCACACTTTAATTGAAAGTGATGTCGTTCTTGGAGATAGAGTTACTATAAAGTCGGGGGTTTATTTATGGGATGGGCTCAGGATTGAGGATGATGTGTTTATCGGTCCTTGCGTTTCATTCGCAAACGATCTTTATCCCAAATCTAAAGTGTACCCTGATTCTTTTTTAACCACAATAATAAAGAAGGGTGCTTCTATTGGTGCGAATGCTACTATCCTTCCCGGGATAACTTTAGGTGAAAATTGCCTGGTAGGTGCAGGGAGTGTAGTCACTAAAGACGTACCTCAAAACGCAATAGTTGTAGGAAATCCTGCCAAAATACTTCGGTATAATGATTAAATTTTAATGAGTTGGATACTCTGTAACCGATAATTGTTATAATTTGTTCAAAAATCTTATAAAGCAATATCTGCTATTCATCTCATGTATTCCTGAGTTAACATCAATAACACATTCCAAGCCGCGCATAAGCCGCGGTGACCACACCTGACAGGAGTATGTAATGTCCAAGCAACAGATCGGCGTTGTCGGTATGGCAGTGATGGGGCGCAACCTGGCGCTCAACATCGAAAGCCGTGGTTATACCGTCTCCGTTTTCAACCGCTCCCGTGATAAGACCGAAGAAGTGATTGCCGAGAATCCAGGCAAGAAACTGGTTCCTTTCTATACGGTTAAAGAGTTCGTTGAGTCTCTGGAAACACCTCGTCGTATCCTGTTAATGGTGAAAGCAGGTGCAGGTACTGATGCTGCCATCGACTCCCTGAAACCTTACCTGGACAAAGGCGACATCATCATTGATGGTGGTAACACCTTCTTCCAGGACACCATCCGTCGTAACCGTGAACTGTCAGCTGAAGGTTTCAACTTCATCGGTACTGGCGTTTCCGGTGGTGAAGAGGGCGCGCTGAAGGGCCCATCTATCATGCCTGGCGGTCAGAAAGAAGCGTATGAACTGGTTGCGCCAATCCTGACCAAAATCGCTGCGGTTGCGGAGGATGGCGAGCCTTGCGTAACCTATATCGGTGCAGACGGTGCGGGTCACTATGTGAAAATGGTGCACAACGGCATCGAATACGGTGACATGCAGCTGATCGCTGAAGCTTACTCCCTGCTGAAAGGTGGCCTGAGCCTCTCTAACGAAGAGCTTGCTGAAACCTTTACCGAGTGGAACAAAGGCGAGCTGAACAGCTACCTGATCGACATCACCAAAGATATCTTCACTAAGAAAGATGAAGAGGGTAAATATCTGGTTGATGTGATTCTGGATGAAGCCGCGAACAAAGGTACCGGCAAATGGACCAGCCAGAGCTCGCTGGATCTGGGTGAGCCGCTGTCTCTGATCACTGAATCCGTCTTTGCGCGTTATATCTCTTCCCTGAAAGAGCAGCGCGTTGCGGCATCCAAAGTGCTGTCTGGCCCACAGGCCAAACCAGCAGGTGATAAAGCCGAATTCGTTGAGAAAGTGCGTCGTGCACTGTACCTGGGTAAAATCGTTTCTTACGCGCAGGGCTTCTCTCAGCTGCGCGCGGCGTCAGACGAGAACAACTGGGATCTAAACTACGGGGAAATCGCGAAGATCTTCCGTGCTGGGTGCATCATTCGTGCACAGTTCCTGCAGAAAATTACCGATGCCTACGCTGAAAACGCCGGTATCGCTAACCTGCTGCTGGCACCGTACTTCAAGAAGATTGCGGACGAATACCAGCAGGCGCTGCGTGATGTGGTTGCCTACGCAGTACAGAACGGTATTCCGGTTCCGACCTTCTCTGCTGCAGTAGCCTACTACGACAGCTACCGTGCGGCTGTTCTGCCTGCTAACCTCATTCAGGCACAGCGTGACTACTTCGGCGCGCATACCTACAAGCGCACCGATAAAGAAGGCGTATTCCATACCGAATGGATGGAATAAGTTAACGCACTCGCTGATATCCCAACCCGGAGTCCGTCTCCGGGTTTTTTTTATGCAAAAACTGCCGCCTTATATTCGAAGTAGTCTGAATCTCATCCCACTCGAAGTGATTACTCCTGGTTTGCCTTGACAGTTCTGTTTGCCAGGAGGTACAAAGCCCAACAGTTATGTTTATCGCGATGGTCTGGCGGCCATCAGTACAGTTAACTCACAGAAGTCATTAGCGAATGAAAATAACAATCTCCGGAACAGGGTATGTCGGTCTTTCTAACGGCATTTTGATTGCTCAGAATCATGAAGTGGTTGCGCTGGATATCGTGCAGGCCAAAGTGGATATGCTCAATCAGAAAAAATCGCCGATTGTGGATAAAGAAATCCAGGACTATCTCAGCAATAAACCGCTGAATTTCCGCGCCACGACAGATAAAGAAGATGCATACCGCAATGCGGATTACGTCATCATTGCGACGCCTACTGACTACGATCCTAAAACCAACTACTTCAACACCTCAACTGTAGAAGCGGTGATCAAAGACGTTATCGCGATCAACCCTGATGCGGTGATGGTCATTAAATCGACCATTCCTGTCGGTTTTACCAAATCCATTAAAGAAAAGTTTGGTATTGATAATATCTTCTTCTCGCCGGAGTTCCTGCGTGAGGGGAGAGCGCTTTACGATAACCTGCATCCTTCGCGTATCGTCATTGGTGAACGCTCTGAGCGTGCCGAGCGCTTTGCCGCGCTGCTTCAGGAAGGGGCACTGAAGAAAGATATTCAGGTGTTGTTTACCGATTCAACTGAAGCTGAGGCAATCAAACTCTTTGCGAATACCTATCTGGCAATGCGAGTGGCTTATTTCAATGAGCTCGACAGCTACGCAGAGAGTCTTGGGCTGAACACCCGTCAGATTATTGAAGGGGTGTGTCTCGACCCGCGCATTGGGAACCATTACAACAACCCTTCATTTGGCTACGGCGGCTATTGCCTGCCAAAAGACACGAAGCAGCTGCTGGCAAACTATCAGGCTGTGCCAAATAACCTGATTTCGGCGATTGTTGATGCTAACCGTACGCGTAAAGACTTCATCTCTGATTCTATCCTCGCGCGTCAACCGAAAGTGGTCGGCGTATACCGTCTGATTATGAAGAGTGGTTCCGATAACTTCCGCGCCTCTTCAATTCAGGGCATCATGAAGCGCATCAAAGCGAAAGGGGTTGAGGTTGTCATTTATGAACCGGCCATGCAGGAAGATCAGTTCTTCAATTCCCGCGTGATCCGCGATCTGGATGCTTTTAAGAAGGAAGCGGATGTCATCATCTCAAACCGCATGGCTGAAGAACTGGCTGACGTAGCAGATAAAGTGTATACCCGCGATCTGTTCGGTAGCGACTGATTCTCTGCTTTATCCTGTAAAAAAACCCGGCTGATTTGCCGGGTTTTTTATTTTCAGACCTTATAGAAATCGCGGTACCAGTCGACGAAGTTCTTCACACCATCTTTAACCGAGGTTTGCGGTTTAAATCCGATCGCGTCATAAAGTGGCTGGGTATCGGCGCTGGTTTCCAGAACATCACCTGGCTGAAGAGGCAGCATATTTTTCTCGGCTTTTTTACCCAGAGCATCTTCCAGCGCGGTGATATAATCCATCAGTTCTACCGGTGAACTGTTACCGATGTTGTAAACACGGTAAGGCGCTGAGCTGCTTGCAGGTGACCCGGTCTCAACGGTCCAGTTTGAGTCAGGCTGGGGAATAACATCCTGCAGGCGAATAATCGCTTCTGCAATATCATCGATGTAAGTGAAGTCGCGCTTCATCTTACCGTAGTTATAGACATCGATGCTTTTGCCTTCAATCATTGCCTTCGTAAATTTGAATAGCGCCATGTCCGGGCGTCCCCACGGACCGTACACGGTAAAGAAGCGCAGGCCGGTAGTCGGCAGATTGTAGAGATGCGAATAGGTATGCGACATCAGCTCATTGGCTTTTTTGGTTGCAGCGTACAGTGAGACAGGGTGGTCCACGGAATCTTCAGTGGAGAATGGCATCTTGCGGTTGAGGCCATATATGGAGCTGGAAGACGCATAAAGTAGATGCTGAACGTGGTTATGCCGGCAGCCTTCAAGCACGTTGAGGTGGCCAATAAGGTTGGCTTCCGCGTACACGTGAGGGTTTTCCAGAGAGTAGCGTACGCCCGCCTGTGCGGCCAGATGAATCACTCGATCAAACTTCTCGCGCGCGAAAAGCGCTGCCATACCTTCACGGTCGGCTAACTCCAGCTTGTGGAAGGTGAAGCTCTCGGAATTTAGCAGTTCCAGTCGCGCCAGCTTCAGATTGACATCGTAGTAGTCATTCAGATTATCAATACCGACAACCTGATGACCAGCCTCAAGGAGGCGTTTACTGACATTTGCACCGATAAAACCTGCTGCACCCGTTACCAGAAATTTCATCTCTTCCCTCATAAACCTATCTTCTTACTGATGCCATAGCGCATCACATGGTGTCTATGATAGCGCGAAGGGCGCAAGTTACATAACCCATCTTTCCGATATTACTCATCGGATTCTTATAGAAAAATCGCCAGCAATAGATAAACTATACAAACATAATTACGTTTGCCCTTTTTCATCTGTTAGGGATTGTATGTCGCAAAACAACTATAGCCAGGTCAACAGAAGCAATGACCCAGAGCAAATTGATTTACTTGATTTAGTGCTGCAACTGTGGCGTGGGAAGTGGATGATAGCAACCTTTGTTATTGTTTTTATTGCCCTGGCTATTGGATATCTGTCTGTAGCGAAAGAAAAATGGACCTCAAGTGCGATCATTGCGCAACCTGATGCCGCCCAGATAGCGACCTATTCAAATGCATTGAATATTCTCTACGGTAGTGCTGCACCCTCTATGCTTGACATTCAAACGCGCGCGATTGGCCGTTTTAATTCTTCATTCTCGGCATTATCTCAGGCGCTAGAGAATCAGGAGGATCCTGAAAAACTGACTATAGCGCCGACCACGACTGGACAGCCGCTCCCGTTGACTGTTTCCTATACTAGTACATCTGCAGAAGCGGCTCAGAAGCAGCTGGCGCAGTACATTCAGCAAGTCGATGAGCAGACCGCCAAAGAACTAGCCCTTGATCTTAAGGACAATATCAAGGAGCAGATCAAGACACTGAACGACTCTCTGGTAAATCAGGAGAAGGTCGCTCAGGAGCAGAAAGATCTACGTATCAAACAGATCGCTGAGGCGCTGAAAAACGCTGAAGCCGCGAAAATTACCTCTCCACAGCTCCAGCAAACTCAGGATGTCACGCAGGAAACGTTATTCCTGCTGGGAAGCGAAGGGCTGAAGTCGATGATTGACAATGAAGCTTCCCGTCCGCTGATCTTCTCAAGCGCGTATTATCAGACCAAGCGAAATCTGTTTGACATCCAAAACTTAAACGTAAACCCGGACACTATCCACGTCTATCGTTACGTGATGAAACCGGATCTGCCAGTCCGTCGTGACAGCCCGAAAAAAGCTGTTATTTTGGTCCTTGCCGTGTTGCTTGGTGCAATGGTCGGTTCTGGTGTCCTGCTGGGTCGCAACGCTTTACGTAATTACAAACCAAAAGCCTGATTTGCAGTTAAAAAAACCGGGGAAATCCCCGGTTTTTTTATTTGTGACGCTTACGAAGATTCTCTATCACCGCCGTCAAATCCAGCTCTTGATCCTGCAGCAGCACCAGCAGGTGATACATCAAATCAGACGCTTCATTCGTCAGCTCTTCGCGGTCATGCACCGTCGCGGCCAGCGCAGTCTCAACGCCTTCTTCCCCCACCTTCTGGGCGATACGCTTGGTTCCGCTTGCATACAGCTTGGCGGTATAAGAGCTCTCAGGGTCCGCCGTTTTACGCTCTGCCAGCAGCTGTTCCAGTTGATACAGGAACAGCCATTGGTGACTCGCCTCACCAAAGCAGCTGCTGGTGCCTTTATGGCAGGTTGGGCCAATCGGATTGGCCAGCACCAGCAGGGTATCGTTATCGCAGTCTGGCGTAATGCTCACCACGTTCAGGAAATGGCCCGAGGTTTCCCCTTTGGTCCACAGACGCTGTTTCGTGCGCGAGAAAAACGTCACTTTGCCGCTGTCGATCGTTTTCGCCAGCGCGTCCTGGTTCATATACCCCAGCATCAGCACTTCGCCTGAAACGGCATGCTGTACAACCACCGGCAGTAATCCGTCAGTTTTTTCCCAGTCCAGCTGCGCCTGTTGTTGCTCTGTTAACATACCCTGATCTCCACGCCCTGGCCTGCCAGGTACGTTTTTAACTCACCAATATTGATAATCTGTTTGTGGAACACGGACGCGGCCAGCGCGCCGTCAACGTTCGCGTCGCGGAAAGCTTCCAGGAAATGTTCCATGGTGCCCGCGCCGCCGGAGGCAATCAGCGGTACGTGGCAAACCGCACGGACTTTTTTGAGCTGCTCGAGGTCATACCCGTTACGCACACCGTCCTGGTTCATCATGTTCAACACGATTTCACCCGCGCCGCGCTTCTGCACTTCCTGCACCCAGTCGAGCGTTTCCCACTGCGTCACACGCGTACGGCTCTCATCACCGGTATACTGGTTGACGTGGTATTTGCCCGTTGCTGCGTCATACCAGGTGTCGATCCCAACGACAATACACTGCACGCCAAAACGATCGGCGAGACGGGTAATGAGCTCCGGGTCAGCCAGGGCAGGGGAGTTGATGGAGATCTTGTCTGCACCAAACGAGAGAATTTTGGCTGCATCGTCAGCTGACTTGATCCCGCCCGCCACGCAGAAGGGGATATCAATCACTTCCGCCACGCGCGCTACCCAGCTTTTATCGACCACACGGCCATCGCTGGAGGCGGTGATATCGTAAAACACCAGCTCGTCTGCGCCTTCCTCAGCATAGCGTTTTGCCAGCGGAACGATGTCGCCAATGATCTCGTGGTTGCGGAATTGCACGCCTTTCACCACCTGACCATCGCGTACGTCAAGACAAGGGATTATCCGTTTTGCCAGCATTGAATCGCCTCCGTCACAGTAAATTTTCCTTCAAGCAGAGCCCGACCTACAATCACACCCTGCACGCCCGTTCCGCGCAGCGCGGCAATATCTTCCAGATCGCCAATTCCACCCGAAGACTGGAAGGCCACCTGCGGATAACGCGCGCAGACCTCTTCATACAGCGAGACGTTAGAGCCCGCCAGCGTGCCGTCGCGGGAGATATCCGTGCACAGCACGTGCTTCAGGCCAACGGGCAGATACATCTCGACCAGCGCTTCCAGCGTCACGCCGGAGTTCTCCTGCCAGCCGCTGACTGCCACCTGTTTATTACCCTGTTCATCAATACGCACGTCCAGCGCCAGCACCAGCGCGTCGGCGCCAAAGCGGCGGAACCAGCCTTTGACGGTCTCAGGATCTTTCACCGCGGTTGAACCGACCACCACGCGTGCCACACCCGCTTCCAGCAGCGCCGCGACGTCATCTTCAGTGCGCACGCCACCGCCAACCTGTACCGGCACATCAACGCCGGCAACCAGATTTTTCAGCAGAGGGATCTGGCGTTTCGCCGGGTCTTTCGCACCGGTCAAATCCACGAGATGCAGGACCTGAGCACCCTGCGCGGCATACTCCTGCAGGCGCGGCAGCGGGTCGTTCCCGTAGTCTCGCTGCTGCCCGTAATCGCCCTGATGGAGACGGACAACCGTGCCGTCAATTAAATCTAAAGCGGGAATAATCATCACATCTCCAGGAAATTTTTCAGCAGCTGCGCGCCTGCGGCGCCAGAGCGCTCGGGGTGAAACTGTACGCCGAAGAAGTTGTCTTTCTGTACGGCCGCCGTAAACGCCTCGCCGTAGTTGCACTGGGCGATCGTATTTGCGTTCACCGGCATGGCGTAGCTGTGAACGAAGTAAAAATACGCGCCGTCTTCAATGCCGCGAAACAGGCGGTCGCCCGCTTTGGCGTACACGCGGTTCCAGCCCATATGTGGCAGAGGCAGGCCGTGGTCGGTCATTTTCGGCACGTCTTCGTCAATAATGCCCAGCAGGTTAACGCCGTTACTCTCTTCGCTGCGGCGGCCAAGAAGCTGCATTCCTAAGCAAATCCCCAGCACCGGCTGGGTACAGGCTTTGATAAGATCGACCAGCTCGCGCTCATGAATCTGATCCATCGCCGCCTGCGCGGTACCTACGCCCGGCAGGAATAACTTGTCGGCGCGCAGAACCACGTCCGGGTCACGACTGACCACCGGCTCATAGCCGTGGCGCGCAATGGCCGACTTTACGGAGTTCAGGTTGGCGCATCCGGTATCCAGAATCACCACATTCATTACAGCACTCCTTTCGATGAAGGCAGGGCGTCACCTTCCACGCGAATCGCCTGGCGAAGGGTACGGCCGAAGGCCTTGAAGAGACTCTCCACGCGGTGGTGGTCGTTCTTGCCCTTGGTCTTCAGGTGTAGCGTCAGGCCCATGGTGTAGGACAGTGAACGGAAGAAGTGCTCCACCATTTCGGTGCTAAGGTCGCCCACGCGCTGGTAGGTGAAATCGGCTTTATATTCCAGGTGCGGACGCCCGGAGATGTCCATGGCGCAGCGCGCAAGGCACTCGTCCATTGGCAGAACGAAGCCAAAACGGTTAATACCGCGCTTATCGCCGAGCGCCAGCTTCAGCGCTTCACCCAGCGCCAGGCCGGTATCTTCCACGGTGTGGTGATCGTCAATGTAAAGGTCGCCTTTCACCGCGATCTCCATGCGAAAACCGCCGTGGGTGGCAATCTGGTCCAGCATGTGGTCGAAGAAACCGACGCCGGTGTGGATCTTGCTGCCGCCTTCACGGTCCAGCCAGACCTTCACATCTATCTGCGTCTCTTTAGTGTTGCGCTCAACGTGGGAGTAGCGGTCACGTTTTGTCAGCTGCTCGCCAATCTTCGCCCAGTTAAGGCTGTTGCGGTCGTAGCGCAGCCCCGCGATGCCCATGTTTTCCGCCAGCGTAATATCGGTGATACGGTCGCCGATGACATAACTGTTGTTTTTATCCAGCATATCCTCTGCCAGATAGCGCTCTACCAGCTTCACCTTTGGCTTACGGCAGTCACACTCATCGGCTGGCATGTGCGGGCAAATCAGCACCTCATCAAATACCACGCCCTGAGAGGTCAGCACCTGCATCATCAGATTATGCGGGCCGTCAAAGTCCGCCTGCGGGAAGCTGTCGGTGCCCAGACCGTCCTGATTGGTGATCATCACCAGCTTAAAGCCTGCTTTTTGCAGCTTAAGCAGAACCGGGATCACGTCTGGCTCAAACGCCAGCTTGTCGAAACGATCGACCTGAAAATCAGCTGGTGGCTCCGAAATAAGGGTGCCGTCACGATCGATAAAAAGGATCTTCTGGGTCATACATTCTCCGCTTTCAGGGCGTCAATCACGCGCTGGCTCTCTGCACGGGTGCCTACGGTAATACGCAGGCAGCCGCTCAGGGAGGGTTGTTTATTCTGGTCTCGCAAGATAATGCCCTGATCCCACAAAGATTTAAATACGGCACTGGAGGCAGTGAAGCGCACCAGGATGTAGTTGGTTTCTGAGTCGAACACCTGCTCCACACAAGGAATATCCTTCAGAGCGGTCACCAGATACTGACGTTCCACGAGGATTTGCGCTACACGTTCGCGCATCGCGTTGATCCCCTGCGGGGTCAGCGCCTGTGCCGCAATATCGGCAACCGGCGTGGAGAGAGGGTAAGGGGCGATAACTTTCAGCAGCAGGTCGATGACCTCTTTATTCGCCAGGGTGAATCCGCAGCGCAGACCCGCGAGGGCGAAAGCCTTCGACAGCGTACGCAGCACAACGAGATGCGGATACTCTTCCAGCCAGCCTGCCAGCGTAGCCTGCGGGCAGAACTCGATATAGGCTTCATCGGCCACCACCAGGGCTTTACCGCGGGTCATCTCCAGCAGGGTGCGGATATCCTGCGGGTTGATAATCTGCCCGGTCGGGTTGTTCGGGCTGCAGACAAACACAACTTTTACGCCTTCGAGATTGTCGGCAATACCCTGAAGATCCAGCTGCCAGTTGTCCAGCGCCTGCACGTTGCGGCATGCCACGCCGAAGGTTTCCGCGCTGACGCTGTACATGCCGTAGGTAGGCTGGCAGTACATCACAGCGTCTTTGCCCGGCTCGCAGAAGGCACGGATCAGCAGTTCGATGCCTTCGTCTGCCCCACGGCTGACCAGCACCTGCTCAGGTTTTACCTCCGCGTACTGCGCGTAGTTTTCGATAACCGCTTTCGGCTGACATTCCGGATAGCGGTTCAGCGTTTGCTGCGACAGCTCAAACTGCACTGCCGTCGGGAATTCATTGGCGTTCAGCCAGACATCCCCTTTGCCCCCCAGACGACGAGCAGACTGGTAAGGCGTAAGGCGACGGACATTTTCGCGGGCTAACTCTTCAATGCTCATGCTTGCTCCTTCAGGGCTGCAACGCGCAGCGTAACGGCATTTTTGTGGGCGGTCAGGCGCTCGGCGGCAGCCAGCGTCTCAATGGTGGAGGCCAGTGAGGCAAACCCTTCTCGGGAGAGTTCCTGCACGGTCATGCGTTTCTGGAAATCCGCCAGTCCCAGGCTGGAACAGGTTGAGGTATAGCCATACGTCGGCAGAACGTGGTTGGTGCCGGAGGCGTAATCGCCCGCGGATTCCGGTGACCAGTCGCCGAGGAACACCGAGCCTGCACTGGTGATACTGTCGACCAGATCGCGCGCGTTGCGGGTCTGAATAATCAGGTGCTCCGGGCCGTACTGGTTGGAGATGGTAATGCACTGCGCCAGATCGCGCGCCACAATCAGGCGGCTGGCAGATAACGCCTGACGTGCCGTTTCGGCGCGAGGCAGGTCGGCAAGCTGGCGCTCGACGGCTTCGCCGACGCGCGTTGCCACATCGGCATCCGGGGTCAGCAGGATCACCTGCGAGTCCGGGCCGTGTTCCGCCTGAGAAAGCAGGTCGGACGCCACGAAATCCGGCGTTGCGCCGCTATCGGCAATGACCAGCACTTCAGACGGGCCGGCAGGCATGTCAATTGCCGCGCCGTCCAGACGCTGGCTGACCTGGCGCTTGGCTTCCGTCACGAAGGCGTTGCCCGGGCCAAAAATTTTGTCGACCTTAGGAATGGATTCGGTGCCAAACGCCAGGGCAGAAATCGCCTGCGCGCCGCCCACTTTATATACCGCCTGCACGCCACAGAGTTTTGCCGCGTAGAGAATCTCATCGGCAACAGGTGGCGGGGAGCAGAGCACCACTTTCTGGCAACCGGCGATACGCGCCGGGGTGGCCAGCATCAGGACGGTGGAGAACAGCGGGGCTGACCCCCCTGGAATATAAAGCCCCACAGACGCGACCGGACGGGTCACCTGCTGGCAACGCACGCCGGGCAGGGTTTCGACATCCACGGTCTGAAGCTTTTGCGCGGTGTGGAAGGTATCAATGTTTTTCACCGCGACGGCCATCGCCTGCTTGATGTCATCACCCAGACGATTGCTGGCATCAATGATTTCCTGCTCGGTCACCCTCAATGCGCCGACGTCCGTCTTATCAAATTTTGCACTGTACTCACGCAGCGCGTCATCGCCACGGGCTTTGACGTTATCAAGGATCTCCGCCACGGTGCGTGAAATACTTTCGGAGGCGGAAATCGCCGGGCGCATCAGCAGCTCGCGCTGTTGCGCTTCGCTACACGTATTCCAGTCGATGATTGTGTTAAAACCCATGGCCGTCACTCCATCATCTTCTCAATTGGCAGCACCAGGATAGAGCTTGCCCCCAGCGCCTTCAGTTTTTCCATGGTTTCCCAGAACAGGGTTTCGCTGCTGACCATGTGCATCGCAACGCGCTGTTGATCGCCCGCCAGCGGCAGGATGGTTGGACGCTCAGCGCCCGGCAGCAGGGCAATCACTTCATCCAGACGTTCGGTTGGAGCGTGCATCATGATGTATTTGGATTCACGCGCCTGAATTACACCCTGAATACGGGTCAGGAGTTTGTCGATCAGCTGTTGCTTGGCGTCGGCCATGTCGCCGTCACGCTGAATCAGGCACGCTTTGGAACGGTAGATGACTTCCACTTCGCGCAGACCGTTTGCTTCGAGCGTTGCGCCGGTAGAGACGAGGTCACAGATGGCGTCCGCAAGACCCGCACGCGGCGCCACTTCAACAGAGCCGTTCAGCAGGCAGGATTTAAACTGCACGCCTTTCTGGTCGAGATAACGCTTTAACAGGTGAGGGTAAGAGGTAGCGATACGTTTGCCGTTCAGCGCGGCCGGGCCGTCCCACGCTTCATCAACCGGCGTCGCCAGCGACAGGCGGCAGCCGCCGAAGTCCAGGCGACGCAGGGTGAAGTAACGCGGGTCTTCACCCTGAGCGCGGCGGGTCAGCAGCTCTTCTTCCAGCACGTTTTCACCGATGATGCCGAGGTCAACGACGCCATCCATGACCAGGCCGGGAATATCGTCATCACGCACGCGCAGAATGTCGATGGGCATGTTTTCAGCCAGAGCAATCAGGCGCTGGGTGTGCAGGTTAATTTTAATCCCGCAGCGGGCCAGCAGTTCGCGTGAATCGTCACTCAAACGGCCTGATTTTTGAATAGCTATGCGTAAACGTGAGTTATCTAACATTCTTTATTCCTCGTTAACCTGTTTTAATCTGTCTGAATTCGATCCAAAAAAAAGCCCCCGGAAGAAGATCTTCCGGGGGCTTTTCATGCGTTCATGCACCACTGGAAGATCCAAACGTCTTCCAGCACACATCGCCTGAAAGACTAGTCAGGATGATGGTGATGATGGTGGTGTTTAAATTGAACGCGTGTCATATAAATTCTCGATGAATGCTTATTCATTTGATGTCTTTTAACCTAAACCAGTTGTACGACATATTGCAAGGGCTTTTTTTGATCATTAATTCATTTCATATTGATGCTATGAATTGTGTGTTCTGCAGGGCTGGCGTAGCCTTATAAAAGACGAGTGAGAGTCAGGAGAATTCGCATGAAAAAGGTCGCGATTGTCGGTTTAGGATGGCTGGGAATGCCGCTGGCGATGTCATTAGCCGCGAAAGGCTGGCAGGTGACCGGGAGCAAAACCACGGCGGATGGGGTAGAGGCAGCGCGCATGTGCGGTATTGACGGCGTTGAGCTGCGCCTTGAGCCGCAGCTGGTGTGCGATGCTGACGATCTGGACACGCTGATGAACGTCGATGCGCTGGTGATAACCTTACCCGCCCGGCGCAGCGGGCCGGGCGAGTCATTTTATCTGCAGGCGATGCAGGAGATTGTCGACAGCGCGCTGGCGCACCATGTTCCGCGCATCATTTTTACCAGTTCGACCTCGGTCTACGGTGAGGTTGAAGGCGTAGTGAAAGAGACTTCCGAGCGCCGCCCCGTTACCGCGAGCGGTCAGGTCCTGAAAGAGCTGGAAGACTGGCTGCATAATCTCCCCGGCACGCAGGTCGATATCGTCCGACTGGCGGGACTGGTTGGCCCCGGGCGACATCCGGGACGTTTTTTTGCCGGGAAGTCTGCGCCAGACGGCCAGCACGTCGTCAACCTGGTGCATCTTGGCGATGTCATTGGCGCGATTGAGCTACTCTTACAGGCTCCGAAAGGTGGACACATCTATAATATATGTGCACCGTCTCATCCGGCGCGCAGCACGTTTTACCCGCTGATGGCGCGCCAGCTGGGCCTGGCGCCACCGGTTTTTGGTGAGGCAAAGGATGAAAGTAAAGGCAAAATTGTTGATGGCAATCGTATTTGTCATGAGCTGGGGTTTGAGTATCAGTATCCCGATCCGCTGGTGATGCCCATGGAATAAGTCCCGCAGCGGAGACGATCGCACACCGGAAGGGGGCGAATATGAAACCGCTGCTGGATGTTCTTATTATTCTGGATGCACTGGAAAAAGAGGGGAGCTTTGCGGCTGCGTCGGCAAAGCTCTTTAAAACTCCGTCGGCGCTGAGCTATACCGTCCAAAAACTGGAAAGCGATCTCAATATCCAGATCCTCGATCGCTCCGGGCACCGCGCACGGTTTACCCGAACCGGACAAATGCTGCTGGAAAAGGGACGCGAAGTCCTACATACCGTTCGCGAACTGGAAAAACAGGCCGTCAAACTCCATCAGGGATGGGAAAACGAGCTGGTTATTGGCGTGGATGATACCTTTCCTTTTTCTCTCCTGACGCCGCTGATTGAAGCCTTCTATCAACACCACAGCGTGACCCGGCTTATCTTTATCAACGGCGTGCTGGGGGGCTCCTGGGATGCCTTAACCCAGGGCAGGGCGGATATTTTTGTCGGCGCACTCCATGAACCACCTCAGTTGAGTGATTTTGGGTTTGCCCGTCTGGGCGTACTGGAGCAGGTGTTCGCGGTGGCACCCCATCACCCGCTGGCTCAGGAGCCAGAGCCCCTAAACCGACGCGTGATTAAGGGCTATCGCGCGATAGTGGTCGGAGACAGTTCTCGTCCTGAATGTGCGATTTCCTCGCAGCTGCTTGATGAGCAAGAAGCCATTACCGTTTTTGACTTTAAAACCAAGCTGGAACTGCAAATAAGCGGTCTGGGCTGCGGCTATTTACCCCGTTATCTGGCGCAGCGGTTTATTGATAGCGGTGCGCTTGTTGAAAAACAGGTACTTGCTCAAAGCAGTAATGAATCGGTGTGGGTCGGCTGGAATGAACAAACTGCCGGGCTGGCCAGCGCCTGGTGGCGGGACGAAATTTTAGCAAATAGTGCTATCGCCGCCGTTTACTCTCAGTCCGACGTCCAGAAATCAGCCAGTTAGCAAAAAGAAAATTGTCCCGTGCTTTGCAAAGTATTGCCTTTTGTATCCGATGTGGGGCAAAATGCCGCCGCTGCAACCAAATGAATAATCGACGATATAAAAGGCGTCGGTTATTTTTTTTTGCATGTACGAAACGAAACTAAAAACCAAGAGGCCGGGCTTCGTACCGGATAGATATTTACTAAAATCCGACAGTTGTTGTCGCTGAGGAAGAAAGAAATGGGGCAATTTTTCGCTTACGTGGCGGTTATCACCGTAAAGGAGAATAACTATGTCGCATAACGCAACTCCAAACACCTCTCGCGTGGAATTACGTAAAACGCTTACGTTGATTCCGGTTGTTATGATGGGCCTGGCCTATATGCAACCAATGACGCTGTTCGATACATTCGGTATCGTATCGGGCCTCACCGACGGTCACGTTGCGACGGCATACGCCTTCGCGCTGATCGCGATCCTCTTTACCGCGCTGAGCTACGGAAAACTGGTCCGCCGTTTCCCGTCTGCAGGCTCCGCGTACACCTATGCTCAGAAATCCATTAGCCCTGCAGTCGGGTTTATGGTGGGCTGGTCATCTCTGCTGGACTATCTGTTCATGCCGATGATCAACATTCTGCTGGCAAAAATTTACTTTGAAGCGCTGGTGCCTTCCGTGCCGTCGTGGATCTTCGTTGTGGCGCTGGTGGCCTTTATGACCATTTCTAACCTGCGCAGCATCAAGACCGTGGCTAACTTTAACACCCTGATTGTGATTCTGCAGATGGGCATTGTGGCGGTTATCGTTGGCCTGATCATCTACGGTGTTTCTCACGGTGAAGGTGCCGGCACGCTGACCAGCACGCGTCCATTCTGGTCTGAGGGTGCACACGTGGTGCCGATGATCACCGGTGCGACGATTTTGTGCTTCTCGTTCCTTGGTTTTGACGGTATCTCTTCTCTGTCAGAAGAGACCAAAGACGCTGAGCGCGTGATCCCGAAAGCGATTTTCCTGACCGCGCTGATTGGCGGCATGATCTTCATCGGGGCTTCCTACTTCCTGCAGCTGTACTTCCCGGACATCTCTCGCTTTAAAGATCCGGATGCGTCGCAGCCTGAAATCATGCTGTACGTTGCGGGTAAAACCTTCCAGTGGGGCGTGCTGATTTTCTCCAGCGTAACCGTACTGGCGTCCGGTATGGCGGCACACGCAGGTGTTTCTCGTCTGATGTACGTTATGGGCCGCGATGGCGTGTTCCCGACTCGTTTCTTCGGTTATGTGCATCCAAAATGGCGTACGCCGGCGTGGAACGTGCTGCTGGTTGGCGCTATTGCTCTGCTGGCGATTAAATTCGACCTGGTGACGGCAACTGCGCTGATTAACTTCGGTGCGCTGGTGGCGTTCACCTTCGTTAACCTCTCTGTGATCTCGCAGTTCTGGATCCGTGAGAAGCGCAACAAAACGCTGAAAGACCATTTCAACTATCTGGTACTGCCTGTGTGTGGCGCGCTGACAGTGGGTGCACTGTGGATTAACCTGGAAGAGAGCTCTATGGTTCTGGGTCTGATCTGGGGCGGTATCGGTCTGGTTTACCTGGCCTGCGTCACGAAGAGCTTCCGTAACCCGGTTCCTCAGTACGAAGACGTTGCGTAATACCGTGTCGGGTGGCGGCTACGCCTTACCCGACCTACAAAACCCGTAGGCCCGCGTAAGCGCAGCGCCACCGGGCAAAAAAAACCGGAGACTATCGCCTCCGGTTTTTTTATCTCTGAATTTCAGACTATCTCTTGTGCGTACTTGAATAACGCTTTCAGCAGCGCCTGCTTCTCTTCATTCCCTTCGTATTGGCCGTAAAGCATCTCCAGCTCCTGTGCGTAGTTGTGCAGATACTCTGGCGTAAACACGTTGCGACGATGCTGCAGCCAGCGTTCCTGCTCTGCTTCATCCAGCGTGCCGGGGTAGTTACGCGCGCGGTAATTAAACATCAGTTTTTCGATGCGTTTATCGGCGAAAGTGATATCCAGCGCCGGTAAGTTACGCGGCTCGGTTTGCAGCACGATATTCATGGCAGCGCGATCGGCATCGCTGAAGAACCCGTTGTACAGCTGGGCATCCACGTTTTCTGACGGCGCGAACGGCTCGGCTTCGGCAAAGATGGCGACCACTTTCTCGCGCACCTGCGGGTTTTCACGCAGTACTTTCAGGTTATCGAGGCAATGCTGACGGTTAATGCCCAGTCTGTCGGCATCTTCCTGGCGCAGCGTATTCGCCTGCGCCAGTACCGGGCATTTATTGATATGCACCAGTTTGACCGGCACCGCAGGCAGATCGCCGAGTTCATTTTTCGGGGTGTACAGCCGTTCGCGCAGGGTATCGCTGTCGAGCTCCAGCAGCGGCGAAATATCGCCGGCTAAATCCACCATGATGACCGCATTACGGTTGTCAGGATGCCACGCCAGCGGTGCGACCCAGCTGGTATTGCCGCGCCAGGCGCCAAACATGCCGGAAATATGCACCAGGGGTTTCATCTGCGGTACGTCGATAAGGGTCATGAGCTTCTGCTTGCTGCGATGGCTTAGCAGATACTCAAACAGCCTTGGCTGTGCGGCTTTCACCAGCCTCGCCATGGCAATGGTGGCATAGACGTCGGCCATCGCGTCGTGGGCATTGCTGTGCTCGATACCGTTGGCGCGCGTCAGGTGCTCCAGCCGGAAGCTCGTCAGTCCTTCCTCATTTTCCGGCCAGTTAATGCCTTCAGGACGCAGCGCATAACAGGCGCGCATGATGTCGAGTAAATCCCAGCGCGAATTACGGTTTTGCCAGCTCCAGGCATAGGGATCGTAGAAGTTGCGATAGAAGATATTGCGCGTCACTTCGTCATCGAAACGGATGTTGTTGTAACCGACCACGCAGGTATGGGGGACGGTGAACAGATCGTGGATGCGGCGGGCGAATTCTGCCTCGCTAACGCCTTTTTCCCGCGCTTCCTGAGGCGTGATCCCGGTGACCATGACCGCGCCCGGCTGCGGGAGGTAGTCATCAGCCGGTTTGCAGTAGAAGACCTCAGGCTCGCCAATGATGTTGAATTCGTCGTCGGTACGGATGGCGGCAAACTGCGCCGGTCGGTCCAGCGCCGGGTGAGTGCCAAAGGTTTCGTAATCGTGGAACAAAAAAGTCGGGCGTGCGGCAGAGTCAGACACCAGTAATACCATCCTGTTAAAAAATGACGTCACTATGGTAAACGATCGCACGGGTCAGACCGAATAAAAAGCACCGCCGTGGTACAAATTTGCGTGCCAGCTTCAGCGGAAAACCTGCGTCCTGTCACATTTTTTTGCAATTAAGCCAGGTAACGACATCAGAACTCCCGTAAAAAGGTCATCGATTTTTAATGACCTGAGGATATACCGTTGAAACGCCGTCTGTTTATTGCTGTTTCTTTACTCGCTTCGAGTGTCTCATCTGCTTTTGCGGCCGAACCACTGGATTTTTCGCCGCAGCCTCCGGCCATTCAGGCTGGCTCCTGGGTGCTGATGGATTACACGACTGGTCAGATCTTAACGGCGGGCAACGAACATCAACAACGTAATCCGGCGAGCCTTACCAAGCTGATGACGGGCTATGTGGTGGATCGGGCCATTGATAGCCATCGCATTACGCCGGACGACATTGTCACCGTAGGACGTGATGCGTGGGCAAAAGGGAACCCGGTGTTTGACGGCTCGTCGCTGATGTTCCTGAAAGAGGGCGATCGCGTCTCCGTGCGCGATCTGAGCCGCGGTCTGATTGTCGATTCCGGTAACGATGCCTGCGTGGCGCTGGCCGATCACGTGGCGGGCGGCCAGCCGCAGTTTGTGAAGATGATGAATGACTATGTGCAAAAGCTGAACCTTCGCGATACGCACTTTGAAACCGTCCACGGTCTGGACGCGCCGGGCCAGCACAGCTCTGCTTATGATCTGGCCGTACTCTCCCGGGCTATCATCCACGGCGAGCCTGAGTTTTACCATATGTACAGCGAAAAGAGCCTCACCTGGAATGGGATCACCCAGCAAAACCGCAACGGCCTGCTGTGGGATAAAACCATGAACGTGGACGGACTTAAAACGGGGCATACCTCGGGGGCGGGTTTTAACCTGATTGCGTCCGCCGTTGACGGCCAGCGCCGTTTAATCGCGGTAGTCATGGGGGCGGACAGCCCGAAAGGGCGTGAGGACCAGGCCCGGAAACTCCTGCACTGGGGGCAGCAGAATTTTGATACGGTGCAGATCCTGCACAATGGTAAAAAAGTGGGGACAGAGCGTATCTGGTACGGCGATAAGGAGCAGGTGAAACTGGGCACTGACCAGGACTTCTGGCTGGCCCTGCCGAAAGCGGAAGTGCCGAACATCAAAGCCAAATACGTGCTGGATAAAAAAGAGCTGGAAGCGCCAATTGCTGCGCATCAGCGTGTCGGGGAGATCCAACTCTATGACCGCGACAAAGTGGTGGCACACTGGCCGCTGGTGACGCTGGAAGCCGTTGATAAAGGTGGTCTGTTCTCCCGCATGAGCGATTATTTGCATCACACGCTTTAACTGCTGCTGAGCAGACTGGCAGGGTTGCGAGTCTGCTCACATAATAAACACTTCACGTTTGCTGAACGGTCAGAACTCGCTTTATAGTGTATGTATATACAGTAATAAATGGAGGCAGCATGGACTACAGCATTAAGCAGCAACAGAAACGTAAGATTGCCGGTTTTCATTTGGTCGGGCCGTGGGAACACACGGTAAAACAGGGCTTTGAACAGCTGGTGATGTGGGTGGACGGGCGTAACATTCAGCCGCTGGAGTGGGTTGCGGTCTACTACGATAACCCCGATGAGGTCCCGGCAGAAAAACTGCGCTGTGATACGGCCGTCACGGTACCGGACGATTTCATCATTCCGGAAAACAGCGAAGGCGTCATGATGACGGAAATCGCGGCCGGTGATTATGCCGTGGCGACGGCGCGTGTGGAAAACTACGACTTTGCCACGCCGTGGTATCAGTTCTTTAATTCCCTGTTGCAGGACAATAAGTACCAGATGGCGCTCAAACCCTGCTTCGAGCGTTATCTCAATGACGGCAATGCGGACGGCTACTGGGATATTGAAATGTTTATCGCAGTAGAGCACAAAACGGTTTAGGCCTGCTAAATGAAGGGTTTTTCAGCCGGAAGCGATCCGCCCGGCTGAAAACACAGTACAATTGTGATTTGCCGTGTAGCTGGAGAGCGGGTGTGCGTCCCGACAAATCATTAACCCCTTTTGAAATTCGTTTATACAAACACTACCGCGTGGTGCATGGATGTCGCATCGCGCTGGCGTTCGTGTTGACGTTTGTCCTGGTCCGTTTGCTGGATGTTCCGGAAGGGACGTGGCCGCTGATCACACTGGTAGTGGTGATGGGGCCCATCTCGTTTTGGGGAAACGTTGTCCCTCGCGCCTTCGAGCGAATTGGTGGGACCGTTTTAGGCTCGGCACTCGGGCTTATCGCCCTGAAGCTGGAGCTTATCTCGTTTCCGGTCATGCTGACATGGTGCGGTGCCGCCATGTTCCTGTGCGGCTGGCTGGCGTTGGGCAAAAGACCGTATCAGGCGCTGCTGATTGGTATTACTCTCGCTGTGGTTGTCGGTGCACCCGCCGGGGATATGACCACCGCGCTGTGGCGAAGCGGGGATGTCATCCTGGGGTCACTGCTGGCCATGCTCTTTACCGGTATCTGGCCGCAGCGTGCTTTTCTGCACTGGCGCATTCAGATGGCCAATTACGTCACCGCGTTTAACCGCGTCTATCAGGCCGGGTTTTCCCCCAATCTGGTTGAGCGTCCCCGGCTGGAAAAGCATCTGCAAACGATCCTTAACGACGTGGTCAAAATGCGCGGCCTGATCACGCCCGCCAGTAAAGAAACCCATATTCAGAAAGCGATTTTCGAAGCCATCCAGACGGTAAGCCGCAATCTGGTCTGTATGCTTGAACTGCAGATCAACGCCCACTGGGCCTCGCGCCCCAGCCATTTGCTGATGCTTAACGCGCAGACCCTCAAAGAGACCCAGCAGATGACGCAGCAAACGTTGTTGACCATCGCTCATGCGCTCTATGAAGGTAACCCGCAGCCGATACTGGCGAACAGCGAGCGGCTGAATGAGATCGTTGCGGAGCTGAAGCAGTTAATCAATGAACGCCAGAGCGATAACGTGGCAGAAACGCCTATTCATGGCTATGTCTGGCTGAGTATGGAACTGGCGCGTCAGCTTGAGCTGTTATCGCATCTTATTTGCCGGGCGCTGCGCAAATAAAAGGCGTATGTGACGCCTGCTGCTTCGATTCAGCAGCAATTGGGGTTATGATAGCTTTAAACGATATACTCATTGTCATTCGCAGCCGCTGTCAGTAAGGTTATTGTTACAACGGTTGCTTTAACGAATCCGAATCTCACATTATCAGGGGTGTAAAAATGGAAACTACCAAGCCTTCGTTCCAGGATGTTCTGGAATTCGTCCGCCTGTTCCGCCGCAAAAACAAACTGCAGCGTGAAATCCAGGACGTTGAGAAGAAGATCCGTGACAACCAGAAGCGTGTTCTGCTGCTCGACAACCTGAGCGACTACATCAAGCCAGGCATGAGCGTTGAAGCTATTCAGGGCATCATCGCCAGCATGAAGAGCGACTATGAAGACCGCGTTGATGACTACATCATCAAAAACGCTGAGCTGTCCAAAGAGCGTCGTGACATCTCTAAGAAGCTGAAAGTGATGGGCGAAATCAAGAACGGCGAAGCAAAAAGCGAGTAATCGCAGCGAATAGTGAAAAAGGCTCTCTGGTGACAGAGAGCCTTTTTTTATGATTCAGAACGCGGCTGTAGCTGATAAATCCAGGCATTAACCTGTTTGCCTTCGAGAGTGGTCACCGTGACCTCAACCCGATCGTAGCCGTCTTCAAATTCATCCAGCATTTGCCAGTGTGTGGCGAGGTTATCAGAGATAAACAGATAGCCTTCAACGCGTGGTCCATCGGGATGGAGCACAATTCCCGGGAAGTCTGCCGCAGCACCCCAGCCTCGTTCGTAAAACGTGCCGGATACGAAGCCAGCCAGCCATTCGCCGCCGATGTTTTCAAGAATATGTGCATTAGAATGGCCCGGACGCAGCGTGCCGTAGACAAACAGAGCGTTCATTTTCCCTCACCCGCAAAGCAAAAAGCCTGCTTTAAAAGCAGGCTTTTTAAATTTGGCTCCTCTGACTGGACTCGAACCAGTGACATACGGATTAACAGTCCGCCGTTCTACCGACTGAACTACAGAGGAATCGTTGTGGAGGCTTATCTTAGCGGCGAAAAAAGTTTTGTCAAACCTGATCTTAGGGAAAATCGACTGATTGATGATTCTGTCGTCAGTTTGTTGTAAATCCACACATCTTTTTCTGGAAAATACTTTGCAGGATGAGCTTTTCTCCCCCATCATTTGAAATGGAGTTTCAACTTTTCTCGCTAAGGTCCATTTTGAACGTCACTGCCTCCTTACGCCAGGCGATAACGCGCACGCCATGGTATGCAAAACGTAAAAGCTATCGTGTTCTGTTCTGGCGTGAAATCACCCCTCTTGCTGTGCCTATCTTTCTTGAAAATACCTGCGTTCTGCTGATGGGGGTTCTGAGTACCTTCCTCGTGAGCTGGCTGGGGAAAGAGGCGATGGCTGGGGTCGGGCTGGCGGACAGCTTTAACATGGTGGTGATCTCGTTCTTTGCCGCTATAGACCTCGGAACGACGGTTGTGGTGGCCTTTAGCCTTGGCAAGCTTGACCCCAAACGTGCGCGCGAGGCGGCCCGCCAGTCGCTGATGATCATGACCATTTTTTCGATCGTTCTGGCGGCGGTGATCCACTATTTCGGTAAAGAGATTATCGATTTTGTCGCCGGGGAAGCCACGAATGAGGTTAAAGACCTGGCGCTGACCTACCTGGAAATGACCGTCTTAAGCTATCCGGCAGCGGCCATTGCGCTGATTGGCAGCGGTGCGCTGCGCGGGGCGGGCAACACCAAAATCCCGCTGCTGATCAATGGCGGGATGAATATCCTGAATATTATTATCAGCAGCGTGCTGATCTACGGTGCGTTCTCGTGGGAGGGGCTGGGGTTCGTCGGTGCCGGACTGGGGTTAACCATTTCACGCTATATCGGTGCGGTGGCCATCATCGGGGTGCTGATGGCGGGGTTCACGCCTTCGCTGCGTCTTACGCTGAAAAGCTATTTCCGTCCCTTTAATTTCGCCATTATCTGGGAAGTGATGGGGATCGGCATTCCCGCGAGCATTGAATCGGTGTTGTTTAACGGCGGGAAGCTGCTCACGCAGATGTTTGTCGCCGGGATGGGGACCGACGTTATCGCCGGTAACTTCATCGCCTTTTCCATCGCCTCGCTGATTAACCTGCCGGGCAATGCGCTGGGTTCGGCCTCGACCATCATCACGGGTAAACGGCTCGGGAAAGGGCAGATAGGGCAGGCAGAACGGCAGCTGCGTCACGTGTTCTGGCTGTCGACCATTGGGCTGACTCTGATCGCGTGGGGCACCGCGCCGTTTGCCGGGCTGATGGCCTCGTTCTATACCCATGAAGATGATGTTAAAGAGGTCGTAAAGGTCCTTATCTGGCTCAACGCAGCCTTTATGCCCATCTGGGCGGCCTCATGGGTTTTGCCCGCTGGGCTGAAAGGTGCGCGCGATGCCCGCTTTGCAATGTGGGTATCAATGCTCGGCATGTGGGGATGTCGCGTTGTCGCAGGGTATACGCTCGGGGTGATGCTCGGATGGGGTGTGATCGGCGTCTGGCTGGGGATGTTCCTTGACTGGGCCGTGCGGGGCGCGCTGTTCTACTGGCGTATGGTCAGCGGGCGCTGGCTGTGGAAATATCCTCGAAAGAATGCCTGACAATTGCGCGAAATGGAGAATAATTCGGCAAACGATCGGAAATATGCATTCTGCCTTTGACATCATGGGGGAGCATCGATAATATGCGCCCCGTTCACACGATTCCTCTGTAGTTCAGTCGGTAGAACGGCGGACTGTTAATCCGTATGTCACTGGTTCGAGTCCAGTCAGAGGAGCCAAATTTGAAAAGCCTGCTTTTAAAGCAGGCTTTTTGCTTTTCTGCGTTTAGCAAAAAGTTGTCGGGTGGCGCTACGCTTACCAGACCTACGGATCGGTAGGCCGGGTAAGGCAAAGCCGCCACCCGGCAAAAGCCGCACTATCGATCCAGGCTAATCGGCACCGTTGCCTCAATCAGCCACGAACGCGCATCGCTATTCACCAGGGGTAACAGCGACTCACGTACCTGCTGGTGATACGCATCTAGCCACTGTTTTTCCTGCTCGCTCAGCAGTTGCAGCTCGACCTGGCTCAAATCGACAGGGATCAGCGTCAGCGAGGAAAACGTGCAGAATCCCGGACGACTTTCGACAACTTCCACCTGGTTTTCAATGCGAATACCGTGGCTATCGCCCAGATAGTATCCCGGTTCGATAGTCATGATATTGCCCGCCACCAGCGGCCACGGGTTGACCTTTTTGGCAATACGATGCGGGTTTTCATGGATCAGAAGCTGATGCCCCACGCCATGCCCCGTACCGTGATCGTAATCCAGCCCCATCTCCCACAGCGGACGACGCGCAAAAGCATCCAGCTGATGCCCCTGCGTGCCGGAAGGAAACTGCAGGGTAATTAGCGACAGAAAGCCTCTCAGCACGGCGGTGTAATGCAGGCGCTGCTGCGAATCGACCTTACCCCATGCCAGCGTGCGCGTGGCATCGGTGGTGCCATTAACATACTGGCCGCCGGAATCGTTCAGGTAAAAATGATCATGACCGATGGGCTTGTTGCTGGCCTCGCTCGAATGGTAGTGGCACATCGCCGCATTGCTCGAAGAGGCGGAGATGGTGGCAAAACTCTGCTCGATGAACCCAGGCTGCTGTTGACGGAACGCAAGCTGCTGCGCCTGGGCGTCCAGTTCAGTGAGCGGTTGCCCTGCCGCTTCGCGCAGCGGCACTTCACGGCTCAGCCAGGCGAGGAAGTTGACCCACGCGGCACCGTCCTGGTGATGACACTCGCGGTAACCTGCCAGTTCGACCGGATTTTTAGTGGCCTTCATCAGGGTAATAGGGTCGGTCCGCCAGACAATTTCTCCCCGTGGTTCAATGGCGAAGCGCAGAGCAACCGGCGCGGAATCGGCATCAACCATCACCCGTTTGCCTTCAGCAATCTGCTGGCAGCGTTCAATAAAAGCGTCCTGCGGTGCAATGGTGAACGCATTGCGCACATCGTCAGGCAGGGCGCTGAGCTTATTGTCGTTAACAAACCACTCAACGTGACCGTCACGGCCAAGCAGGACAAAGGAGAGCGGCACCGGGCTGTAAGGGATATCTGCCCCCCGCACGTTCAGGAGCCAGGCGATGTTATCCGGCAGGGTCACGGCCAGATAATCGGCATTGTTCGCCGCCAGCACGGCGGCAACGCGTTGGCGTTTGTCTGCGCTGCTTTCGCCGCTGAGTTCAACCGGCATCTCACGGATAAGCCCCGCCGGTGCGGCAGGGCGGTCAGCCCACAGGGTATCGAAAGGAGATTCACGCAGAGGCACCAGCTCGCACGGTGTGGCAGACAGTTGCTCAAACTCTGTATTGGTCATCAGCAGCGCGTCAAAGCCGATGCGTGTACCTTCCTCAACGTTTTCCACCAGCCATTGCGCCAGCGGCTCGTTATGCAGGTGGTGGATCTCAACCTCATCCGTATTGACCTGCACGCGCGCCTGAACCTGATAGCGGCCATCGACGAACAGCAGCGCTTTGTCCCGCAGCACCAGCGCCACGCCGGCCGAACCGTCAAAGCCCGTCAGCCAGGCCAGCTTTTCATCGTATGGCGCGCAGTATTCACTCTGCCAGGCATCGGCGCGCGGGACGATCATTCCGTCGAGATGGCTGGCTTCAAGCCACTGGCGCAGGGCAGAGAGCGGTGATGTGCTGTACATTATTTATCCTTGTCGTGATTAGCGGAACGGCGGCTCGTTGAAGGTGCGCAGCTTGCGGGAATGGAGCTTGTCACCTTCCGCCCGCAGCAGGTCGATAGCGCGAATGCCAATTTGCAGATGTTCGGATATCGCCCCTTCATAGAAGCGGTTGGCCTGGCCCGGCAGCTTAATTTCGCCGTGCAGCGGCTTATCGGAGACGCACAGCAGCGTGCCGTAGGGAACGCGGAAGCGATAGCCCTGCGCGGCAATGGTGGCGCTTTCCATATCAATCGCCACCGCGCGACTCAGGTTAAACCGCAGCGCGGAGGCAGAGTAGCGCAGCTCCCAGTTGCGGTCATCGGTCGTGACGACCGTGCCGGTGCGCAGGCGCTGTTTAACCTCTTCACCCGGCATGCCGCTGACCTCTTTGGTGGCGTCATACAGCGCACGCTGCACTTCGGCGATGCTCGGGATTGGGATATCCGGCGGCAGTACCGCATCAAGCACGTGGTCGTCACGCAGGTAGGCGTGGGCGAGAACGTAATCGCCAATCAGCTGGCTTTCACGCAGGCCGCCGCAGTGGCCAATCATCAGCCACACGTCCGGGCGCAGTACCGCCAGATGGTCGCAGATAGTTTTCGCATTTGACGGACCCACGCCAATGTTAATCAACGTAATGCCCTGACCGTCGGCGGTGATCAGGTGCCAGGCGGGCATCTGATGTTTTTTCCACGCAAGGTCGGAAATGGCCTGCTCGGGGGCTTCGGTCTCCGCAGTGATCCAGATCCCGCCCGCACAGGACAGCGCGATGTAAGGGCTCTCCGGGTCGAGGATCTGGCTACAGCCCCAGCGGACAAACTCGTCGACGTAGCGGGTGTAGTTGGTAAAGAGTACGAAGGGCTGGAAATGTTCGGCTGGTGTACCGGTGTAGTGGCGCAGGCGCGCCAGGGAGAAATCGACCCGGCGGGCATCAAAATGCGAGAGGGGAGAGAATTCTGCCGGGTGATAAATGCCGTCAGCCGTCTCATCACCAATCTGCGAGAGTTCAGTGGTCGGGAAGTGGCGGGTCAGCCCCGCGCTCATGGAGCGGTCAAGCGTCAACGCTGAGCCGTCAATTACGTAGGGATACGGGATTTCATGCTGAGAAGGCTCAACGGCAATGTGCGCACCGTAGTCCTGGTACAGCAGCGTGAGTTGCTCTTCAAGATAAGGGCGGAACAGTGCAGGGCGGGTAACGGTGGTGCTGTAGCAGCCGGAGTGGGTAAAACGTGCATAGGCGCGAGTTTTCGGCGTAGTGCTGGCGCTGCCGTCCCAGGTCACAGAGAGCGACGGATAAACAAAAAGGCCCTCGGTTCTGGCCTTTTCGTCGGGGAGTTTCCCTGTTTCGATATACTCGCTGATGGCGCTGCGCAGCGCATTGACGGACTGTTCATACAGTGCGTCGAGTTTTTCCAGCGCCTGAGCCGGGGTCAGGCTGGAGCCCTTATTATTCATCTCTGTCTCCTTGTTCCACAGGTGTGCGACTCTACCCGATAGTATGTCACACGCCTGTGAAACAAAAGTGAGATCAGCGGTGGCTCGTCTCTTTCATCAATAGTGCCGTAGCTGCCGACAGCAGGCAGCCGGCCAGCAGATAAATCGCTACGCTGTGCCAGTCTCCGCCGGAGAAGGTCACCAGCGCGGCAGCAATAAACGGCGTAAACCCGCCGCCGACAACGCTTGCAACCTGGTAACCCACACCTGCGCCGCTGTAGCGGTAGCTGGCGCCGAACAGTTCGGTAAACATCGGCTGCTGGACGCAGACCACCATATCGTGAGCGATGTTAGCGAGCATGATGGCAAAGAAGACAATCCAGACGATTGACTGCGCCTCCAGCGCCATAAAGAATGGCCAGGCGCTGAGGGTACCCACCAGCGCTCCGGTAATATAGACGCGACGGCGGCCAAAACGGTCCGCCAGCCAGGCGAAGCAGGGGATAGTCAGGCAGCTGATCCCGCCGACCACCAGGCCGATATTCAGGAACAATTCGCGCGGCAGGCCGAGGTTTTGCGTCGAGTAGTTCAGCGCAAACGCGGTGACGATATACATCGTCAGCAGTTCACACAGGCGCAGGGCGATAATTTTCAGAAAAGCGCCAGGGTGCTGAACCAGGGCTTCCATCACCGGGAGCCGTTTTTTGGCAGCTGGTTTTTCCTGCTGCTGCTGTTCGAATTCAGCGGACTCTTCCATCCCGTTACGGATCCACAGCGCGGCGATGACCAGCACGATGCTGAAGATGAACGGAATGCGCCAGCCCCAGCTCAGGAACTGCTCGTCGGTGGTGAGCTGGCTGATTAAGGAGACCAGCCCGGTGGAAAGGAGCAGACCTACGCCGTACCCGACCTGCACGCCGCTGCTGTAAAATGCTTTCTTATTTTTCGGCGCGCTCTCTACGGATAGCAGCGCCGCGCCCCCCCATTCGCCGCCCACGGCGAAACCCTGAATGGCGCGTAACGTGACCAGCAATACCGGTGCCCACCAGCCGATGGCGGAAAACGAAGGGAGAATGCCAATCAGCGCGGTGGCGATCCCCATCATCCAGACGGTGAGCATCAGCATGCGTTTGCGACCGAGGCGGTCGCCGAAGTGGCCGAAGATCACACCGCCCAGCGGGCGAAACAGAAAGCCGACGCCAAAGGTGGCAAACGCGGCGAGCGTACCCATCGCGGGGCTGATCTGCGGAAAGAACTCGCGGTTAAAGACCAGGGCGGCGGTAATGCCGTAGAGCAGAAAATCATACCAGTCGACGACGGCACCCGCGAAGCTGCCTAAGGCTGCGCGGCGGGCACGATTGAGCGAAGGTGTCTCCTCATTGGGGCGTGTGGAGGTGAGAGTGGAATCCATAGTTGTCCTGTCTGCACTGATTTTTAATTATTGGTATAAGAAAAGGTCACTCACATAGCAGCCGTCGTATAAACGGAACCTATGAGACTACCGCGACAGGGAGGTTGTGCAAACTGATTTTATTTCCTGATGGGTAATGCAAAACGGCTACGCTATGCTTAATAAAGAGCGAAGCGACTGAGGAAGGGAATATGTGTCGTAAAGAGGTGTTGGGCTGTCTTGCTGCATTACTTATCAGCCAGAGCGTGCAGGCGGTGAGCTATCCTTTACCGCCGACGGGCAGTCGTCTGGTGGGCAGCTCTCAGGTCATCACCGTGCCGGATCGCAATACGTTACCGCTTGAAGCGTTTGCCGCGCGCTACGGGCAGGGGCTAAGTAATATGCTGGAAGCGAACCCTGGCGTGGATCCTTTTTTGCCCAAATCCGGCACCCGGCTGGTGATACCCCAGCAGCTGATTTTGCCTGACACCGTCCGGGAAGGCATTATCGTTAATGCGGCAGAAATGCGCCTCTACTACTATCCGCCAGGCGGTAACACCGTTGAAGTGCTGCCCATCGGTATCGGTCAGGCCGGGCGCGAAACGCCGCGTAACTGGGTGACGGCGGTTGAACGCAAGCAGGAAGGACCCACCTGGTCACCTACGCCCAATACGCGCCGCGCCCATGCGGCAGAAGGGAAAACGCTGCCTGCATTTGTTCCTGCCGGTCCAGATAACCCGATGGGGCTGTATGCGATATATATCGGCAGGCTGTACGCCATTCACGGCACAAACTCGAATTTCGGCATCGGGCTACGGGTGAGCCAGGGCTGTATTCGTCTGCGTAATAACGACATCAAATACCTTTTCGATAATGTCCCCGTAGGAACCCGCGTGCAGCTTATCGATCGGCCCGTTAAAACCACCACCGAACCGGACGGTAGCCGCTGGGTGGAAGTGCATGAGCCACTGTCACGTAACCGTGCGGAATTTGAATCAACCAATAAGGTACCGTTGCCGATTACCCCCGCGCTGCGGACACAGTTGATAAACGAGGGGGCGGGTGCTGAGCTGGAACGGCGGTCGGGGATGCCGGTTAAGCTTGGCAACTGAGGGCATTTTGCCGGGTGGCGGCTTCGCCTTACCCGGCCTACCGATCCGTAGGTCGGG
>NZ_JARDVI010000005.1:0-484472 GCF_034008295.1 Enterobacter chinensis
CGTTAAGAATCCATGTCACTTTGAGTGCCCACACAGATTGTCTGATAAATTGTTAAAGAGCAGTGCAACGCGGCTTTCGCTCACCGTTGCGAGGTGGCGTATATTACGCTTTCCTCTTTCAGAGTCAACCCGTTATTTCAGGATTTTTTCTCTTCAACCGACCGGGTTGTTTGTGAAGTGATTCACATCCGCCGTGTCGATGGAGGCGCATTATAGGCAGCCGCCGAGGAATGACAAGCGGAAAAATGCATTTTTATTCCAACCGCTCACCTTTTCACCAAAAAGGCTATTTTTGGTGCTTTTTAATCTCTTTTGGCAGCTCTGCCAGACTATTAATCACCCAATCTGCTGCATTCTCTGCTTCTGGCGTCACTGGCTTACCGGTACGCACTAATATTTTGGTTCCTACGCCCGCAGCCGCTGCCGCCTGCATATCTTCCAGTTTATCGCCCACCATATAAGAAGCAGCCATATCAATGTGCAGGAACTCCTGCGCAGAGATGAACATCCCCGGATGCGGCTTACGGCAATCACACGTCTGACGATACTCTTCTACTGTTCCCTGTGGGTGGTGTGGACAATAATAGATACCATCGAGATCCACACCGCGATCGGCCAGGGACCAGTCCATCCATTCCGTCAGCGTCTCGAACTGCGCTTCAGTGAATTTACCGCGTGCAATACCGGACTGGTTTGTCACAACCACCAGCGCATAACCCATCTCTTTCAGCTGGCGCATGGCATCTATTACGCCCTCGATAAACTCGAACTCATCAATCTCATGGACATAACCGTGATCCACATTAATAGTGCCATCACGATCGAGAAAAATTGCGGGTACTGATTTTGCCACCGGTTTGCTCCTGAAAAAGGCATGTTCGGCTAGTATCTCATGAATCGCAGCGCAATAAAGTGCTCATCGTACAGAGTTGGATTGATTTAGACGTCTGGATGCCTTAACATCCGTTTTGTTTACGGTCATCACCCGTATCTGGCAGAAGAAAATGCCACGGCTAACTTACATACGATAAAAATAATCTAATGATTAAACTTTCCAATATCACCAAAGTGTTCCAGCAGGGGAACCGAACCATTCAGGCGCTGAACAACGTCAGCCTGCATGTTCCTGCTGGTCAAATTTATGGCGTCATTGGCGCATCGGGTGCAGGTAAAAGTACGCTGATCCGTTGTGTTAACCTTCTTGAGCGCCCAACCCAGGGCAGCGTAGAAGTGGGTGGGCAAGAACTTACCGCCCTTTCAGAGAAAGAACTCACCAAAGCGCGTCGTCAGATTGGCATGATTTTCCAGCACTTTAACCTGCTGGCATCCCGCACCGTTTTCGGCAACGTCTCCCTGCCGCTTGAGCTGGATAATACGCCGAAAGAAGAAGTGAAGCGTCGCGTCACCGAACTGCTCGACCTTGTGGGTCTGGGCGACAAACATGATAGCTACCCGGCAAATCTGTCCGGCGGGCAAAAACAGCGTGTGGCCATTGCCCGCGCACTGGCCAGTAATCCAAAAGTACTGCTGTGCGATGAAGCCACCAGCGCATTAGACCCGGCCACCACGCGTTCTATTCTGGAACTGCTGAAGGACATCAATCGTCGTCTGGGCCTGACGATTCTTCTGATTACCCACGAGATGGATGTCGTAAAACGTATCTGTGATTGCGTCGCAGTGATCAGCAACGGCGAACTGATTGAGCAGGACACAGTAAGTGAAGTGTTCTCGCATCCGAAAACCCCGCTGGCGCAGCAGTTCATCCAGTCCACGCTGCACCTGGATATTCCGGAAGACTATCTGGAACGTCTGAAAACAGAACCGACTGCAGACAGCGTCCCGATGTTGCGCATGGAGTTCACCGGTCAGTCCGTTGATGCTCCCCTGCTTTCCGAGACCGCGCGTCGCTTTAACGTGAATAACAACATCATCAGCGCGCAGATGGATTACGCCGGTGGCGTGAAGTTCGGCATCATGCTGACAGAAATGCACGGAACACAAGAAGAAACCCAGGCTGCCATTGCCTGGCTGCAAGAACACCACGTAAAAGTAGAGGTACTGGGTTATGTCTGAGCCGATGATGTGGCTGCTGGTTCGCGGCGTTTGGGAAACGCTGGCAATGACCTTTGTCTCTGGCTTCTTTGGTTTTGTGATTGGCCTGCCGGTCGGCGTCTTGCTGTACGTGACGCGTCCGGGTCAAATCATTGAGAATGCGAAACTGTATCGGACGCTCTCTGCGCTGGTGAACATCTTCCGTTCTATCCCGTTCATTATCCTGCTGGTGTGGATGATTCCGTTTACCCGCGTGATCGTCGGTACATCTATCGGTCTGCAGGCGGCAATCGTTCCGCTGACCGTAGGCGCCGCGCCGTTTATTGCCCGTATGGTGGAAAACGCCCTGCTGGAAATCCCGACTGGCCTGATTGAAGCCTCACGCGCGATGGGAGCCACACCGATGCAGATCGTACGCAAAGTCCTGCTCCCTGAAGCACTGCCGGGGCTGGTGAACGCGGCAACCATTACGCTTATCACCCTGGTAGGGTATTCCGCGATGGGGGGTGCCGTCGGTGCCGGTGGTTTAGGTCAGATTGGTTATCAGTACGGCTATATTGGATATAACGCTACCGTGATGAATACCGTTCTGGTATTGCTGGTTGTTCTGGTTTACTTAATCCAGTTCTCTGGCGATCGCATCGTCCGGACTGTTACTCACAAATAACGTTACACACAACACAAACTCTACGAGTTAAGGATAAAACATGGCGTTTAAATTAAAGACCATTGCAGCGGTAGGCGCGCTGATCGGCTCTCTGGCACTGGTGGGTTGCGGTCAGGACGAAAAAGATCCAAACCACATTAAAGTGGGCGTTATCGTGGGTGCAGAACAACAGGTTGCTGAAGTCGCTCAGAAAGTGGCAAAAGAGAAGTACGGCCTGGACGTTGAGCTGGTGACCTTCAACGATTACGTTCTGCCAAACGAAGCGCTGAGCAAAGGCGATATCGACGCTAACGCCTTCCAGCATAAGCCTTACCTTGATCAGCAGATCAAAGATCGCGGCTATAAGCTGGTTGGTGTAGGTAACACCTTCGTTTATCCGATTGCCGGTTACTCTAAGAAAATTAAATCGCTGGACGAGCTTCAGCCGGGCTCTCAGGTTGCCGTGCCTAACGACCCAACCAACCTCGGTCGTTCCCTGCTGCTGCTGCAGAAAGTGGGCCTGATCAAACTGAAAGACGGTGTTGGTCTGCTGCCAACCGTTCTGGATGTCACTGAAAACCCGAAAAATCTGAAAATTGTTGAACTGGAAGCACCACAGCTGCCACGTTCCCTGGACGATGCCCAGATTGCCCTGGCCGTGATTAACACCACTTACGCCAGCCAGATTGGCCTGACGCCAGCCAAAGACGGTATCTTCGTTGAAGATAAAGACTCCCCGTACGTTAACCTGATTGTGACTCGCGAAGACAACAAAGACGCGGAAAACGTGAAGAAGTTCGTGCAGGCCTATCAGTCTGATGAAGTTTACCAGGAAGCCAACAAAGTGTTTAACGGCGGCGCTGTTAAAGGCTGGTAATCTCACCTCAGTGTAATATCATCAGGACGGGCTTATGCCCGTCTTGTCATTTGTGCAGTCAACTGATTCAATATCTGACGTTTTGATTATCCATTGAGGAAATATTATGCGTGCTTTACCGATCTGTCTTTTAGCACTCATGCTGAGCGGCTGTTCTATGCTAAGCAGATCTCCCGTTGAACCTGTTCAAAGCACGGCAACCCCGCCAAAAACAGAGCCTGCGAAACCGAAAGTGGTTCGCCCTGCGCCGGTTCGCATTATCACTAAAGCAGACGAACTCGTCGGTAAACCGTTCCGTGAACTGGGTGAAGTGAGCGGCGATTCCTGTCAGGCGACCAATCAGGACTCACCACCGAATATCCCGACAGCGCGTAAACGTATGCAGATTAATGCCGCAAAAATGAAAGCCAATGCGGTACTGCTGCACAGCTGCGAAGTCACCAGCGGCACACCGGGCTGCTACCGTCAGGCGGTTTGCATCGGTTCGGCGCTGAACATTACGGCAAAATGAGTGCATTTCAGTTCGAGCAGATAGGCGTTATCCACTCTCCTTATAAAGAGAAGTTTGCCGTACCTCGCCAGCCCGGTCTTGTCACCAGCGGCGGCGGTGAGCTTCACCTGATAGCGCCTTACAATCAGGCCGATGCGGTACGCGGGCTCGAGGCTTTCAGCCATTTATGGGTAGTATTCGTGTTTCACCAGACGATGGAAGGTGGCTGGCGTCCTACCGTGCGTCCTCCTCGTCTTGGCGGAAATGCAAGAATGGGCGTGTTTGCGACTCGTTCGACCTTCCGCCCAAACCCCATCGGTATGTCGCTGGTTGAACTGAAAGGCATACGTTGCCAGAAAGATCAGGTGATACTGGAGTTAGGTAGCCTGGACCTGGTAGATGGTACGCCGGTTATCGACATCAAACCCTATTTGCCCTTCGCCGAAGCACTCCCGGACGCGCGCGCCAGTTACGCTCAGGACGCACCGCAGGCAGACATGCCTGTCTATTTTACGCCTGAAATAGCCTCGCAGCTCAGTCAACTGGAGAAACGCTATCCTCGATTGCGGAATTTCATCACCGAAGTTCTGGCCCAGGACCCCCGTCCGGCCTATCGTAAAGAAGAGGAAGCAGGAAAAACGTACGCCGTCTGGCTGCTCGATTTTAACGTTCGCTGGCGCGTCACTGGGGCAGGTTTTGAAGTGTTTGCCCTTGAACCCAGGTAATTTTGTTCTCCTCTCTTTTGGCATCTTTGCCACACTGGTAAACTAAACCACTTTTTTGTGTCAGGCTGGTGTTTCAGCCTGTTCCAATCGTCGAAATGGAACCGTAACAACATGCGTACTAGCCAATATTTGCTCTCCACTCTGAAGGAGACGCCTGCCGACGCCGAAGTGATCAGCCATCAGCTGATGCTGCGCGCCGGGATGATCCGCAAGCTGGCCTCCGGGTTATATACCTGGCTGCCGACCGGCGTGCGCGTCCTGAAAAAAGTCGAAAACATCGTGCGTGAAGAGATGAACAACGCCGGTGCTATCGAGGTGTCCATGCCTGTGGTTCAGCCCGCTGACCTGTGGCAGGAGAGTGGCCGCTGGGAGCAGTATGGTCCGGAACTGCTGCGCTTCGTCGATCGCGGCGAGCGTCCGTTCGTTCTCGGCCCAACGCATGAAGAAGTCATTACCGACCTGATTCGTAATGAGCTGAGCTCATACAAACAGCTGCCGCTGAACTTCTTCCAGATCCAGACCAAGTTCCGTGACGAAGTCCGCCCACGTTTCGGCGTCATGCGCTCTCGCGAATTCCTGATGAAAGATGCTTACTCTTTCCATACTTCTCAGGAATCCCTGCAAGAGACCTACGACAAAATGTACGAGGCATACAGCAAAATCTTCTCCCGCATGGGTCTGGATTTCCGCGCTGTGCAGGCTGATACCGGTTCCATCGGCGGTAGCGCATCCCATGAATTCCAGGTGCTGGCACAGAGCGGCGAAGACGATGTGATCTTCTCTGACTCCTCTGATTACGCGGCGAATATCGAATTTGCAGAAGCGCTGGCACCAAAAGCACCGCGCGGCGCGGCAACGGAAGAGATGAAGCTGGTTGATACGCCAAACGCGAAAACCATTGCCGAGCTGGTTGAGCAGTTCAACCTGCCTGTCGAAAAAACCGTTAAAACGCTGCTGGTGAAATCCACCGAAGGGAGCGCTTACCCGCTGGTTGCCCTGCTGGTACGTGGCGATCACGAGCTTAACGAAGTCAAAGCTGAGAAGCTGCCGCAGGTCGCCAGCCCGCTGACGTTCGCAACGGAAGCGGAAATCCGTGCCGTGGTAAATGCAGGTCCAGGCTCGCTGGGTCCGGTGAATATGCCGGTTCCTGTTGTCATTGACCGCACGGTAGCCGCGATGAGCGACTTCTCCGCCGGTGCGAACATCGACGGTAAACATTACTTCGGCATTAACTGGGATCGCGACGTGGCGACGCCTGAAGTGGCAGATATCCGTAACGTGGTCGCAGGCGATCCAAGCCCGGACGGCCAGGGTACCCTGATGATTAAGCGCGGTATCGAAGTCGGTCACATCTTCCAGCTGGGAGATAAATACTCTCGTGCGCTGAACGCTGCTGTTCAGGGTGAAGATGGCCGTAACCAAATCCTGACCATGGGTTGCTACGGTATCGGGGTGACGCGTGTGGTAGCTGCAGCAATTGAGCAGAACTACGACGAGCGTGGCATCGTCTGGCCGGACAATATCGCGCCGTTCCAGGTTGCGATCCTGCCAATGAACATGCACAAGTCTTACCGCGTGCAGGAGCTGGCCGAGAAACTTTATGCCGAGCTGCGCGCGCAGGGTATCGAAGTGCTGATGGACGATCGTAAAGAGCGTCCGGGCGTGATGTTTGCCGATATGGAACTGATCGGTATCCCGCATACCGTCGTTATCGGCGACCGCAACCTCGACAGCGATGAGATTGAATACAAATACCGTCGCAGCGGTGAAAAACAGATGATCAAGACCGGCGACATTCTTGATTACCTGCTGAAAGCCATCAAAGGCTAAACAAAAAACCCCGCTCAGGCGGGGTTTTTTAATGGATAATCGTCAGCTTATTTACTGTTACAGTCTTTGCCCGCAACAAATTTCGCGTCTTTATCTGCCACCAGCGTTTTCACCATCTCACCGCTATCCGGGTTTGGCTCCAGCGTAAAGTGACCGTCAACCGTCAGCAGTACCGGCTTGCTGTCATTGCCGCGCGCAACCGCGTAATCACGCTCAAGCTGCGCATTGTTTGCTACGCTGACTTTCCTGCCGGTTGCGCAGTCGGTAAAGATCGCCGCATCAGCCATATAGAAGTACATTCCCCGCATTGCCATCGGCGTGGCAGGCAGGGCCGCTTTCACCGGGGCCAGCGTGTAGTTGAACTGCGATTCAATCGGATTGCCTTCGCGGTCAAGCATCTCCATCCCCTCGCCTTTGGCACGGAAATAGGTTTTCTCGCCAGCGGTATCCGTCAGAACCAGCTTCTCAGCCGTACGCGCCCATGTCCCGTAAGCCGCAAATGACGAAGGTTCTTTAGCGCCCTGATAACGCTGATTCATGACCCAGGTCCCGTCTTTTTGCAGGAACAGAGATGTTTCGATGCCTTCACAGTCCGCGCAAGGCAATACGCCGCGCCAGCTCTGCTGCATTGGCTTTAACTCTTCATTCTGCGCGGGCTGCATTACCTGCGTTTCAGAACGGTTGTTACACCCGAAAAGCGCAAACAGCGTACTCACTGCCAGCGCTGATAATAATGCTTTTTTCACAATGAATTCCTTATGAAAATTGTGTTCCCTTTCGTCACTCTGTCGAGCGACGAACTTTACCGCGTAGTGCTTTCACTGTGGATTTTTGGGCCTTCGAGGACAGCCGACGCTCTTTCGATGCGCGGGTTGGTCGCGTTGCCCGGCGGCTTTTTTGTACTGCCGTTAACTCTTTAATGACTGCCACCAGCCTGGCTATCGCCGCTTCCCGGTTTAACTCCTGGCTGCGGTATTCCTGAGCTTTGATCACAATCACGCCATCGCTGGTGATAAGGTGATGACTGGCGGCGAGCAGGCTTTCTTTATAATACTCTGGCAGGCTTGAGGCCCGAATGTCAAAACGCAAATGGATAGCCGTGGAAGCCTTGTTAACGTGCTGTCCGCCTGCCCCCTGAGCCCGAATGGCGGTGATCTCCAGCTCATTGTCAGGAATGCTGACGTTTCGGGACAAGACGATCATGACGCGGGTTGCCACGCCGTCAAATGAATTTCCAGATTATTCTGAGAATCAGAGAGCCAGATTGCGCCGTCCTGAATCGTCGCCTGCAACACCATGGTCCGGCCGGCAAACTCGCTCAACTGCGCCAGCTGCTCATCATCCAGATACCAGACCGTAAGATTTTTAAACTGTCCGCACTTGCTCTTGCTTTGCTGCCACCAGATCTCCGCAGCGCGCTGGTTATACGCGAATAACGCCACTTTAGCGGACTGGGTGCAGGCCTTCTTTATCCTGCGCTCGTCCGGCAGGCCGAGTTCGATCCACAAGTCGATACCCAGATGATCGTTACGCAGCCAGGCTTCAGGCTCGTCTTCCGCGCTTAACCCACGGGTAAATTGCAGACGCTCGTCAGCGTACTTTATCCACGCCAGCAGGCGCAGAATCATGCGCTCCTGGGTTTCAGAGGGGTGGCGTGCCAGAGTAAGCGACGCATCCAGGAACTGGTTGCGATCAAGATCGGCCACATTGACCACTGCTTTATAGATTGTCGCTTTCAGCGCCATGAGAGAACTCCATTCGAATCAGGCGCCCATTGTAGCGAAAACAGCGGCAAAAGGCTGTTATGGGGTGTTAAATAGACCGCTATCAAGGCTCTGATATTGCTTAAATGAGTATGGTATAGTCACCTTGCTAAACCGAGTTTATCTTCGTAGGCTTAATGATATCTCACAGTAGGTCAGTGCGCTGGCGGGAGGGGATGTGAATAATTATTGTGAGTTAATTCGCAAACGGTATGCGGAAATCGCCAGCGGAGATCTGGGGTATGTCCCGGACGCGTTGGGCTGTGTATTGAAGGTGCTTAATGAAGTGGCCTCTGATGAGGGCCTTTCGGAGTCGGTCAGGGAAAAAGCAGCGTATGCTGCGGCGAATTTACTGGTGAGCGATTATGTCGATGAATGATACTTATCAACCTATCAATTGTGATGACTATGACAACCTCGAACTCGCCTGCCAGCAGCATTTAATGCTGACGCTGGAATTAAAAGATGGCGAAGTGCTGAAGGGGAAAGCCAGCGATCTGGTTTCACGTAAGAATGTGGAATATCTGATAGTGGAAGATGCCGGCGCAACGCGTGAGTTGCGTCTGGATAAAATTGCCAGCTTCAGCCACCCGCAAATCGGCACCGTCGTGGTGAGTGAATCCTGATGACACCAACGGGCAGCAAGGCTGCCCGTTACGCTTTCTGCCATTCAAAACTGACACCCTCTTCCGACCATCCCTCTTCCGTGATGAAGACGCCCGCAGCAGCAATCAACGCTTCACCGTAGAACAGTAGCGGCGTGGTGTCGCGCAGCCACGGCGGCACGTTACTCTCCTGCCATATTTTCTTCAGCTTGCGTCCCCCCTTACGCCCGACGATATGCAGCATACCGCCAACCTTAAAGCGCACGGTTACCGGTTCGCCGGGCTTCGGCAGCCGCACATGACCAGACGGTATGAGAGAAACACGTCCCGCCTCACAAGGCAATATCAGCGGTGCCTCAGGAGAAAGCCAGTCGAGCACCACATCAGTCAGTGAGGGCGTGGATTTTATCCACCAGAGTTCCCCTTTATAGCGCCTTACGTCAAAACCATTCAGGTGTACGCACGGGGAAGCGTCATCCCGCGCCAGTGCGACTTCGTCCCAGATGCGGCTCAGCATCGTCCGCGACGGCATCGCTGCGTGATGAGAGGCCAGCCAGCGTCGTAACAGTGCGGCGCGCCGTACCGGGCTCATTTCTTTCAGCGGTGCAATCGCCAGCGCCCCGTCTTCAGAAATCAGTTCATCCAGCTCTTCACTCAGCAACTCATCCAGCAAGGATTCCTGTTCGGCGCACAGCATGGCGCTTCTTGCTGTCGCATCAGCAAAATGCGGCCAGCGTTCGGTCAACAGCGGGAGAACGCGCAGACGCAGGAAGTTACGGTCGTAGCTATCATCCTGATTGCTCTCATCTTCAATCCAGCTCAGCTGATGTTCTCGCGCCCACTCTTCCAGCGACGCACGCGTCTCGCCAAGCAGCGGACGCAGTAATGTTGTGCCGGCAAAGCCAGAACGCTCAGGCATAGCAGATAGACCCGCCGGCCCGCTGCCCCGCTTAAGCGCCAGCAAAAATGTTTCGCACTGGTCATCCAGGTGCTGGGCCGTGACAAGCACTTCGCCGGGCTGCAATGCACCGGTAAAAGCGGCATAGCGGGCTTTACGCGCCTGCGCCTCAATGCCCAACCCTTCATCCACAAGCGTGACGCGCTCAACGAGAAGCGGGATCGCCCATGCCGCACACAAGGCTTCGCAGTGCACCACCCACTCCTCTGCATAAGGACTTAATCCGTGATGGATATGCATAGCCCGAAGCTGGACGTCAGGCTCCCGGTCGCGCCAGAGTTTAAGACGATGGAGTAGAACGGTGGAATCCAGGCCACCGCTAAACCCCACCAGCAGCTGGCGGTACGGTGAAACGGCTTGTGCGATAGCGGGTAAGGTCATAGGAAATTACACATAAAAAATGCCCGAACTGAGCGGGCATTATCACACAGGACAAACATTACTGCTGGTAAAGCTCCAGCGGCAGGCCGTCCGGATCGTTGAAAAAGGTAAAACGCTTGTCGGTAAACGGATCGACACGGATCGGTTCGCACGTTACGCCGTGAGACTCCAGATGTTTTACCGCGCTATCCAGGTCATCAACGCTGAAGGCAAGATGGCGCAGTCCACAGGCTTCCGGACGGGACGGACGGGCAGGCGGAAAAGGAAAAGAGAACAGTTCAATCACATATTGCCCGTTTAATGCGAGATCCCCCTTCCAGGAGTCACGCTCCTCGCGGTACGCTTCGCTCAACAGCGTAAAGCCAAGGATGTCGCAGTAGAAGGCCTTACTTTTTGCGTAATCGGTCGCAATGATCGCAATATGGTGAACCTGTTTTAAACCCAGCATAGCTTCTCCTTTTTATGATGCCTGAACGTTACAACCGAAAACCCGCACCTTGCAAGCGGTCACCCTTATTTTAGGACTCGCACCCAGTAAACACCGTTCTCGTCGCGCTTCGCACCGTGAATATCCGTTTCAAAACCGGGGTAGTGACGCCCTACCGAACAGAGCATCAGCAGAAAATCGAGCACGGCCCGACTCTCTTCGGTAATCATCTCTCCTGGCATCAGGAGCGGCACGCCCGGCGGGTAAGGCAGGATCATATTGGCCGATACGCGCCCGACCAGATTTTCCAGCTCGACGGTCTCGACCTCCCCTTTCACCTGGCGCTGCCACGCCTTGTGCGGGGTAAACTTCATCTCCGGCAATACATCGAACGCCTGAAGCATTAGGCGCGGCAGATCGTGCTGGCGGATCAACCTGTGGATCCCCTGGGCCAGATCCTGAATACGCATATTGCGATAGAAGTCAGGATCTTCCGCGTAGAGATCCGGCAGCATGTTCTTCACCCGCAGGTTAAGATCGTAGGCGCGCTTAAACTCCATCAGGCCGCGCAACAACCCCATCGCACGGGTTTTATCGATCCCTATACTGAACAGGAACAGCAGGTTATAGGGGCCGGTTTTTTCCACCACCACACCCCGTTCATCAAGGAATTTCGCGACCAGCGCAGCCGGAATACCTTCATCGCTCATCTTGCCCAGTTCATCCATGCCCGGCGTCAGGATCGTCACTTTCACCGGGTCGAGGAACATATGATCGCTATCGGCATCCCGGAAGCCATGCCAGCCTTCCCCGGGCGAGACCGGCCAGCACTCCGCTTCATCAATCTCTTCCGGCTGCCAGATATCAAAGAACCAGCCGTCGGCTTCATCTTTTAGCCGCTGAACCTCTTTGCGGAAATGCAGCGCCCGCTCTACCGAACGATTGATGAGGCGTTTGCCGGGGTTGCCGCGCAGCATTGCCGCAGCTGTTTCAATGGAGGCCACCAGCGGATAGCTCGGTGAGGTAGTGGTATGCATCATAAAGGCTTCGTTAAAAGTCTCTTCGTCGTACTCGCCTTTGATGTGAATAAGCGAAGCCTGGGAAAAGGCGGCCAGCATTTTGTGCGTCGACTGCGTTTCGAAGAACACTTTACCCGGCACGCGTTCACCGCTCATGCCGCTTTTACCGGCGTAAATCGGGTGGAAGTTGGTATACGGCACCCACGCGGAATCGAAGTGGATCGACGGCACGTCCAGCGTTTCTTTAATCCAGTTAGTGTTGTACAGCAGACCGTCATAGGTCGAGTTGGTGATCACCGCATGGACAGGCCAGCTTGCGCCGGGCACTGCCGCGACCTTGCTTTCAATGGCTTCATGCGTAAACTCCCGGCGCGGAATGCCGCCAAGAATACCGAGCGCGTTACGCGTGGGTGACAGCCAGAGCGGTACGACGTCGCTCATCATGAGCAAGTGGGCCAGCGATTTATGGCAGTTACGGTCAATCAGTAAGGTACTGCCAGCAGGGGCAGCATACATACCGACGATTTTGTTCGAGGTCGAGGTGCCGTTGGTCACCATATAGCTCTGCTCGGCACCAAAAGTGCGGGCAATATACTCTTCGGCTTCGAGGTGCGGACCGGTGTGGTCGAGCAGAGAGCCTAGCTCAGTGACCGAAATTGACACGTCCGCTTTCAGCGTGTTGCCACCGAAGAAATCATAGAACAGGCAGCCCACCGGGCTTTTTTGGTAGGCCGTCCCCGCCATATGCCCTGGCGTACAGAAGGTATATTTGCCCTCCTTCACGTAAGTGAAGAGCGCGCGGGTAAACGGTGGCGTAATGTTATCGAGATATTCACCGGTGTATTGCTGAATGCGGGTCGCAATATCTTCCGCCACACCGAGCGAATATTCAAAGAACCACAGCGCCATACGCATATCATTGGCACTGACGTCCATGGTCGAGTGGGTATTAATAAACGCGTACAGTGGGAGATATTCGTTCAGCTTGTTGATATCGCTGCACAGTTCGAGGTCATATTCATCCCAGTCGAAGATCACGCCGCAGATACGCGGATTATGCTCGATGAACTTCAGCAGGTCGGCGCTATTGTGCGGCCAGATCAGCTGATACCCGCGCGACTGCAGGGCGTGTTCCAGCTCCTTGATGGGCTCGTCTTTATAGAAGACGCCGTGCGGCCCCATAATGGCAATGATATTCACGGTTACCTCCTTGAAAAACATTAGCTAAGCATAGTTAAGGTAAACGGCAGGTATAAAAAAAGCCGCAACATTGTGCGGCTTTTCAGATAATTGTGAAGCTTACGCGTAACCGTAGGTCATCAGACGCTGGTAACGGCGGTTGAGCAGATCTTCTTTGCTCAGCACGTCCAGATCCGCCAGGTCAGCCAGCAGCTGCGCTTTCAGGGAAGCAGCCATCACTTCCGGCTTACGATGCGCACCGCCCAACGGTTCCGGGATGATGGAATCGATTAGCTTAAGCTCTTTCAGGCGCGGCGCAATGATGCCCATCGCTTCTGCGGCCAGAGGTGCTTTGTCGGCACTTTTCCACAGAATAGACGCACAGCCTTCCGGGGAGATAACGGAATAGGTGCTGTACTGCAGCATATTCACTTTATCGCCCACGCCAATCGCCAGCGCACCGCCGGAACCACCCTCACCGATAACGGTACAGATGACCGGCACCTTCAGGCGAGACATTTCACGCAGGTTACGCGCGATAGCTTCAGACTGACCGCGCTCTTCCGCACCCACACCTGGGTATGCACCCGGAGTGTCGATGAAGGTGATGATGGGCATGTTGAAACGCTCAGCCATCTCCATCAGACGCAGGGCTTTACGGTAGCCTTCTGGTGCTGGCATACCGAAGTTACGACGGATTTTCTCTTTGGTTTCACGGCCTTTCTGATGACCAATGATCATCACCGGGCGTCCGTCCAGACGCGCGATACCACCAACGATAGCTTTATCGTCAGCGTATGCGCGATCGCCTGCCAGTTCGTCAAATTCGTCAAACGCCAGGCGGACATAATCCAGGGTGTACGGACGCTGTGGATGGCGAGCCAACTGGGCTACCTGCCATGCGCCGAGATCGGCAAAGATTTTGCGCGTCAGTTCTACGCTTTTCTCGCGCAGACGATGCACTTCTTCGTCGATGTTAATATCCAGTTTTTCATCCTGACGGCTTACCGCTGTCAGAGAATCGATTTTCGCTTCCAGCTCAGCAATCGGCTGTTCGAAATCAAGGAAATTCAGACTCATAGTATTCCTGTATTAGTCAAACTCCAGTTCCACCTGCTCCGAACCAATGAGGCCACGGAGATCGTTAAGTAAACGATCGCTCGGAGAGACACGCCACGTTGCACCAAAGCGCAACCGCGCACGTGCATCCGCCCTCTGATAGTAGAGATGTACTGGAATTGTCCCCGAGCGGTGGGGTTCCAGAGACTGACGGAGTCGGTTTAAAAGCTGGTCATCAATTTGCCTGTCCGTCAGCGAGATAGCAAGCCCGCGAGCATATTTTTCCCGGGCTTCGTCAATGTCCATCACTTCGCGGGCGGTCATTTTAAGCCCCCCGCTGAAGTCATCAAAGCTGACCTGTCCGCTGACGATAAGTATGCGGTCTTTTTCCAGCAAGTGCTGGTATTTATCCAGCGCGTCGGTGAACAACATCACCTCCAGACGCCCGGAACGGTCATCCAACGTACAGATGCCGATACGATTGCCGCGCTTGGTGACCATAACCCTTGCAGCAATCACGAGCCCCGCAGCCGTGGTGATTTTACCACGTTCTGTCGGATGCATGTCTTTCAGCCGATAGCCTCCGACATAGCGCTCAATTTCTTTAATGTACTGGTTGATCGGGTGACCCGTCAGGTACAGTCCCAACGTTTCACGCTCGCCATCCAGCACCACTTGTTCTGGCCACGGCTGGCAGCTGGCATAAGACTGCTCGATCTGCTCCGGTTCTTCCGCCAGTACGCCGAACATATCCGCCTGACCAATGGCTTCCGCTTTTGCGTGCTGATCCGCCGCTTTCAGGGCGTCGCCGAGAGAGTTCATTAGCGCGGCCCGGTGCGGGCCCAGCCTGTCGAACGCGCCGGACATGATCAGCTTTTCAAGCACGCGGCGGTTTAGTTTTTTGGTATCGGTACGGGCGCAAAGATCGAACAGCTCGCGGAAATAACCGCCGTTGTTACGCGCTTCGAGGATCGCCTCGATTGGCCCCTCGCCCACGCCTTTGATCGCGCCGATCCCGTAGACAATTTCCCCATGCTCATTGACGTGGAAATGGTAAAGACCCGAGTTAATATCCGGCGGCAGGATCTTCAGTCCCATGCGCCAGCATTCATCTACCAGCCCCACCACCTTCTCGGTGTTGTCCATATCGGCGGTCATTACCGCCGCCATAAATTCAGCAGGATAGTGCGCTTTCAGCCACAGCGTCTGATACGAGACCAAAGCATAGGCGGCAGAGTGGGATTTGTTAAACCCGTACCCGGCGAATTTTTCAACCAGGTCAAAGATCTTGATCGCCAGTTCGCCATCAATGCCGTTTTTTCTCGCGCCTTCCTCGAAGGTGCCGCGCTGCTTGGCCATCTCTTCCGGCTTTTTCTTACCCATTGCTCGACGCAGCATATCCGCACCACCAAGGGTATAGCCAGAGAGCACCTGAGCAATCTGCATAACCTGTTCCTGATACAGGATAATGCCGTAGGTTGGCTCCAGTACCGGTTTCAGACTTTCATGCTGCCACTGCACGTCCGGGTAGGAAATCTCTTCGCGCCCGTGCTTACGGTCGATAAAGTTATCAACCATCCCAGACTGCAGCGGGCCCGGACGGAACAGGGCTACCAGGGCGATCATATCTTCGAAACAGTCAGGCTGCAGGCGCTTAATCAGATCTTTCATGCCGCGGGATTCAAGCTGGAAGACGGCGGTAGTCTCCGAGCGCTGCAGCATGTCGAAACTTTTCTTGTCATCCAGCGGGATGGCTGCAATGTCTATCGGCTCAAGGCCCTGCTTTTCCCGGCGCGGGTTGATCATCTTCAGCGCCCAGTCGATGATCGTCAGCGTACGCAGGCCGAGGAAGTCAAACTTCACCAGCCCGGCGTATTCCACGTCGTTCTTATCAAACTGAGTAACCGGATGCTCACCCGCTTCATCGCAGTAGAGCGGCGCGAAATCGGTAATTTTGGTCGGCGCGATAACCACGCCCCCCGCATGCTTACCGGCATTACGCGTGACGCCTTCCAGCTTACGCGCCATGTCGATCAGCGCTTTAACTTCTTCGTCGGCTTCGTAGATTTCCGGCAGCTGCGGCTCGGCTTCAAACGCTTTTGCCAGCGTCATGCCCGGATCGGGCGGCACCAGCTTAGAAATACGATCGACAAACCCGTAAGGGTGGCCCAGCACGCGTCCAACATCACGGATAACCGCTTTCGCCGCCATCGTACCGAACGTAATAATCTGCGATACCGCATCACGGCCGTACATATCGGCGACGTGCTCGATCACCTGATCACGTTTCTCCATGCAGAAGTCGACGTCGAAGTCGGGCATCGAGACACGTTCCGGGTTGAGGAAACGTTCAAACAACAGATCAAATTCCAGCGGATCGAGGTCGGTAATTTTTAGCGCATAGGCCACAAGCGATCCCGCACCGGAGCCACGCCCCGGTCCAACCGGTACGCCGTTATCCTTTGACCACTGGATGAACTCCATTACGATCAGGAAGTAGCCCGGGAAACCCATCTGGTTGATCACCTGGAGTTCAATATCCAGGCGTTCATCGTACGGCGGACGCTTCTCTTTGCGAACGGCTTCATCCGGGAACAGGAATTCCAGACGCTCTTCCAGGCCCTCTTTCGATTTCACAACCAGGAAATCTTCCGTGGTCATGTCTCCTGTCGGGAACTGCGGCAGGAAATACTCGCCGAGGCGGACGGTAACGTTACAGCGCTTGGCAATCTCTACGCTGTTTTCCAGCGCTTCCGGGATATCGGAGAAAAGCTCACACATCTCCTCTTCGCTGCGCATGTACTGCTGCGAAGAGTAATTGCGCGGTCGTTTGGGATCGTCCAGCGTGAAGCCATCATGGATCGCCACGCGAATTTCGTGAGCGTCAAAATCACCCGCTTCAAGGAACCGCACATCGTTGGTTGCCACCACGGGCAAGCCGCGCTCTTCTGCCAGAGCCACAGCGGCATGGAGATAGCTCTCTTCGTCCTGGCGCCCGGTGCGGATCAACTCCAGATAATAACGATCCGGGAAATACTCTTCATAGAATGACACGCACTGATCCACCAGCACGCTATTACCACGCAGCAGGCATTTGCCGACATCGCCCATACGGCCGCCGGAGATCAGCAGCAGCCCCTCGTTAAGCTCAGCCAGCCAGTCGCGGTCGATCCACGGCCCCAGCGCGCCATACCCGCGTTGGTAGGCTTTTGAGATAAGCAGAGTGAGGTTTTGATAGCCCGTGTTGTTCATCGCCAGCACGGAGATTTGCGTCATTTCATCGCCGATGAGATCGCTCTGCACGTGAAAATCTGCGCCGACGATAGGCTTCATCCCCGCGCCATGCGCCGTTCCGTAGAACTTCACCAGGCCACACAGGTTGGTAAAATCGGTGATCGCCAGCGCGGGCATGCCAAGGGAGGCCGCCTTTTTTACCAGCAGCCCGGTCTTCGCCAGCCCATCGATCATGGAGTAGTCGCTATGCACCCGCAGGTGTACGAAACGTGGTTCAGCCATCTTCAGATTCCGCGTTACTTAATTGCTTGCGTATTGATTCAGGACACCAGTCCCAGCGCGCGTTTCACCGGGCCAAAGCTGCGCCGGTGATGTTCGGTTGCGCCATGTTCAGCCAGTCTTTCCAGATGGAAAGCGGTGGGATACCCCTTATGCTGGGCGAAACCGTACTGAGGATAAGTCAGGTCCAGCGCGGCCATTTCGGCGTCGCGTGACACTTTGGCAATAATAGAAGCTGCGCTGATTTCTGCGACCCGGCTATCGCCTTTGACGACCGCCATTGAAGGCATTGGCAATGCCGGACAGCGGTTGCCGTCAATCAGGACATATTCAGGGGAAATTTTCAAACCCGCAACCGCACGCTGCATCGCCAGCATCGTGGCATGCAAAATATTCAACTCGTCTATTTCATGCGGCTCAGCGCGCCCCAGGCTCCAGGCCAGCGCCTTCTCCTGAATCTCACTAAACAGCGCCAGCCGGCGCTTTTCGGACAATTTTTTAGAGTCGTTCAGCCCGATAATCGGGCGAGCCGGATCGAGGATCACCGCAGCGGTCACCACTGCCCCCACTAACGGGCCACGACCCACTTCGTCCACGCCCGCCACAAGGTGGGTATGAGGATAAACAAATTCCATCATTTTGCTAACTCCAGCACCGCATCAGCCGCTTGCTCATCGGCGTTACAGCGGATCTGCAAATGCAGCTCGCGGAACGTATCATGCATCTGGTGACTGGTCTTACCGTTTGCAAGCAGTGGGAGCAACGCATCGGCAAGCAGCCGCGGCTGGCACTCATCCTGCAACAGCTCTTTTACCAGCTCGCGCCCGGCAAGCAGGTTTGGCAGGGAGACATAATCCGTTTTCACCAGACGTTTTGCCAGCCAGAAAGTGAACGGCTTCATGCGATAACCGACCACCATCGGACATTTCGCCAGCATACATTCCAGCGCCGCCGTGCCGGAGGCCAGCAGTGCGGCATCGCTCGCATACATCGCTTCCCGCCCTTTCCCGTCCAGAAGACGAACGTGAAGATCCGGGGCGACTTCCGCCTTGATGCGCTCAAACTGCTCGCGGCGTTTGGCATTGACCAGGGGCACCACGACTTCCAGATCGGGATAGGTCTGGCGAAGAATTTGCGCGGTCTTGAGGAAATCTGCGCTCAGCATCTCAACTTCTGCGCCACGGCTGCCCGGCAGCAATGCCAGACAGTGCACATCATGAGGGATGCCCAGCACGTCGCGCGCCGCGTTTTTATCCGGCTCAAGCGGCATCGCATCCGCCATGGTATGACCGATAAAACGGCACGGAACATTGAATTTGTCGTAAAACGCTTTTTCGAAAGGCAGGAAAGCCAGCACCAGGTTGGTGGACCGCCCAATTTTGAAAACACGTTTCTGTCGCCACGCCCAGACGGACGGACTGACATAGTGAATGGTTTTAATGCCCTGCTTTTTCAGATTCCCTTCGAGGGTAATGTTGAAATCAGGTGCATCGATACCGACAAACACGTCGGGTTTGAGTTCGGTAAAGCGGCGGGTGAGATCGGCACGGATGTGCAGCAAACGGCGTAGCCGTCCCAGCACCTCCACGATACCCATCACGGCCAGCTCTTCCATTTCATACCAGGCTTCACAGCCTTCGGCCTGCATCAGCGGGCCAGCAACGCCCACAAAGCGTGCGTTAGGTACACGCGCCTTAAGCGCGCGGATGAGACCGGCACCAAGAATATCGCCGGAGGTTTCTCCGGCGACCAGGGCTATCGTAAGCGGACGACTGTCGACCATTAACGAATCAGACCCCTTGTTGAACGGTCAAAGAATTCCATGAACGCGTTCACTTCCGGGTGCTTATTCGCCAGCTCGGCAATGTCCGGCTTCGCCTCTTCCAGCGTTTTGCCGCTACGGTACAGCAATTTGTACGCGTTGCGGATGGCAGTAATCGCTTCGCGGCTAAAACCACGACGCTTGAGGCCTTCGATGTTCACGCCAAACGGCGTGGCATGGTTGCCCTGCGCAATCACATACGGTGGGACGTCCTGCGCCACACCGGAGCATCCGCCGACCATCACGTGTGCACCAATGATGCAGAACTGATGGACTGCGGTCATGCCGCCAATAATTGCGAAGTCATCAACCGATACGTGTCCTGCCAGCGTTGCATTGTTGGCAAGAATACAGCGGTCACCCACGGTACAGTCATGCGCGATATGCGCATTAACCATAAACAGGTTATCGCTGCCCACCTTCGTCAACCCACCACCCTGTACTGTTCCACGATGAATGGTAACGCTTTCGCGAATACGGTTACGATCGCCAATTTCCAGACGGGTCGACTCACCAGCATATTTAAGATCCTGGTTAACTTCGCCGATGGAGGCGAACTGATAGATCTCGTTATTGCAGCCAATGGTCGTATGACCATTCACGACAACGTGAGATTTCAGTACTGTACCCTCACCAATTTCGACATGGGGTCCAACAATACAAAACGGGCCAATGTGAACGTTAGCACCAATGATGGCACCGGTTTCCACAATCGCGGTAGGATGAATAAAGGCGGATTTATCAATCACGTATCAGGACTCCCGGCTACGAGCACACATCATCGTCGCTTCGCAAACAACTTTGCCGTCAACCATAGCTACGCCTTTGAAGCGAGTCAGGCCGCGACGCGTTTTTTCAAAAGTGACTTCCATGATCATCTGATCACCAGGCACGACAGGGCGCTTGAAGCGCGCTTCATCAATACCCGCGAAGTAATACAGCTCACCTGGCTCCAGTTTGCCGACGCTTTTAAACGCCAGAATACCGGTAGCCTGTGCCATAGCTTCCAGGATCAACACACCCGGGAAGATAGGTTTTCCCGGGAAATGTCCCTGGAAGAACGGCTCATTCACGGAAACATTTTTCACTGCGCGCAGAAAACGACCTTCTTCAAAATCCAGCACACGGTCTACCAGCAGAAACGGGTAGCGGTGCGGCAGAAGTTCTAAAATCTCTTCAATATGCAGAGTATGAGTGTCAGTAGTCAAAATACTCTTCCTGTCAAAATGTACTGATAACAATAATAACACGGCCTGCCGGTTTATTAGAAAGCCGACAGGCCGGGAAAAATAGCGTTAAACGGATGACGTTTAGTCTTGTTGATCGATTTTGCGCTCAAGAGACTTGAGACGCTTGCTCATATCATCAATGTTCATCACCAGAGCTGCTGTTTTACGCCATACCTTGTTGGGCTGGAGCGGAATGCCTGAGGAATAGACGCCAGGTTCAGTGATAGGACGCATTACCATGCCCATTCCCGTCACCGTCACCTTGTCGCATATTTCCATATGGCCATTAATCACGCTCGCACCGCCAATCATGCAATAACGGCCAATTTTCAGGCTGCCTGCCATGATGACGCCACCCGCAACCGCGGTATTGTCGCCAATCACGACGTTATGCGCAATCTGGCACTGGTTATCGATGATAACACCATTGCCAATGATCGTGTCGTCAAGTGCGCCACGGTCAATAGTGGTACAGGCGCCAATTTCCACGCGATCGCCAATAATAACGCGACCAAGTTGCGGAATTTTAACCCAATTACCACGATCGTTAGCGTAACCAAAACCATCAGAACCAATCACGGTACTGGACTGGACGAGGCAGTTTTCGCCAATGTCGACTTCATGGTAAACGGTCACATTGGCCCATAAACGGGTCCCGGCGCCGATTTTGGTATTTTTCCCAACGAAGCAACCCGGGCCAATAACGACGTTATCGCCCAGCACCACGCCGGATTCGATAACCGCATTTGCGCCAACGGCGACGTTGTTACCCAGCTTAGCCGTCGGATCAATCGCTGCACTGGCAGCAATGTTCTGGGCCGGCTGCGGCGTGGTATCAAGAATTTGAGCCATGCGTGCATACGTCAGGTAGGGGTTTTTCACTACCAGTGCGCTTACAGTGGCAAATGGAAGATCGTCCTGCGTCAGAACAACAGCTGACGCCTGGCATTGAGCCAGTTGCTCACGGTACTTAGGGCTTACCATGAAGGTAATCGTGCCAGCTTTAGCAGATTGCATGGACGCAACAGCGGTGATGACGATATCGCCATCACCGTGTAATTCTGCATCCAACTGCTGAGCTAAATCAGCCAGTCGAATTGAAGGCATTACTTATTTAACCTGTTTCAGAACATCAGCGGTGATGTCTTTAACATCGCTGCCGTTGAAAGCTACAGCGTTCGCATCAACAACCAGATCGATGTTCTGATCGGCAGCTACTGATTTAACAGCGGTCTGAATGCGAGTCACCAGCTTGCCGCGTTCTTCGTTAGAACGACGCTGACGATCCTGCTCGAAAGCCTGCGCTTTCTGAGAGAACGCCTGGCGCTGAGCCATTACGTCTTTTTCCAGCTTGCTGCGGTCGCTTGCTTTCATGGTAGAACCATCACGCTGCAGACGCTGCATTTTGGACTGAAGATCGTTTTCCATACCCTGCAGTTCGCTTGCACGGCCTTTGAATTCGTTTTCCAGAGTCGCAGAAACACCTGTTTTCTGTGCAACCTGCTGGAACAAATTACCCATGTTGACGATTGCAATTTTGTCTGCTGCCTGAGCAGAAGTTGCCATCGCTAAACCGAGACCTGCAGCTAATAACCACTTTTTCACAATTAACTCCTTACCATCCCATTGGCACCAGAAGGTACCGTTCTTTGCGTGGCAAGGCGACCGTGTTACCGATCGCCAGTTGTCAGCGCTACACTGCCAACGCATTCCTTTGCAGCGGATTATTACCAGGTTTTACCAATGTTAAACTGGAATTGCTCCGACTTATCTCCATCATATTTCTTAAACGGCTGGGCGTAAGAGAAGACCAACGGCCCCAGCGGTGACATCCATTGTAATGCGATACCGGCAGACATGCGAATATTGCTCGGATCGCTGTAGTCTGGAACGCCAGCTGCACGCATCTGGGCAGTGTTCTCCCAGTTGGTATCCCACACCGTACCCGCATCCCAGAAGAAGGATGTACGGACGGAGTTCGCATATTTATCACTGATAAACGGCGTTGGCGTGATGAACTCAAGGCTCGCCACGGCCATGGCGTTACCGCCTACAGCATCATCAGAGCTACATACATCTTTTGGATCTCGGCTTTCGCAGTTGTCTTTGTCGTTTCCGCCGTAGTAAACCGCTTTCGGACCAATGTTGTTGGACTGGAAGCCACGCACGGTACTGGAACCACCGGCATAGAAGTTCTCATAGAATGGCAGTTCTTTGCCACCTAACCCATCACCATAGCCCCAACGGGTACGACCCAGAACCACCCACTTATGATCGTCATCGATCGGGAAGTAGGACGCGGTATCCAGCGTCACCTTGTAGAACTCGTTATCGGAACCTGGGACAGTGACTTTACCGTTCAGGTTGACGCGAGAACCTTCCGTTGGGAAGTAGCCACGGTCGAGACGGTTATAGGTCCAGCCGTAGTTGAAGGTGAAGTCATCCGCAGCGAAACCGTTGTTATCGCTGTTTTTGCTTGCCGACTGACCGATAGAGTCCAGATAACGCCACATCGCCACCTGCGGTTGCATGTTAGACAGGTCGTTGTGCACGTAACCTAAGCCAGCACGCAGGGTGTTGTATTCGTTAACCGGGAAGCCAAGCGTACCGTCCACACCGTAACTCTTGTTGGTGTACGAGGACAGATCCGCATCGTCCGCTTTAAAGTCGTTATAGAAGATACGACCGCCCAGGCTCACACCATCAACGGTGAAGTATGGGTTAGTAACAGAGAACTCAGAGTAGGTCTGGTAGTCGTTTTTGGTGCCGTTAATGCCGACAGAGTAACCTGTACCCAGCCAGTTATCCTGCTGCACACCAACCTGGAAGCTGACGCCGCTTTCAGTACCGTAGCCCACACCGAAGTTGAAGCTACCGGTGTTACGTTCTTTCACTTTGTAGACGACATCAACCTGATCCGGGCTGCCCGGTACGCGCTGCGTATCGGTATCAACCGTTTCAAAATAGCCCAGACGGTTCAGACGCTCTTTACCCTGATCGACGAGGTCGCTACCTAACCATGCGCCTTCCATCTGACGCATTTCGCGACGCAGAACGGAATCTTTGGAGGTGTCGTTACCGACGAAGCGAATCTTACGTACGTAGAAACGGTTGCCCGCGTCGACGTTAACGTGCAGCTTAACGGTTTTATCTGCATCGTTGATTTCAGGCTGCGTTTGTACGCGCGGATAGGCATAGCCATAACGTCCGAGCAGCTTCTTAATGCTGTCTTCCATTTTGGTGACTTTGGAGCCGCTGTACAGATCGCCTGGCTGAATTTTGGTCAACGATTCGATTTCAGCTGAATGCCCCGCCAGGTTACCACTCACTTCAACACCAGAAAGCTTGTACTGATCGCCTTCAGTGATGTTAACCGTGATGTAGATACCTTTCTTGTCCGGAGTCAGACTCACCTGAGTCGAGTCGATATTGAAACGCGCGTAGCCACGATCCAGATAGTAGCTGCGCAGGGTTTCGAGGTCGCCCGCCAGTTTTTGTTTCTGGTATTTGCGATCGCCTACCACGTTCCACCACGGCACTTCATCGCGCAGTTGGAAAGTGGAGATCAGTTCGTCGGTGCTAAAGGCGTGGTTGCCGACAATGTTGATCTGCTGGATCTTCGCAGAAACACCTTCCTGGAAGACCAGCTTCAGGTCAACACGGTTACGTGGCAGTGGGGTCACCACCGCTTTCACGCTGGCGCTGTATTTACCGACGCTGTAGTAGAAGTCTTCCAGACCTTTTTCAATGTCCGAAAGGGTTGTGCGGTCCAGGGACTCGCCCACACGAACACCCGATGCTTCAAGGTTCTGCTTGAGCATGTCATCTTTCACCGACTTGTTACCGGAGAAAGTGATACTGGCGATCGTCGGACGTTCTTTTACCTGTACCAGCAGCGTATCACCATCGCGCAGAACGCGAACGTCCTCAAAGTTGCCGGTGGCAAACAGAGCACGGATGGTGTTACTGATATCATCATCATTAACCGTATCGCCGGGGCGTACAGGCATACTGAGGAGGGCCGCACCAACGGCGACACGCTGGAGGCCTTCGAAATGAATGTCTTTCACTACGAACCCGTCAGCACCGTATACGGTGGCGCTGCTAAACAGCAGCGACGCTATGAGCAACTTTTTCATCGCCATCGTTATTATGCGTTCTTCCTAACACTCTCTTACAACCGAGAGAAATCATTGAAAAGTGCAAGCCCCATTAACAGCACCAGCAAAATCGAGCCAATGCGATAACTAAAGTCTTGAACTCGCTCGGATACCGGTCCGCCTTTTAGCTTTTCAATCGCTAAAAACAGCAGATGACCCCCGTCTAAAACGGGAAGCGGGAACAGGTTGATTATCCCAAGGTTCACGCTAATGAGCGCGAGGAACATGAAATAGTAAATCACCCCGAATTCCGCTGACATCCCAGCCCCCTGGGCAATCGAAATTGGCCCACTGAGGTTGTTCAGTTTCACATCACCGGTTATCAATTTCCCCAACATGTTGACCGTCAGCTTCATCAGTTGCCATGTTTTATCCGTGGCTTCAAGGATGGCGCTGAACGGCCCATACTGGCGTATTGTCTTGTACTCATCTGGCAGCGGGATCACTTTTGGCACTACGCCTGCAAACCCTTCTGCCTTTTTGCCGACCGACTTCGTATCCGGGATCAGCGTCAGCGAAAGCGGACTGCCTTGCCTTTCAACTTCCAGCGCGAGAGACGTTCCCGGATTATCGCGCACCAGAGTAACAAAGGTCATCCACTCTGTTAATGGTTGACCATCGACTTTAACGATCCTGTCGCCTGCTTGCAAACCCGCTTTGCTCGCTGCCGAATTTGCCTGTACTTCGGCTAATACCGGCTCAATCTGTGCGCCGCGTGGACGAATGCCCAGCGCAGCAACGGGATCCTCTTTGTCTGGCTCGAAACGCCAGTCACGTAAATCGAGCACTTTGTTCTGGCGCACGTCTGAGCCAAACGGCGATACGCTGATGGTTGTCTGCGGATCGCCAATTTTGGCTACCAGCTGCAGTCGCACAGCATCCCAATCAGGGGTTTCGATGCCATCAATCGCTTTAAGTTCCATCCCGGATGTAATTTGCGCACTTGCCGCGATGGAGTTGGGGGCAATTTCACCCACCACCGGACGCACGCCGGGAACGCCGATGATAAACACCAGCCAGTAAGCGAAAATAGCAAAGATGAAGTTGGCTACCGGTCCGGCAGCAATGATGGCGGCGCGTTGTCCAACGGTTTTATTGTTGAATGCGCTGTGTCGTAGCTCAGGAGCGACAGGCTCAACGCGTTCGTCGAGCATTTTGACGTAGCCGCCCAGCGGGATAAGGGCAATGACAAATTCAGTGCCGTGACGGTCGGTGCGCGTCCAGAGTGATTTGCCAAAACCGATGGAAAACCGCTCTACCCGCACACCACAACGGCGAGCAACCCAGAAATGGCCAAATTCATGCACGGTAATCAGTACACCCAGTGCAACAATGAACGCCGCCAGATTCCAGAGAATGCTCAGCATAAAACCTTCCGTTAAATCGTCCCGAATACCAGTAAAAGCAAACAAGCAAACACTGGAACAGCCGCTGTGAGGCTATCAATGCGATCCAGTATACCGCCATGTCCTGGAATCAGGTGTCCGCTGTCCTTAATCCCTGCTTCACGCTTAAACATACTCTCGGTTAAATCACCGAGCACTGAGGCAAGCGCAGCAAAAATCGAGCACACCAGCAGTATTGACGGTGCCACTTCCAGATTCGCCCAAACGCCATAGCCCCAGGAAATGATCGCTGCCGTAAACAAGCCGCCGATGAATCCTTGCCAGGTTTTACCCGGAGACACTTTCGGTGCCAGTTTATGTTTGCCAAACAGTTTACCAAACATATAGGCCCCGGAGTCAGCCCCCCAGACGAGAATCATCACATAAAGCAGCCAGATCGCACCGCTGTAGTGGTTTTCGTCGTAGTGCCAGGCCCTCAGCGCCACCATACCCCAGAAAAATGGAACAATAGTGAGCAAGCCAAAAATCAGTCGCAGCACTTTTGAATTACGCCATAACGCCGCAGAGCCTGGATAAAAAAGCACCAGCAGCAGTGCACCAACCCACCAGGCCAGCGATACCCACAGGGAACCGGCAACCAGCGGTTGATGAATATCATGGTGATATTCAGGCAACGTAAACAGCATTATGGCCAGGATAAAGCCACAGAGTACCGCAAGCCATACTCGCTGACTGCGCGAGGTAAAGCCGCTAAACTGTCCCCATTCCCACGCGGCAAGCATGCACACCACCAGCGTAACAATAGCGAATCCCACCGGGGGCAGTAAAAACAGCGCCGCAATGACAATGGGTATTAATACAAAAGCGGAAATCAGGCGATACTTCAGCAAAAGCTACCCCCATCAGGCTTTGTCGCCACCAGGCTCGGTGCCGCCGAAACGACGCTCTCGATTGGCAAAGGCATGCAGCGCACCTTCAAAGTCTTGTTCATCAAAATCGGGCCAAAGAACATCCGTAAAGTAAAGTTCGGCATAGGCAATTTGCCATATCAAAAAGTTACTTATGCGATGTTCCCCCCCTGTCCTAATTACCAAATCCACAGGCGCCTGTTCATTCATGCAGATTTGCTTGCTCAGCGCCTCTTCATCAATTTGGTCGGGTCTCAACAGCCCTTCCTGAACCTGCTCGGCCAGATGCCGAACGCCCTGGATAATATCCCAGCGTCCGCCGTAATTCGCCGCAATATTAAGCGTCAGACCGGTATTATTTTCAGTCAACGCTTCTGCTTTACGAATCCGTTCCTGCAAACGTGAGTTAAAACGACTGGTATCGCCAATGATACGCAGGCGGACGTTGTGGCGGTGCAGGCTTTTTACTTCGCTGTCTAGCGCCCACACAAACAATTCCATCAACGCGGTCACTTCCTGCGGAGGTCGATTCCAGTTTTCACTGCTAAAAGCATAGAGCGTTAACGCATCAATGCCGTTATTGGCGGCAAAAGAAACGGCGCGGCGAACAGATTTCGCCCCAGCTTTATGCCCAAAGGCTCGTATCTTCCCTTGTCTTTTCGCCCAGCGGCCATTGCCATCCATAATGATTGCTACATGACGGCAGCCATGAGCTGGCAAGTTTTCGCTTATTGGTTGATTCGCAGACAACATAACGCGTTTTTTGTCCCTGAAAAGGATTTAACGGTACTCAGGAATACTGAAGCCTATACATAAAAAAGCCGTGTCAAACCACGGCTTACCTGACCACATAAAGTCAAATTCCTGCGATCAGGTGGCGCAGACTATATCACTGAAGCCCAACGCTAACAAATAGCACGACGACTAGTGCTTGCTTTATCACCAGCTTGCGAGACGTGTCACCTGTTGGCGCGCAATATCACGCGCAGCCGCATCCACCGCCAGCACCTCTTCCACGCTCTGTGGTTCGCGCAAATCCATCATTTCCAGTACCGATAAATTTAACGACGCGATATCGGTAAAACGAATCTGCTGATTCAGAAATGCTTCAACGGTAATTTCATTAGCTGCATTGAGTGCCGTCGTCGCCGCTTGCCCCTGGTCAAAGGCATTCATCGCAAGCTTCAGACAAGGATAGCGGTCATAGTCTGGTTCGCTGAACGTCAGGGAACTTAACTTGCAGAAATCAAGCGGCTTCACGCCGGATTTCACTCGATTCGGCCACGCCATTGAATGGGCAATAGGCGTACGCATATCTGGCTCGCCCAGCTGCGCCAGCACGCTGCCATCCTGATAACGCACCATCGAGTGAATCACCGATTGCGGGTGAATCAGTACTTCCATCTGTTTCGCTGACGCATTAAACAGCCAGCGCGCTTCAATGTATTCCAGACCTTTGTTCATCATGGTGGCAGAGTCAACGGAGATTTTACGCCCCATCGACCAGTTCGGATGACGGCACGCCTGGTCCGGCGTCATAGCGCTCAGTTCAGACAGTGGCGTTTCACGGAACGGGCCACCAGACCCGGTAAGCAGAATAGATACCACGCCATTCTGCTCCAGGTCAGCGTACCCCAGGTTCTGTTGAAAAGGTTGCGGTAAACTCTGAAAAATCGCGTTGTGTTCGCTGTCGACCGGTAAAAGACGCGTGCCGCGCTGCTTCACCGCATCCATAAACAGGCGTCCACAGGTGACCAGTGACTCTTTATTGGCCAGCAGAACATCCTTACCGGCATCAATCGCGGCAAGCGTCGGCAATAATCCTGCCGCCCCGACGATGGCTGCCATAACCTGATCGACTTCATCCAGCGCCGCCATCTCGCAGGCCGCCTGTTGGCCACTCAGAACTTCGGTTCGACAGCCCTTTTCAAGCAGTTGCACTTTCAGCAGACGCGCGCTCTCTTCGTCATCCATCACCGCATAGCGGGGCGCAAACTCCAGGCACTGCTCGACCATTCGCTGCACATTCTTACCGGCCACCAGCGCTGTCACGGTGTAAAGTTCAGGATTATGGCGAACAACATCGAGAGTGCTGCAACCGATAGAGCCGGTTGAGCCAAGGAGAGTTAAATGCTTCATGGGATGCCCGAAAAAAGTTAGACCAGATAAAAGCAAAACGCCGCCAGCAAGACCCGAAGTCCCTCTGAACGGCGTTTATCAGTGTACGACAGAAATCAGAACTGCATCAGTTCTGCTTCTTTATCTGCCAGCGCCGCATCAATTTTCTTGATGGCAGCGTCGGTCATTTTCTGAATGTCGTCCTGAGAACGACGATCGTCATCTTCACTGATCTCTTTTTCTTTCAGCAGCGCTTTTACTTTGTCGTTCGCGTCGCGACGGACGTTACGCACGGAAACACGACCCTGCTCAGCTTCACCACGAACCACTTTGATCAGATCTTTACGACGTTCTTCGGTCAGCGGAGGCAGTGGAACGCGGATATCAGCACCCGCAGAGCTTGGGTTCAGGCCGAGGTCAGAGGCCATGATCGCTTTCTCAACGGCCGGGCTCATTGAGCGATCGAACACGTTGATTTTCAGCGTACGGGTATCTTCTACCGTCACGCTCGCCAACTGGCGCAGAGGAGTTGGCGTACCGTAGTATTCTACGATAATGCCATCCAGCAGGCTTGGAGAAGCACGGCCAGTACGGATTTTGCTGATTTGGGTTTTGAACGCTTCTACGCATTTTTCCATGCGTACTTCAGCATCTTTTCTGATGTCGTTAATCACGTTACGAATCCTTGAAAACTTGTCTCAGGCAGACTATCCGCCAGCACAGCGCTAGAGGTGTGCTAAGTATAGTCGCGTTTAATTCATGACAACGCCAAAGGCGCGCCCGGGTAAGATACCACTACAAAATAAAGCGGAATCTTACCTGTATTTATCGTCAACGGAAATTATTCCGTGATCAAAGTGCCTTCTTTTTCGCCCATGACCACGCGACGCAATGCGCCAGGTTTGTTCATGTTGAAGACACGGATCGGCAGTTTGTGGTCGCGAGCCAGCGTGAAGGCGGCAAGATCCATCACTTTCAGCTCTTTATCCAGTACTTCATTATAGGACAGCTGATCGTACATGGTCGCAGAAGGATCTTTTGCCGGATCGGCAGTAAACACGCCATCGACTTTGGTCGCTTTCAGTACCACATCGGCTTCAATCTCGATACCGCGCAGGCAGGCAGCAGAATCGGTAGTAAAGAACGGGTTACCCGTACCGGCGGAGAGGATCACCACGCGGTTGTTGCGCAGCAGGCTGATGGCTTCTGCCCAGCTGTAATTATCGCATACGCCATTCAGTGGAATCGCGGACATCAGGCGGGCATTCACATAGGCACGATGCAGTGCATCACGCATTGCCAGACCATTCATAACTGTTGCCAGCATACCCATGTGGTCGCCTACAACGCGGTTCATCCCCGCTTTCGCCAGACCAGCACCACGGAAAAGGTTGCCACCGCCAATGACCACGCCAACCTGGATACCCAGTTCGACCAGTTCTTTGATTTCCTGTGCCATGCGATCAAGGATGCTTGCGTCAATACCGAAGCCTTCCGATCCCTGCAGCGCTTCGCCACTCAGCTTAAGCAGAATGCGTTTGTACACGGGTTTTGCATTGGTAGCCATGTTTCTTTCCTGAGACTGTCAACGATTAAGATGGGGGTTAATTCTGGCGACATGATATGCCGCAAATCAGCACAGCGATACTGGAGCCTGTCTGATTTCATATGACGGGTGACAAAAAGAAGCCGCCCTCAGGCGGCTCCTTTTCAATCATTAAGACTGCTTGGACATTGCAGCAACTTCTGCTGCGAAGTCAGTCTCAACTTTCTCGATGCCTTCGCCCACTTCGAAGCGGATGAAGCCAGTTACGTCAGCGTTGTGCTCTTTCAGCAGCTGAGCAACAGACTTGCTTGGATCCATAACGAATGGCTGGCCAGTCAGAGAAACTTCGCCGGTGAATTTCTTCATGCGGCCTTCAACCATTTTCTCTGCGATTTCTTTTGGCTTACCAGACTGCATCGCGATGTCCAGCTGAACCTGGTACTCTTTCTCTACCACTTCAGCAGACACGTCTTCTGGCTTAACGAATTCTGGTTTGCTTGCAGCGATGTGCATCGCCAGCTGTTTAACCAGCTCTTCGTCAGCGCCTTTAGCCGCAACCAGAACACCGATACGTGCACCGTGCTGGTAAGAGCCCAGAACGTCGCCTTCCAGAGAAGAAACGCGACGGATGTTGATGTTCTCACCGATTTTAGCAACCAGCGCAACACGTTCTTCTTCGAACTGTGCTTTCAGAACTTCAACGTCAGTGATTTTGCCAGCAACAGCTGCGTCCAGAACTTTGTTAGCAAATGCCTGGAAACCACCATCTTTAGCAACGAAGTCAGTCTGGCAGTTAACTTCCAGAATGATGCCGTAGTTGCCGTCGATCTTAGTGATGATCACGCCGTCAGCAGCAACGTTGCCTGCTTTTTTAGCTGCTTTGATCGCACCGGATTTACGCATGTTTTCGATTGCCAGCTCGATGTCGCCGTTCGCTTCAGTCAGCGCTTTTTTGCAATCCATCATGCCTGCGCCAGTACGCTCGCGCAGCTCTTTTACCAGGGATGCGGTAATTTCAGCCATTCTTAAATCCTCGGGAGATGTGAACTGCCCGGCCAGAGGCCAAACAGTGTAAATTGAAAAAAGGGGCCGGTAATGGGCCCCTATTCATACACGGTACTAATAAGGGGTAAAACCTTATTATTCAGCTTCTACGAAGCTTTCTTCCGCCTGAGAAGCCAGATCCTGGGAACGGCCTTCACGAACGGTAGCAGCTACAGCGCCCAGGTACAGGCTGATAGCACGGATTGCATCGTCGTTACCCGGGATAACGAAGTCAACACCGTCCGGATCGGAGTTGGTATCAACGATAGCAAATACCGGGATACCCAGGTTGTTAGCTTCTTTGATTGCGATGTGCTCGTGGTCTGCATCGATTACGAACAGCGCGTCTGGCAGGCCGCCCATATCTTTGATACCGCCCAGGCTGTTTTCCAGCTTGTCCAGTTCACGAGTACGCATCAGCGCTTCTTTCTTAGTCAGCTTGTCGAAAGTACCGTCCTGAGACTGGGTTTCCAGATCTTTCAGGCGTTTGATTGACTGACGAACGGTTTTCCAGTTGGTCAGCATGCCGCCCAACCAGCGATGGTTCACGAAGAACTGGTCGCAGCTGTTAGCAGCTTCTTTCACAGCTTCGCTTGCAGCGCGTTTAGTACCAACCATCAGAATCTTACCTTTACGGGAAGAGATCTTGTTCAGCTCAGCCAGGGCTTCGTTGAACATTGGTACAGTTTTCTCAAGGTTGATGATGTGAACTTTGTTACGCGCGCCGAAGATGAAAGGCTTCATTTTCGGGTTCCAGTAACGGGTCTGGTGACCAAAGTGAACACCAGCCTTGAGCATGTCGCGCATGGAAACAGTTGCCATGTTTAAAACCTCTATATTAAAAGTTGGGGTTATGCCTCCACGTATCCCATATTACCGACCCCAAAGGGCACCCCGGAATATGTGCCGATACGTGTGTGTTGTTACACAAAGTGAGATTTGTCGCTTCCGTCCAGCCTGTGTATCTGAAATGGATCGGAAGTCCGGCGCGCTTTATACCACAAAACGCCACCATAAACCAACTGTTGTTGGCGTAGAGTGCTGTTAATGATTCTCAATTTGGCACGGGGTGTGCCTGACTGATACCATTGACAACACTTAGACTAGTATTGTCGAAAAAATCGACACCGATGGACAGATTACATGGCTATCTCTATTAAGACACCTGAAGAAATTGAAAAGATGCGCGTCGCCGGTCGTCTGGCCGCGGAAGTGCTGGAAATGATCGAGCCGTTCGTGAAGCCGGGCGTCAGCACCGGTGAGCTGGACCGCATCTGTAATGACTATATCGTTAATGAGCAGCACGCGGTTTCCGCCTGCCTCGGCTACCACGGTTTCCCGAAATCCGTCTGCATTTCTATTAATGAAGTGGTGTGCCACGGTATCCCGGACAACGAAAAACTGCTGAAAGATGGTGACATCGTCAACATCGACGTCACAGTCATTAAAGACGAGTACCACGGTGACACCTCAAAAATGTTCATCGTTGGCAAGCCAACCATCCTGGGCGAGCGTCTGTGCAAAGTGACGCAAGAGAGCCTCTACCTGGCCCTGAAAATGGTTAAACCGGGTATTCGCCTGCGTACTATTGGTGCCGCCATTCAAAAGTTCGTCGAAGCGGAAGGTTTCTCCGTGGTACGCGAATACTGCGGTCACGGTATTGGCCGCGTCTTCCACGAAGAACCGCAGGTCCTGCACTATGATGCAGATGACGGCGGCGTGGTGCTGCAAAAAGGCATGACCTTTACCATCGAACCGATGGTTAACGCGGGTGACTACCGCATCCGTACCATGAAAGATGGCTGGACGGTCAAAACCAAAGACAGAAGCTTGTCTGCGCAGTACGAGCATACTATTGTGGTAACAGACAACGGCTGCGAAATTATGACGTTGCGCAAGGATGACACCATCCCGGCGATACTGACGCACGATGAATGATAAAAAAGCCGGCAAATGCCGGCTTTTTTAATGGCTATAGTTTTTTCTTATGGGTGGCGCACGATGAGTAATCTTTTACCCGAACAGTATGCTAACACAGCACTTCCCACCCTCCCCGACCAGCCCGATAACCCGGGCGTCTGGCCGCAACACGAGCTGACCTGTGCCGGCATCAAGGCGCACATGGACGTCTTTCACCGTTGGCTTGGAAGCGCATTTGATGCCGGTATTTCCGCAGAGCAGCTGATTGAAGCGCGTACCGAATTTATCGACCAGCTCCTGCAGCGTCTGTGGATCGATTACGGGTTTGGGCAGATCAGTGATGTCGCGCTGGTTGCCGTTGGGGGCTATGGCCGCGGAGAGCTGCATCCGCTTTCTGATATCGATCTCCTCATCTTAAGCCGCAAAAAGCTGCCGGACGAACAGGCACAAAAAATTGGCGAACTGCTGACCCTGCTCTGGGATGTGAAGCTGGAAGTGGGTCATAGCGTGCGCACCCTGGAAGAGTGTCTGCTGGAAGGGTTATCCGACCTGACCGTCGCCACCAACCTGATCGAAACCCGCCTGCTGATTGGTGATGTCGCGCTGTTCCTGGAACTGCAAAAACATATCTTCAGCGACGGCTTCTGGCCGTCAGAAAAGTTCTTCGCCGCGAAGGTCGAAGAGCAAAATCAGCGCCACCAGCGCTATCACGGCACCAGCTATAATCTTGAACCCGATATTAAAAGCAGCCCCGGCGGCCTGCGCGATATCCACACGTTACAGTGGGTCGCCCGTCGCCATTTTGGCGCCACCTCCATGGACGAGATGGTCGGCTTTGGCTTCTTAACCGAGGCCGAGCGTAACGAGCTCAACGAGTGTCTGCACCTGCTCTGGCGCATTCGCTTTGCCCTGCATCTGGAAGTGACGCGCTACGATAACCGTCTGCTGTTTGACCGTCAGCTCAGCGTTGCCCAGCGCCTCAACTACAGCGGCGAGGGGAACGAACCGGTTGAGCATATGATGAAGGATTTCTTCCGCGTCACCCGCCGGGTCACGGAGCTGAACCAGATGCTGTTGCAGCTGTTCGACGAGGCCATCCTGGCCCTGACGGCGGACGAAAAACCGCGTCCGATTGATGACGAATTCCAGCTACGCGGCACGCTTATCGATCTGCGCGACGAAACGCTGTTTATCCGCGAGCCGGAAGCGATTCTACGAATGTTCTATACCATGGTGCGTAACAGCACCATCACCGGGATCTACTCCACCACTCTGCGACATTTACGTCATGCGCGCCGCCATTTGACGCAGCCGCTGTGCTATATCCCGGAAGCACGCTCGCTGTTCCTCAGCATGCTCCGCCACCCGGGGGCCGTCAGCCGTGGGCTGCTGCCGATGCACCGCCACAGCGTGCTGTGGGCCTATATGCCGCAGTGGTCGCACATTGTCGGGCAAATGCAGTTTGATCTGTTCCACGCCTACACGGTGGATGAACACACCATCCGCGTCATGCTCAAGCTGGAAAGTTTTGCCAGAGAAGATACGCGATCCCGCCACCCGCTGTGCGTGGAGTTATGGCCGCGCCTTAGCCATCCGGAATTGATCCTGATTGCCGCCCTGTTCCACGACATTGCGAAAGGTCGCGGCGGTGACCATTCGGTGCTGGGCGCGCAGGACGTGCTTAAATTTGCCGAACTGCACGGCCTGAACTCACGTGAAACGCAGCTTGTGGCCTGGCTGGTGCGCCATCACCTGCTGATGTCGGTCACCGCACAGCGTCGTGATATTCAGGATCCTGAAGTGATCAAGCAGTTTGCGGAAGAGGTTCAGACGGAAAACCGTCTGCGCTATCTGGTCTGCCTGACGGTGGCCGATATCTGCGCCACCAACGAAACGCTGTGGAACAGCTGGAAACAAAGCCTGCTGCGCGAGCTCTATTTCGCCACTGAAAAACAGCTGCGCCGCGGCATGCAAAACGCGCCGGACATGCGCGAGCGCGTGCGCCACCACCAGCTGCAGGCGCTCGCGCTGCTGCGGATGGATAACATCAATGAAGAAGCTCTGCATCAGATTTGGGCCCGCTGCCGTGCCAACTATTTTGTCCGCCACAGCCCAAACCAGCTTGCCTGGCACGCGCGGCATCTGCTCAAGCACGATCTGACGCAGCCGATGATCCTGCTGAGCCCACAGGCCACGCGCGGCGGGACGGAGATTTTCATCTGGAGCCCGGACCGGCCTTATCTGTTTGCTGCGGTCTGTGCCGAGCTGGACAGGCGTAATCTGAGCGTTCACGACGCGCAAATTTTCACCACCCGCGACGGCATGGCGATGGATACCTTTATTGTGCTTGAGCCGGACGGCAGCCCGCTGTCGTCGGACAGACATGAGGGAATACGCTTCGGGCTTGAACAGGCGATCACCCAGCGCAGCTGGCAGCCGCCGCAGCCGCGTCGCCAGCCTGCAAAATTGCGTCATTTTACCGTCGATACCGAAGTCAACTTCCTGCCGACCCACACCGACAGGAAATCGTTCCTGGAGCTGATCGCACTGGACCAGCCAGGGCTACTCGCCCGCGTCGGCCAGGTGTTTGCCGATCTGGGAATTTCGCTTCATGGGGCAAGAATTACAACCATTGGCGAGCGAGTAGAAGATTTATTTATAATCGCAACAGCGGACCGGCGTGCCCTTAATAATGACCTGCAGCTTGAAGTACAACAACGGTTGACAGCAGCCCTCAATCCAAACGATAAAGGGTGACGTGTTTTTTAGTGAAATGGAAAGAGTAAACCATGCAGCAGTTACAGAACGTTATTGAGTCCGCCTTTGAGCGTCGCGCCGAGATTACCCCGGCAAATGTGGATACCGTGACCCGTGAAGCGGTAAACCAGGTGATTTCCCTGCTGGATTCCGGCGCATTGCGCGTGGCAGAAAAAATCGACGGTCAGTGGGTCACTCATCAATGGCTGAAGAAAGCGGTGCTGCTCTCTTTCCGCATTAATGATAACCAGGTTATCGACGGAGCAGAAAGCCGCTACTTCGATAAAGTGCCAATGAAATTCGCTGACTACGATGAAGCGCGTTTCCAGAAAGAAGGCTTCCGCGTGGTACCACCTGCGGCAGTGCGTCAGGGCGCCTTTATCGCGCGCAATACCGTTCTGATGCCTTCCTACGTGAACATCGGTGCTTACGTTGACGAAGGCACCATGGTGGATACCTGGGCAACCGTCGGTTCTTGCGCGCAGATCGGTAAAAACGTTCACCTCTCAGGCGGCGTCGGCATCGGTGGTGTTCTGGAACCACTACAGGCTAACCCGACCATCATCGAAGACAACTGCTTTATCGGCGCACGTTCTGAAGTTGTTGAAGGCGTGATCGTTGAAGAAGGCTCCGTGATCTCCATGGGCGTTTACATCGGTCAGAGCACCCGTATTTACGATCGCGAAACCGGTGAAGTACATTACGGTCGCGTGCCGGCGGGCTCCGTGGTGGTTTCCGGCAACCTGCCGTCAAAAGATGGCAAATACAGCCTGTACTGTGCGGTTATCGTGAAGAAAGTGGATGCGAAAACGCGCGGTAAAGTTGGCATCAACGAATTGCTGCGCACCATCGATTAATCGGGTATAACAAAAAGCGGGGGCAACCCCGCTTTTTTTATATCTGAGGGTGGCGAAAATAGATTTTTTCGTTAATTATTCAAAGGTTATGTTGAGATCAAGGGTACCGCTATGTACGATAATCTGAAAAGTCTGGGCATTACCAATCCTGATGAAATTGATCGTTACAGCCTCCGTCAGGAAGCCAATAACGATATTCTGAAAATCTATTTTCACAAGGACAAAGGAGAGTTTTTCGCCAAAAGCGTGAAGTTTAAATATCCACGCCAGCGTAAGACCGTTGTTGCTGACGGTGTAGGACAGGGATACAAAGAAGTACAGGAAATCAGCCCTAACCTGCGCTATGTGATCGATGAACTCGATCAGATCTGCCAGCGCGACCGCACCGAAGTCGATCTCAAGCGTAAGATCCTTGACGATCTGCGTCACCTTGAAAGCGTTGTGACCAACAAGATCAGCGAGATTGAAGCGGATCTTGAGAAATTAACCCGCAACAAATAAGTTGAGTACGGCCTGATGCCCTCTCCCACACGGAGAGGGAGAAAACCATCATGTAGGCCGGGTAAGGCGAAGCCGCCACCCGGCAAACAGCATCATCTCTGCTCATCCAGCTGCAGCGCCACATACAGCAGCAGCCTGTCGTCAAAATTCCCCAGATCCAGCCCCGTCAGCTCCGAAATCCGATTTAACCGATACTCCAGGGTATTGCGATGAATAAACAGCGCTTTCGACGTCGCCAGCGGCTGCACGTTATGACGGAACCACGCCTGTAGCGTCCGGCGCAGCAGGCCGTTGTTGTCCATGGCTTTCAGACGCGCTAATGGCCGTGCCAGCTCATTGGCCTGCCAGCCGCCGCGCAGGCTGTCGAGCAGCACCGGCAGCATCAGATCCTGATAGAAATAACTTCGGCTCTCCGGCATGCGCTGCTTGCCCACCATCATGGTGGTACGCGCGGTACGCCAGGAGCGGGCGATACTGCCCGGCCCGGTAAAGTAGTTGCCCAGCGCTACGCGAAAACGCAGTTGACCATTCTCCTTCATTCGTGCGATCAGCAGCTCTACGCGACGACGGTGATCTTCTGCATCCCAGCGACCAAACTGATTGAGCGCCGGTTTGAGCACCACCATTTCCGTCAGAGAGACTATCGCCACCAGATTGTCGCGCTCCGGCGTCGCCAGCGCATTTTGCAGCTGCTGCAACTCGGCCATCGCACTGTCGACCCCAAGCTGGCCGCTATCGACCTCAATCACCGCCACGACGCGCGGCTGGTTTAGATCGATCCCCAGACGCTGCGCCCATTCGCTGAGTGCAGGGGTATGCTCTTCCGCCTGAATAAGATTCATCACCAGCTCTTCTCGCAAGCGGCTGTCCTGGGCGAGCAGGTGCATCAGGCGCGACTGCTCCAGCATCATTTCCGCCGTCATACAGACCAGCTCGCCGTATTTTCGCAGGGACTCCGGTTCGCCGGTCAGGCCAATGACGCCAACAATTTCCCCTTCAAGACGCAGCGGTAAATTAATCCCCTGCCGCACACCGTGAAGATGTTTCGCTACCGCGTCGTCGATATCCACGACCCGCCCCTGGGAAAGCACCAGCAGCGCGCCTTCGTGCAATTCACCAATACGCTCGCGATCGCCGCTGCCAATAATGCGCCCGCGGGCATCCATTACGTTGATATTGGTATCAATGATGCGCATGGTGCGCGCCACGATATCCTGCGCCATTTTGGTATCAAGATGCCAGCCAGCCATGCAACCCTCCTGTGAGCAGAGCTCAAGCATAGGGAAGTTCAGCTACGGCTGCATTGTGCAAATGCACAAAGAGAGAGGGAGAAGTATGGACTTGTGGAAAGGGTCACAGAAACAAGAAAAGCCCCTGCCTGTTACAAACAGGGGCTTACAGAAATTACTGCATCAGCAGGTAGATAGAGGAGTCACCACGCTGGATATTCAGCGCCAGCACGGAAGGCTTGCTGTCGAGAATTTTGCGCAGTTCAGCGATGTTTTTCACCGGCTGCTGGTTAGCACCCATGATCACATCCCCTTTTTTCAGGCCAATACGGGCTGCCGGTGAATTCGCTTTCACGTTGTTCACCACCACGCCTTTATCTGCCCCTTTGTTGCTCATCTCTGCGCCTTCAATACCGCTGAAGATGGTGCTGGAATCAACCTGATTCTGGCTGCTCTGCTGCAGCTCCAGGCTCACGTTAACCGGCTTACCGTCGCGCAGCAGGCCGAGGGTGACTTTACTGCCAATCGGCATGGACCCCACTTCGGCACGCAGGGCAGCAAAGCTGCTGATCGGTTTACCGTTCAGGGAGGTGATCACATCACCCGCTTTAATACCCGCTTTCGCCGCAGAGGAGTTCGGCATCACCTGGCTGACGAATGCCCCGCGCTGAGCGTCGACTTTCATTGCCTTAGCCAGTTCGGAGTTCAGTTCCGTACCGAGGATACCCAGCTCACCGCGTTTCACCTGGCCGTACTGCACCATCTGCGCGGTCAGGTTTTTCACCATGTTACTTGGGATAGCAAAGCCGATACCGATGTTGCCGCCGTCCGGTGCCAGGATAGCGGTGTTGATACCGATCAGCTCACCGTTCAGGTTCACCAGCGCACCGCCGGAGTTACCGCGGTTGATCGCCGCATCCGTCTGGATGAAGTTTTCATAGTTTTCGGCATTGAGGCCGCTGCGACCCAGCGCAGAGACGATACCGGAAGTCACGGTTTCACCCAGACCGAACGGGTTACCGATTGCCACGGTATAGTCACCCACGCGCAGCGCGTCGGAGTCGGCAATTTTAATCGCCGTCAGGTTTTTCGGATCCTGAATCTGGATAAGCGCGATGTCGGAGCGCGGGTCTTTACCCACCACTTTGGCGTCGAACTTACGGCCATCACTCAGCTGCACCTTAATGCTGTTAGCGTTATCAACAACGTGGTTGTTGGTGACGACGTAGCCTTTCGCTGCATCAATAATCACCCCCGAGCCAAGCGCCATGAATTTCTGCTGCTGGGCGCCGCCCTGGCTGTCATCCCCTGCGCCACCGCCCTGACAGAACGGAGAGCTCTGGAATGGCGAACCGTCCTGGCAGAACGGCGAGTTGTCACCAAAGAACTGCTGGAAGTTACGCGGCATGCGCGGCGTATTGACGGTCGTGCTTCCCTCAACGTTAATACTCACCACCGATGGCATCACCTTTTCGAGCATCGGTGCCAGGCTTGGCATCTGCTGCGCGGTTGCTGCCGATGACGCGGTCTCGGCTGCAGTAGCAGTCAGAGGAGACAGCGCTAAACCTAAACTCAGAGCCAGTGCACTCATTGCTAATGTGGTTTTTTTCATGTTTCTCAATCTCGATTTACAGATAACGCAAAATTGCTGTGTAACTCAGATTCATTTTATACCGCTTAGTTCCGGCGATAAGTTTATGGAAAAGGTAAAAATTTATTGGCCGTCTTTACAAAACTCAGAAATTATTCCACCGCCATAAGCTTGCGGTATTCATCCCAGGCGTACAAATCTGTCATGCCGCTGATATAGTCCTGGATAAGACGGCAGCGATAATAATATTCCAGCACTGGCCACTGGGGAGAATGGCGATCCAGCTTGCCAATCGCTTCGACATACGCCAGACGATGACGGGTAGAAAGTTTCTGATAAAGCCGGGATTCGATAGGAATTCGGCGCACGCGCTCGTGTTCCACCAGCTCGCTGAAATCGTTGACCGACAGCTGAAGCAATGGGGAATAAATTTCAAGTAACCCACTGATTACCCGATAGCCCTGCAGCTCTAACTGTTCGACATCCGGATGGCTGAATACATGCCGCATCGCCACATGTTTATAAAGCTCAAGGAGCTGGCTGAAACTGCTGTCATCTTCCAGCAGCGCATGATTGAATTCCCCGCTGAAAATCAGCGGTAAATTATCAATAAAGCGCGATGCCGCATACGGCACCAGTTTATTTAATGTATTGACCCGTAAATACATAAAGAACTGGTCTTCCGTACTGCGGCTTAATGTATTTGAGCGCGATTTTTCCCAGGCATTTTCGACAACCTGAGCAAACAGTGAACCTTTTTCATGGCTGCCCCACGCCGCATAAAGATGCTGATAAAGCTCCTCGACGCTGAAGATTCTTTTCTCAACGGCGTCTTCCAGATCGGCCACACAATAGGAAATATCATCGGCTGCTTCCATAATCCAGGTTAATGGAAAGCGGCCGTTTGGCGTCAGTGAAAGTTCTTTACGCAGCCGTTCAATATAGGCCTCTTCAGAAAGGTAATAGCCCGGTTTTTTCATGAGATAACTGTGGGATGCGGGTGTATCCCCCATCCACCACGCGGGGCGGGTATATTTCAGTATGCAGCCGACCTGCGCCCAGGTCAGGTTCATGCGCATCAGAGAATGGACCAGCCGGATCCCCTGCGCGTTACCCTCGAAGTGACACAAATCCTGGCGCACTTTACGACGCAGATCGTTCAGCCCCTCTTCACCTTCACGCAGGCGCAAATCGCGTACGATACAGCGGTCATCGCTGAGAGGCTGGCTGACAGCATCCGAAGGGTAAAGCCGTTGTTTAAACCAGTCGTTAATTGCCGCCTCACCAAAGTGACCGAAAGGCGGGTTGCCGATGTCATGCATCAGGCAGGCCATCTCAACGATGCTCTCGAAAGGCCCGGTCAGTTCGTCCAGGCCATAGGTTTCCAGTAAACGTTGTTCTTTGAGACGGCTCAAAATCTCTTTGGCAATGTAGCGCCCGACCTGCTGCACTTCCATGGAGTGGGTTAAGCGCGTGCGCACCGCGGCGTTACGCTCGAGCGGAAACACCTGCGTCTTTTGCTGCAAACGACGGATAGCTGGCGAGTTAATGATCCTCCCGCGATCGCTTTCGAAGATACGCAGGATCTCATGTTCGCTCTTGTCGCCCTGCGGCGAACGGAAACGCCGGTGCCAGTTAATTTTGGTGCGAAAATCGATTGGTGACATGTGCTCCCCCACCTGAGAATGCGTTTCCCCTTAACCGCATGATAGACTATGCATCTTAACAAGGCACATCGCGAGTAAATCTATGAAAATCGGCATTATTGGTGCAATGGAAGAAGAAGTTACGCTGCTGCGTGACAAAATTGAGAACCGTCAGACGCTCTCTCTGGGAGGCTGTGAGATCTACACCGGTCAGTTGAACGGTGTTGACGTGGCTCTGCTGAAATCAGGCATCGGTAAAGTGGCTGCTGCACTGGGTGCAACCCTGTTGCTTGAGCGCTGCAAGCCGGACTTGATCGTTAATACCGGCTCTGCGGGCGGCCTGGCACCGACGCTGAAAGTGGGTGATATCGTTGTCTCCGACGAAGCGCGTTACCACGATGCTGACGTGACCGCGTTCGGTTACGAGTACGGTCAACTCCCGGGTTGTCCGGCTGGGTTTAAGGCTGACGACAAACTGATTGCAGCAGCAGAAACCTGCATTGCTGAACTCAATCTCAACGCGGTGCGTGGTCTGATTGTCAGCGGTGATGCCTTTATCAATGGCTCCGTTGGCCTGGCGAAAATCCGTCATAACTTCCCTCAGGCGGTAGCCGTTGAGATGGAAGCGACCGCGATCGCTCACGTTTGCCATAACTTCAACGTACCGTTCGTGGTGGTTCGCGCCATCTCTGACGTGGCAGACCAGCAGTCTCACATCAGCTTCGACGAGTTCCTGACCGTTGCGGCAAAACAGTCCACCGTGATGGTGGAACGCCTGGTGCAGAATCTGGCACGTGGCTAAACATAGCGTCAGGGCGCTGGCCGCCCTGCTTCTGTTCGCACCGCTGTGGCTCTATGCTGTCCCGCGTGTGATTACACTCTCCCCCGCTAACACGGAACTGGCATTTGCCGCAGGGATCACACCCGTTGGCGTGAGTAGCTTTTCCGATTACCCACCGCAGGCCGCGGACATTGAACAGGTAGCAACCTGGCAAGGGATGAACCTTGAGCGCATTGTGGCGCTTAAACCGGATCTCGTGCTGGCCTGGCGTGGCGGCAACGCTGAGCGGCAGGTCAACCAGCTGACCTCGCTTGGCATCAAGGTCATGTGGATTGATGCCGTGAGCATTGAACAAGTCGCTCTGGCGCTACGCGCCCTGGCACCCTATAGCCCTACCCCCAAAAAAGCCGAAGCCGCGGCGAAACAGATGCTCAGCGACTATGCTGCGCTGAAATCCCGATACGATACGCCCGTTAAAAAGCGCATTTTCCTGCAGTTTGGCAGCCAGCCGCTGTTTACCACCGGAAAAGGGTCAATTCAGAACCAGGTGCTGGAAGTCTGTGGTGGTGAAAATATTTTCGCTGCCAGCCGGGTGCCATGGCCTCAGGTTAGCCGTGAACAGGTCCTGGCGCGCCAGCCACAGGCTATCGTCGTGGTCGGAAATGCGAGCGAGATTCCTAAAATTGAACAATTCTGGCAAAGACAGCTAAAAATACCGGTGATCCCGCTCAACAGCGACTGGTTTGAACGCGCCAGCCCGCGTATTATCCTCGCCGCAAAACAGCTCTGTGCCGCACTGGCAGAGAGTCACTAACATTGGTTCGAGGATTTAACGATGCTCGTTTATTGGCTGGATATTCTTGGCACAGCCGTTTTTGCTATCTCCGGCGTCCTGCTCGCCGGAAAACTACGCATGGATCCGTTTGGCGTGCTGGTGCTTGGCGTGGTGACCGCTGTTGGCGGCGGGACTATCCGCGACATGGCGCTGGCGAATGGCCCGGTGTTTTGGGTGAAAGATCCGACCGATCTGGTGGTCGCGATGGTCACCTGTCTGTTAACCATTGTGCTGGTTCGCCAGCCGCGCAGATTACCAAAATGGATACTGCCGGTGCTGGATGCCGTGGGTCTGGCCGTGTTTGTCGGTATTGGCGTAAACAAGGCGTTTAATGCAGGTACCGGTCCGATGGTGGCGATCTGCATGGGCGTATTAACCGGCGTGGGCGGTGGGATCATTCGCGACATTCTGGCACGTGAAGTGCCGATGATCCTGCGTACTGAAATTTACGCAACGGCCTGTATTGTTGGCGGGATTGTTCACGCGACCGCGTACTACACCTTTGCGCTCCCACTGGAAAATGCAGCGATGCTGGGGATGGTCGTGACGCTGGTGATACGTTTAGCCGCGATACGCTGGCACCTGAAGCTGCCGACGTTTGCGCTGGATGATAACGGAAGGTAAAAAGCAAAACGGTAACCTGGAGGTTACCGTTTTTAGCGTTTTCGCCCTCTCCCGTGGGAGAGAGACGGGGTGGGGGCATCAGACCACACCGCCCGAAACATCAGATGCTGAACGAAGAACCACACCCGCAGGTGCTTGTTGCGTTCGGGTTTGTCACCACAAAACGCGATCCTTCCAGACCTTCGGTGTAATCCACCGAACCGCCCACCAGATATTGCAGGCTCATCGGGTCAACCACCAGCGCGACGCCCTGTTTCTCGATAGTCATATCGCCATCGTTAACCTGATCGTCAAAGGTAAAACCATACTGGAAGCCGCTGCAGCCGCCACCGGTAATATAGACGCGCAGTTTCAGATCCGGATTGTCTTCGTCGGCAATCAGGGTTTTCACTTTGTTGGCTGCTGCTTCGGTAAATTCCAGCGGCAACGCTACATCATCACTCATCTTATGCTCCCATGAATACTGCTACTGCCATTGGGTAAAATTCACCCAATTCTTTGTGTCATTATCTAATACCCTGGTAATTCATTCAAGTATTCTGCGTTGCGGCCCGCTCAGCCTCTTGTTTTGCCAGAGTACGCGCAAGGATGGTGGAGTATAGCGGCTTTCCACCCAGGAATTGGGCTAATAGTGTCGCGCCGAGACAGGTAATGATCATTGGCAAAATGAGCTGGTAATTATCCGTCATCTCCAGCACCAGCACGATGCCGGTTAGCGGCGCGCGCAGGGATGCGGCCAGTAGCGCCCCCATTCCGGCCACCGCAAAGGTCCCGGCATCAAGGTGATAAGCGGGAAAGCCCGCTTGCGCCGCCATACCAAACGCGGTGCCCAGCAGCGTTCCCAGCGCCAGCATCGGTGCGAATATCCCCCCTGGCGCACCGGACGAGAAGCACAGCACCGTCGTGATGACTCTCGAAAGAAACATAAACAACAGCAGACCCACGCTGAAATTCCCGGCCGCCGCAATGGGAATCAGGCCGAACCCGCCACCTGCGGCATTCGGTTCAATGAATCCGAGTACCCCGCACATCCCGCCCAGCAGGCCACCAATCAGCACCCATTTGGTTGTATTCCCGCCGTGAATACGCTGGAACATATCCTGAGCACGTAAGATGAAGGTATTAAAGAGCGGGCCAACCACGCCAAAAATCATACCGAGGACCAGATACAGCCACAGGGTGTTGACCGGTGCGTTGGTCAGTTTACCCACCTCAATGACCGCCCCTTCGCCATTAACTATGCGAAAGACAATGCTCGACATAATGACGCCGGTAAACACCGCTTTAATGGAGATCAGGTTGTAGCGAAACTGCGCGCGCATCTCTTCGATGATGAACAAAATCCCCGCCAGCGGCGCGTTAAACGCCGCCGACAGCCCCGCCGCCGCACCGGTAGCCAGCAGCGTATGGCGCGCTTCGGCGCTTCGCATCCGAAAAAGATCGCCCACCATACGACCGACGTTGCCCCCCAGCTGTACCGTGGGCCCTTCCCTGCCGAGCACCATCCCCGCGCCCAGCGTCCCCATGCCACCGATGAATTTAACCGGCATCACCCGCCACCAGCGCACAGGACGCAACTCCTCCAGCGCACCTTCAATTTCCGGGATGCCCGATCCGCCCGCCTCCGGCGCGAATTTACGCACCAGAAAATACCCCACCATGGCAAACAGCGCAGACAGTCCGAATGCCCCCACCCAGACCAGCCATCTGCTATCGGCGAAACCGGCTACGGTCCCCACTCGCCAGTTGAGTACGGCATTAACCGCTTTTTCAAAAGCCACGCCAACCAGACCCGTGAGGGTACCCACCACGGCAGCGGCCAGCAGGATCGCCAGCGGCGTTTTATCGCGATTGAGCAGCCGCCGAATACTGATTCGGTGCTGGGCGCGCGTAAACTGTTGTTCTTCAAAAGACGGAGAATCTGATTTCATGTCCTGTTCTTATTCGTCATACAAAAAGCCGCGAGGATTTTACCAGAGACTGTGGCACCGTCCCGTGAAAAATCCTTAACAATTGTTTTTGCATTAGTGGGGCAAACATTTCATAACCTTCCGCGAATCACTTAGAATAGTGTGCTTAATCATTTTATACGAACCAGGAACGACGCCATGAGCAAGTCTGAAAACCTCTACAGTGCAGCCCGCGAGCTTATTCCGGGTGGCGTGAACTCACCTGTGCGCGCCTTTACCGGCGTGGGCGGCACGCCGCTGTTTATCGAACGTGCTGACGGCGCGTATCTGTATGATGTCGATGGCAAAGCCTATATCGATTATGTCGGCTCCTGGGGCCCGATGGTGCTGGGCCACAACCACCCGGCTATCCGTAACGCGGTGATTGAAGCCGCCCAGCGCGGCCTGAGCTTCGGCGCGCCAACCGAAATGGAAGTGAAAATGGCGGCGCTGGTCACCGAACTGGTGCCGACAATGGACATGGTGCGTATGGTGAACTCCGGTACCGAAGCCACCATGAGCGCCATCCGCCTTGCGCGTGGCTTCACTGGCCGCGATAAAATCATCAAGTTTGAAGGCTGCTACCACGGCCATGCGGACTGCCTGCTGGTGAAAGCGGGCTCCGGCGCGCTAACGCTCGGCCAGCCAAACTCGCCTGGCGTACCGGCAGATTTCGCTAAGCATACCCTGACCTGCACCTACAACGATCTGGCCACCGTTCGCGCGGCATTCGAGCAGTATCCGCAGGAGATCGCCTGCATCATCGTTGAGCCTGTTGCGGGTAACATGAACTGTATCCCACCGCAGCCTGATTTCCTGCCGGGCCTGCGTGCCCTGTGCGACGAATTCGGTGCCCTGCTGATCATCGACGAAGTGATGACCGGATTCCGCGTGGCGCTGGCGGGTGCCCAGTCTTATTATGGCGTTGAGCCGGACCTTACCTGCCTTGGCAAAATCATCGGCGGCGGCATGCCGGTCGGGGCCTTTGGTGGCCGTAAGGACGTCATGGAAGCCCTGGCGCCAACCGGCCCGGTTTACCAGGCGGGCACGCTCTCCGGTAACCCAATCGCCATGGCGGCGGGCTTCGCCTGCCTGAACGAAGTGGCTCAGCCCGGTATTCATGAAACCCTGACCGACCTGACGACGCAGCTGGCAAACGGACTGCTTGAAGCGGCAGAGGAAGCCGGTATTCCGCTGGTCGTTAACCACGTGGGCGGGATGTTCGGGATTTTCTTCACCGATGCGAAAACCGTGACCTGCTATCAGGACGTGGTGAAGTGCGACGTTGAACGCTTCAAGCGCTTCTTCCACCTGATGCTGGAAGAAGGCGTGTACCTGGCACCGTCAGCGTTCGAAGCGGGCTTTATGTCCGTGGCGCACAGCGAAGAAGATATCAATAACACCATCGACGCGGCGCGTAAGGTGTTTGCGAAGCTCTAAGGGCATTGCCGGGTGGCGCTAACGCTTACCCGGCCTACGCTGTTCTCCCTCTCCCGTGGGAGAGGGCATCAGGCCGCACCTGACTATCGGCTCTGCTTTCTCAACAGATAAATAAAATACGGCGCGCCAATGAAGGTCGACAGCAGCCCCGCCGGGATCTGATACGGGAACAGCACCATTCTTCCGCACCAGTCCGCAAACACCAGCATGACCCCGCCCGTGAGAGCAGACATCACAATATGCGGCATCGTCCGGCGGAACCCCATCATTCTGGCAATGTGCGGCGCCATCAACCCGACAAAACTCAGTGGTCCAATAGTCATGGTTGCCACCGCCGTCAGGCACGCCGCCAGCAGCAGCAGAGCCACGCGCGCTGGCGTCAGCGCCATACCCACCGCACGCGCCGTTTCACCACCGAGCGGCAGGATGGTCAGCCACCGACGGCACAGCGGCACAATCGCCAGTAGCGCGATCATCACGATCCCGGACCAGACAACCTGACTGCCGGTGGCACCGTAGGTTGAGCCAGAAATCCAGGTCAGGATCTTCGCCATGCGCGGATCGCCGCTCGCCTGTAGCATCATCAACAGCATCGTAAATGCGGTACTGAGCGCCATCCCGGCCAGCAGCATCCGGTGCGGGGAAAATCCACCGCGACCGGCGGCCATCAGGATAATCATCAGCGTGGCCGCCGCACCGATACTCCCGGCCGGCATCAGCCAGCCAAACGCATTGCCCGGCACAAAGAACAGCATCAGCACCACGCCAAAGGCGGCGCCAGAGCTGATCCCGAGCACTTCCGGGCTTGCCATCGGGTTTCCGGTCAGACGCTGAATGATACACCCCGCCACCGCCAGCATTACGCCGGCGATCAGCGCAGCGAAGATACGCGGCCAGCGCCACTGCAGCAGGTCGTTGAGTAAATCGCCCGTTGCCCAGTGCCAGCCCGCCGCATCACGCCCAAACGCGAGCGCCGTAAACGAGACGATAACCAGCACCGCCAGGCCGGCAAGGCTAAACCACAGCACCGACTGGCGTTCCGCGTAGACTTTATCGCCCGCATCCATCGCCGGTGCGCTCATGCTGCGCAGGCGCGGCAGCAGCCAAAGCAGCAGCGGCGCACCGATAAGCGCCGTGACCGACCCGGTGGACACCTCTCTCCAGACCCGCGCCAGCCACAGAATGAGCTGATCGGAAAGCCAGAGGATCAGCGCCCCAATCAGCGAGGCCAGCAGCAGACGCGCCAGCAAACGACGCGCTCCGAGCATTTTCGCCAGCAGCGGCGCGAACAGGCCGATAAACCCGATGATGCCGACCGCGTTCACCAGCAGAGCGCTCAATACAATTGCCAGCGTCAGCGCCGCCAGGCGAGCCAGCGACAGCGCCAGCCCCAGGTTACGCGCCACGCCATCATCCAGCCCCATGAGCGTCAGGGGACGCAGGAGCAGCAGCGTCAGCACGACGCCGCCGGCCAGCTGCGGCCACAGGTGCGCCACCACGCTCCAGTCGGTCTGGGTGAGCGTGCCGGTACTCCACAGGAACATGCTTTGCAGCCGATCGTGGTGGAACAGCACCAGCAGCTGGTTAATCGCCCCGCAGTACAGGCTGACCACCAGCCCGGCCAGAATAAGCGTCACAGGGGAAAGACGTTTGCCCCATGCCACGCCAAAGACCAGCGCGCCCACCACGCACGCTCCCACGAGAGCGGCAAACTGCGAGGTCAACGCCCCCGGCAGCGACCACAGCGTGATGACCGTGATCCCAAGCTGCGCACCGGTCGCGACGCCGAGCGTGGTCGGTTCCGCCAGGGGATTGCGTAAAACCTGCTGAAACAGTACGCCCACCAGCCCTAAACCAGCACCGACCAAGAGGGAGATCGCCAGACGCGGCAGCAGGCTGTAGTGGAACAGCATCTGCTGGATATTATCGATATCCGGCGCGGCCAGGGCGGCCCTCCACTGTCCACGCGGTAGTGCCGTCGAGAGGTTGAACCAGGTTAATACCAGCGCGGCAAGGAAAAGTAAGGACAACAACAGCGCCGGGAAGCGGGCGATACGCATGCTCATGCTTTTCCTCCCAATGCGTTATCCAGCACCCGGGCGAAATGCATGGCCGACAGCGTCGCGCCGTAGAACCAGACCGCCGGGGCGCGCTGGAAGCGCTGCTCGCGCACAAACGGCATCGCCTGCCAGAGCGGGGTCGCCATCAGGGCCTGCATGTCACGCTCGTTCCCGTGGTCGAAACAGATCACATCTACATCGCGAAACGCCGCCAGACGATCGATACCCACGGCGGTACTGCCCCAGAAGGTCATCTCCCCTTCCCAGGCATTACGAATGCCAAAGCTGTCGAGCACGTCCTGGAACAGACAGTTTTTACCAAAGACCAGCATATGGCGGGCATCCAGCAGCGTCACCATCAGCAGCGGGCGATCGCCCCGGTGAGCAAAACGCGGCTTTAATGCGTCAATCAGGGCATCAAATTCCTCGAGATGCCGTTTGGCCTCCGCTTCACGGTTGAGGAAATGCGCCATCTCGTTAATCGAGTTTTTCGCCACGATCAGCGGCTTTTTACCGTCGCTGAAAGAGAATCCGCGTCCTGGCGCAATGCGCGCCATCACCTCCTCTGACGGACCGTAACCCGCGGACCAGAAGAGGAACGACGGCTTCATCTGGGTGAGCAGTTCGAGGTTTGGCTCCGTGCGCAGACCGACGTCGATCACCGAGTCCGGCAGCTTCGGCTCGTTCACCCAGAGGTTATAGTTAGGAATGTCCGCCACGCCATAGGGCGTTACGCCGAGCGCCATCATCAGTTCAACTGGCAGCCACTCCAGGGCCACAATACGGTGCGGATCCACGGCGGCAGCGCGCGCCGTATTCATTTTTAACAGCAGCGGTGAGAGTGCCATAGCCGTCAGCAGGCGACGGCGGCTGATAAGCATGTTGTCCAGCATCAGTACACAAAGCTCACCGGTGCAGCCCCGGCAGGGTGAGGCAGAATACCCATCGGAATACCGTAAATGTGTTCCAGCGTTTCGCTGCGCATCAGCTCAGACGGCGTGCCCTGGGCAATCATTTCACCACCGCGCAGCGCCACCAGATAATCGCAGTAACGCGCCGCCATGTTGATATCATGCAGGACCGCAATCACCGTCAGCCCGCGCTGCTGGCTTAAGCGATGCACCAGCGCCAGCACGTCGACCTGGTGGGCAATATCCAGCGCGGAGGTGGGTTCGTCGAGTAGCAGGCAGCGGCTGTCCTGTGCCACCAGCATTGCAATCCACGCGCGCTGACGTTCACCGCCGGACAGGCTATCCACCAGACGGTGCGCCAGCGGTTTTAGCCCCACCAGCGCAATCGCCTCTTCCACCTTCTCTCTGTCGGCGACGCCGAAGCGCCCCAGCGCCCCGTGCCACGGATAACGCCCAATGGCCACCAGCTCGCGTACCGTCATCCCTTCCGCCTGCGGCAGCTGCTGCGGCAGATAGGCGACTTTGCGGGCAAAGGCTTTACTGCTCCAGCTCTCCAGCGGTTGGTCGTCCAGCAAAATATCACCCTCTGAAGGCGGCTGGTGGCGTCCCAGCATTTTGAGCAGCGTGGATTTACCGGAGCCGTTGTGGCCAATCAGCCCCGTCACTTTACCTGCCGGGAACGTCAGAGAGAGCGGATGCAGCAGCGTGCGCCCGGGGACGCGAAAGGAGAGGTGGTTGAGCGTAAAGGTGGTGTAGGGTTGCGTTTGATTATCCTGCATATCAGCCAACTTAAATAAAAAGGGCACGGCGAACCGTGCCCGAAGAGCGGTTAGAAGCGGAAGGTCGCGGTGGCAACAACCTGACGTCCTGCTCCCCAATAGCATGCATATTCGCTGTAGCAGCTGGAGACGTATTCACGGTCGAAGATGTTGTTCACGTTGACGCCGACAGAAGAGCCCGGCAGTCCAAAGCGTGCCAGGTCGTATTTCACGGTCGCATCCGCCAGGGCGTAGCCCGCAACGTTGAACGACTGATAGGCTTTTGGCGACGAGGCAGAGTAGTAGGAAACGGTGTTACCGATGTAACGGGTTCCCACCCCTACCGTCAGACCGCTCAGCGCCGTCTCGTGGAAGGTGTAATCGGCCCACAGAGACGCCATGTTACGCGGCACTTCCGCCGGACGACGGCCTTCATACCAAGTATCGTGCGTGTATTCCGCATCAGTAAAGCTATAGGAAGCCGTCACGTTCACGTTGGCAGAGACTGCGGCTTTCGCTTCCAGTTCGAACCCGCGGGAACGAATTTCTCCGCCCTGCACGCTAAAGCCGCTGGTCGGGTTCGCCGGATCGGCCGTCAGGTTGTTGTTTTTGGTCAGCTGGTATACCGCTGCAGTCACAACCACAGGCAGAACTTTCGGTACATACTTCACGCCCGCTTCATACTGTTTGCCGCGAGCCGGATCGAACGGTTTGCCGCCCTGGGTTGCGCCGGAAATAGGCTCGAAGGATTCGCTGTAGCTGAAGTACGGCGTAATACCGTTATCAAACAGGTAGTTGATCCCGCCACGCCAGGTGAACGCCCGATCGTTGATTTCAGCCGTCGTGTCAGAGGAACGCGTCAGTGTGGACGTTTTAGCGAAATCATAGCGTCCGCCAAGGGTCAGTACCCACTTATCCCACTCAGCCTGATCCTGCGCGTACAGGCCCGTTTGCTCCTGACGATTGAGCACGGCATACGGGAAGTTCACGTTGATATTGGCATTGTTGTGCTGCGGATTCGTCATGCTGATAGGATCAGCGCTGCCGTAATCAGCATCAATATCGTTACGCATGCGCAGGTAGTCAACGCCCGTTAACAGAGTATGATCCACTGCACCTGTCGCAAATTTGGACTGCAGCTGGGTATCGACCGTGAACGAGTTCAGATCCTCATCAGAGCGCACATACGCGCGGCTGATCTGAGCTGGTGCAATATAGCCGTTACCGTAGACGGAACGGTAAAGCGTGTTGATTTTGGTGTAGCGCAGGTTTTGACGCACGGTAAAGGTGTCATCAAACTGATGCGAGAAGCTGTAGCCCAACATCTTCTGACGGCGGGAGATCTTGTTGTCTTCATCACCTTCGTTGAAATCGGTCGGCAGCTTGTGAGCGTTGCCATTGGCGTCATAGTAAGGCACAACAGTACCTTCCCGCGGCAGCCAGCCGTAATAGCCTGCATCCGGATCGCTCTGGAAATTGCTCAGGAAGGTGAAATCCGTCTTATCGTCAGGTCGCCAGCTGAAAACAGGCGCAATGGCGTAACGGGTGGACTTAACCATTTCCTGCTGCGCATTTTCACTGCGCCCCAGACCGGTCAGGCGGTATGACCACACGCCGTCATCATCAATCGCATCGCTGAAATCAAACCCGGTCTGCCATAGGTTATCGGTACCCATTTTGAACTGGACTTCTTTCAGTGGCTCGGTGGTTGGACGCTTGCTGACCATGCTGACCACGCCGCCCGGGTGACTTTTACCGTACAGAACGGACGTTGGGCCACGCAGCAGTTCGACGCGCTCAAGGAAATACGGATCCATGGACGCTTCAGAATAGTTATCTCCCTGCAGCTTCATCCCATCCAGATACTGGTTAGTATTCACGGTACTGGAGGTGGTGAACCCACGGATAGAAACAACATCATACGTTGTTGATGCACCGCGAGTCGCAAAAACGCTCGGCGTATAGGCCAGCGCTTGCTTCACCGTCCCCGGCTGCTTCATGTCCATCTCTTCACGCGTGACCACGGAAATAGACTGCGGGGTTTTCTCAATCGGGGTATCGGTCTTGGTGGCCGTGGCGGTGCGCTTGGCCGCAATCGTTGGTGCCGGCCCCCACGCACTTTCCTGCGCAGCAGGCGCGGCAGTAACCGTAATGGTCTCTTCTTTTTTCGGGGTTTCGGCAGCATGTGCATAAGCCGACATGCCGGCAACCGCTGTGGCTACGACAACCGCGATTTTACGCAGCGACGTGTTAATTGGCTGAGCAGTATTGGAAAGCGCCATGTTGAATCTCTGATATGAAAGTGAATGATAACGTAAACGAGAATTATTATTATGAGCGCCAGAATAATATGCGAAACGCTGGTTGCATAGCAAGCAGTAAGCTGCCCTATGAGAATTAAGGGTTTAAGAAATAGACAAGAGAAAACGAAGGGTTAATCAGAGTTAAAGCGAGGGTTAACGAAATGAGGTTTACGGGTAAAAAAGCCCCCTTCCAGGGAAGAGGGCTTCAAAAGGTTAGTTACCGCCGAACATATCTTTGATCCAGCCCGCGACACCGTCGCTGTCTTTCTTCTCATTCTGCTGCTGCGGCTGTTGCTGCTGCGGCTGCTGTGGTTGAGAAGACTGGTCGAACGGGTTACCCGTTGGCTGTTCTGGCTGGCTTTGCTGGCACAGCGAGTCCGGGTTTGCGGTCCAGACAGGCAGCGTACGCATCCCGCCGCCGCAGACAAAGTTACCGGAACTGTCCACGCCCATATCGACGATGTCTTCCGGCGCAACCAGATTCAGCGGCACAGGAGACTGATTTGCCAGATAGCGCTGGTAAATCGACATCGCCCCGCTCGCGCCGTACAGCTTGGTCGGCTGGTTGTTGTCACGGCCTACCCAGGTGATCACCACTTCACGGCCATCAATACCAGCGAACCAGGTATCGACGTTGTTGTTGGTGGTCCCGGTTTTACCCGCCAGATGCAGACCCGGATACTTCGCACCCAGCTGACGACCGGTACCGCGCTGCACAACCTGCTGCATCGTCCACAGCGTCATATAGGCTGCCTGAGCGGGAACGGCACGTTCTGCCTGCGGGAAGCTCTGATACAGTACGGAGCCATCTTCGGCAATCACCGAACGCAGGGCAGACAGCGGTGCGCGGTTCCCTCCGCTGGCAATGGTCTGGAATGCCTGTGCCACTTCGATCGGCGTCAGGTTAAGCGCACCGAGGATCATCGCAGGCACCGGATGCAGCTGATCTTTCGACACGCCGAGTTTCTGCCAGGTATCAACGATGGCCGGCAGGCCCAGCGACATCCCCAGGTTAACCGTTGGCACGTTCATGGAGCGCGTTAAGGCATCCACCAGCATCACCTGGCCGCTGAACTGTTTATCATCGTTCTGCGGTGACCAGACCTGGCCGTTAGGCTGACGCAGGGAAATCGGCGCATCCGCAATCCAGGTATTCAGGCGATACTGATTTGGCTGGCTCAGGGCAGTCAGATAGGTCGCCGGTTTTGCCAGAGAACCGATCGAGCGACGTGCCTGCATAGCACGGTTGTAGCCTGCAAACTGCGGCTCAGCACCGCCCACCATCGCGCGAACTTCGCCGGTGTTACGGTCAACCACCACCATCGCGGTTTCCAGATCGCTCAGCTTACGCTGTTTCTTCAGCGCCGGAATGCCTTCCACTGCCGCTTTTTCTGCCGCATCCTGCGCCACGGAGTCAAAGGTGGTGAAGATCTTCACGCCGGAGAGATCTTTGACCTTATCACCGAGCTTGCTCTGCAGCTCCTGACGCACCAGCTGCATAAACGCAGGCTGAGGCGAAATCACGCCACCGCGCGGCTGAACGCCGAGTGGACGCGCGCTCAGCATGTCGTACAGCTCCTGGTCAATCACCTGCTGTTGTTGCAGCAGGCGCAGCACCAGGTTACGACGCTCAAGCGCCAGTTTCGGGTTACGCCACGGGTTATAAATGGACGCCCCTTTCACCATACCCACCAGCAGTGCCTGCTGATCCAGGCTCAGCTCTTCCACCGGACGACCAAAGTAGTACAGGCTCGCCAGCGGGAAGCCGCGGATTTCGTTATCGCCACTCTGACCGAGGTATACCTCGTTCATGTACAGCTCAAGGATACGATCCTTGCTGTAACGCGCATCCATCAGCACGGCCATGTACGCTTCGTTAGCTTTACGCCAGTAAGAGCGTTCGCTGGAGAGGAACAGGTTCTTCACCAGCTGCTGAGTAAGGGTACTCGCCCCCTGCACGGTACGTCCCGCAGTGAGGTTAGCCAGTACCGCACGACCAATCGAGTAGAGGCTGATGCCATCGTGCTCGTAGAAGTGACGGTCTTCGGTTGCCAGCAGGGTGTCCACCAGCAGATCCGGGAAACCGTTACGCGCCACGAACAGTCGCTGTTCGCCGTTTGCCGAGGAGAGCATGGTGATCAGACGGGGATCGAGACGGAAGAAACCGAACTGACGGTTGTTATCCATGTTCTCAATAATATCCAGACGATCGCCGTCAAAGGTCAGACGCGCGCGCACCTGCCCCTCTTTGCTGTCCGGGAAATCAAACGGACGGCGGATCATCTCAATGCTGTTCGCCTGCACGGTAAATTCGCCAGGCCGCGTCATTTTAGATACCTGACGATACTGGGTGGCTTCCAGCAGTTTCACCATCTCGTTCTTACTGATGGACATATCTGGCTCAAGGTTCACCATACGGCCATACACTGCCGCAGGTAGCTGCCAGACTTTACCGTCGATACGGCTGCGGATCTTTTGATCCAGATACACGCCGTAAATCGCCATCAGCACAACAAAAACAATAAACAGCTTCAGCAGCAGCCAGAACCAGCCGCGTTTGCCCCGAGGCTTACGCCCTTTGCCTTTCCCTTTACGCGGCATCGGTTCTTCATCCTCATAATCGTCTTCATAGTCATCGTCATAGTCCTCATCTCTGAGGCGACGACGGCTTACCTTTTCTTTCGCCGGACGCGTTGGTTTTCCCTTACGTCCTATTGGCTCGCGGTCATTCCCCGCCATGCTTTTTCTCCGCAACTTTCAGGCGCAAAGGCCCGATTCTCTTTTCTTCCACATCATCGTGAAAGAAGAAATCTCTCAAAATGGGTTTTCTCCCTCTCCCCGTGGGAGAGGGCTGGGGTGAGGGCATCAGACCGCACTCCCCTTTCACGAATATTTCTTCGTCCGCCTCGTCGGCGCCGTATTCGCCGGATCGTCCGGCCAGACGTGTTTGGGATAACGCCCCTTCATCTCTTTTTGCACTTCTCGGTAGCTCCCCGCCCAGAACGCTCCCAGATCGCGGGTGATCTGCAGCGGACGATGTGCAGGCGACAAGAGCTCAAGCACCATCGGAACGCGCCCTTCGGCGATGGACGGCGTGGTCGCCTCCCCAAACATCTCCTGCATCCGTACCGCCAGCGCAGGCGGATTATCCTCGTGATAACGAACGGCAATCCGGCTTCCGGTCGGCACAGTGTAATGCTCTGGCAGTTCACTATCCAGACGTTGACGTAATGACCAGTCGAGTAAATTCTGTAACGCGACCTTAACATCGATCGCTTTCAGCGCCCGGAGCGAGTGAACACCGTGCATTTGCGGCAATAACCAGCGCTCCAGAGAGCCCAACAATGTTTCATCATCCACCGCGGGCCAGGCATACTCCGGCAGCCAGCGCGCGGCACAGTGCAGGCGAAGACGGTACTGTTCAGCCTCTGGCGACCAGTTCAGTACGCCGAGCCCTTTTTCCCGGATACCGTTCAGCATGGCCTGATGCAGCTCCTCTTCCGACGGCTTCGCCAGCGGCTTCGTCCCGAGGGTCAGCTTACCTATCTGGCTACGACGAAATGCCTTCAGCGTACCCTGCGCATCATCCCACTCGACGGTGTCGGACTGCTGGAGCAGCTGCGGGCACGCGCGCGTCAGGGCGTCGATATCCACGGCAATCGCCTGCAAAATACGGGCATCCGGGGAGTGGCTCCCCTGCAGCAACAGCGGCGCGATCAGCCACTCATAACGCGTCAGGGCGTCATCGCTGTCCAGCATCGCCCCCATGCCGTTTGCCAGCTGATAGCGTCCGTCCAGCCCGCGCCGACGCGCAATCCGGTCCGGAAATGCCCGCGCTAACAGCCGTGGGATACTCTCACCGTCTGGCACGCCGCCGCGGCTGCTAAGCCGCTTACACAGCTGCTGCGCCCGCTGCTGCCAGTTCCCCTGACTGCGCGAAAAGGCCTGGGCCAGATCGCTACTGCCACCGCGTGGCGGCTCCTCAAGGATAGCCGCCAGTTTCGCGGCCGTAGCTATTTCATCGTCTCCCTGCGCTGACACCAGCATGGCGGCCAGCCGTGGCTCGTTCCCCAGTGCGGCCATTTTTTGTCCTCGGGAGGACAACCGCTCACCGTCAAGCGCACCGAGCTGGGTCAGTAAAGCAAGCGCAGCGGCAAGGTTCACGACAGGAGGGGGGTTAAGCCAGGTGAGCTGGGCGGGTTCCAGGCAGCCCCATTGCAGCAGTTCCATCACCAGGCCAGACAAATCGCTTTGTAAAATTTCCGGTGTGCTTTGCTGTGCCGCGCGTTCAGCCTGCTCCGCGCTGGTCAAATGCAGACAAATACCCGGCTCAAGGCGTCCCGCACGGCCCGCGCGCTGCACCATCGACGCCTGGCTAATGCGTTGCGTAAGCAGTCTGGTTAGCCCGGTACGCGGGTCAAAGCTTGCCACCCTCTCCTGCGCGCTATCCACCACCAGGCGAATACCTTCGATGGTCAAGCTGGTTTCAGCAATATTGGTTGCCAACACCACCTTGCGCTGTCCCGCAGGTGCGGGAAGGATCGCTTTACGCTGATCGGCCAGCGACAGCGCACCGTAGAGCGGGCACAGCAGCACGTCGCTGTCTACGCGGGAGGCCAGCTGCTCCTGCACGCGTTGGATCTCGCCCACGCCGGGTAAAAACAGCAGCAGCGAACCAGATTCCTGACGCAACAGTTCTGCGGTTGCGATGGCGACCGCTTCGTCAAAGCGCTGATGGGCTGGCAGCGGTTGATAGCGCCGTTCGACCGGGAACGCGCGCCCCTCTGAGCTAATTACCGGTGCGTGTGGCAACACCTGCTGCAGCCGCTCGTTGTCCAGCGTAGCGGACATGATAAGTAGCCGAAGATCGTCGCGCAGGCCCTGCTGCACGTCCAGCAAGAGCGCCAGGGCCAGATCCGCCTGCAGGCTGCGCTCGTGAAATTCATCCAGGATCACCAGCCCGACGCCGGTCAGCTCCGGATCGTTTTGCAGCATGCGGGTGAGGATCCCCTCGGTCACCACCTCAAGCCGCGTGGAAGGCCCCACGCAGGTTTCCGCGCGCATGCGGTACCCTACCGTCTCTCCCGGCTTTTCATTCAGCAGTTCCGCCAGGCGCTGCGCCACGTTGCGCGCGGCCAGCCTGCGCGGCTCCAGCAGGATAATTTTTCCACCGATATTGCCGTTTTTCAGAATTTGTAGCGGCAGCCAGGTGGATTTACCGGCCCCCGTAGGCGCGTTTAGCAAAACCTGCGGGGCACGGTGTAAGGCAGCGAGAAGCTCAGGAAGGACAACGGCGACCGGCAATGAGGACACTAACAGCTCCAGAGGGTTAACATTAGTCGGCGTACATTGTAGCATCGGCGCATATCATTACCGAGCCTCCCGTATGTCTGAGTCGAAACGGCTGTTTTTTGCCATTGAATTGCCCGCCACAATACAGCGTCAAATTGTTCGCTGGCGCGCTGAACACTTCCCGCCAGAAGCAGGCCGCCCCGTTGCGGCGGCGAATCTGCACCTGACGCTGGCCTTTTTGGGCGACGTTAGTGCCGAAAAACAGCGGGCGTTAGCCGCAATGGCCGGGCGTATTACCCAGCCGGAATTTACGCTGCACCTCGATGACGCGGGTCAGTGGCTACGTTCTCGCGTGCTCTGGCTGGGGACGCGCCAGCCGCCGCGCGGATTATTGCAGCTGGCGAATATGCTGCGCGCGCAGGCGGCACGCAGCGGCTGTTATCAGAGCCCGCAGCCGTTTCATCCGCATATCACGTTGCTGCGCGATGCAGGTCAGGCCGTTGCCATCCCGCCACCGGGTTTTCACTGGGCTTTTCCGGTCAATGAATTCGCGCTTTATGAATCTGTCTTTGCACAGGGACGCACCCGCTATACGCCGCTCCAGCGCTGGACGCTGGGCAACACCGAAAGGAATTCTGATGAAGTTTGATCCTCCCCTGCAGCACGCCACGCTGATCCAACGCTACAAACGCTTCCTTGCCGACGTGATCACGCCCGAAGGCGTACAGCTCACCCTGCACTGCCCCAACACGGGAGCCATGACGGGGTGTGCGACGCCGGGTGACAGAGTCTGGTATTCCACTTCAGAAAATACTAAACGCAAATATGCTCATACCTGGGAAATGACCGAAACGCAAAACGGGGCATTTATTTGCGTTAACACCCTGCGCGCGAATCAATTAGTTAAGGAAGCCCTGACCTTTGGTGCCCTTCCCGAACTGGTGGGTTATGGCACGCATAAAAGCGAAGTGAAGTATGGCGATGAAAGCAGCAGAATTGACTTCATGTTACAGGCGGAAGACAGGCCTGAGTGCTATATTGAAGTAAAATCAGTGACGTTAGCGGAACAGGAAAATGGCTACTTCCCGGATGCGGTAACGCTACGTGGCCAGAAGCATCTGCGAGAGCTAATGAGTGTTGCGGCGGCGGGCAAACGCGCCGTATTGCTGTTTGCGGTATTGCATTCAGCCATTGAACGTTTCTCCCCTGCCCGCCATATTGATCCTAAATACGCGCAATTGTTGAATGAGGCACAAAAGCAGGGGGTAGAGGTTTTAGCTTATAAAGCGGAACTTTCTGCCGATAATATGACTCTGAGATCCTCTCTTCCCATTGTCTTATAAGGGATTAGACGATTGATGATTAAGTGTTCTGGCCGCGTGCGCAAATACGCTTTTCCTCACAGGCTTGTCAAGTGTTACGTTTAGATAATTGCCATCCGGAAAAGCATCTGCTATTTATAGCGACCTGATTTTTCCCCCAACACGGGGATCGATAGTGCGTGTTAAGGAGAAGCAACATGCAAGAAGGGCAAAACCGTAAAACATCGTCCCTGAGTATTCTCGCCATCGCTGGGGTGGAGCCGTATCAAGAGAAGCCGGGCGAAGAGTATATGAACGAAGCCCAGCTGTCGCACTTCAGGCGTATTCTTGAAGCATGGCGTAATCAACTCAGGGATGAAGTCGATCGCACCGTTACTCATATGCAGGATGAAGCTGCTAACTTCCCGGATCCGGTAGACCGTGCCGCTCAGGAAGAAGAGTTCAGTCTCGAACTGCGTAACCGTGACCGCGAACGCAAACTGATCAAAAAAATCGAGAAAACGCTGAAAAAAGTCGAAGACGAAGATTTTGGCTACTGCGAATCCTGCGGTGTTGAAATTGGTATTCGTCGCCTGGAAGCGCGTCCAACCGCCGATCTGTGCATCGACTGTAAAACGCTGGCCGAAATCCGCGAAAAACAGATGGCCGGTTAACACCAGCGCTGTTTACACACTCCAAAGGCGGGAGTTTCTCCCGCCTTGTTACTGTTGATATGTCTGAATCACACTATATTGGGCGCTTCGCGCCATCTCCTTCCGGTGAATTACACTTCGGCTCATTAATTGCCGCGCTCGGCAGCTACCTGCAGGCTCGCGCCCGCCAGGGCAAATGGCTCGTTCGCATTGAAGATATTGACCCTCCGCGTGAAGTTCCCGGTGCAGCAGCATCCATTCTGCGTCAGCTGGAACATTACGGTCTTCACTGGGATGACGACGTTCTGTGGCAGTCAAAACGTCACGACGCTTATAGGGAACGTCTGGCCTGGCTTAGCACTCAGGGACTTTCCTATAACTGCACCTGCACCCGCGCGCGTATCCAGAGCGTGGGAGGGGTCTATGACGGTCACTGCCGCACGCTTAATCTTCCTCCGGAAAATGCCGCCGTACGTATCAAGCAGCGCTCCCCTGTGACGCGCTTTAACGATTTACTCTCCGGTGAAATCCTTGCCGATGAGCGTCTTGCACGTGAGGATTTTATTATTCACCGTCGTGACGGCCTGTTTGCCTATAACCTGGCCGTGGTGGTGGACGATCATTTTCAGGGCGTGACGGAAATCGTGCGCGGGGCGGACCTGGTTGAACCTACCGTGCGACAAATCTCCCTTTATCACCAGTTTGGCTGGACGGCACCGGATTACATTCATCTGCCGCTGGCGGTCAATGCACAGGGCTGTAAGCTGTCAAAGCAAAATCACGCCCCGGCCCTGCCAGAGGGCGATCCGCGTCCTGTTTTGATCGACGCGCTGCGATTTCTCAACCAGAATGTAACCAACGAATGGCAGGATCTGCGAATTGACGAACTGCTGAAAATGGCAACGGCTCACTGGACGCTCACAGCAGTGCCAAAAATCCAGCATTCTCAAATGCGTTGCGCTGAGCTATGATTAGCCGCTTTTTTCATAACAAAACACACTACGAGGTGTACCATTTTTACCCGAGTCGCTAATTTTTGCCGTAAAGTGCTAAGCCGCGAAGAGAGCATGGCGAACGATGCTATTGCACAGCCACACATGTCGGTTATTCCGCGTGAGCAGCACAATATTTCCCGCAAAGATATCAGTGAAAATGCCCTCAAGGTGCTCTATCGTCTGAATAAAGCGGGCTACGAGGCCTATCTCGTGGGCGGTGGGGTGCGTGATTTACTGCTGGGCAAAAAACCGAAAGATTTCGACGTGACGACCAGCGCCACGCCTGAGCAGGTGCGCAAATTATTCCGTAACTGCCGTCTTGTTGGCCGCCGTTTCCGCCTTGCTCACGTGATGTTTGGACCCGAGATTATCGAAGTGGCGACCTTCCGCGGCCACCACGAAGCGGGCGCATCCGATCGCACCACGTCGCAGCGCGGTCAGAACGGTATGCTGCTGCGCGATAATATCTTTGGCTCTATCGAAGAAGATGCCCAGCGTCGCGACTTCACCATCAACAGCCTTTATTACAGCGTGGCGGATTTCACCGTACGCGATTACGTCGGCGGCATGCAGGACCTGAAAGAAGGTCTGATCCGCCTGATTGGCACGCCGGAAACGCGCTACCGTGAAGATCCCGTGCGCATGCTGCGCGCCGTGCGTTTCGCCGCCAAGCTGAATATGCGCATCAGCCCGGAAACGGCAGAGCCGATTCCGCGTCTGGCGACGCTTATCAACGACGTGCCGCCTGCCCGCCTGTTTGAAGAGGCGCTGAAGCTGCTGCAGGCTGGCCACGGCTTTGAAACCTATAATCTGCTGCGTGAATATAACCTGTTCCAGCCGCTGTTCCCGACCATTACCCGCTACTTCACCGAAAGCGGTGACAGCCCAATGGAACGGATGATTGCGCAGGTGCTGAAAAATACCGATACCCGCATTCGCAACGACATGCGCGTGAACCCGGCGTTCCTGTTTGCGGCCATGTTCTGGTACCCGCTGCTGGAAACAGCCCAGCGAATTACCCAGGAGAGCGGGCTCGCCTATTATGATGCCTTCGCGCTGGCTGCAAACGATGTGCTCGACGAAGGATGCCGTACGCTGGCGATCCCGAAACGGATTACCACGCTGGTACGCGATATCTGGCAGCTTCAGCTGCGCATGTCCCGTCGTCAGGGTAAACGCGCCTGGAAGCTGATGGAGCATCCGAAGTTCCGCGCCGCATTCGATCTGCTGTCGCTGCGTGCTGAGATTGAAAGGAACCAGGAGCTGCAGCGTCTGACGCAGTGGTGGGCCGAATTCCAGGTTTCCGCACCGCCAGAGCAGAAAGATATGCTTACCGGGCTGGATGAAGAGCCGGAACCGCGTCGCCGTCATCGTCGTCCGCGCAAGCGCGCGCCGCGTCGTGAAGGTACGGCATGACCCTCGCGTATATCGCCATCGGCAGCAATTTAGCCTCTCCGCTGGAGCAGGTGAATGCTGCCGTTCAGGCGCTGGGTGAGATTCCGCAAAGCAAGATCGTGGCGGTCTCCTCTTTCTACCGCACGCCGCCGCTGGGTCCTCAGGATCAGCCTGATTATCTTAATGCCGCCGTGGTGCTGGAAACCGCTCTGGATGCCGAAACGCTGCTGGACAATACCCAGCGCATCGAACTGCAGCAGGGCCGAGTACGCAAAGCCGAACGCTGGGGACCGCGCACGCTGGACCTCGACATTATGCTGTTTGGTTACGAGACCATTAACACTGAACGGCTCACCGTTCCGCATTACGATATGAAAAACCGCGGGTTTATGCTCTGGCCGCTGTTTGAAGTCGCCCCCGATCTCATCTTCCCGGACGGCATTCCGCTCAGGGACATTCTGGATCAACTCCACGCGGAAAAACCCGCTCGCTGGTAAGCCAGTTCCCCTGCCCATTAGCCATAAAATAATTGTGGCTAATCGACTATCTAAAATCATTGTTCCCTCGAATGTTACTGTTAGAATGCGCAAAGATTCGCTTTTGGGCTATCAGGAAACAGTATGAAACCAACCACCATCTCCTTACTGCAGAAATGCAAACAGGAAAAAAAACGCTTCGCCACTATCACCGCGTATGACTACAGCTTTGCCAAACTCTTTGCCGAAGAGGGTATCAACGTCATGCTGGTTGGGGATTCGTTAGGGATGACGGTACAAGGACATGATTCCACCCTGCCGGTTACGGTCGAAGACATCGCCTACCATACCCGCGCAGTGCGCCGTGGCGCACCTGCCTGCCTGCTCCTTTCCGATCTACCGTTTATGGCCTATGCCACCCCAGAGCAAACCTTTGAAAATGCTGCCGCAGTCATGCGTGCCGGGGCCAATATGGTTAAAATCGAGGGCGGAGCCTGGCTCGTTGAGACGGTAAAAATGCTCACCGAGCGCGCCGTACCGGTGTGCGGCCATTTGGGCCTGACGCCGCAATCCGTCAACATCTTTGGCGGGTATAAGGTGCAGGGCCGCGGTGACGCAGCCCAGACGCTGTTTGATGATGCCCTGGCGCTGGAAGCCGCAGGCGCGCAGCTGCTGGTGCTGGAGTGCGTTCCGGTTGAACTGGCGAAACGCATCACCGACGCGCTGTCGATTCCGGTTATCGGGATTGGTGCAGGAAACGTGACCGATGGTCAAATTCTGGTCATGCACGACGCCTTCGGTATTACCGGTGGACACATCCCTAAATTTGCCAAAAATTTCCTCACGGAAGCGGGCGACATGCGCGCCGCGGTCAGGCAATATATTGCCGACGTTGAATCCGGTGTTTACCCGGCTGAAGAACACAGTTTCCATTAAGGAGTCTCGTTGTGCTAATCATTGAAACCCTGCCGCTGCTTCGCCAGCATATTCGTCGCGCACGACAGGAAGGTAAACGTATCGCACTGGTCCCAACCATGGGAAACCTGCATGACGGCCATATGAAACTGGTCGACGAAGCGCGTGCGCGGGCAGATATCGTGGTGGTCAGTATCTTCGTTAACCCCATGCAGTTTGACCGCGCCGATGACCTGGCGCGCTATCCGCGCACCCTGCAGGAAGATTGTGAGAAGCTGAAAAAACGCCATGCGGACATCGTCTTCTCTCCGGCACCGGCTGACGTCTATCCTCAGGGTACGGAAGAGGCAACTTACGTTGACGTACCGGGCATTTCCACCATGCTCGAAGGCGCCAGCCGCCCGGGTCATTTCCGTGGCGTATCGACCATCGTCAGCAAACTGTTCAACCTGGTACAACCCGACGTTGCCTGCTTCGGCGAGAAAGATTTCCAGCAGCTGGCTCTGATCCGCAAGATGGTCGCGGATATGGGTTACGATATTGAGATCGTCGGCGTACCGATTGTACGCGCCAAAGACGGTCTGGCCCTTAGCTCCCGTAACGGCTATCTGACCGCGGAGCAGCGTAAAATCGCGCCAGGCTTAAGCAAGGTTATGAATACGATGGCGGAGCAGGTTCTGGCCAAAGAGCTGACCGCCGAAGAGATCGTCGCCCTCGCCGAACAGGCGCTGAACGATAAAGGCCTTCGCGCTGACGACGTACAAATTCGTGATGCTGATACGCTGCTGGAATTTACTGAAACCAGCAAACGTGCAGTGATCCTGGTAGCGGCATGGCTTGGCCAGGCTCGTCTGATTGATAATAAAGTGGTTGAGCTGGCGTAGTTTTCGCCCTTGATAATGAAAGGTAAACGTAATGATTCGCAAAATGCTGCAAGGTAAGCTTCACCGTGTGAAAGTCACCCAGGCCGACCTGCACTATGAAGGCTCCTGCGCCATTGATCAGGATTTCCTTGATGCCGCAGGCATCCTTGAAAACGAAGCGATTGATATCTGGAACGTAAACAATGGCAAACGTTTCTCAACCTACGCCATTGCTGCCGAGCGTGGGTCTAAAATCATCTCCGTTAACGGCGCAGCTGCCCACTGCGCGGACGTGGGTGACATTGTGATTATCGCCAGCTTTGTGATGATGTCTGACGAAGAAGCACGCCGCTGGCAGCCTAAAGTGGCCTATTTCGAAGGCGATAACGACATGAAACGTACCGCGAAAGCGATCCCGGTTCAGGTTGCCTGACTCCGGCGAGGAGCGGATTTCTCAGGATCCGCTCCTTAAATGGCGAAAAGTCCTTCATACTTTTATCGTTAATTAAATCATTCCTCATTTATTTATCCTATTCCCGCTCTCTCATCACGTCTGTTTTTTTGAAAAACACATTCCTCTAAAAAATATAATAAAGGAAATGATCTTTACCATTTATAATTTATATCGTGCCAGAATGAGATCGGATGAAATTACCCTTCCTCTTCTGCATTCTTTTAAAGAATTTTCAAGATCATTTTCAGTAACTTATCCGGATAATTATTTTTTCTAATGATGGTTTTAAGCAATTTTAAATACCCAATGTATTCAGAGATCCCTATCATCACTTTGCTTGAATTACATCAGTGAAATGTTTTTTAAATGGAATTTTAATCATGTTAAAAAAAACGTTATTAGCTTCAGTTGTAACTTTATTCGTAACAGGTTCTTTTTCAGCAATTGCAGATACAGATCTGGGTTTAATCACCTTTGATGGTGCGGTAACTGATACCACATGTAATATTTCCACCTCTAATGGTGAATCACAAAATAATATTACTATCACCCTACCGGTTGTTAAAAAGTCTGAGGTTGAATCCACCACCGTCGATACCGGCGTCGGCTCTAAGAATTTTGAACTGCTGCTCACCAACTGCCCTGAGACATTAGATACTGCTTCTGCAAGCTTCATGTCTAAAAATATGGGTGCAATTGCAAACGGTACCATTGAACCTGACGCCAATGTAGCAGGCGCAGCAACGAACGTTACACTTGCCCTGTATAACAATGCCCCAACCGTCTCTTCTCGTATTATGGTAGGCCAGCCTGACAATAATACGCAGAAAGCCGACCTGAATGCGGGTTCCGGTAAACTGTTCTACCGCGTTGCTTATGTCCCAGGCTCCAACTGGGTGAAAGGCACGAATCCTGTGCAGTCAGGTAAAGTCAGCGCCAACGCTTACTTCACCATGAGCTACGAATAATTTATCCCTGCCGTTAATGTGCCCCGCTGGGCACATTTTTCGTATTTTTTGAGATTATACATGTACGTACTGAATATTAAGAGCGGATTAAAAGCCCTGCTGCTGGCCTCGGTGAGCGTTTTTGCTCTTAACGCCAGTGCAGATATTGTGATTTCTGGCACCCGTGTCATTTATCCTGAATCGGCAAAAGACGTAACGGTGTCGATGGATAACCGTGGCACCCGGCCTTTACTGGTACAAACTTGGCTCGACGATGGAAGAGATACCACCAATCCTCAGGAGCTGAAACTTCCCTTTATTGTTACGCCCCCCGTTTCGCGTGTTGAACCGCAAAAAGGGCAAACCGTCAGAATCACCTGGCTTGGTCAGGCATTGCCAAAAGATAAAGAGTCCCTGTTCTGGTTTAACGTTCTGGAAGTTCCCCCTAAAGCAAAGGAGAGCGACAACCAAAGCATGCTTCAGCTTGCTTTCCGCACCCGTATTAAACTCTTTTTCCGTCCTACAGGGTTGAAAGGGGAACCGACAGACGCGGCCAAAAATCTTAAATGGTCTCAAACCCGGCAAGGGCAAAAAATCGTTTTAAGTGCGAAAAATGACTCGCCTTATTATGTTTCGCTGGCGAGTGCAACGCTTATTTCAGGCGTTAAACGTTACGAGGTCGAAACGCATTATATTGAACCGTTCTCGAGCCAGATGATGAATGTGAAAAACTACACCCCGGCCGGAAATAGCAAAATAATCTGGCAAGCCATCAATGATTTCGGTGGAATTGATAAGTATGAGTTTATACAGAATTGATTCTGTATCAGCTTCATATCATTCGCAAGAACTATAATTGGCTTTGCTCTGGGACAGAGTTCATCATGCACTTCAGACGTTCGCTACTATGTTTATCGATAAGCGCGGTATTGCCGTTATGTGCATTTGCTGCTGAAAATAATAAAGAAGAAAACGTGCAGTTTAATGAGCAGTTTCTTTATAACACCGGCGCATCCATTGATGTCAGTCGATTTTCAAAAGGCAACCCTGTTATTGCCGGAACGTATAAAGTGAAGGTGATTATTAACGGGAAACCTTCCGTTACCACGGATCTTCTCTTTGAGGAGAATGGCACTCCGCGCGCCACGCCCTGTATCACATCTAAACTGCTCATCCAGGCAAATGTAACAACCGAACAGCTTAAACAAGCGGGGGAAGATTCTGATGACACGTGTATCTCTGTGTCGAACGCCTACCCAGGCTCGCGCGTGGCTTACGATCCTTCCACCCAGGAGTTAGATCTTTCTGTTCCACAGGCTTTCGTTATTCAGCGTCCGTCGGGGTTTGTCGATCCTTCACTTTGGGAAGATGGCATCCCGGTGGCAATGCTCTCCTGGGATCTCAACGGCTGGCATGCAGACACACCAGATTCCAGCACTGATACGGCCTATGCAGGCTTACGCTATGGGGCAAATCTGGGGCCGTGGCGACTCCGGGCACGCGGCAACCTGAACTGGGATCAGGACTCCGGTACCCATTACGCCAGCCAGGACATTTATCTTCAGCGTGATATAACCCCCCTTAAAGCGCAGTTTATCGCAGGAGATTCCTATACCCGTGGTGACGCCTTCGATTCCATCAGCCTGCGCGGGGCGCGTTTATATAACGATGATCGTATGCTTCCTAACGGGATATCTACCTATGCGCCGGTGATCCGGGGGGTAGCAAACAGCAACGCCAAAGTCACAATCGCTCAAAGTGGAAATACGATTTACGAAACGTCCGTACCGCCAGGACCATTTGAAATTACGGATCTCAGTACAACAGGTTACGGAAGCGATCTCATCGTCACTGTAGAAGAAACGGATGGTAGCAAACGTTCCTTCTCAGTCGCATATTCTTCAGTCGCGCAAATGCTTCGCCCTGGTTACTCCCGATGGGATGTCGGCGTAGGTGAGCTGCGTGACGACAGCCTGCGCGACAAACCAATGGTCGGATATGCCACGGGCTATTATGGCTTAACCAATACCTTCACCGGGTATACGGGGCTGGAATACACCGATAGCGATTTCTACGCCGCATTGCTGGGTATTGCGATGAACACCAGAGTGGGCGCATTCGCCTTTGATGTCACGCATTCTGATGCCCGAATCGACGGCTTACGACATCTCACAGGCGAAAGTTATCGCATCTCCTACAGTAAACTCATGGAAGCGACGAATACCTCTTTCAACGTCGCAGCTTACCGGTTTTCAACGTCTGACTACCTCAGCCTGAACGATGCGGCCTCGTTAACCGATGAGATCAAATATCGTGACAGGGAGCGTAACCCTGAACGTAATAACCGCGATGTGTATCAGACCTTCCAGCGCATGAAAAACCAGATCCAGGTAAATATCAGCCAGCCGTTGAAAATGGGCGACCTTGATTTGGGATCGATGTATGTCAACTCAACCTGGCAGGACTACTGGAATGAAAGTAGTTCGTCAGCGCAATACTCCGTCGGTCACAGTCATTCGTTAAGCTGGGGAAGTTATAGCCTCTCCGTGCAGCGCACCTACGACGAGTTCGGGGAAAAAGATGACAGTGTCTATCTGAACCTCACAATTCCATTCGACACGCTGATGGGCAACGGTAAGCGTGCGGGCGGATTCTCCTCACTCACGACGGGTATCGGCAGCGATTTAAAAGGTGGTGGGAGTTTTAACGCCAGCGCCAACGGCAGCACTGAAGATAATCGCTTCAGTTATAGCATTACCGAAAGCACCACGCGTAACGACGATACATTAAACCAGCTCAGCGGTTATGGCAGTTACAACGGCCCGCATGGACCACTGAGCCTTTCCGTCTCAGCATCAGATGACGATTCGCGACAATATTCTGCCAGCTATAGTGGCGGGATGGTTCTGCACTCTGGTGGCGTAACACTTGCACCAGGCAGCATCAGCGAAAGCGATACGCTTGCGTTGATTAAAGCAGAGGGAGCAGAAGGAGCCCGCGTCTCTATTGGTAACGGTGAAATCGGTGCTTCAGGCTATGCCCTTATGCCTTATCTGTCTGCCTACCGTGAAAATAGCGTAGGTCTTGATATCAGTGATATGCGTTCTGACGTCGAAGTGAAAAATACCCGTACCACCACGGTGCCCCGTAGCGGTGCCGTTGTGCTGGTTAACTTTGAGACCGATCAAGGGCGTTCCGTGTTAATGGAACTGGCACGTGACGATAACGGGTTTATTCCGCTGGGTGCAGATGTTCAAACCGAGAAAGGCGTATCCGTGGGTAGCGTCGGCCAGGCTGGACAAGCCTGGATCCGCGGAATTGAAGATAAAGGAATGCTAAACATTATCTGGGGAAGTGGGCCTGGCACATCCTGCACCGTCTCCTACCAGATCACACCTGATGCGAAAAAGATTGGGCCGACAACACTGTTGACAGGTCAGACCTGCCGCATCACAGCATTATAAAAGGAGTTAAAACATGCTTATTGAAGCTGGGAAAAAAACAGGATTACTTATTTTAAGTTCAGGGCTGATGGCGCTGTCCCTGGGCACATACGCTGATAACCTCGATATTACCTTTACCGCTAATATTCGTGACACTACCTGCGATATGAAAATTGAAGGCGGCACCGGCGATGGCACCAGCAATGTTATCCCCATCGGCGCTAACGGTAAGGTACGCCTGGATTACATCATTTTGAAAAATGCGAAAGCGACGACCAGTTTTAAGCTCAAAATGGTCTCTTGCCCTTCCAGCCTCGCGGCGCTGAAAACGACCATTAGCGGCAACGCCAGTCCTGTAGTGACGGCCATTGAGAACTCACTCTCTGGTGAGGGCAGCGCGGAGCATATTGGCGTCGCGATTTCCCGCACTGCCACCCCGGATGCCCCATTTACCATCAACTCCACAACCGATAGTCAGCGTCTCACCTGGTCGAGCGGAGAGATAAGTTCTGGAGAGGTTTCGCTCCTGGCGACGCTAGTTGAAACCGCAAGCGGGCAAGGCACGACCGGCAACTTTAGCGGTATCGCTACGTTTAATTTCACCTATGAATAACTGGCAGTAATACGGAGCGTTGATTTGAAAATGAAAATGACATTACTGGTGCTTGCGATAACTGCCACCCTGCCTTCCGTTGCGTTAAGCGCCATTACGGGTACGACGAGCGTTCAGGCAACCTTTACCTCCGCCATTGAGGCGGGAACCTGTAACGCGGAAATTCAGAATGCCAGCGGGGCCCCGATTAGCATTCTGCCGTTTGGCGATGTGTTTAAGTCTGACCTGGTTAGCCAGAGCCGGGAAGAAGCGTTCAAAATTGCCTTCACCAACTGTGCCGGGGTAAAAAATGCCACCATCCAGGCCACGCCGGGTGCTGGCGGTTCGTGTACCGGAAATGCCAAAAATGGTACTTCGTATGCAGCCGGGCATAACGTAGGTTTTGAAATCTGGAAAGGTTCTGTCGACTCAGGTTCCATTATGAACTGCGGCACCGCCCCCAGTTCTGTCCTTAACCTGTCTAACGGGGCGGGCGATTTTGAAATGGATGCGCGAATCGTCATCGCCAAAGATAAAACCATTTCTGACGTGACCACGGGTTCGGTCAGTGCGCCAGTGACGTTTATCGTGACCTATCAATAATGTTTCTTCAGACAGGTAGCTTATACAGGATGTTCAAGTCCCGCGTAATCATTAAAAATATGATGTCCTGGCTAGCCCTTTGTCTAGGTTTTCCAGCAGCAGGTTTTGCCTCAAGCCTGGAAATGGATATGACGGCAAACATTATTAATAATACATGCCAAGTCAGTATTCCGAATGATGGGAAAGTCAACTTACCGATCGTGGGCAGCAGTTGGTTTTATAACTCAGATGGTAGCCCACGATTACAACCCGGAGACGCAGCCGGAGGAACACGATTTGTAGTACAAGTGAAAAGCTGTGCGGAAAGTGAGTCTGGACTGGCAAAAACCCTGCATTTTGAATTTAAACCACAAAGTGGAAAATTTGCCGGAAGTAGTCAGCAAGTGTTTGCCAATGACATTCCCGCCTCAGCAGGCGGGGCAGAAAATGTCGGCATTGTTATTTTCTCAGAAAAACACAATACCAATGTAGTAAATACAACGGGAACGTCAGATGTTATTTTTGATATATCTGACCAAAACAGCAATGAATATTTAACAAATTATAATTTCTATGCCCGTTATCAAAGCACAGGAAACATTAGTGTGGGTAAGGTTACCACAAGCGCGCTAATCAGCGTTATTTATAATTAATATTGAATCAACTGTCGGGTATAAGGAATTATCAATGTTTTATACAGCAGGGACCAGGCAAAAACAATTTTTCACAAAAGGTGCAGGCCTTGCTTTGTCACTTCTTGCAATCAGTTTTTCCGCATCAGCGGATTTATATGAATGTAAATTTAATGCATTTTCTGTTCAGCCTATATCAGATGTCAGCGGTGTGAAACCGACACTCGTTCCTCTGGATAACGTCAGCGTACCGACAAAGATAAGTAGTCTTATTGATTTGCAGGTCAGTCCGGGTCTGTTCTCCTGGTGTACAACAGGTAATGACGGAGAACGCGTCTATCAGAAAACGGACAGCTCACTGGTCGTCGGTAGCGTGGACGGAAAAGCACTCTTTAAAACTAACGTCACGGGGATTGCCTACACGCTGGCCATGTACCCCAACAGCAATGCCTTTAATGCCTTTTTCCCGGCGAAGACAGGGAGTTATGAAGAAACGGCCAATCAGGCAGATAACTCAGACGTGGTGAAAACAAAATGGTGGTATGCCCGCATGGAGTTTTATCAATTACCTTCCTATGCTGGCATACCCGAAAGCGTCACAATGATTGGCCCGGTAGCTGGAAATATTGGCAATATTGTATTGGGTGACCCCTATACTTCAGATGAAAGCGACCACCCGCGTCCGTTAATTACGGTACCCAATATGGGTTTCAATGTTCCTGTTGCAAAACCAACCTGCACCCTTACGGCCCCCAAAACCGTGGATTTGGGGGATTATGGTGTATCCGATCTCGAAAACGATCACACGCAAAACGTATTTGTACAGGTGTCCGGGAATTGTACCAACACACGTAAAATCACCATGAAGTTGACCACCAGTAAGACAACCGGGACTGATAGCACATTACTCGCCAACACTGCGTCCTCGAATGCGGCAAAAGGCGTGGGCGTGTTACTGAAGTGGCCAGACAACAGCCAGGTGGTACCTAACTCAACGAACAGCTATAGCGCGAGCGAGAACACCACTATTTTGTTATTCAGCCGGTTACTTACGGCGCAGCTGGTTAAGTCTGACACAGAAAAAGTCACCTCTGGCACATTCAGCGCCATCGGTACCCTGCAGTTTACCTACGAGTAATTTACCCCTGCGGCTGGTTGCTGATCAGCCGCGACATCGTCTCCAGCGAATCCGTTCTTAATATATACAGACGTTTCAGTAAGAACGGATTATCCCCCGGCTTGACCTTCCCTTTTACCGTTGTCACCGCCAGGTGGAAACCGGCATCGTTTGCTGCTTTTATTGCTTTGTTGTCGTAGCCGCCAAAGGGATAAGAGAGATACAGCACGCGCGGATTAAACTGTGCCAGCGCCCGGCGAGAACGCTCAAAATCGAAGAGGATCACGTGGTAGCTGCGGCTCAGTAAAATCGGATGTTTGTTGCCATCAACGCGGTGCAGGAAGTGCGTGTGGGACTGAATATCAAAAACGCTCTGAATGCTCTTCAGCTCCTGGACACTCATAAACTGCAGCGATTTTGGGTCCCACTTCTGCGGATGTCCCTTAATACGGGATGAAATGATAAACGCGGTGGCGTTAAAGCCGTACTCTTTCAGGATCGGAAAAGCATAGCGGCTTACCGATTTGAGCCCGTCATCAAAGGTAATCACCACCGATTTGGCAGGTAAATTCAGTTTGTTACGCACATACCCTTCCAGCTGATACATCGTCAGGGTGGTATACCCCTGATCGCGCAGCCAGGCCATCTGGTTATTGAACGCACGCACGCTGGTCGTGGTGGAGGTATGTCGAAAACGGGTGTTCTCTTCATCACGCAGAATATGATGGTAGGTCAGAATCGGGATCCCGTTATCTTCTTGTGCATCCAGGCTACTCACCCACGCCAGGCGGTTGCCGATGCGGATCTGGAACCAGGTCTGATTCAGACGGTCTTTAAGTTTGTTCAGGATCGGATAGCGAAGATTCGCGCTTAATGTGCCGAACGGTGCACTCCCGCTGGAAGGCGCGTTATACACCGGCGTGTCTTTCCAGGTAATGAGGTTCTGATTGCTCAGGGGCTTATTGAGATCCCCAAGGCTGTCCTCGACGCGCTGTTTCCCCTGAACCACCTCAAGGTGCTCCTTGTCGATAAATCCCGTACCAAAACCGAAGCGAAACTCGTAGTAGTCCGCCGCCGCGGGCACAACGGCCAGGATCTGCCCGGCGCGCACATTGCCAACGTTGATCACGCTGTTTCCCACCTGCGCCCAGATGGCCGCATCTTCAGTGGTTTGCATATACTGGGCAGGCAGCGTTTGCTGGCTGAGTAAACTGGCCGAGCTGACGCCGGAAATGAGCATCAAAAGCAAGAAAAGAATACGCGGTAACATGGTGTCTTAATCGGTGCGGGAAACTGCCGCTATTGTAACAAATGAGACATCAATACCAATGTTTAATTCTTATACAAGTCATGGAGCAGGACGAAGGGAGGATTTTTCTGCTGCTGATGCCACAAGCTGCTGACGCCCGGAATGCCCTGCGCCACGATGGCATGGCGAAACTCAGTGCTGCTTAATAATTCACGCTGTGGATACATTAACGCCAGCAGAGCGAAGTTGATGCCCGAGATCACTTCACAGCACGCATGCTTATGGCTCAGCAACGCGGCTGAGCGGTAAGGTGGCGCGCCCGATTTATCGGTAAGAAAAATAACGCCATCACCCGTGTCAGTTTCATGCAGGGCATCGCACATCATTCGGCTCAGCATGTTGGTGCTCAACCCACGCCAGTAATTTACCGCCCGGCATTGCACCAGCGGGCCAAATCTGGCTTCAAGCTTGTCCAGCATATCCTGCGCGTGTTCATCGTGGCAGGTGATAACCCATCCCAGCATAACTCTCTCCTTAGCAGGCAAGTAGTTTAGCGGAGTGAAGGTTAGCTTTCGGTGATAACTGTCAAAGAAAAGTGCCCGGCAAACAGAATGTCGCCGGGCAGAAGGTTAGCTGCGCAGACCGCGCCCGCGCTGGATCAGATACCAGCACAGCAGGTAGAAAGCGATGATGAACACCACCAGCACCGCCACCGTGGTAAACAGCGGCACATCGGTAATCCCGAGGAAGCCAAAGCGGAAACCGCTGATCATGTAGACAATCGGGTTCAGGTGCGACAGCGCCTGCCAGAACGGCGGCAGCAGCGTCAGGGAGTAGAACACCCCGCCCAGATAGGTCAGCGGCGTCAGCACGAAGGTCGGGATGAGGCTAATATCGTCAAACGTTTTGGCGAACACGGCGTTAAGCAGACCGGCCAGTGAGAACAGAATTGCCGTCAGGAGCAGCGTCAGCGCGACAAACAGCCACGAATGCACCTGGAACGGGACAAAGAACAGCGAAATCGCCGTGACCAGGATCCCCACGCACAGCCCGCGCGCCACGCCGCCGCCAACATAGCCGGCAATAATGACGTGCGTCGGTACAGGCGCGACCAGCAGCTCTTCAATATTGCGCTGGAACTTGGCGCTAAAGAATGACGACGCCACGTTGGCATAGGCGTTGGTGATCACCGCCATCATGATCAGGCCCGGCACGATAAACTGCATATAGGTAAAGCCGTGCATTTCACCAATCCGGGAACCAATCAGGTTACCGAAGATGATGAAGTAGAGCGTCATCGTGATAACCGGCGGCACCAGGGTTTGCACCCAGATACGCATAAAACGGTTAATCTCTTTTGCCCAGATACTTTTCAGCGCGACCCAGTAAAGATGCGTCATGCCTTGTCTCCTTGTTTATCCTGCACCAGAGAGACAAACAGCTCTTCCAGTCGGTTCGCTTTGTTACGCATACTTAAAACCTGAATACCCTGCGCGCTCAGCTGCGAGAACACGCTGTTAATCCCCTGCTCGCGCAGCACTTCCACTTCAAGCGTCGAGGTATCAACGAGACGATACTGATACCCTTCGAGCTTCGGTAGCGGGCTTTTTGCCGCCAGATCGAGAATGAAGGTTTCTGATTTCAGCTTGGAGAGCAGATTCTTCATTGAGGTGTTTTCCACCAGCTCGCCGTGCTGAATGATGCCGATGTTGCGGCACAGCATTTCAGCCTCTTCAAGATAGTGAGTGGTCAGAATAATGGTGGTGCCTTTGTCGTTGAGGTCTTTCAGGAAGCCCCACATGGAACGACGCAGTTCAATATCCACGCCCGCAGTCGGCTCATCGAGGATCAGCAGTTTTGGCTCGTGCATCAGCGCACGGGCAATCATCAGGCGGCGCTTCATCCCACCGGACAACATGCGCGCACGCTCGTTGCGTTTTTCCCACAGATCGAGCTGTTTTAGGTACTTTTCGCTCCGCTCCAGGGCCTCTTTACGCTCAACGCCGTAATAACCCGCCTGGTTAACGACAATTTGCTGCACCGTCTCGAACGGGTTGAAGTTGAACTCCTGCGGTACCAGCCCCAGCTGGCGCTTGGCGTTCACCACATCTTTTTGCAGGTCGTACCCAAAAACGCTCACCCTGCCGGACGTTTTATTGACCAGCGAGCTGATAATACCAATGGTGGTCGATTTCCCCGCCCCGTTCGGCCCCAGAAGCGCATAAAAATCGCCGGCCTCTACTTTAAGATCTATCCCGCGTAGCGCCTGAACGCCACCCGAATAGGTTTTTTTAAGCTGCTCAAGCTCCAGTGCAATTGCCATGAAATTCACTTACCTTCAGTTCTTACACGCGTTGTGTGGTTTCATTAAAAGTCGGGTTACCCTATAGTAGCGCAACGCAATTACTCGGTTACAGGTCGCTAACCTCCATGAACAACATAGATACACTCATCAGCAACAATGCACTATGGTCAAAAATGCTGGTGGAGGAAGACCCCGGATTTTTTGGAAAACTCTCGCAGGCTCAGAACCCACGCTTTCTCTGGATTGGATGTTCCGACAGCCGCGTACCGGCAGAGCGTCTGACCGGCCTCGAGCCCGGCGAACTGTTTGTTCACCGTAATGTCGCCAACCTGGTAATTCACACCGATCTTAACTGTCTTTCAGTTGTTCAGTATGCCGTTGACGTTCTGGAAGTCGAGCACATCATTATTTGCGGCCATTATGGCTGCGGCGGCGTGCAGGCAGCGGTCGAAAATACGGAGCTGGGATTAATCGATAACTGGCTGCTGCACATCCGCGATATCTGGTTCAAACATAGCTCACTGTTGGGCGAAATGCCGCAGGAGCGTCGCATGGATACCCTTTGCGAACTCAACGTGATGGAGCAGGTGTATAACCTGGGCCACTCAACGATCATGCAGTCAGCGTGGAAGCGCGGGCAGAAGGTCACCATCCACGGCTGGGCGTACGGTATTCACGATGGTCTGCTGCGCAATCTGGAAGTCACCGCCACCAACCGCGAAACGCTGGAGCAGCGTTACCGTTCGGGCATTGCCAACCTCAAGCTTAAGCATGTGAACCATAAATAAGTGCACGTTAAAAAGCCGGGTGGCGGCTGCGCCTTACCCGGCCTACATGTGCCCATTCGTAGGCCCGGTAAGCGTAGCGCCACCGGGCAACAAACCGCAACTACTCGTCCAGCAATACCACTTTCCCGACATACGGCAGATGACGATAACGCTGCGCGTAGTCAATGCCGTAACCGACGACGAATTCGTCCGGAATGGAGAAGCCCACGAACTCAACCGGCACCTGCACTTCACGGCGGGTCGGCTTATCCAGCAGGGTGCAGATAGCCAGAGATTTTGGCTCACGCAGGCTCAGGATCTCGCGCACTTTTGAGAGCGTGTTGCCGGAGTCGATAATATCCTCAACGATCAACACATCTTTGCCACGAATATCTTCGTCCAGATCTTTCAGGATTTTCACATCACGGGTTGTGGACATGCCGCTGCCGTAGCTGGAGGCGGTCATAAAATCGACCTCATGTGACACATGCACTTCACGGCACAGGTCTGCCATGAACATGAAAGAGCCACGTAACAGACCAACCAGCACCATTTCGCTGCCGCTGTCCTTGTAATGTTCGGTGATTTGACGACCCAGTTCGGCGATACGCGCTTTGATCTCGGCTTCCGGGATCATCACTTCAACAGTATGTTTCATATTACTAACCATATGATTTTAATGAAAATCTCTCAATGCGGATATGTGTTATTCCGGCATCGATACGCAAGCCAGCCATTATATCAGCAAATGGCTAAGCCTGGCGCATGAGTTATAAAAAGCAAATATTGTGATTCCGATCACACTTGTTAATACCTATAATTAGTTGCTAGCAAATTATTAACAAAAACTGACGAGTACACTTTCTATGGCTGAAACAAACTCTAAACAGCCGCGTCTACTGGTGACACTAACAGCGTTATTCGCCGCCTTCTGCGGCCTGTACCTGTTAATCGGTGGCGTCTGGCTGGTCGCAATTGGCGGCTCCTGGTACTACCCCGTTGCGGGTCTGGTTATGCTTGGCGTAACCGTCCTGCTCTGGCGTAGAAAACAATCCGCACTGTGGCTATATGCCGCATTACTCCTCGCAACCATGATCTGGGGCGTCTGGGAAGTCGGTTTCGACTTCTGGGCACTGACGCCGCGCAGCGACATTCTGGTCTTCTTTGGTATCTGGCTGATCCTGCCATTCGTCTGGCGTCGCCTGATTGTGCCGTCCAGCGGTGCCGTTGCGGCGCTGGTGGTGGCCCTGTTAATCAGCGGCGGTATTCTCACCTGGGCCGGCTTTAACGACCCGCAGGAGATCAACGGTACGCTGAACGCGGAATCCACGCCTGCGGCCGCTATCTCCCAGGTCGCTGACGGCGACTGGCCGGCCTATGGTCGTAACCAGGAAGGCCAACGTTACTCCCCGCTGAAACAGATCAACGCGGACAACGTTAAAAACCTGAAAGAAGCCTGGGTATTCCGTACCGGCGATGTGAAGATGCCGAACGATCCGGGTGAACTGACCAACGAAGTGACGCCAATTAAAGTCGGCAATATGCTTTACCTGTGTACGGCGCACCAGCGTCTGTTCGCGCTCGACGCGGCCACCGGTAAAGAGAAATGGCACTTCGATCCTCAGCTGAACTCCAACCCGTCCTTCCAGCATGTCACCTGCCGTGGCGTCTCTTACCACGAAGCGCGTGCGGATAACGCAAGTCCGGAAGTGATTGCCGACTGTCCTCGCCGCATTATGCTGCCGGTGAACGACGGCCGTCTGTTCGCGATTAACGCCGAAACGGGCAAGCTGTGCGAAACCTTTGCTAATAAAGGTATCCTGAACCTGCAGACCAACATGCCGGACACCACGCCGGGTCTGTATGAGCCAACCTCTCCGCCGATCATCACCGATAAAACTATCGTGATTGCCGGTTCGGTAACGGATAACTTCTCCACCCGTGAAACCTCTGGCGTCATCCGTGGTTTCGATGTGAACACCGGTAAACTGCTGTGGGCCTTCGACCCGGGCGCGAAAGATCCAAACGCGATCCCTTCGGATGAACACACCTTTACCTTTAACTCGCCAAACTCCTGGGCGCCAGCGGCGTATGACGCGAAGCTGGACCTGGTCTACCTGCCGATGGGTGTAACCACGCCAGATATCTGGGGCGGTAACCGCACACCGGAGCAGGAACGCTATGCGAGTGCTATCGTGGCGCTGAATGCGACCACCGGTAAGCTGGCATGGAGCTACCAGACCGTTCACCACGATCTGTGGGATATGGATATGCCGTCCCAGCCGACGCTGGCGGACATTACCGTTGATGGCAAAACCGTACCGGTGATTTACGCGCCGGCGAAGACGGGTAACATCTTCGTACTGGATCGCAGCAACGGTAAACTGGTTGTGCCAGCACCGGAAAAACCGGTTCCGCAGGGCGCTGCTAAAGGCGATTACGTCAGCAAAACCCAGCCGTTCTCCAATCTGAGCTTCCGTCCGAAGAAAGACCTCAGCGGTGCAGACATGTGGGGCGCCACCATGTTTGACCAGCTGGTGTGCCGCGTGATGTTCCACCAGCTGCGTTATGAAGGCATCTTCACACCACCTTCTGAGCAGGGCACGCTGGTCTTCCCGGGTAACCTGGGGATGTTCGAATGGGGCGGCATTTCCGTTGACCCGAACCGTCAGGTCGCGATTGCCAACCCAATGGCTCTGCCGTTTGTATCCCGCCTGATCCCACGTGGTCCAGGTAACCCAATGGAGCAGCCGAAAGATGCGAAAGGCAGCGGTACCGAAGCCGGCATTCAGCCGCAGTACGGTGTACCGTTTGGCGTGACGCTGAACCCGTTCCTGTCTCCGTTTGGTCTGCCGTGTAAACAGCCTGCCTGGGGTTATATCTCCGGTCTGGATCTGAAAACTAACCAGGTCGTGTGGAAAAAACGTATTGGTACCCCGCAGGACAGCATGCCGTTCCCGATGCCAGTTCCAGTGCCGTTTAATATGGGTATGCCAATGCTGGGTGGCCCGATTTCCACCGCCGGTAACGTGCTGTTCATCGCGGCAACCGCAGATAACTACCTGCGCGCGTACAACATGACCAACGGTGAAAAACTGTGGCAAGGCCGTCTGCCAGCCGGTGGACAAGCCACACCGATGACCTATGAAGTGAATGGCAAGCAGTACGTTGTCATCTCTGCCGGTGGTCATGGTTCGTTTGGCACGAAGATGGGCGACTATATTGTCGCGTATGCACTGCCGGATGAAGGAAAGTAACTGAAAAGCCCGGTGGCGCTACGCTTACCGGGCCTACGGGTGCCATATGTAGGCCGGGTAAGGCGAAGCCGCCACCCGGCTTTTTTTATACGGTAAAACCAAGCATCATCCCCGTATCCTCATGCTCCAGCAGATGGCAGTGCGCCATGTAGGCAAACTCCTTCGGCGCGTCGTGGTCAAACTTCACCAGCACCTCGCTGACGCCACCTTCCACTCTCACCGTATCCTTCCAGCCCGCGCGATGGGCATCAGGGGTCTTACCGTTCTCGGAGAGAATGCGGAACTGAGTACCGTGGATATGGAACGGATGCAGCATCATGTCCCCTTCGCCTGAAATCACCCAGCGTTCAAACTGCCCTTTTGCGGCAGCAAACATCGGCGTGTTCATGTCGAACGCTTTGCCGTTGATCATATTGGCGTTGTGGAAATCAAAGCCATGCTCGCCGTGATTCATGTTCCCCATGCCGCCCATTTTGCCGTGGTCCATATTCATATGGCCCATCATCTGCCCGTGGTGCATCCCCGCCATCGCCTTATCGCCATATTTCGCCATCAGCGCCTGCATGCCCATCATGTCGAGCATCGGGTTCATGGAGAGCTGCAGTTTGCGTTGCGTAAGCCCGTCAAGCGAAGGGAGTGCTGGCAGGGTGGTTAAGCTATCCGGCAACGTGCCGGAAGCGGTCACCAGCAACGGCTGAATGCGGAGCACCGGGTGTGCCTTATCAAAGGGCGCAACCGCCATCCCCATCTGACTGACCGGCAGCGTCACCAGGTCAAACGCTTTGCCGTCGCTGATATCCACCAGCACTTCAAAACGTTCCCCCATCAGCATCGGTAACTCGTTTACCTTCACCGGCTCGGGCAGCAGACCTCCGTCGCTGGCAACCACGTACAGAGGACGTTTATCACTGGCGGCGAAATTGAGTGAGCGTGCGTTACAGCCGTTGAGCAGGCGCAGGCGCAACCAGCCTTTCGGTGCGGCATGCTGAGGGTAAAGGGCACCGTTGGTCAGCAACGTGTCGCCAAACCAGCCGACCGCCGCGCTCATAACGTCCAGCTGGTAGTCAATTTGCCCGTCAGCGGTGAATTTCTTGTCCTGCACAATCACCGGCACGTCGTCGATGCCCCACTGTTTAGGCAGGCGCAGAAGGCGGCTTTCGTCGTCTTCAATCAGCACCAGCCCCGCCAGCCCCATCGCTACCTGATGGCCGGTTTTGCCATGCTGATGCGGATGAAACCAACAGGTGGCTGCACGCTGATCGGGCGTAAAGGTGACGCTGCGTTTGCCGCCCGCTTTTATGACTCCCTGCGGCCCGCCGTCCACCTCGCCCGGCACTTCCAGCCCGTGCCAGTGCAGCGTCGTCTCTTCAGCGAGCGTATTGTATATATCCACCGTCACCGCTTTCCCTTTACGTAACTGAAGCGCCGGACCGAGCAGATTGCCGTTATAGCCCCACGTGGTGGCATTGTGCTCACCGAACGTCGTTTTGCCGGACTGAACAACAAGCTGGATACGGCTGCGGGCGTCAGCGGTCAGTAAATCAGGGATAGGCAAGGCAGGTCTGTCAGCGGCGAAAACCGCGCGGCTCCAGAGTGGTAATGCGCTGGCAGCCCCCAGCGCAACGGAGTATTTCAAAAAATCACGACGTTGCATGTTCATTTCCTTATTTCCAGCAGGCGATCTTTTGAGCATAAACCCTCCCCTTACCGGAAGGTCAAGCACGGCGGCAATAATAAAGATCGTCGCGCTGGCATCAAGTATGCTAACGTTAATTTTCCGTGAAGATGTGGTAGAAGCAATGAAGACGTTTTTCAGGACAATTTTGTTCGGTAGCCTGATGGCAATGTGTGCGAACAGCTATGCGCTAAGTGAAAATGAAGCGGAAGATATGGCCGATTTAACGGCGGTTTTTGTATTCCTGAAAAATGATTGTGGCTACCAGAATTTACCCAACGGGCAAATTCGCCGCGCACTGGTCTTTTTTGCCCAGCAGAACCAGTGGGATCTCAGCAACTACGACAGCTTCGACATGAAGGCGCTCGGTGAAGACAGCTACCGTGACTTAAGCGGCATTGGTATCCCCACTGCAAAAAAATGCAAAGCGCTGGCTCGTGATTCACTCAGCCTTCTCGCCTACGTGAAATAACCTTCCCGACGCCCCTTGTTGAGCCTATAGCCGTGCAACCACGGTTATAGTTAGCTATCATGTTTCGCTCATTTTTTGATGAGTGTAACGGATGTTAACACAGGAGGAGTCCGCATATGGCCGACCACACGTTGTGGCATGAAACACTGCATGACCAGTTTGGTCAGTACTTTGCCGTTGATAACGTGCTCTATCATGAGAAAACCGATCACCAGGATTTAATCATCTTCGAGAATGCCGCCTTTGGCCGCGTAATGGCGCTGGACGGCGTCGTGCAAACGACCGAGCGGGATGAGTTTATCTATCATGAGATGATGACCCACGTCCCGCTGCTGGCGCACGGTCATGCGAAGCATGTCCTGATTATCGGCGGTGGCGACGGTGCTATGCTGCGTGAGGTTTCCCGCCATCGGTCTATTGAAACCATCACCATGGTGGAAATCGATGCAGGTGTGGTCTCTTTCTGCCGCCAGTACCTGCCCAACCACAATGCCGGTAGCTATGACGATCCGCGCTTTAGTCTGGTGATTGACGATGGCGTGAGCTTCGTTAACCAGACGACCCAGACCTTTGACGTCATTATCTCCGACTGTACCGACCCGATCGGCCCCGGCGCATCGCTGTTTACCTCCTCCTTCTACGAAGGCTGCAAGCGCTGCCTGAACCCTGGCGGGATCTTTGTCGCACAAAATGGCGTCTGCTTCCTGCAGCAGGATGAAGCGATCGACAGCCATCGCAAGCTGAGCACCTACTTCGGCGATGTCAGCTTCTATCAGGCCGCTATTCCGACGTACTACGGCGGGATCATGACCTTCGCCTGGGCAACGGATAACGACGTATTGCGCCATCTCTCCACCGAAATTATCCAGGCCCGCTTCCACCAGGCTGGTCTTCAATGCCGATACTACAATCCGGCCGTGCATACTGCTGCGTTTGCGTTGCCGCAGTACCTGCAAGATGCATTATCCACAAAGGGGGTGAGCTAATTGAAAAAGCTTAAACTGCATGGCTTTAACAACCTGACCAAAAGCCTGAGTTTTTGTATTTACGATATCTGCTATGCCAAAACAGCGGAAGAACGCGATGGTTACATCGCCTATATCGATGAACTCTACAACGCCAACCGTCTGACCGAGATCCTGTCAGAAACCTGTTCGATTATCGGCGCAAACATTCTGAATATCGCCCGCCAGGATTATGAACCCCAGGGCGCCAGCGTGACCATACTGGTCAGCGAAGAGCCGGTCGATCCGAAGCTTATCGACAAAACTGAACATCCGGGCCCGCTGCCGGAAGTGGTTGTCGCGCACCTTGATAAAAGCCATATCTGCGTTCACACCTACCCGGAAAGCCACCCGGAAGGCGGGCTGTGTACGTTCCGCGCGGATATCGAAGTGTCGACCTGCGGCGTGATTTCCCCGCTGAACGCGCTGAACTATTTAATCCACCAGCTGGAATCGGACATCGTTACGATTGATTATCGCGTCCGTGGTTTTACCCGTGATATCAACGGCATGAAGCACTTCATCGACCACGAGATCAATTCTATTCAGAACTTTATGTCCGACGACATGAAATCGTTGTACGACATGATGGACGTGAACGTATATCAGGAAAACATCTTCCATACCAAGATGTTACTGAAGGAATTCGACCTTAAACACTATATGTTCCACACGAAGCCGGAAGATTTGAGCGAAGAAGAGCGTAAGGCCATCACTGACCTGCTCTGGAAAGAGATGCGCGAGATCTACTACGGCCGCAATATTCCGGCCGTGTAAGTGTTGCCCGGAGCAAGGACGCTTCGGGAAGTTACTTCTGTTTCATAAATTCACGGTAGGCATTCACCACCTGAAGGAAGTCTTCCACGCCGCACATCGACAGACTTTCTTCGTCATAGTAGTTCATCCCCTCTTCCATCTCGTCACCTGAAAACTCGAGCTGATTGGCACGCACCATGACTTCTTCGCCATCCATCCACAGCGTGTATTCATGTCCGGCACGTTGCCAGGAGCGTTCACTGCCTTTCACCGTATCTGCCGCCTGTTCAACTTCATCAAGAAGTGCGAGATTTTCTTTCACCTCTTCGTTAAACCAGTGTCCAACGGCTTCGTGGCCCATCGACATACGCACTTTCACCACTCCGGTGATGTCGCGCAGAAATTCGTAATCCATAGTATTTTCCTCTGCAAAGCCATTAGGGTAATTATCGCAGCAGAGAGGAAGAAAAAAAGCGTGAGAGGTGGGAGGAATGAAAATAAAAACCCACCGCAGTTGCGATGGGTTTTGTAGGCCCGGTAAGCGTAGCGCCACCGGGCAATGGGTCAGGTGCGGTCTGGTGCCCTCACCCCCAGCTCCTCTCCCACGGGAGAGGGTAGCTTTTATACTGCCGTCTGGAAGATAACCCCGTCAGCCTTCTCGGTGTACTGAGAGAGCTGGTCGAAGTTCAGATAGCGATAGGTATCCACCGCCGTCTTATCAACCTGAGCCACAAAGGTCTGGTACTCTTCCGGCGTTGGCAGTTTGCCAATCAGCGCCGCAACCGCCGCCAGCTCCGCAGAAGCCAGGAAGACGTTTGCACCGGTACCTAAACGGTTCGGGAAGTTACGGGTAGAGGTGGACACCACCGTCGCACCGTCAGCTACGCGCGCCTGGTTACCCATACACAGGGAACAGCCAGGAATTTCGATACGCGCCCCGCTCTTACCAAACACGCTGTAGTAGCCCTCTTCAGTCAGCTGAGCCGCATCCATACGGGTTGGCGGCGCCACCCACAGACGGGTTGGCAGCTGGCCTTTATGGGTATCCAGCAGTTTACCGGCAGCACGGAAGTGACCGATGTTGGTCATACAGGATCCGATGAACACTTCGTCGATCTTCTCGCCCTGAACCTCAGACAGCGGACGCGCGTCGTCCGGATCGTTCGGTGCACACAGGATTGGCTCTTTGATATCCGCCAGATCGATGTCGATCACTGCCGCGTACTCTGCGTCAGCATCGGCTTCCAGCAGTTGCGGATCGGCCAACCATTTTTCCATGCCCTGGATACGACGCTCCAGCGTACGACGGTCGCCGTAGCCTTCCGCAATCATCCACTTCAGGAGCACGATGTTAGAGCTCAGATACTCAATAATCGGCTCTTTGTTCAGCTTGATGGTACAGCCAGCAGCAGAACGCTCAGCGGAGGCATCGGTCAGCTCGAACGCCTGCTCAACTTTCAGATCCGGCAGACCTTCAATTTCCAGGATGCGGCCAGAGAAGATGTTTTTCTTACCTTTCTTCTCAACGGTCAGCAGGCCCTGTTTAATCGCATACAGCGGGATCGCGTGAACCAGGTCGCGCAGGGTGATACCCGGCTGCATTTTACCTTTGAAGCGGACCAGCACGGACTCCGGCATATCCAGCGGCATCACACCGGTCGCCGCAGCAAAGGCCACCAGACCTGAGCCCGCCGGGAAAGAGATACCGATTGGGAAACGGGTATGGGAGTCACCGCCGGTGCCCACGGTATCCGGCAGCAGCATACGGTTCAGCCAGGAGTGGATGACGCCGTCACCCGGACGCAGGGAAACACCGCCACGGTTCATGATGAAGTCTGGCAGTGTGTGGTGCGTGGTCACGTCAACCGGCTTCGGATACGCCGCGGTGTGGCAGAAGGACTGCATCACCAGATCGGAAGAGAAGCCCAGGCACGCCAGATCTTTCAGTTCGTCACGGGTCATTGGGCCGGTGGTGTCCTGAGAACCCACGGAGGTCATCTTCGGCTCACAATACGCGCCTGGGCGAACACCGGCTACGCCGCATGCGCGACCAACCATCTTCTGCGCCAGAGAGTAACCACGGTCGCTCTCAGCCACATCTTTCGCCTGACGGAAAACGTCTGAATGCGGCAGGCCCAGCGCTTCACGCGCTTTGGTGGTCAGGCCACGACCGATAATCAGCGGAATACGACCACCGGCACGCACTTCGTCAACCAACACGTCGGTTTTCAGCTCGAAGCTTGCCAGCAGCTCGTTTGTCTCGTGGTTACGCACTTCACCTTTGAACGGATAAACGTCAATCACGTCGCCCATGTTCAGGTTACTTACGTCCACTTCGATTGGCAGTGCGCCAGCATCTTCCATGGTGTTGAAGAAGATAGGGGCAATTTTGCCACCGAGGCACAGGCCACCGCCGCGCTTGTTCGGTACATGAGGAATGTCATCACCCATGAACCACAGCACGGAGTTGGTTGCGGATTTACGAGAAGAGCCCGTACCCACAACGTCACCCACGTAAGCCAGCGGGAAACCTTTCTCCTGCAGGGCTTCGATCTGTTTGATCGGGCCGACGCTGCCTGGCTGATCCGGCTCAATACCTTCACGGGCATTTTTCAGCATTGCCAGAGCGTGCAGAGGGATATCCGGGCGAGACCATGCATCCGGCGCCGGAGAGAGGTCATCGGTGTTGGTTTCACCGGTCACTTTGAAAACAGTAACGGTAATTTTTTCAGCCAGCGCTGGACGGTTCAGGAACCATTCGGCGTCAGCCCAGGACTGCATCACCTGCTTCGCATAGACGTTGCCTGCTTTGGCTTTTTCTTCCACATCGTAGAAGTTATCGAACATCAGCAGCGTGGAAGAGAGCGCTTTAGCGGCAATCCGTGCCAGCTTGTCGTTATCCAGCGCGTCAATCAGCGGATGAATGTTGTAACCACCCTGCATGGTGCCGAGCAGTTCAATAGCTTTTTCAGGAGTAACCAGTGGGGAGGTGGCTTCGCCTTTGGCGATAGCAGCAAGGAATCCGGCTTTTACGTAGGCAGCTTCATCTACGCCAGGCGGTACGCGGTTGATCAACAGATCTAACAGGAATTCTTCTTCGCCCTTAGGCGGGTTCTTCAGCAGCTCGACGAGCGCGGCCATTTGGGTTGCATCTAAAGGTTTGGGTACAATTCCCTCGGCGGCACGTTCTGCTACGTGCTTACGGTATTCTTCTAGCACGACGGTTCTCCTCGCTCTCATTGTCATATGCGGCGGGCGTTCTCTTCACGCTCCTGTGAGACAGCAGTTTGTAGGGTAAATGCCCGATACCGCGTCGGGCAGCATAGCAGGATTTCTGCACAGTGTTAATCCGTTTACAAAAAAGCAACATTAAAAAATTTGCTGAATCGTTAAGCATGGTGTAGCGGGGAGACAAGACGAATTTTGGGTACAAAAAAACCGCCTGGTAGCGGTTAATTTGTTGCCTTGCGGTGGTAGCACACCGGGCTGGCAGATTTGCGGCAACACCAACGTGAAATATTGTGCATCACCGCCTGTTGGCTTGCAAGCCGCTATCACGATTTTGCGTAGCGCCTTCCCATTTCGTATGAAAGCCCATGTAACTGCATTTTTTGCCTTCTTCAGATCCATTGAATTGACTATTCTTCTCCGCGGCCTGCTCCGCTGGTGTAGCAACCAGTCACCGGGCCCGGGAGCAGTTCCGTCATCTACGCGGCAACATCAACTTGCCTGGTTCTGCCTTTCCCGGTGAAGAATGAACCCGCGTAGCCTGTACAGGAACGCACGCAATGGAGATGCGAATCACTGCGCTGATCGTTGCGCTCGGTTTACTGCTTACGGCACTGCACGGTGGCTGGAACATATCCGACATCACGGTGCTGTTTGTTGTTAACCTCGGCAACTAGCTGCTGGCCGCTCGCAAGAGCGGCCTTCTGAAATCCCAGCGGCTTTGCAACTATCCGATATAATTGTGTAATAAATACTCACACTCTTTATCCGGACGTACCGGATGCTTCCCAATAAAAGTCAAAACAGTAAAAGACGGGTGAATAATACTCACGCCAACCGTAACGCCTCACGGCACAGCGCTTGTCTCGTTGGAGTCATTTTATGAAGTTGCCCTTTAAGCCACATCTGCTCGTCCTTCTGTGCAGTGCCGGGCTGCTTGCCGCCTCAGGCGTCATGTTTGTCAAAAGCCGCGCAACGGAGCCCGCTGCGCCGGCCCCCGTCGCACAACAACCGGCAGCACCGGCGACGCCTGCCGCGGCACAGCCCGCCCCCGTTGTCGCGCCAGCGTATACTGCCGCGCAAATCGATCAGTGGGTTGCCCCCATCGCGCTCTACCCTGATGCCCTGCTGTCACAAATTTTGATGGCCTCTACCTACCCGGCCAATGTTATCCAGGCGGCGCAGTGGTCCAAAGACAACCCTAAAATGGAAGGGGACGCCGCTATCCAGGCCGTTGCCAGCCAGCCTTGGGATCCCAGCGTAAAATCGCTGGTCGCGTTTCCTCAGCTCATGTCGCTGATGGGAGAAAACCCTCCGTGGGTGCAAAACCTGGGCGATGCGTTTCTCGCGCAACCGAAAGACGTGATGGATTCCGTGCAGCGCCTGCGCGCGCTGGCGCAGAAAACCGGCGCCTTACAATCAACGCCACAGCAGACGGTCACCACCGTGACAAAACCGACACCGGCGAAAACCAGCACCACCGAGTCAACGACAGCCACAACGTCCGCGCCAGCCCCTACGGTTATCAAAATTGAATCTGCCGATCCGCAGGTTGTGTACGTTCCCACCTATAACCCCAATACGGTTTACGGGACCTGGCCAAACACCGCCTATCCGCCAACCTATCTCCCGCCGTCACCCGGCGAGCAGTTTGGCAACAGCTTCGTCAACGGTTTAGGTTTCAGCCTGGGTGTCGCCACAACCTATGCCATCTTCAGCAACATCGACTGGGATGATGATGATGACTGGGATCATCACCATGACGACTGGGATAATCACGGCGGCTATAACCGCAACGGTGATAACAACATCAATATTAACGTTGAGAACTTTAATAAAATCAGCGGACAGCGTCTGACGGATGCCAACCGCACCTGGCAGCACAACCCGGCCTACCGGGAAGGCGTGCCCTATCCCACTAACCAGCTCAACAATCGCTTCCACTCCACCAGCACGGCCACAGGGTTAAGCTCAACGCAGCAAAAGCCGGCTAACCGCGATAGCCAGCGTCAGGCTGCCCTCAGCCAGATGGAGAAATCAACGGGTAAAACCTTCCCGCAAACCGCCCGCCCCGGAACGAAAGAGGGGCAGCGTCAGGCCTCAAGTGAACAGCTGAAGCAGATTTCACAGCGCAATAACTACCGGGGCTACGACACCAAACCGCAGACGGCGAAGCGGACCAGTACGCAGCAGCGAGAAAACCGCCAGAGCACAGCCCAAAGACAAGAGAAACGGGTTTCGCAACCTGCGCAGCAACGCACTCTCCAGCAGCGAAACAGTCAGCCCCGGGCTAATGCGCTGAGCGGCAACGACAGCCGCTCCGCGAACTGGCAGGCGCAGCAGCAGCGTGGTGCGCAAAGCAGACAGCACGCTGCTCGTCAGCAGCAGCCACGCCAGGCGTCTGGTGGACGCGCTGAACGCCGTGAAATTCGACATCGCTAAGGGAACCGACATGAAAAGTAAACTACTCAGTGGAATGGTGTTGTTCCTGCTTTCTGCCTCGGCGATGGCGCAGCAATCCTTTAGCACGCCCGACCAGGCGACCGATGCGCTGGCCAACGCCATTAGCGAGCATAATGAGGGCGCGATGACCAACCTGCTTGGAGAAAACTGGCGCGATTTTCTGCCGCCTGAAGGCGTTGATCCGGATGCCGTCGATCGTTTCCTGCGCGACTGGAAATTGCGTCATAACACCGTTGTCGAAGGGGATACGGCGCATCTTGTTGTCGGAGATAGCGGCTGGCAGCTCCCCATCCCGGTTGTCAAAACCACAACAGGCTGGCAGTTCGATATCAAAGAAGGCGCTGAAGAGATCCTGACCCGCGAGATTGGGCGTAACGAGCTTGCCGCCATCGAAGCATTACATGCCTATGTCGATGCGCAGCAAAGCTACTTTGCGATGACTCAAAAATACGCGCAGAAAATTGTCAGCTCGGAAGGGAAAAAAGATGGTTTGTACTGGCCAGCCTCACCCGGTGAAGCGCCCAGCCCACTCGGCCCGGCATTTAGCCCGAAAGAGCCAGGTACCGGCTATCACGGCTATCGCTTCCGGATCCTGCCAGATAATAACGGATTCGCGATGGTTGCCTGGCCGGTCAGCTATGGTCAGACAGGCGTAATGAGCTTTGTGATAAATCAGGACGACAAGGTTTACCAGTCAGATCTGGGTAGCGATTCGGAGCAAAAAGCCCGGGCGTTAACCTCATATAGCCCTGATAAAAGCTGGCAGCCCGTCGCGCCCTGAATAACGTCAACGGACCACGTTTTATAAGCCGGGTATGGCAAAGCCGCCACCCGGCTTTTTAACTTACAGAATATTTGCGACCGACTTCGCCAGCTGCGCTTCCAGGGCCGGTTTCGCTTCTTCGAATTTCAAATTGACCTTGTTAGCATTCGATACCACGCGGGTCTGATATTTCGCGCGATCGCCCTGCTCGCTGCTGGTTTGCAGTTTCACGCCAGACGTACCCTGACGCAGCGCCGCAATGTTATCGGTGGTGACTTTCGCTTTGCTACGCTCGGAGATCTGCAGGTCGGTTACCATGGTGTAGTTCACATCTTCTACCATCGCATCTGCAGCCATGCCGATCAGGCCAGCCGCCAGCCCTACGCCCAGCGCCGCACCCGAAGAATTACTGTTATAGGCAGTGATACCGGCACCCAGCGCAGCGCCAACGGCGGCACCTTCATAGCCAGTTTTTAAATAGCCCTGGGCTTCGCGCAGGTCCATTTTGTCTGCTTTAAGGACGTTAGCCTGAACCCAGTAGTATGCGCTGTCAGGAGAGGACGTTACCTTATACCCTTTAGCGCTCAGATCGTTTGCAAGCAACGTCTGGAGGTTGCTCATGTCTTTATCAGAGGTGTTTTTTACCTGAATGTAGACCGTTTTTTCACTGGATGGCTCAAGCCAGATGGTCTCACTCATCTGCGTTTTCACTTCCAGGTTACGTTTTTTCACCGCCGTCGTCATCGCACCGCACCCGGTCAACGTCATGACTGCCGCCAGTAAGCCAATCCCCATCACTTTCTTCAAAGACATGTTATTTCCTTTTTGCGTGTAATCAAAAATCCAGAACCTCGAACCGTGCGGCCAGTAGCTACACAATGGTGAAAAAAGTATCGGCAGATAAGCGCAAATTTTTAGGGGAAATAACAATAAGTTACCTACTATAATGGGTAGTTTTCAGCCAAAAAAAACGCCTCCGAAGGAGGCGTTTAGAAAAAAGCAGAAATAAACTTATTTCTTCTTCGCTTTCGCGTTTGGCAGGTCGGTGATGCTGCCTTCAAACACTTCTGCCGCCAGGCCAACAGACTCGTGCAGAGTCGGGTGAGCGTGGATGGTCAGCGCGATGTCTTCAGCGTCGCAGCCCATTTCGATAGCCAGACCGATTTCACCCAGCAGCTCGCCGCCGTTGGTACCGACAATCGCACCACCGATGACGCGGTGAGTTTCTTTGTCGAAGATCAGTTTGGTCATACCGTCTGCGCAGTCGGACGCGATAGCACGGCCAGAAGCAGCCCACGGGAAGGTGGCGGTTTCGTAGCTGATGCCTTTCTCTTTCGCTTCTTTCTCAGTCAGACCAACCCATGCAACTTCTGGCTCGGTATAGGCGATAGATGGGATCACTTTCGGATCGAAGTAGTGTTTCATGCCGGCGATAACTTCAGCGGCAACGTGACCTTCGTGAACACCTTTGTGCGCCAGCATAGGCTGGCCGACGATATCGCCGATAGCAAAGATGTGCGGCACGTTGGTGCGCAGCTGCTTATCAACGCGGATAAAGCCACGGTCGTCCACTTCCACGCCGGCTTTGCCCGCGTCGAGGTTTTTACCGTTCGGCACACGACCGATCGCCACCAGCACGGCGTCGTAACGCTGCGCTTCTGCAGGGGCTTTTTTGCCTTCCATGGAAACGTAAATACCGTCTTCTTTCGCTTCAACGGCAGTCACTTTGGTTTCCAGCATCAGGTTGAATTTCTTGCTGATACGTTTGGTGAAGACTTTAACGATGTCTTTGTCTGCTGCCGGGATAACCTGGTCGAACATTTCAACCACGTCGATCTCTGAACCCAGCGCATGGTACACGGTACCCATTTCCAGACCGATGATACCGCCGCCCATAACCAGCAGACGCTTAGGAACGGTTTTCAGCTCCAGGGCATCGGTGGAATCCCACACGCGTGGATCTTCATGCGGAATAAATGGCAGTTCGATTGGGCGAGAGCCTGCCGCGATGATCGCGTTGTCGAAGTTGATCACGGTTTTACCGTTTTCGCCTTCCACTTCCAGGGTGTTCGCACCGGTGAATTTACCCAGACCGTTTACCACTTTCACTTTACGGCCTTTGGCCATACCCGCCAGACCGCCGGTCAGCTGAGTGATAACTTTCTCTTTCCAGGTACGAATTTTGTCGATATCGGTTTTCGGCTCGCCGAAGACGATACCGTGTTCAGCCAGCGCTTTGGCTTCTTCGATAACTTTCGCTACGTGCAGCAGCGCTTTAGAAGGGATACAACCTACGTTCAGACAAACACCGCCGAGGGTGTTGTAGCGTTCAACGATGACGGTTTCCAGACCTAAATCAGCGCAACGGAAGGCTGCAGAGTAACCTGCGGGACCTGCCCCAAGTACCACGACCTGAGTTTTGATTTCAGTACTCATCATGACCTCTTATTGATTTCCGGCGGTCCAGGTACTTGTCGCCCTTCATCCACCGGGACGTTCTATCCGCCCGCAGTTTACAAAATTGTTAACAATTTTGAAACAACAAACGGCTCACGAATTGTCGCTTTCGCCAATAACCTCACAGACTTCATGAGATTAACAGAAAAAAGCCGGCCGACTGGCCGGCTTTTCACTTACATCACCAGGCGGCGAATGTCGCTCAGGGTGTTGTTGATGATGGTGATGAAACGCGCACCATCAGCACCGTCGATCACGCGGTGGTCGAAGGACAGAGAGATTGGCATCATCAGACGCGGCACAAACTCTTTGCCATTCCATACCGGTTCCATCGCGGACTTAGACACACCGAGGATAGCCACTTCCGGCGCGTTCACAATCGGCGCGAAGTGGGTGGTACCCAGGCCGCCGATGCTGGAGATAGTGAAGCAACCGCCCTGCATTTCGCCGGCAGTCAGCTTACCATCACGCGCTTTCTTGGAGATCACGGTCAGTTCACGGGACAGCTCAGTGATGCTCTTCTTGTTCACGTCTTTGAAGACCGGAACAACCAGACCATTTGGCGTATCAACCGCAACACCGATGTTGATGTATTTCTTCAGCGTCAGCTTCTGGCCGTCTTCGGACAGGGAGCTGTTGAAGCGAGGCATTTGCTCAAGGGCAGCGGCAACGGCTTTCATGATGAAGACCACTGGGGTGAATTTCACGTCCAGCTTACGCTTCTCAGCTTCAGCGTTCTGCTGCTTACGGAACGCTTCCAGATCGGTGATATCGGTTTTGTCGAAGTGCGTAACGTGCGGGATCATCACCCAGTTACGGCTCAGGTTCGCACCAGAGATTTTCTGGATACGGCCCAGTTCCACTTCTTCGATTTCGCCGAACTTGCTGAAGTCCACTTTCGGCCATGGCAGCATGCCCGGGATACCGCCGCCAGCGGCTGCAGCAGGTGCAGCTTCGGCGCGTTTCACCGCGTCTTTCACGTAGGTCTGAACGTCTTCGCGCAGGATACGACCTTTACGGCCGGTGCCTTTCACTTTCGCCAGGTTCACACCGAATTCGCGCGCCAGGCGACGAATCAGCGGGGTAGCGTGGACGTAAGCGTCGTTTTCAGCGAACTCAGATTTGCCTTCCGCTTTAGCAGCAGGGGCAGCAGCGGGTTTAGCCGCCTGAGCCGGTGCAGCAGCAGGTGCTGGAACCGCAGCCGGAGCCGCGGCAGGCGCAGCGCCTTCCACTTCGAAGACCATGATCAGAGAGCCGGTAGACACTTTGTCGCCGGTGCTGATTTTGATCTCTTTAACGGTACCCGCGAACGGCGCAGGGACTTCCATAGAAGCCTTGTCGCCTTCAACGGTGATCAGTGACTGTTCAGCAGCAACTTTGTCGCCCACTTTTACCATCACTTCGGTCACTTCAACTTCGTCACCGCCGATGTCCGGTACGTTCACGTCTTTCGCGCCACCGGCAGCGGCTGGTGCTGCGGCCGGAGCCGGAGCAGCTGCCTGTGCAGGCGCGGCAGCAGGTGCAGCACCCGCCACTTCGAAGACCATGATCAGGGAGCCAGTGGACACTTTGTCACCGGTGTTGATCTTGATCTCTTTAACAGTACCGGCGAACGGAGCTGGAACTTCCATAGAGGCTTTGTCGCCTTCTACGGTGATCAGAGACTGCTCAGCCGCAACGGTATCGCCCACTTTCACCAGGATTTCAGTGACTTCAACTTCGTCACCGCCGATGTCAGGCACGTTGACTTCTTTCGCGCTCGCGGCAGCTGCTGGAGCAGCAGAGGCCACAGCGGCTTCTTTCTTCTCTTCCTGCGCAGGTGCAGCTGCTGCTGCACCGTCGGCGGAATCGAAAATCATGATCAGTTTGCCGGTCTCGGTTTTATCGCCAACAGAGACTTTGATCTCTTTAACGATGCCAGCCTGAGGAGACGGGACTTCCATAGAGGCTTTGTCGCCTTCTACGGTGATCAGCGACTGTTCAGCTTCAACTTTGTCGCCTACTTTGACCAGGATCTCGGTGATTTCAACTTCATCAGCCCCGATGTCCGGTACATTGATTTCGATAGCCATTATTCTTTTACCTCTTACGCCAGACGCGGGTTAACTTTTTCTGCATCGATGTTGAATTTGGTAATTGCGTCCGCAACCACTTTCTTATCGATTTCGCCACGTTTAGCCAGTTCGCCCAGTGCTGCTACAACCACGTAAGAAGCATCAACTTCGAAGTGGTGACGCAGGTTTTCGCGGCTGTCAGAACGACCGAAGCCGTCAGTACCCAGAACGCGATAATCATCAGCTGGAACGTAAGTACGAACCTGCTCAGCGAACAGTTTCATATAGTCAGTAGACGCCACCGCTGGTGCATCGTTCATCACCTGAGCGATGTACGGAACGCGTGGAGTTTCCATTGGGTGCAGCATGTTCCAACGCTCACAATCCTGGCCATCACGCGCCAGTTCAGTGAAGGAGGTCACGCTGTACACGTCGGAGCCCACACCGTAATCTTTCGCCAGGATCTGAGCTGCTTCACGTACGTGACGCAGGATAGAACCGGAGCCCAGCAGCTGAACTTTACCTTTGCTACCTTCGAGAGTTTCGAGTTTGTAGATACCTTTACGGATACCTTCCTCGGCACCTGCTGGCATGGCCGGCATGTGGTAGTTTTCGTTCAGGGTGGTGATGTAGTAGTAAATGTTCTCTTGCGCTTCACCGTACATGCGCTGCAGACCGTCATGCATGATGACTGCCACTTCGTACGCGTAAGATGGGTCGTAAGAGATACAGTTAGGGATAGTCAGAGACTGAATGTGGCTGTGGCCATCTTCGTGCTGCAGACCTTCACCGTTCAGGGTCGTACGACCGGAAGTACCGCCTACCAGGAAGCCGCGAGCCTGTTGGTCGCCAGCCTGCCAGCACAGATCACCGATACGCTGGAAACCGAACATCGAGTAGTAGATGTAGAACGGGATCATCGGCAGGTTGTTGGTGCTGTAAGAGGTCGCAGCAGCCAGCCAGGATGCGCCTGCGCCCAGCTCGTTGATACCTTCCTGCAGGATCTGGCCTTTCTCGTCTTCTTTATAGTATGCAACCTGCTCACGGTCCTGCGGGGTGTACTGCTGGCCGTTCGGGCTGTAGATACCGATCTGACGGAACAGACCTTCCATACCGAAAGTACGCGCTTCATCGGCGATGATTGGAACCAGACGATCTTTGATCGACTTGTTCTTCAGCATCACGTTCAGGGCACGAACGAAAGCGATAGTGGTAGAGATCTCTTTATTCTGCTCTTCCAGCAGCTGAGAGAAGTCTTCCAGCGCTGGCAGTTCCAGTTTCTCGGTAAAGTTAGGCTGACGAGCTGGCAGGTAGCCTTTCAGCGCCTGACGACGTTCGTGCAGGTACTTGTGCTCTTCAGAACCTTCCGGGAAGGTGATGTAAGACAGGTTTTCTACCTGCTCATCGGTCACTGGAACGTTGAAACGGTCGCGGATATAACGCACGCCGTCCATGTTCATTTTCTTAACCTGGTGAGCGATGTTTTTACCTTCTGCGGTATCACCCATGCCGTAACCTTTGATGGTGTGGGCCAGGATTACAGTCGCTTTACCTTTGGTTTCCTGCGCTTTTTTCAGTGCAGCGTAGACTTTCTTCGGATCGTGACCACCACGGTTCAGGGCCCAGATCTGCTCATCAGTCCAGTCTGCAACCAGTGCTGCGGTTTCAGGATATTTGCCGAAGAAGTGCTCGCGAACGTAGGCACCGTCTTTGGATTTGAAGGTCTGATAGTCACCGTCAACGGTTTCGTTCATCAGCTGGATCAGTTTACCGCTGGTGTCTTTACGCAGCAGCTCATCCCAACGACCGCCCCACATGACTTTAATCACGTTCCAGCCAGCACCTGCGAAGATGCCTTCCAGTTCGTTGATGATCTTGCCGTTGCCGGTTACCGGACCATCCAGACGCTGCAGGTTACAGTTGATGATGAAGCACAGGTTGTCCAGCTTCTCACGGGTCGCGATGGTGATCGCGCCTTTAGATTCTGGCTCATCCATTTCGCCATCGCCCAGGAAGGCGTAAACGGTTTGCTCAGAGGTGTCTTTCAGACCACGGTGTTCCAGATATTTCAGGAACTTAGCCTGATAGATCGCACCGATTGGGCCCAGACCCATAGATACGGTCGGGAACTGCCAGAATTCAGGCATCAGTTTAGGGTGCGGGTAAGAAGACAGACCTTTACCGTGAACTTCCTGACGGAAGTTGTTCATCTGCTCTTCAGTCAGACGACCTTCCAGGAATGCACGTGCATAGATGCCCGGAGAGATGTGGCCCTGGAAGTACACCAGATCGCCGCCGTCTTTCTCGTTAGCTGCACGGAAGAAGTGGTTGAAGCACACTTCGTAAACGGTAGCAGAAGACTGGAAGGACGCCATGTGGCCACCCAGTTCCAGGTCTTTCTTGGATGCGCGCAGAACGGTCATGATGGCGTTCCAGCGGATTGCAGAACGGATACGACGTTCCAGATCCAGATTGCCCGGGTATTCCGGTTCGTCTTCGACGGCAATCGTGTTTACGTAGTTGCTAGCCCCTGCACCTGAAGCAACCTTCACGCCGCCTTTGCGGGCTTCAGAAAGCAGCTGATCAATCAGATACTGAGCGCGCTCAACACCTTCTTCACGGATGACCGATTCGATCGCCTGTAGCCAGTCGCGAGTTTCGATCGGATCCACGTCATTTTGGAGACGTTCTGACATGGGGGTATTCCTTATCTATCTAATACGTTGATTTGTCTGGAACCTGTCCCATTGTATTTTCGCCAGAAAACACAATAAGACAGGTTCTGCGTTTAGTTGCCGCGCTCTAAAAGTACCTGGCGCTTAATCCTTTCGTTGCTGTATGCGGCGTAATGAACGTTCGCGACGCGATTGTTCACGGCTGCGGTCCAGCAAGATTTCCTCAATGAAAGCCAGATGTCGGTGCGACGCTTCGCGCGCCTGCTCCGGTTCCCCGGCCATTATCGCCTCGAATACTCGGGTGCGATGGTTGCTTACCAGTGGGAGCATGTCCCGACGGGCATACAACAATTCAAAATTCTGACGAACGTTCTGGGCCAGCATCGGCTCCATGCAGCGTAGCAGATGGAGGAGCACCACATTGTGGGCAGCTTCGGTGACGGCGATTTGATACTGGACAACGGCGCTGGACTCGGCGTCTAAGTCGCCGGACTGCTGTGCCCGTTCAATGGCCTGATGCAGTTCGCGGATACGCACGCGATCTTCATCAGTGCTGCGAAGGGCGGCGTAATAGGCCGCAATACCTTCAAGCGCGTGACGGGTCTCAAGCAGGTCAAATTGGGATTCTGGGTGGTCAGAGAGAAGTTCTACCAGCGGATCGCTGAAGCTCTGCCACAGGCTGTTTTGTACAAAAGTTCCGCCGCCCTGGCGACGAAGCAGCAAGCCCTTTGCTTCGAGACGTTGAATTGCCTCACGCAGAGAGGGACGTGAAACGTCGAACTGTTTTGCCAGCTCGCGTTCTGGCGGAAGTTTCTCACCCGGGCGCAGAGTCCCTTCGAGGATCAAAAACTCCAGCTGCTGCTCAATCACATCAGATAGTTTTGGTTGGCGAATTTTGCTGTAGGCCATATTCCCTGTCTTACGCCTTTTTGCCCGGAGTCAATTGGTCTTACCAATTTCTATTTCGTATCGCTAAAGTAACAAAGTATTCACCTTCTGTCCATATTGGTTTTGATTGAAATCAGTAAACCCTGCACATTTTAACAACCTTACAGAAATAACGTTTCAGAAATGTAACTTTGCACAAATGAGTTGATTACTACTAAAGAGGGAGTTTTAACCATAATGAAACGAGGGTTTTTGCAATCTGAAGCGATTCAACAAAGCAAATAATGAAATTTCGCCCACTTATGGCGCATTTCTATTCTATAGGTTGGGATAAGAAGGGTGAGCGGAGCGATTTACAAATGCTTTCTTTTTATTCAACTCGTCATCCGTACGTCATAAAGCAGGTGCATTCGCAGGCACTTACCACTATTCTGGCGCTTACGGAAGTCACCTCCGCTTTTTTCGGTCTTATTGACCGTAAAGAAATAAATACAGAAAACGGATATTCATAATTACACACGCTCAGCGTGAACATAACAACCACACACGAGGTTTCAAATGGAAGCTCAACAGCACGGCGATCAGCTAAAGCGCGGGCTAAAAAACCGCCATATTCAGCTCATCGCACTGGGCGGTGCTATCGGAACCGGCCTCTTTCTGGGCAGCGCATCCGTTATCCAGTCAGCCGGTCCGGGTATTATTCTGGGGTACGCAATCGCGGGCTTTATCGCGTTTCTGATTATGCGTCAGTTAGGTGAAATGGTCGTTGAAGAGCCGGTGGCAGGTTCCTTTAGCCATTTTGCCTATAAATACTGGGGCAGTTTCGCCGGTTTCGCCTCGGGCTGGAACTACTGGGTACTGTATGTTCTGGTTGCCATGGCCGAGCTTACCGCCGTCGGGAAATACATTCAGTTCTGGTATCCCGAGATCCCAACCTGGGCCTCCGCTGCGGCCTTCTTCGTCATTATTAACGCCATTAACCTGACCAACGTAAAAGTGTTCGGTGAAATGGAGTTCTGGTTCGCCATCATCAAGGTCATTGCCGTTGTGGCGATGATTATCTTTGGCGGCTGGCTGCTGTTCAGCGGCAACGGCGGCCCGCAGGCAACCGTTCGCAACCTCTGGGAACAGGGTGGCTTCCTGCCTCACGGCATGACGGGCCTGGTGATGATGATGGCAATTATCATGTTCTCCTTCGGCGGTCTGGAGCTGGTGGGCATTACGGCCGCTGAAGCTGACAACCCGGAGCAGAGCATTCCGAAAGCCACTAACCAGGTTATCTACCGTATCCTGATCTTCTATGTGGGTTCACTGGCCGTGCTGCTCTCCCTGCTGCCGTGGACGCGCGTCACCGCTGACACCAGCCCGTTTGTGCTGATCTTCCACGAACTGGGTGATACCGTCGTAGCGAATGCACTCAACGTTGTCGTACTGACGGCGGCACTGTCCGTTTACAACAGCTGCGTATATTGCAACAGCCGTATGCTGTTCGGTCTGGCGCAGCAGGGTAACGCGCCGAAAGCGTTGCTCAACGTCGATAAACGCGGCGTGCCGGTAAACACCATTATCGTTTCGGCGATCGTGACCGCGCTGTGTGTCCTCATTAACTACATGGCACCGGAATCGGCGTTTGGCCTGCTGATGGCGCTGGTGGTCTCTGCCCTTGTCATCAACTGGGCGATGATCAGCCTGGCACACATCAAGTTCCGCCGTGCGAAACAGCAGCAGGGCGTCACCACGCGCTTCCCTGCTCTGCTCTATCCGCTGGGTAACTGGATTTGCCTGCTGTTCATGGCGGCCGTGCTGGTGATCATGCTGATCACCCCGGGTATGGCGATTTCTGTGTACCTGATCCCGGTCTGGGTTGCCGTGCTTGGCGTCGGCTATCTGTTCAGCCAGAAAAGCCGTAATGCGATGAAGGCCCACTAAGCCTCCCTCCGCGGTACCTGCTTTTGCGGGTACCGCACGTTGTTACCTCCCTCACACTTTCACGTCCACAGCGCTTTTATCCATATCACCGCCCTGATACTGCAACGCATATATTCCTTTGCCAGCAAATAATTCTCTCCATACCGTAACCCGGAGAGCAGTCTATGGATAACGCTAAACTGTCAGTAAAAGAAAAGATCGGCTATGGGATGGGCGATGCAGGTTGCAACATCATCTTTGGCGCCATCATGCTGTTTGTTAACTATTTTTACACCGATATTTTTGGTCTGGCACCTGCGCTGGTGGGCGTACTGCTGCTCTCTGTGCGCGTGATAGATGCCGTAACCGACCCTATCATGGGCGCGATCGCCGACCGAACCCGCAGCAAATATGGCCGGTTTCGTCCATGGCTACTGTGGATCGCGCTCCCCTACGCGCTGTTCAGCATCCTGATGTTCACTACGCCTGACTGGAGCTATAACAGCAAAGTTATCTATGCATTTGTTACCTATTTCCTGCTGTCGCTGACCTACACGGCTATCAACATTCCCTACTGCTCGCTGGGCGGGGTGATTACCAACGATCCTAAAGAACGCGTCGCCTGCCAGTCATATCGCTTCGTGTTGGTCGGTATCGCCACGCTGCTGCTGTCGCTGACGCTGCTGCCGATGGCCGACTGGTTCGGGGGTGATGACAAAGCCAAAGGCTACCAGATGGCGATGACCGTACTGGCGCTAATTGGGACCTGTATGTTCCTGTTCTGCTTCGCCACCGTGCGCGAGCGTGTGCGCCCGGCGGTCCAGACTAATGACCAGCTGAAAAACGACCTGAAAGACGTGTGGAAAAACGATCAGTGGGTGCGCATTCTGCTTCTGACCCTGTGCAACGTCTGCCCCGGCTTTATCCGCATGGCGGCCACCATGTATTACGTGACATGGGTGATGGGCCAGAGCACCCACTTCGCTACCCTGTTTATCAGCCTGGGCGTGGTGGGCATGATGCTCGGCAGCATGCTGGCAAAAGTGCTGACAGACCGCTGGTGTAAGCTGAAGGTTTTCTTCTGGACCAACATCGTGCTGGCAGTCTTCTCAACCGCCTTTTACTTCTTCGACCCGAAAGCCACCGTCACCATTATGGTGCTCTACTTCCTGCTGAATATCCTGCACCAAATCCCATCTCCGCTGCACTGGTCGCTGATGGCCGACGTGGATGACTACGGCGAGTGGAAAACCGGGAAACGCATCACCGGGATCAGCTTCTCCGGCAATATCTTCTTCCTGAAGCTAGGGCTGGCGATTGCCGGTGCAATGGTCGGCTTCCTGCTCTCGTGGTACGGCTACGACGCCGGGGCAAAAGCGCAAAGCGCGGACGCCATCAACGGCATTGTCCTGCTGTTTACCGTGATCCCGGGCGTGGGGTACCTCATTACCGCGGGCGTGGTGCGTCTGCTGAAAGTTGACCGTGAGACGATGAAGCGGATCCAGGAAGACCTGGAGAAGCGTCGCAATAACTATCGCGAGCTGAACGCGTATCAGGAACTCAGCGCCGCTGAGACAAAATAAGGAAAGCCGAATGCAAACCTGGCCAAACCCGTTTATTGAACAACGCGCCGATCCGTATATTTTGCATCACGAGGGGCAATACTTTTTTATTGCCTCCGTACCGCAGTACGACAGACTCGAAATTCGCCGTGCGGACTCGCTGGAAGGGCTACGCAGCGCTGAAGAGGTGGTGGTCTGGCGAAAACCCGAAACCGGCCCGATGAGTCAGCTTATCTGGGCACCGGAACTGCATCATATCGACGGCAAGTGGTATATCTATTTTGCGGCCACGCATACGCAGGTGCTCGATAAGCTGGGGATGTTCCAGCACCGCATGTTCGCGCTGGAATGTAACGATCGCGATCCGCTCACCGGAATCTGGCTCGAAAAAGGGCAAATAAAAACGCCGTTCGACACCTTCGCCCTGGACGCCACCACCTTTGTTCATCAGGGGAAACGCTGGTATCTGTGGGCGCAAAAAGCGCCGGATATCGCCGGAAACTCCAACCTGTATCTGTGTGAAATGGAGAACCCGTGGACGCTCAAGGGCGAGCCGGTCATGCTCAGTCAACCTGAGTATGACTGGGAATGTCGAGGGTTCCGGGTCAATGAAGGCCCGGCGGTGCTGGTCCACGACGATAAACTGTTCATCAGCTATTCTGCCAGCGCCACCGATGAGAACTACTGCATGGGGCTGCTGTGGATAGACATCAAAGCGGATCCGCAAAACCCGGAGAACTGGCACAAATCTCCGCGTCCGGTATTCGCCACCAGCTATGGAAACCGCCAGTATGGGCCCGGGCATAACAGCTTCACAAAGACGCCAGAAGGGGAAGATGTGCTGGTGTATCACGCAAGAAATTACGCCGAAATCGAGGGCGATCCGCTATACGACCCCAATCGCCATACCCGCCTGAAGTGGGTTCGCTGGGATGAAAACGGGATGCCTGATTTCGGCATCCCGCCTGCGGATACGCTTTAACCGCTGCGGCGCGCTGGCTTACACCAGCGTGCCGTAAATCGTCAGCAGCGCCACCACAACCACCACGACAAACGAGGTTTTCTTGGCCATTGAGACGGCGGCTTTCGGCGTTTCAATCTTGTCGGTATGCGGCTCGCGCGCCAGAGAGAACTGGGCCAGGCGCGTTAACACCTGGTACTGCGAGGTATGGCGGTCGGCAAGAGAAGCGAACCATGCGGGCAGCGCTTTTTCACCATGACCAATTAATGCATACACCACGCCCACCAGGCGAACCGGGAGCCAGTCGAGCACATGCAGAATGGCATCAATGCCGGACAGCAAACGTTCATGCGGCGTCAGATAACGGGCAAGCCAGGTCTGCCAGGCACGAAGAAAAGCATACCCCATCAGCAGTACCGGCCCCCAAGGACCGCCCACCACAAACCAGAACAGCGGTGCCAGGTAGTAGCGGAAGTTAATCCACAGCAGCGCGTTTTGCAGCTCGCGCAGGAACTCGCGCTCATCGCAATCCGGCGGCACGCCGTGAATCATCGTCAGCTCGCTTGCCATGGCTCCGCGCGCATGGGCATCGTCACGGGAGGCGGCTTTAAGATAAGCGTGATAGTGCAAACGCACCTTCCCCGCGCCAATGCAAAGGACACCGAGCAGGATCCACACCACCAGCAGCGGCACGTTGAAAAACAGGCCATACAGCGAGCGCAGCAGAAGGAACGTAACGACCATCACCCCTGCCATCATCAGCAGCGTACGCAGCATAGAAAAGTGCTTAATCCGACGGAAAATCACCTCCAGCCGGTGATCCAGATGCCAGTGCTCGCCGAGTTTGAACAGGCGTTCAGCGATGATAACCAGCAGCATGGTAAACAACGTCATGGTATCTCCTTATTCTGACGACGCGTTGAGCATGGCGCGAAACCGTGGCCAGTCAAAGGCCGGGCCGGGATCGGTTTTTCTCGCCGGAGCAATATCACTGTGTCCCGTAATATTGTCGGCGATGGCCGGATAGCGTCCGATAAGCGTGCGGGTCACAGCCGCTAGCTGTTGATACTGTGAATCGGTGTAGGGCGTGGTATCCGTGCCTTCCAGTTCGATCCCAATGGAGAAGTCGTTGCACCGTTCGCGCCCGTGATACAACGACACCCCGGCATGCCAGGCGCGCTTATCAAAAGGCACGTACTGAACGATCTCGCCATCACGCCGTATCAGGCAGTGAGCCGACACACGCAGATGCGCAATCTCAGCGAAGAAAGGATGCGCATTGGGATCTATCGTTCCCGTGAATAACGCATCAATCCACGGACCGCCAAACTCACCCGGCGGGAGACTAATATTATGAACAACCAGCAGTGTGGGCTTTTCATCCTCCGGGCGGCAATCGTGGTGCGGCGAGGGCACGTGCCGCGCATCCACCAGCCATCCGTTTTCTAACGACATGCTGGAACTCCTTATGTATGGTGCTGTTACTCGGTTCAGAGTAGCATGTTTCAATATTATGATTCGTTACCAATTTGGAGTTTTATCATGCCGCCTCGCCGCTACAACCCCGACCACCGACGTGAAGCGCTTCTGGAACGTATTAACATGGATATCCCGGCAAGCGTCGCCCATGCTTTGAAAGAAGACCTGGGCGGTGACGTTAATGCCGAAAAGGATATTACCGCACAATTATTGCCAAAAGAGTCACGCTCTCACGCGGTCATTATCACCCGTGAAGATGGTGTTTTTTGTGGCAAGCGGTGGGTTGAAGAGGTCTTTACCCAGCTGGCGGGTGATGATGTGCAGATCGTCTGGCACGTTGAAGACGGCGATGCGATTACGGCAAACCAGCCGCTGTTTGAGCTGGACGGCCCGTCCCGCGTGCTGCTTACCGGTGAACGAACCGCGCTCAACTTCGTCCAGACCTTGTCCGGGGTGGCAAGTGAGGTACGTCGCTACGTTGACCTGCTTGCCGGCACCCGTACCCAACTGCTGGACACCCGCAAAACGCTGCCGGGCCTGCGTACGGCGCTGAAATACGCGGTACTCTGCGGCGGTGGCGCAAACCATCGTCTGGGCTTATCCGACGCCTTCCTGATTAAAGAGAACCACATTATTGCCTCCGGCTCCGTTCGTCAGGCGGTTGAGAAAGCCTTCTGGCTGCACCCGGATGTGCCCGTTGAAGTGGAAGTTGAAAGCCTGGAAGAGCTGGAGCAGGCAATTAAGGCCGGTGCCGATATCATCATGCTCGATAATTTCGAAACGGAGCAGATGCGCGAGGCGGTTAAGCTGACCAACGGCCAGGCACAGCTCGAAGTGTCCGGGAACGTCACCTTCGAAACGATCCGTGAATTCGCCGAGACGGGCGTGGATTACATTTCCGTCGGGGCGCTGACCAAACACGTTCGCGCCCTCGACCTCTCAATGCGCTTTAAATAATGATTCCTCCCCTCTCCGCACGGAGAGGGGAATTTCACCCCCGCTCGCAATTCCGTTGTCCTTCCCTGCAACGCTCAATGAATTTTCTGAAGCCCCCTTCCCGTTCCCTTTTTTGCCCCTCGTTTCTGCCCTTTCGCGCTGACAGAGTAGCGCTACTTAACGTAAGGAGCAGATATGGACAGACAACATGGATTCACTCTCATCGAGCTGATGGTGATTAGTGCAGTTATTATATAGTAAAATTTGTGATCACTAACCGTTTGAAAGATAAGTTATATCCACCTCTTGAAGGCTTCATCCATGAGGTATATAAGATTAATACTAATTAGACATTACTAAATGATGTCTTCTCTATAACACCTTCAGTTGAAGGTAAAAAACGGAAAAAGAAACTTTAAGGAGATAAGTTTGAAAATTCTTTCGAACCATCGTGCTACACCTGAACAGCTGCCAATAGTCAGTCGGAATACAGCAGGCATAGTCGTTATCAGGGGTGCCGCAGGTAGTGGTAAAACCACAAGTGCTTTACTTAGACTCACAGCAATAGTCAATGCGTTAACATATCGAAGAAATCTTAACAATGACAATACACCTATCAAAACATTAGTGCTGTCATTTAACCGAACCCTTGCCGGATATATTGAGGGGCTAATTGATGACAGCATCCAAGCTAAAGCTATCCCAGTAGAAGTTGAAAATGATACATTTTCTAATTGGGCTCGAAGGCACCTCAATACACCTTTGATTAAGGATACAACTCGAGATTCTTATCTTTTAAATAAATGTTTAACACTTGGGCTTGATTTAAACTTTGTACTCGATGAAATAGACTATTTTCGAGGCAGATTCCGCCATCACGAATTAGATAATTACCTAACAGTTGAGAGAACTGGTAGAGGATTGTCGCCACAAGTAACAAGACAAACTCGCCAGCGTTTAATTGATATTGTTCGCTCCTATGTACAATATCTTGAAGAGCATCAGTTAGACGATTGGCATACTCAGTGCGAGAAAATGATCTCTCATGAATGTCTGGGGTATGACATAATTGTCGTTGATGAAACGCAAGATTTTTCAGCCAATCAAATTAGAGCAATATTAAATCACCTTACGGATGATTATTACTTAACGTTTGTAATTGATACTATACAGCGATTATACCCGCGAGGCTTCACATGGGTAGAAACTGGATTAGATATGCGTAATGCTGCCTATTTCAGATTAGGTGAAAATCATAGAAACACAGTAGAAATTGCTGCATTTGCTGCGTCTATTACCCATGGATTAACAATCGATGATGATGGAAGCATTAGCGACTTTACAAGAGCTACAAGGCATGGGCCAAAACCAGTTGTGTGCAAAGGGCTATACTCGCAACAAGTAAGATATGCCATTGATTACATTCAAAGGAATGTTAATCTTGCAAATGAATCTGTCGCATTTCTTAAACCTAAAGGTGGGCAATGGTTTGAAGAAATTCAAAAACAGCTTACACGTCATGGACTTCCTTATGTAACCATAACTAAAAATAAAGTTTGGTCAAGAGGACCTGAAAATATTGCATTGTCCACAATGAATTCAGCTAAAGGTCTTGAATTTGATCATGTTATAATTTTAGGCCTAAGCGATGCAAATATGCAGCATCAACAAGATGAAAATGATGATAAATTACAGCAATTAAGAAGATTGCTTGCAATGGCTATCAGTCGAGCCAGAGAGTCTGTAGTTATCGGATATAAAGAATCGGAAAAATCAGATTTGGTTGACTATTTTACCCGTGGTACTTTCGATGAGGTAGATTTATAAATGGACATTGAACAATTTATACTTGAGAAAGGGATCTCAGAAATCCTGCACTTTACGACTGAAAGAGGTTTAACGGGTTGTGCAGGCACAGGTTTAGTTTTATCTCGCAAAGCATTAAACGAAGAACAATTTCTTAGTTATATTGCATCACCTGTATCAAGTGAGAGAAAAGAAGCACAGGATACATTCAACAAAGATGAAGATTGGTTAGATTATATAAACCTTTCCATAAGTGAAATAAACACAAGTTATTTTAATGCAGCCAGAAATTGGTTTCGAGGTGAAGACAGATGGTGGTGTATAATGGCTTTTGATCCCATTATCCTAACTCACCCAAAGGTATATTTTACAACTACTAATAATATCTATACTTCCGTAATACGAACACCTGGTTGTGCAGGACTTCAATCTATGTTTGTTGAAACAATCACTCGATGGAGAGGAAAGACAGTTAGTAGAAATGGAAGACAGCAAAGATTAACCACCTGCGAACAGGCTGAAGTTCTGTATCCTAATCCTCTTGATATGAAATTCCTTAGAAGCGTTTACGTACAAAACCAAGAGCAGGCTGCATCTATACATGGGACACTGAGGAGCTTTGGTTTTCTTTCTGTAAATGTTATTATTTGTCCAGAAAAATTTTTAGGTGTGCCTAACACATTCTAAGAGGGAAAAATGAACTCACTCAGAAAACAAAAAGTCATAAATTCCGCACTGTGGGCCGCCGCTGGTGATGCTATTGGCTGGATTTCTGAACTTACCGACGAAAGTGGCTTAAAGCGAAGGATTAATGATTCCTACCTCCTCAAGCCTGTCAGCTGGAACAGAAAAATTGGAGGTTACTCAGGAGTAACTGTAAGCCTCCCAGCAGGGACATACTCAGATGATACACAATTAAGATTAGCCGTATCGAGATCTATAAGGAGTAATGGTGAATTTGACACGGAGTCATTTGCAAAAATAGAACTTCCTGTGTGGTTATCTTATGCTTTAGGTGCTGGCAGAGCAACCAAATTAGCCGCTACAAACCTCATGCGTAAAGATACAAATTGGTTTTCTAATTTCTATAAAGTTAACGGGATTGATTACACAAACTCAGGTGGAAATGGAACCGCCATGAGAATACAACCTCATGTATGGAGTTGTAAAAACCTCTTAGAAAGAAAATATGTTGCATCAGTAATCAAAGATTCGTTAGTGACTCATGGTCATGTATTAGCAGTGTGTGGAGCCCTATTACATGCTGATACTTTACAGTACGCTTTAATAAATGGAAAACCTGCTGGCCCTACAGAAATCAATGGTTTTATTGATAACTTCACTGCTATCCCTCAAATTATTAACGAGATCTACGAGTTAAATAATTTCTGGCTTCCTAACTGGGAGATTATTTCAGGGAAAAAACTGCAAGAAGAAGTAGAGAGAGTTCGCATTGAATCAAAAGCATATCTATCAAAATCTCTGAATGCAGCTAAAGAATATAATGACCTCTCTGATAAATACAAATCGGTAATTGATGCACTTGAATGCAACAAAGAATCAAGGAGAGGTACTGCAACTAATACAGCAATTGCAAGTGCCTTGCTTTGTCATTTATATAAAAATGCAAACCCATACGAAGCAATTATTTCATGTGTCAATTTATTAGGCACTGATACAGATTCAATTGGAAGTATGGCAGGAGCTATATTGGGATGTTACAGTAGCCTTCCTGAATGGGACATTCAAGATAGCAAATATATTATTAGCGAAGCCAGTAGATTAAGTGATATAGCGGAAGGAATTCCAACTGTAAACTTTGACTACCCTAATATAAACAAATGGCAATCGCCACAAACGCAAAGCGATACATTAGTCAAAAATAAGGATGGCATTTACCATATTATTGGATTGGGTAAAGTCACCTTATCAAAATCTGGTGGTTGGAAGAATAAAAATTATGAGTGGCAGTGGATGCAACTCGAATATGGTCAGACTATTTTAGTAAAGAGTAAAATAGGCGATATCAAATTCGCTGAACCTACTCAACTTCGCCAAAATGATTTGACTCTAAAAAATGATATTCAGTCAGAACAAATGGCTATATCAAAAGAGCCTGAACAACAAACAGAGGTCAAAAAAGTTGTACAACCTGTTACAAGTTCATATAAGTATGAACAAAACCGTTTTAATTATGATTATGCCGACTCTGATAATTTAGATCTCGATGAGATAACTACAAACTTAATCAAAAAAGGTTTTAGTGAACGTGAAGTAGGTCATTATCTTATAAGGCTTGCTGATAAAAAAGGTCTCGATTCCTGTATAGCATTTGCAGCAATTATTGGTAAGGCTTTTATCACAAGAAAGAAAAAGCAATAGTCTATATAACGGCCTAAAACAACAAGTTTTGGGCCTTTTTCTATAAGCAATGATTAATATCTTACATTAGTTTTATCAATTCCTTTAAAAGACACATGCATTTCTGCTAATACATACTTGGAATGAATCTATTTAAATGAGTATGTTTCTTACACTTCCCTATGGTTCCCGACATGTATACCCCAAGCAGACTTACAATTTACCTTTGTATATTGGTTCACTAAATCGATTTTACAACTTAAAAAGGACCAAATATAATGAACCATGTAAAACGAACTGAAGGAAGATACAATGCGTATTTGGGGCTATTTAAGGGCTTCAACCCAAGAACAAAATGCTTTACGAGGGAAAGTGGAACTTGATGAATTCGTAAGCACACATGGTATGAAAGTCTCAAAATACTTTATCGAGAATGTATCTGGTGCAACGTTGCAACGTCCTCAACTATTTCAATTACTCGATATTGCAGAATCGGGCGATGTACTTCTATGTGAACAGGTAGACCGCCTGGCCAGGCTGACTACCAATGATTGGAAAACTCTTCGCACTCTCATCGAGTCAAAAGGAATTCGAGTAGTATCGTTAGATCTTCCAACCAGCCACCAATTATTGAAAGGAAGTACTGATTCACTAACTTCTCGAATGTTCGAATCAATGAATACGATGATGTTAGATTTTCTGGCAGCATTCGCCCGTAAGGATTATGAAGATCGCAGACGTCGCCAAAAACAAGGAATTGAGAAAGCTAAAAGTGAAGGAAAGTACAAAGGCCGTCCTGTAGATGAAGATCTCAGAAAGAAGGTTAAGGAATTGCTTTCAGATGGTAAAAGCTGGAATAGAATTCAGGAGTTGTTGGGTTGTTCAAGAGCTACTATTTCTAAAGTTTCAAAGCTACAAACAGATGAAATAAGAGATAAGTTATGATTCATAGTTATTTCAGTGAGACCGAACGCTTACTCCATAGAGTAATGCACATGTACTTTGATGAAAAAACGGATGATTATTTTATATTTGGTGTACTTCTTTGTGAATGGAACGATGAAAGTACTGCAAGAATTATTAATAGCGGGTTCCCACCAGCCCTGACGCATCGATGGCAATAAAAAAGGTAGCCTACGCTACCTTTTAACATCAACCACCAAGATTTGTACTATTCCTTAGTCGATAAAGATCTAATGTTTTATCGCGGATGATATTCATTTTGCTTTCAGCCGCAATTAAACTCCAGATAGTACCCTCTTCTTTTTGATAAAAAGCCTCAATTCCTTTATTATACGAATCTCTGTATTTTATCCATTGCCTTTGTGAATCTCTTAGGGTGGTACGCACATTTTCAGGCTGATCTTTCATTAGCAGTTTGTACTGATTCCCAAGCTCAGTATCCCAAGCTGTAGTAGCTTTGATATAGCAATTCTTTGAATCAATAGTACTAACGGCATCCTTTTTGCATTTTTGTAATGTACTATCAATATTTTGCTTCAGTTCTTCACCAGAGGCTGATAAACAAAATAGTAAGCTTGCACTTATAACCACCGCTTTGAAATACATAATACTGAACCCATTTCAATTATCAGTTTGTACTGTAACACGATGTTCTATCTCGTTAAGATGAGCTATACCACAATTTTCTAATTGAGAACGGGCAAATCTAATATCATTGCTGGTTCTCTGGATATCTGGATCGGTTGTAGGACTCCTCCCCCCTGCAAATGGCGAAATACCCGACCGGTTTAAAGAATTAGAGGTTTCATTCCAGTACTCAATGGCCTGCTCAGACGCTGCATTAGCAGCTAACAGTCGATTGAATTCACGTGAGCATGACTTCTTTTGAACAGCAATGTAATCATCGACCCAAACACCATGTTGTTTGTAGATATTTTCAGCTACTAAGTACTTACCACTACTCTTTTCGAGACTATTAATCTTACTTTCGATGTAGTCTTTGTTCTTTTTTTCTAATGCTACAGCGGCGGTATGTTTATCGGCTAATTTCATTGACTCATCTTGCTTAGCTTTAACTTCAATCCACTTTTCTCTGTTAAAGATCCCGGCACTCTTCGCTTCAGAGAATTGATCTTCGATCATAAAACCAAGATTCTTTCCTTGCAGATTCACCATATGAACATTAGCTTGCCCAGCTATTAATAATAAAATTACAATGATGATAGGTAGAAAAAAGTTATTAAAAAGCTTGGGAAGTTTTTGCATTAATGCGGGGTAGTTTTCTTGCACAGATGGTATGGCTATAATTGACCACAAAAATGAGATGATCATAGCCATACTCCAAAATGCTAAAGTAACTAATGCAAGTAATACTGTAGAAAATGACATCCCTGGTTCATTGAATGTACTAAAATAACTATAAACCATGAACACCATGATTAAGCCGAATCCCATATAAACAAAAAACTGTATTTTCTTCATTTTTATTTTCCCTTGTTATTTTAATACTCGTTTTATATTACCGAGAGAGTCAACTTCTACTCTGACAAGTTTTCTACATGCTCCGCACGAACCTACACCTGTACCACTGCTTTTTATTCCGGTGTTAACTGTCGTAGTACTTCCACAATGCGGACAAACCACTGTATATGTTGCGTATGCCACAATTTATTCCTCACTATTGCTGTAACGTTCTGGCCAGATTTCTTCTCGAGTCACCCCAATATAATCGGCAATAATCTGCTCACCTTTTGGCCAATGCCTCTCAAGGGCGTTGTATAGCGTTCGTTCATGCAAGCCGTTGTCTCGGGACAACTTAGCCAACGAGCTACCTCTTTTGCGTATAGCTGCAAGCACATCGGCCCGATGCCAGTTTCGAATACTGGCATTTGATTCCTTTTTTTGAGATCCTTCTTGTTTATGATTCTTCATTATGATCACTCATTACTTAATCATGAACATGATTGATCAATAAAATGAACAAGTCAAATCGAATTAGGAATACAATTCCTTAAGTTGAATGGCGATAGAATGATCAATAAAAAGCAAAGTACTAAAGAGTTCAGTGAACGTTTAAAGCACGTCATAGCAGCACTTGGAACAACGGGTAGAGAGTTCTCAAAACGTGCGGGTATTGGCTATAGCACTGTTCACAACTACATGCACGGTTCATCAAGCCCTACACTGGATAACTTAGTACTCTTGGCAAAAGCAGGCAATGTATCTATTGAGTGGCTGGCAACAGGCCAACAATCGAGCATGGGCAGTATTGATTCAGATGTCACATATGTACCTTTTATTGATCACGCCGATGAAATGCTGAAACTTGATGTTCAATTGATTGATGTGAAGGATTTACACTCTCTGCGTGCTATCAAGGTCAATACCGATGTAATGACCCCTACTTTTCTTACGGGAGGAGTAATCATAATTGATACTAATGATATAAATTTAACCGATAACAAACTTGTTGTATTAAAACAGAGTGGGAATTATTTGTTTAAGAGAGTACAGGTGCTCATAGATGGAGTACGCTTATTGAGTGATAATGATAGCTATCCACCAATCGCAGTACCTTTTGAAGATATGAAAAGTATTAATGTCGTTGGTAATGTCGTGATGATTATTAACAAAATTAATTAGCATAATTAGTACTTCCACCAATCACCGTTAACAAACCTACCCAAGGTAGTGAAAGGTGGAAGTTGTAACTATTATAGTACATGACACAATTAATTAGGAGATCATAGCAAGAGGTCGCTACAAGCCGGGATCATTACCTTCAATCCTAACGATATCTAATTGAATTAATATTTCCATTTAATGTTATTTTTGACTGTCCCGCTTTACAAGCGAGCCAGGAATTTCATTCGATTGAATCTCACGGCGTTCGCTTCAACTCGAATATCAATTCATTGGATATTAATTTTTTGATAGGGCATTTATCAAATATTGATTAGCTTTAACAGCGTTACCCCTTGACGGGATTTCTTGGATACATTTCGCTCCCCCAGTGCGGGGGGAAGATATTCAATATATACAATTAATTTGTACTTCTTGACGCTGATACTCATCAACATTTCATACAGCGAATTTTGGATACAACTATATTGTACTCAAGCGGAAGCGGGTTGCCCTGTTTCTTCCTATCGCCATTCTTTGCAACGGTCGTAGCTCATCACTACTCTTCTTATAAAAGCTGTATGAATAACTCCTATAAGTGTCTAAGTACATCTCAAATTCAGGACGGATCTATATTGTATAAATTCGCCACTGAATCAATTAGAAGTAATAGACTCCCTTATACCATTTGGTAAGGATTGGCCTTATATGTCTATCAAGGGAATCTACGGGGTATTATCCGATTCCTTTATAGTGCCACATTGCCGTGACTCCTGCGTTTTCGTCTTTTGTGTCTGGAATTTACGCTCGGGAAATTTGCACGGGTTTCATTTGCACTGCGTTCTGTTGAACAACTCATCTGCCATCTACTTGTCGATAGGATCAGGTTTTAATTTATTATACCAAGGATAATGAGGCTCTTATCATTACTCCACGACTAACGGGTACACCAACAGGATTTTAACTATACATATAGTATAGGACATAATTTAAATTCATTTCATTTTTTTCTTCTCTCCCTATAAATATCTACCGATATTTATAGGTTAGAAAAAACAAATCTAAATCATTAGTTTTTGATGCTTAAAAAGCCATATTATAAGACAAGCTTCACTAAAGAACCCGCCTTTAGGTTTGTAATAATAATCATATGTGGACTATTACTTCTTCAATAACAAAATTAAGGTTCCATTCAACAGTAAAAAAAATGAGCCTTTTTTTTTACTGAGTAAAAATTATTCCAATCTAAAAGATACTTCAACTACGCTCAAAAAAAACCACGGTGCATTCCTAACTAAGTCAATCAAATAATGCATACGCATCTTCATTACTAATCGGTTTAGAATTTAAATAATACTGTTTACTTTCAATATCGTATGTCATTATTTCATTGCCAAGTGTAACTACTAAAATTTTGTTTTCTACATATGTATTACTTAATAAAAGCCCTTCTTTAAGACTAATGGTTATCCATTGTACATCATTGCTAACATAAAATGACACCGATACTAAAACAATGTTTTTCTGTATTTTCAGTATTTGAATCTCTCTAATGATCTTTCTTATTTTTATGTTAAAATCTTGCCTAACCTCAATATTACTAACATCCATCAACTCATTATTAATTTTTTTTACTATCTCTTCATAACTAACACTAACATTCTCTAATGCTTTTATATCATCAATTTTACCTTGTAATTCCCTAACTTTTGCCTCAAGATTTTTTAGTACCTTATAATCAGTTTCACTTGGAATATCCACAGAGTCTACTGTTCTTTGGACATTTGCCAAATAGTTAGAGTAATGAATTAATTCACTGCTCAAATTTTCAAGTTCTACCGCATGAGATGAATTGTTAAGACTGCCAAAATCTAAATGCCTCAAATACTTTATTAGTGTATTCTCAACGACATTAAACTTGAACCCGTTAGCAACACATCGTTTGTTCCCCGCGATAGCATGAGAACATCGACCAAAGCGATTTCCATTTTCATTATTAATTAAAATATGGCCTGCCTTGCATAATCCGCAAATTAACAACCCTGAAAATAGCGTATTAGCTCTACGGTTTATTTTTTTATCACGACCTGGCTTTGTTAATCTCTGCTCAGCTCTTTTGAATTGAAGCTCAGTAATAATAGCAGGATACATCATAATCCCATCAAAATTATTGCGTAGTATTGATTGAGTTCTATGTTTACCTGTGACTCTCTCATCTTTTAGTACTCTATGTACGCTCCAATTACTCCAGGTTTTTCCATTGTATTTGTATCCTTCACTATTAAGTCTATCTCGGATATATGCCTGACCATAACCATTATTATACCATTCAAAAATGAGACGAATTGGTGCAACTCTTTCTGGTATTTCTTGGTATAGGTCATTTTCAACTTTTAACCAACCTGGGCAACGACCTGTTAAAGGAACATGTTTTTTTACTGTTTTTTCAAAACGTTCATCCCAATTTTTAATTGAAAGCTTTTGCTTTCTGAGTGATTCTTTATGGCTACGAGTTAATCCTGCTGATATTTGATTTAAGTCACTACATCTATGATGTACTGTCTCTGTATCAATTTCATGTACATCACACCCTTTATTAATCAAACCTAAAAAGAGTTCAGCTGCTTCATTGGGATTTGCTCTTGAAAACCGATCTATATTTTCAATAATCAATACAGCATTTTTGATCTTTCCGCTTTTATAATCAGCTATAAAGGAATGAAGTACGGATCCTTTTTCAATATTTTTCCCACTAAAACCACTAACTCCTTCAGCTTTTAAGAATACTATATTGTCAACATTTAATTCGTACCCTAAACCATCCTTGTCCTCATATTCTTCGACATAAGTCGTTAGCAAGGCTTGCTGACGACTCATACCAAATCCACCTTTCTCAGTCTTTTGGCGTCCTGAACTTACACGGCAATAGCAGAAGGCTGTTTTGATACCCATGATGTAAAATCCTTCAAATTTTTTACTATATAATAACACGCATAATGGTGGTCATTGGCATTATTGCGATTCTGAGCGCCATCGGCGTACCCGCCTATCAGAACTACCTGCGCAAAGCGGCGCTGACCGATATGCTGCAAACGTTCGTGCCGTATCGTACGGCTATTGAGCTTTGCGCGCTGGATCACGGCGGCGTGACAAGCTGTGACGGCGGCAGTAACGGCATCCCCTCTCCGACGACAACGCGTTATATCTCGGGAATGAGCGTGACCCAGGGCGTCGTGTCATTAACGGGCCAGGAGAGTCTTAACGGGCTGGAGGTGGTTATGACACCACAATGGAGCAGCGGCAACGGGATGACGGGCTGGAAACGTAGCTGCAATATCAGTAGCGACGGCGAGCTCAAACAGGCCTGCGAAGACGTTTTCCGCTTCGACAATAACTGAGGAGCGGCTAATGAATACCGATCGGCTTATGGCACTTTGTCTGCGCCATCATGCTCTGCTGCTCACCAGCGACAGTGACATGATAAGCATCGCCGTCGTGGGAAACCCCGCGACTGAACTCATGGAGGCCCTGCGTTTCGCGACTCAGAAACGGATTGATATCGAATGCTGGAGCGCTGAACGCATGGAAAAACACCGGCAGCTCATGTCGCAATCGCATCTGCCCGTTGTTTCGCAAACACACTCGACGGTGGATATGCTCAACCACACGCTGCAGCAGGCAATAAACCAGCGCGCATCCGACATTCATATCGAACCGATGGAACATGCGTGCCAGATCCGTTTACGTATCGACGGCGTGCTCTGCCCGCAGCCTCCCCTTTCCGCCTTACTGGCAAGCCAGTTCAGCGCACGCTTAAAGGTGCTGGGTAACCTGGATATTGCAGAACGCCGCTTACCCCAGGACGGTCAGTTTACGATTGAGCTGGCCAACGAGCCGGTCTCCTTTCGGATTGCCACGCTTCCCTGCAGCGGCGGCGAGAAAATTGTGCTGCGTCTTCTGCATCAGGTTCAGCAGGCTCTTGAACCGAAAGCGCTCGGAATGAGCGCTGAACAACTGGCCTGTTTTAATGAAGTGCTCCACCAGCCGCAGGGGCTGATTCTGGTCACCGGCCCTACCGGCAGCGGTAAAACCGTGACGCTCTACAGCGCGCTGCAGGCGCGTAACACTCCTGAGGTCAACATTTGCAGCGTGGAGGATCCAATTGAAATCCCCCTTGCGGGATTAAACCAGACGCAGATTAACCCCCGGGCGGGTTTAACATTCCAGAGCGTGCTAAGGGCGCTGCTGCGCCAGGATCCTGACATCATTATGGTCGGCGAAATTCGTGACGGTGAAACAGCCGGGATTGCTATTAATGCCGCACAGACCGGGCATCTGGTGTTATCGACGCTGCACACCAACTCGACAACGGAAGCCCTGACGCGCCTGGAGCAGATGGGCGTAGCACGTTGGATGATATCTTCCGCACTCTCGATGGTGATTGCCCAGCGGCTGGTCCGGCGTCTGTGTCCACACTGTCGCCGGGAAGCCAGCGAGCACGCTCAGTTACCTCGCTCAGTATGGCGCAGGCCGCTCCCCCGCTGGCAACCCACCGGCTGCGATCGTTGTTATCACGGTTTTTATGGCCGGGTGGCCATTTTTGAAGTGCTCACGATCGACAATACTTTGCGGCAGGCCATTGCCAGCGGGGCGGGAACAGAAGTGATAGAGGCGAGCGCCCGGCAGGCGGGTATGGTTTCTCTGTTTGAGCACGGCTGCATGGCCGTTGAACAAGGGCTGACTACGATTGAAGAGTTGCTTCGCGTCCTGGGCATGCCCGATGGCAGCTAATCAGCTCTGGCGCTGGCGAGCGCTCACCAAAGAAGGAGAACCCCGAAGCGGGACACTCTGGGCTACAGACCGCAATGCGGCCTTCGTCAGGTTGATGCGTAACGACCCTCACCCTCTGACGCTGACCCGAAGCGCGCAGCGACACCGCTGGCGGCCACATCACTGCTATGAGATGTTTCGCCAGCTTGCCACGCTTCTGCAGGCTGGGCTGACATTATCCCACAGCCTGCAAATGCTGGCAGACCAGCATCCGCTAAAACCATGGCAGGCGCTGCTGCAAAGCATTGCCGATGAGCTCAGTGAAGGATGTCCCTTTTCTGAGTCGCTAAAAAAGTGGCCAGCGGTTTTTAGCCCACTGCATGTCTCGATGGTGAAGACCGGTGAGCTGACCGGAAAGCTGGAGGAGTGCTGTCGCCAGCTTGCTCAGCAACAAAAAGCACAGCAGCAGCTCAGTGCGAAAGTGAAAAAAGCGCTGCGCTACCCGGCGATCGTTCTGACGCTTGCAATACTCGTCGTGCTGGCGATGGTTACCCTGGTCTTGCCCGAGTTTGCCGCGATCTACAAAACGTTTAACGCCCCGCTCCCGTGGCTGACACAAAAGGTCATGGGGATGGCGGCATTTATGCAGTCATATGCCCTCGTGCTGTTCGCCATGTTATTGCTGCCCTTCATTGCCGCCTGGGCTCTGCGGCAAAACCCTCGCTGGCAGCGCATCCTGCTGCATACGCCAGTGATGGGGGCGCTGGCAAAAGGCCAAAAACTGGGGCAAATTTTTACCGTGCTGTCGCTTACGCAGCAGGCGGGTATCGCCTTTTTACAGGGCCTGGAGAGCGCAGAAGAGACCGTTGAAAGTCAGTACTGGCAGGGAATACTCCGCAGCGTTCGGGAGGACATTGAAAAAGGACTCCCCGTCTGGTCATCCTTTCAGAGAGCGACCATCTTTACCCCGCTGTGTATCCAGCTTTTACGAACCGGCGAAATGTCAGGTGCGCTGGACGTCATGCTGGCAAACCTTGCCCGGCATCACACGGAACAAACATTTCAAAGGGCAGATAACCTGGCGGCACTTCTGGAGCCAATGCTTCTGATTGTGACAGGCGTCATCATTGGCACGCTGGTAGTGGCAATGTACCTGCCGATTTTCCATCTGGGGGATGCGATGAGCGCGGGATAGTGCTGAAGGGCTGGCGCACGGGCATGCGCCAGCGAAAGCCATTACAGGCTATTGAATACGCGGTTTTCCTGTTCCTGAACACGGATAAACGTCGTGCGTTTCGTGAGTTCTTTCAGGCGGGATGCCCCAACGTAGGTACAGGCTGAACGCAGGCCGCCGAGGATATCGCGCGCGGTGTATTCAACCGGGCCGCGCAGGGGCAGTTTCACGGTTTTGCCTTCTGCCGCACGATATTTTGCCACACCACCGACATGGCGGGTCATCGCAGACTCAGAGCTCATTCCGTAGAACAGCATAAATTTCTCACCGTTCTCTTCAACCACGGTACCACCGCTCTCTTCGTGACCTGCCAGCATACCACCGAGCATCACAAAGTCCGCGCCGCCGCCGAAGGCCTTGGCGACATCGCCCGGCATGGTGCAACCGCCGTCGCTGATAATCTGACCGCCCAGCCCGTGCGCCGCATCGGCACATTCAATAACCGCGGAGAGCTGCGGATAACCGACACCGGTTTTGACGCGCGTGGTGCACACGGAACCCGGGCCAATGCCCACTTTCACGATATCTGCACCGGACAGGATCAGCTCTTCACACATTTCACCGGTCACCACGTTGCCCGCGATGATGGTTTTCGTCGGCCAGGCCTCACGCGCCTTGCTGACAAACTGCACGAAGTGCTCGGAGTAACCATTCGCCACATCAATACAAATGAAGTTAAGAGCCGGGTTAGCATTCAGGATCTGTTTGGTCTTCTCGAAGTCCGCATCGGAGGTACCGGTGGAGACCATCACATGCTTCACCACGTCAGCAGATGCGGATACAACAAACGCATTCCACTCTTCAGGGCTGTAATGTTTGTGCACGGCAGTGAGAATGTCGAACCGTGCCAGGGAAGTTGCCATCTCAAAGGTTCCCACAGTATCCATGTTGGCAGCGATGATCGGCACGCCAGACCAGGTCTGACCGGAATGCTTAAAGGTAAATTGACGTTCGAGTTCAACGTCTGAGCGACTTTTCAGTGTAGAGCGTTTAGGGCGGATAAGAACGTCTTTGAAACCTAACTTCAGATCTTCTTCGATACGCATGTGGGGATTCCTGGGGTTAGAGGCAAAAATGTTAAAAGCACAACTCCAGTGACGTTATCATACGCACTAATACCTGCTCTGCAAGACTGCGAAATTCTCTTTTTTTACGCTACAATCCTATAAATTTACCTGGTAAAAAGCCGGTAAAGAGAGCTAAACATTTGCGGTAGCATGTTTGAATTTTAAGCAACTGATTTTAAAAATGAATAATTCCCAGGATTTAAGTTAATGGGGTATATCGTCGCATTAACCGGCGGCATCGGTAGTGGAAAAAGTACCGTTGCGGACGCATTTGCTCGTCTGGGCATCACGATTATCGATGCCGATATCATTGCCCGTCAGGTGGTAGAGCCCAATACACCCGCATTAAAGGCCATAAAAGCACATTTTGGCCAGGCCATTATCAATCCGGACGGTACGCTCGATCGCCGCCAGCTTCGCGAATGCATTTTTTCTGATTCTTCAGAAAAGGTATGGCTTAATGCCCTGCTCCATCCCATTATTCACCAGGAAACTCAGCGTCAGATTAACGCTGCCCGCTCGCCCTATGTTCTGTGGGTCGTTCCGTTGTTGGTAGAAAATCAGCTTCAGAGTAAAGCCGATCGGGTGCTGGTGATTGATGTTTCGCCCGAAACGCAGATCCAGCGAACCATGGCGCGCGACCATGTCTCACGCGAACATGCTGAAAAAATTCTTGCCGCACAGGCCACGCGCGCTCAGCGTCTTGCCGTTGCGGATGATGTTATTGATAATAACGGCGCACCAGATGCCATTGCATCGGATGTTGCCCGTCTGCACGCGCAGTATCTCACGTTTGCCGCGCAGGCCGTTGCACAGGAAAAACCATAATGTCGACACACATCCTTTTTGAGCATCCACTCAATGAAAAAATGCGTACCTGGCTGCGCATAGAATTTCTCATTCAACAGCTTTCGCACCATCTGCCCGTGAACGATCATGCGGCTGCACTGCATTTCTTCCGCAACGTAGGCGATTTGCTGGATGTGATTGAACGTGGCGATGTCCGCACCGAGCTGCTGAAAGAGCTGGAGCGCCAACAGCGTAAATTACAGGCCTGGACAGAGGTGCCTGGCGTCGACCAAAGCCGTATCGACTCCCTACGCCAGCAGTTGAAAAACAGCAGCGGCATTCTGATGGCTGCGCCACGCGTTGGGCAGTTTTTACGTGAAGACCGCTTAATCGCCCTGGTGCGCCAGCGCTTGAGTATTCCCGGCGGCTGCTGCAGCTTTGATCTGCCAACGCTCCATATGTGGCTGCATATGCCGCAATCTCAGCGTGATGCTCAGGTGAACAGCTGGCTGGCAAGCCTGGAGCCGATGCACCAGACGCTGTCGCTGATCCTCGATCTGATCCGTAACTCAGCGCCTTTCCGCAAGCAAACCAGCCTGAACGGTTTCTACCAGGACAACGGTGATGATGCCGATCTTCTGCGCCTGAACCTGTCCCTTGGCGAGCAGCTTTATCCACAAATTTCAGGGCATAAGAGCCGCTTTGCGATTCGCTTTATGCCGCTGGACAGTGAAAATGGCACCGTGCCGGAACGTCTCGATTTTGAACTGGCCTGTTGTTAAGGAGTACCGATGTCTGATGTCACCACCGTAAACTGCCCAACCTGCGGCAAAACCGTTGTCTGGGGCGAAATCAGCCCGTTCCGCCCGTTCTGCTGCAAACGCTGTCAGCTCATTGACCTGGGCGAATGGGCGGCGGAAGAGAAACGCATTCCAAGCGAAGGCGATCTCTCGGATAGCGATGACTGGAGTGAGAGCCAGCAGTAATCTGTAAAGCCTGCTGGCGCTTCGCTTAGCAGGCCTACGGTTGTGCGACTAATCTCAGGATCACAGGCTCATTGGCCGGAGGGAATTTTTCGGCATCACTTGCCTGAAGTTCAACCCAGTTGCCCGGTTGTCCCTCTTTTCCCCAGGGTTCGCCTTCCCAGTTTTCCACCAGCCAGAACCACAGCGTGATGTGCCTGTCCGGAAACTGGTATTCGAGCTTATCAAATAGCGTTGCACCAAGCGGGGTAATTCCTACCTCTTCCTGAAGTTCACGAACCAGCGCCTCTTCCGGCGTTTCACCTGACTCGATCTTTCCGCCAGGAAACTCCCATTTGTTCGCCATATGGGCGTCGGCGGCGCGCTGGGTAATGAAGATTTGATTTTGCGGGTTGCGAATAATCCCGACGGCAATTTGCAGCATTTTCATATTGTCACGTCCATAAAAAAGGCGCAGATTTCTGCGCCTTTTCGATTTGTTAACGTCTTAGCTCAGACGGCCGTGGCACGCCTTATATTTTTTACCGGAACCGCATGGGCACGGATCGTTACGCCCTACTTTACGATCGCCGGTCTGTGCGGCGATCGCCGCTGCGGCTTCGATGTCGTCAGTCTGGTGGCTCAGCTGTTGCATCTGCGCCAGACGCTCAGCCTCTTCACGACGCTGCTGCTCCATCTCTTCCACTTCTTCCGGCATACGCACCTGAACTTTGCTCAGGGTGCTGATCACTTCATATTTCAGCGACTCCAGCATAGCAGCAAACATGGAGAAGGATTCACGCTTGTATTCCTGCTTCGGATCTTTCTGCGCATAGCCACGCAGGTGGATCCCCTGACGCAGGTAGTCCATCGCCGCCAGGTGCTCTTTCCACAGGGAATCCAGCGTCTGCAGCATCACGCCTTTTTCGAAGTGACGCATCATCTCAGCGCCAACGACCTCTTCTTTACGCTTATAAACTTCAAGAGCGTTTTCAAAGATACGTTCGCGCAGAGTTTCTTCGTGCAGCTCAGGCTCTTTATCCAGCCACTCTTTGATTGGCAGCTCAAGGTCGAAGTCATTTTTCAGACGTTCCTGCAGACCTTCGATATCCCACATTTCTTCCAGAGACTGAGGAGGAATATGCGCGTCAATTGTCGCTTTAAACACATCTTCGCGGATGCTGTTGATGGTTTCGCTTACGTCGGACACATCCAGCAGTTCATTACGCTGGGTGTAAATTGCGCGGCGCTGATCGTTAGCCACATCATCATATTCCAGCAGCTGCTTACGAATATCAAAGTTGCGGCTTTCCACTTTACGCTGTGCGTTAGCGATCGCTTTGGTGACCCACGGGTGTTCAATGGCTTCGCCTGGTTTCATCCCCAGCTTACGCATCATGCCTGATACACGGTCGGAGGCGAAAATACGCATCAGCGCATCTTCCATCGACAGGTAGAAGCGGGAGGAACCAGCATCACCCTGACGACCCGCACGACCGCGCAGCTGGTTATCAATACGACGAGATTCGTGGCGCTCGGTACCAATGATGTGCAGACCGCCCGATGCCAGTACCGCATCGTGACGAACCTGCCAGTCCGCTTTGATCTGTGCAATCTGTTCCGGGGTTGGGTTTTCCAGCTCTGCCACTTCGGCCTGCCAGCTACCACCCAGCATAATATCGGTACCACGACCCGCCATGTTGGTGGCGATGGTCACGGCACCCGGATAACCTGCCTGCGCAACAATGTCCGCTTCTTTGGCGTGGAATTTGGCGTTCAGAACGTTGTGTTTGATACCCGCTTTGGTCAGCTCGTTAGAAACCACTTCGGATTTCTCGATGGAGATCGTCCCCACCAGCACCGGCTGGCCGTTCGCAGTACGTTCGCGGATATCTTCGATGATCGCCTGAATTTTTTCCGCTTCGGTCATATACACCAGGTCCGGCATATCCTTACGAATCATCGGACGGTTGGTTGGAACGACCACGGTATCCAGCTTGTAGATGGAGCTGAATTCAAACGCTTCGGTATCTGCCGTACCGGTCATACCCGCCAGCTTCTCGTACAGACGGAAGTAGTTCTGGAAGGTGATAGACGCCAGCGTCTGGTTTTCGTTTTGAATATCAACGCCTTCTTTGGCTTCAACCGCCTGGTGCAGACCATCAGACCAGCGACGTCCCTGCATGGTACGGCCGGTGTGTTCATCGACGATGATCACTTCGCCGTCTTTCACAATGTAGTCAACATCACGGGTAAACAGCGCATGAGCACGCAGCGCAGCGGTCACGTGGTGCATCAGCATGATGTTGCTCGGAGAGTACAGAGACTCGCCCTCTTCCATGATGCCCTGAGCAACCAGCAGTTCTTCAATCTGAACCAGACCGCGTTCAGTCAGGTTCACCTGGCGCGCTTTTTCATCTACGGAGAAGTGACCTTCACCCTGGAAGGTGTCGGAGTCTTCTTTCTCCTGGCGCAGCAGGTGCGGAATGATTTTGTCGACTTTGCGGTACATCTCGGAGCTGTCTTCAGCAGGGCCGGAGATAATCAGCGGAGTACGTGCTTCATCGATCAGGATGGAGTCCACCTCATCCACCAGCGCATAGTGCAGTTTACGCTGTACACGCTCTTCAGGGCTGAACGCCATGTTGTCACGCAGGTAGTCGAAGCCGTATTCGTTGTTAGTGCCGTAGGTGATATCCGCGTTATACGCGTCACGTTTGGCTGGCGCAGGCAGACCGGACATGTTGATGCCCACGGTCATCCCCAGGAATTCGAACAGTGGACGGTTGTTTTCGGCGTCACGCTGTGCCAGATAGTCGTTGACGGTAACCACGTGAACGCCTTTACCGGTCAGGGCGTTCAGGTATGCCGGCAGCGTTGCAGTCAGGGTTTTACCTTCACCGGTACGCATTTCCGCGATGCAGCGCTCGTTGAGCACCATACCACCCAGCAGCTGAACGTCGAAGTGACGCATGCCAAATACGCGCTTACTCGCTTCACGCACTACGGCGAATGCTTCAGGAATCAGGCTTTCTAGGGTTTCACCTTTTTCCAGGCGAGCACGGAATTCGCCCGTCTTGGCCTTCAGCTCGTCATCAGAGAGCTTTTCCATCGCCGGTTCCATACCATTGATGACGGTGACGGCTTTACGCATACGGCGCAGGGTACGATCGTTACGACTACCAAAAACTTTGGTTAATAATTTGATTAGCATAATAAATTCTCAAACGCCCCATCGTGGGCAGATAAATTAAGGTATTGAAAAAAGTTAATTTAGCTGAGGCGTTGAGGCCCGGCACGAATGCCGTGAGCCTGGCTAATCCATGTTGAAACAGAGAATGAGGCAGGAGGAACAAGCGCACGTTGCGCTGTCTGGCGAACCATGACCGGCGGCTGACTGTCCTGCGTGAGCAGCGCGTTGAGCGTGTCCAGCAGGGCAAGATGCTGCGCCTGCACCGGCAGCGTCTCTTCCGCAACAGGCATGGCCTGCGGTGCCATCGCAAATGACAGATGGCGAATAACCGTGCGGATAGCGTGCTGGTGCCAGTAATCAACGGAGAAATTCGGGCGGCGATTGGCTTCAAGCCACGCGAGGTTAGTAAAGTTAACCCGCGTGTTGAGATCGTGTTTGGTTGTGGAGGTCTTCGCCGGTGTTGCCGCTTCGGCACTGTTGCTGAGCGCAGGCAAGCCGAAACTCGCCGCGACCATCCCTAATAAGAGATGCGGCCAGAAGTAACGTCTGCCAAATTGTCGCCAGCGCGTCAGTATTCCGCTCACTTGCTCCACCACATAAGCCAGCCTGGTACAGGCTGAATTCAGTTATTCTTTTAAGCGCCCAGATATTACCACTAAAGCCAATACACATCAGCAGGAATGAAGTGTTGCCGCGGGGAAAAACGGTCAAGAATGCAGCTAACGCACACATTTTCTGTGCAAGACAAACAAGAGATAACGCTGGGGCAAACAAAGAAGGGTAAAAATAAAAACGACTGGTCTCCCTGGTCGGAGAGAGTACCAGGTTAACCAGTCGATTTTTTACGAAACGGAGTGAACCGTTACGCCAGAACCATGGTTGGCGCTTTGAAAGCCAGCGGCAGTTCAGCTTCGTCTTCGAAGGTCACATATTCCCAGGCTTCCTGTTTTGCCAGGACGGCCTGCAACAGTTTGTTGTTCAGTGCATGACCGGATTTGAACGCGGTAAATGCACCAATGATGTTGTGACCACACATGAACAGGTCGCCGATAGCGTCCAGCATTTTGTGACGAACGAATTCATCTTCGAAACGGAGGCCGTCTTCGTTCAGTACGCGATAATCGTCAACAACGATGGCACAATCGAAGCTGCCGCCCAGGCACAGACCACGGGACTGCAGATATTCAATATCACGCATGAAGCCAAATGTACGGGCTCGGCTAATCTGACGCATAAACGCATCAGCAGAGAAGTTCATCGCATAGCGTTGGGTGCTTGCATCAATCGCCGGATGGTTAAAGTCGATGGTAAAGTCCAACGAGAAACCATTGTACGGTTTGAATTCAGCCCACTTGTCGCCATCTTCGACGCGAACGGTCTCTTTGATGCGAACAAATTTCTTCGCACAGTTCAGTTCTTCGATGCCGGCATCCAGCAACAGATAAACGAACGGAGCAGCACTGCCATCCATAATCGGGATTTCTGGCGCATCGACTTCAACAATAATGTTGTCGATACCCAGACCCGCCAGGGCGGCGTTCAGGTGCTCTACGGTAGAAATCCGCACGTCATGCTCGTTCACCAGACAAGTACAGAGCATAGTATCACGCACAGATTTGGCATCGGCCGGAAAATCTACCGGTGGATTCAAGTCGGTGCGACGATAGATGACCCCGGTATTGGCCGGCGCAGGGCGTAACGTCAGTGTGACTTTCTTGCCGGTATGTAAACCGACACCTGTCGCCTGAACGATACGTTTAAGTGTCCTTTGTTTGATCATCGTATAATCTCGCCAAATTAACTATCCAACCGAGAGTGTATATCACTAACGGTGGGCCAGTTTAGCACAAAGAGCGCAAATCCCCAAATTCCAGCCAATTCTTAGTCAGCTTGCTTACGCAGGAACGCCGGGATATCCAGATAATCTGGCTCTTTTGCCGTTTGCGGCGTTGGGTCATTCACCACTTTCGCGGCCGGTTTCTGCTCCTGAGTCAGAGGAGACATACCGTGCTGCTGGTAACGATCCATTACCGGTTGCTGAGTCTGTTTGTTGGTCACCAGAGTGATCTCAGGACGTTTGTCCATGCCGATACCGGTCGCAACAACAGTCACACGCAGTTCGTCGTTCATTTCAGGGTCAAGAGAAGTACCGATTACCACGGTAGCGTTGTCAGAGGCGAACGCACGGATGGTATTACCCACGGTTTCGAACTCATCCAGACGCAGATCAAAGCCAGCGGTAATGTTGACCAGCACGCCGCGCGCACCAGACAGATCGATATCTTCCAGCAGTGGAGAAGAGATAGCCATTTCAGCCGCTTCTTCTGCACGGTCTTCACCGCTCGCCACACCAGAGCCCATCATCGCGTAGCCCATTTCGGACATCACGGTGCGAACGTCTGCAAAGTCAACGTTCATCAGGCCAGGACGGGTAATCAGTTCAGCGATACCCTGCACCGCGCCTTTCAGCACGTCGTTTGCTGCACCGAACGCGTCCAGCAGAGAGATACCGCGACCCAGAACTTTCAACAGCTTGTCGTTCGGGATGGTAATCAGCGAGTCCACATGCTTGGACAGCTCGGTGATACCCTGCTCCGCGAAGGCCATACGCTTCTTGCCTTCAAAATTGAAAGGCTTGGTCACGACAGCAACGGTCAGGATACCTAAATCTTTAGCCACTTCAGCCACAACAGGTGCAGCGCCGGTACCCGTACCGCCACCCATACCTGCTGCGATGAAGACCATGTCCGCACCTTCCAGCGCAGCGCGCAGCGCTTCACGATCTTCTTCAGCCGCGTTGCGACCCACTTCCGGGTTAGCCCCGGCTCCCAGCCCTTTGGTGATACCACCGCCGATCTGGATAGTCTGGCCTACAGCCGTCTTACGCAGTGCCTGCGCATCGGTGTTAACTGCAAAGAATTCAACACCTTCGATGCGTTCACGCACCATATGCTCTACGGCGTTACCGCCGCCGCCACCGACGCCGATGACTTTAATCACCGCGTCGTTGGTCAGTTCCATAGGTTCAAACATAATTTCTCTCTCCGTTGTGCCTGTCGCCCGAGACCGCTAATTCTCTCCGGTCTCTTAAAAAAATTAAAACTCTTTTCGCAACCAGTTGTTCAGTCGTTTGACCCACGACCCCACTGAGACGCGTTTTTCCACTTCTGCTTCACCACTGAGATGAGATTCCTTCCCGTAGTGGAGCAGGCCCACAGCCGTTGAATAATACGGCTCCTGAGCATAATCCGTTAAACCGGTGATATTCAGCGGCGCGCCAATACGCACTTGCGTATGGAACACGCGCTGTGCACAGGCCGCAAGACCTTCAATTTGCGCTGCACCGCCGGTTAATACAATCCCCGCCGCAAGATGATGTTTAACACCCTGCTGACGAAGCTGTTCCTGTAACTGTAAAATCTCTTCGTTGACCAGGTTGAGCAGCTCGGTATAGCGAGGCTCAATCACCTCTGCCAACGTCTGGCGCTGCAGGCTACGCGGTGGACGACCACCGACGCTTGGCACTTCAACGCTCTCATCTTTGCCGACGATAGAGCCCAGCGCACAGCCGTGGCGCACTTTAATCGCTTCTGCATCGCTCGGTGGCGTACCAAAAGCGTAAGCGATATCGCTGGTCACAACGTTCCCTGCATAAGGGATCACTTTGGTGTGGCGCAGAGCACCGCCGGTATATACGGCCATGTCCATTGTACCACCACCAATATCGACCACACAGACACCCAGTTCACGTTCGTCTTCGGTCAGCACGGAATAACTTGCCGCCAGACCGGCGAAAATAAGTTGGTCAACTTTCAGGCCACAACGTTCAACGGCTTTTACAATGTTCTTCGCCATATCGTTGTGACATGTGATCAGGTGCACTTTTGCCTGCATACGTACGCCGGAAAGACCGACCGGGTTCTTAATCCCTTCCTGGTAGTCAATCGCATATTCCTGCGGGATCACATGCAGCACGCGATGCTCATCGCGGACACGCACGGACTTCGCCGTATGCACAACGTTTTCGACGTCTTCCTGCGTCACTTCTTCTTCGGAAATCGGCACCATACCGATTTCGTTCTGGCAGCTAATATGCTTTCCAGAAAGGGCTAGATAGACAGAAGAAATCTGGCAATCTGCCATCAATTCAGCCTGATCGATAGCGCGCTGGACGCATTTCACTACCGATTCAAGATCGTTTACCCCACCTTTATCCATACCACGTGACGGGCAACTGCCTACGCCAATGATATTGACCATACCGTCGGGCAGAACTTCCCCTACTAAAGCGGCAACCTTCGCGGTGCCAATCTCCAGTCCAACTACCAGTTTTCTGTCCGTCGCCTTGATCATTGTTGTTCTGCCTGTACCTGTGCCTGATTCTGTTGCTGATTAGGTTCCTCGACCGGAGCCGGTACCCAACCGACTGCTGCGCCTGAGTCATAGCGCAAATCAACGTAGCTTATCCGTTTGCCGTCCGTCTGCGCCTGCTGCTGTAAAACCGGGTAAAGTTCTACAAAACGCGCCAGACGCTTCATTGTGTCCCCGCGCCCCAGGTTGAGCTTAATGCCGTTCGTTAACGTCAACTGCCAGGAACGGCGCGCCGTCATTGCCGCATCTTTTAACGTAAACCTGTCCTTCGCCAGCACCTGACCCATTTCGCGAAAACCCTGTAATACTTCATTTTCGCTGCCTTCAGGGCCATACAACATCGGTAAATTTTGCTTGTTGACACGATCGGCCGGGACGCTGAAGGAATTTCCGTCTACGTCAACCATGTGCTGATCATTCCAACGCGCAATGGGCACATATTCAACCAGATGAATCTTCAATTCATCAGGCCATTGCTTTCTTACACTCGCCTGTTTTATCCATGGCAGACGTTCAATCTGGCTCTGGATAATATTGACGTCCTGAGTCATAAAGGTGCCAGGCGATCCCAGCGCCAGAATTGACTGGCGAATATCATCGTTACGCGTGTAGTGGCGCTCACCGGTAACAACCAGCTTAGAAAGTGGCAACCGCTGCGCATCTTCCATCCAGCCCAGCACCATCCAGCCGCTGATAAACACGGTGCACAGCACCCCGAGCAGGAAAATAATGCCTGCAAGACGCGTTCCATTACTCCGGCGCGAAGAAGCGTACTCTTCCTCGTCATCGCGGTTGCGCGTGTTCAATGCAGCCTGAGACATATCAGCCCGCCTGATCCAGAATGCGTACGACTAACTGCGAGAAACTCATCCCCGCCTGACGTGCGGCCATCGGCACAAGGCTATGGCTGGTCATTCCCGGCGATGTATTCGCTTCCAGCAAATAAAATTGTCCATCACTGTCTTGCATCACGTCGATGCGTCCCCAGCCGCGGCAACCCAGAATATGCCAGGCTTTAAGCACCAGGGACTGTAAATCTGCTTCACGCTCAGCATCAAGACCACAAGGGCAGAAATATTGCGTCTCATCAGAGAGATACTTTGCCTCATAATCATAGAAGGTTCCGGCCGGTTGGATACGGATTGACGGTAAAATTTCTTCACCAAGCATCGCAACGGTAAATTCCGGCCCGCTGAGCCATTTTTCAATCAGAACTTCTTCATCATGTTGAAATGCCAGTGCTAAAGCGGAGGATAAATCGTCAGCTTTGTCGACTTTTGACATGCCCACGCTCGACCCTTCCCGGCTCGGCTTTACAATAACCGGTAAGCCCAGTTCAGCAATGCGTGTATTAACGCTATCCGACAGCCCCAATTCAAATTCGCGACGCGTCAGTGCCACCCACGGTGCAACCGGTAATCCCGCGCCCTGCCACAGCAGCTTACTGCGCAGTTTATCCATAGAGATGGCGGATGCCATCACGCCGCTACCGGTGTACGGCATGCCAGTCAAATCCAGAAGTCCCTGCAGGGTTCCGTCTTCACCGCCACGACCATGTAAAGCGATAAAGACTTTATCGAAGCCCAGCGCTTTTAATTGCGTCACGTCGACCTCTTTTGGATCGACCAGGTGCGCATTGACGCCCCCTTCACGCAGGCCCGCCAGCACCGCAGCGCCGGAATGCAGGGAAACCTCACGCTCTGCGGAGGTGCCGCCAGACAGGACAGCAATCTTATCAACCATGATGCTCATCCTCCTGGGTTTGCGGCTTCAGTTTGATTTCAGCCAGGGTACGGGCGATTTTGCCGATATTTCCCGCCCCCTGAATCAGAATCAAATCGTTACCGGTGAGCACTGGAGCCAGAATTTCCGCCACCTGTGCCGGGTCAGAAACCAGAATAGGGTCAACTTTACCGCGTCCACGAATGGTACGACACAGGGAACGGCTGTCTGCTCCCGGAATCGGCGTTTCGCCCGCTGAATACACATCCAGCATCAGCAGCGTATCCACCTGAGACAGGACGCTGGCGAAATCGTCATACAGATCGCGGGTACGCGTAAAGCGGTGCGGCTGGAAGATCATCACCAGATTCTTGTCAGGCCAGCCTGCGCGCGCGGCTTTAATAGTGGCGTCCACTTCGGTTGGATGGTGACCGTAGTCGTCCACCAGCATAGCGGTGCCAGCTTTACCGTTTACGGCGTCCAGCGGGAATTCACCGAGGAAGTCGAAACGACGCCCGGTCCCCTGGAAGCTTTCCAGCGCACGCAGGATTGCGTCGTCATCAATGCCTTCTTCCGTCGCAACGGCCACTGCCGCTGCCGCATTGAGGGCGTTATGACGCCCTGGCGCATTTAGCGTCACCTGCAGCAGTTCTTTGTCCTGACGCGCCAGCGTGAAATGCCCCTGTGCGCCAATCTGTTTGTACTCTTCCACGCGGACGTCAGCGTCTTCACTGAAGCCGTAAGTGGTGATTTGACGCCCTACGCGCGGCAGCAGTTCGCGGATCACCGGATCGTCTACGCACATTACCGCGCGTCCATAAAACGGCAGGTTGTGCAGGAAGTTGATAAAGGTCTGCTTTAAGTTCTCGAAGTCACCCTGGTAAGTATCCATATGGTCAGCTTCGATGTTAGTGACAATCGCCACCATCGGCTGCAGATGCAGGAACGACGCATCGCTTTCATCCGCTTCAGCAATCAGGTAACGACTGTGGCCCAGACGTGCATGGACGCCCGCGGCTTTTACCAGACCGCCGTTGACGAACGTCGGGTCAAGACCCGCTTCTGCGTAAATACTTGAGACCATCGCCGTGGTCGTGGTTTTACCGTGGGTCCCGGCAACGGCGATGCCGTGGCGGAAACGCATCAGTTCCGCCAGCATTTCTGCACGGCGGATTACCGGAATGCGCGCTTCATGCGCGGCAACGATTTCCGGGTTGTCAGAGGCGATGGCGCTCGATACCACCACCACGCTCGCATCGCGCACGTTTTCCGGGCGATGGTTGAAATAGATAGTCGCCCCGAGCGACGCCAGCTGCTGCGTAACAGGGTTTGGCGCCAGGTCAGACCCGCTGATCTGATAACCTTCGTTAGCTAACACTTCGGCAATACCGCCCATGCCAGCACCACCGATGCCAACAAAGTGAATGTGCCGGACGCGACGCATCTCGGGCACGATTGAACGCAGTTTTGCCAGTTGTTGTGTATTCATTCTCTAAACGCCATCGACTACTTAAAAATTCGTGCCGCGCTTCACGCGCTGCGAGGGTTAAGCCTGGGCTGCCAGGCTCACTTCTTTTGCCACCCGTTCCGTCGCATCAGGAATAGCGGTCGCGCGAGCGCGTTCTGCCATCTCCAGTAATACGTCTCTGTTCCAGCCCGCCAGGGTGGTGGCGACCGCATCGGCGGTAAATTGTGGCTGCTCAAAAATTTTCGCCGCGCCAGCTTTCTCAAGCGGCAGCGCATTCCAGTACTGCTGTCTGTCTTTGTGCTGGAACGGCACAAACAGGGCGGGTAAACCGGCGGCGGCGATTTCGCTTACCGTCAGCGCACCTGAGCGACAGACCACGACATCGGCCCAGGCGTACGCTGCGGCCATGTCATCAATAAATTCGGTAACTCTATGCTGCGGCTGCCCCGCCTCGGCGTAAGCCTGCTCAACGATCTGCTGAGCACCTTTTCCGCTCTGATGCCAGAGGGTTACGGCATCCCCCAGCTTCGCAGCAACCAGCGGCATCGTCTGGTTTAAAATGCGTGCGCCCTGAGAACCGCCGACGACCAGCACGCGAACCGGCCCTTCACGGCCCATCAGGCGAGCATCCGGCAGCGGTAGCGCCAGCACGTCAACACGTACCGGGTTACCGACCACGTCCGCTTTCGGGAACGCCCCGGGAAACGCCTGCATGACTTTGGTAGCGATTTTCGCCAGCCACTTGTTGGTCAGACCGGCAATACCGTTCTGCTCATGCAGCACGACGGGAATACCTAACGACCATGCTGCCAGCCCACCAGGACCGGAGACATAACCACCCATGCCCAGCACTACATCGGGCTTAAAGCGCTTCATGATGGCGCGCGCCTGACGCCAGGCGTTAAAAATCCGCACCGGAGCCAGCAGCAGCGCCTTAACGCCTTTGCCACGAAGGCCAGAAATACGGATAAAGTCGATCTCGATACCGTGCTTCGGTACCAGGTCGGCTTCCATGCGGTCTGCGGTTCCCAGCCAGCGCACCTGCCAGCCCTGATCCATTAAATGGTGCGCAACCGCCAGTCCCGGGAACACATGTCCGCCGGTACCGCCTGCCATCACCATTAACCGCTTCGGTTGATTCATCGTGAACCTCGAGTAAACGCCTGAGCTTTTTGCAAACGCGTTTCATAATCTATGCGTAACAAGAACATGATGGCCGTCGACATAATCAACAGACTGGAACCACCATAACTGATCAACGGCAACGTCAGACCTTTGGTCGGCAGCATACCCGCTGCGGCCCCGACGTTTACCAATGCCTGGAAGCTAAACCAGATACCTATTGAACAGGCCAGGAAACCTGAGAAGCGGTGATCGATCTCCAGCGCTTTCCGGCCGATGGACATGGCGCGGAAAGCGACGAAGAATACCATTAATAACGCTAATACCACACCGATATAACCCAGTTCTTCCGCAATAATGGAGAAGATGAAGTCAGTGTGCGCTTCCGGTAAATACTCCAGTTTCTGTACCGAATTACCCAGCCCCTGCCCCCAGACTTCACCGCGGCCAAAGGCCATCAGCGACTGCGTCAGCTGATAACCGCTGCCGAATGGGTCTTCCCACGGGTTCCAGAATGAGGTGACACGGCGAATACGGTAAGGCTCGGCGAGGATCAGCAGCACAACCGCCGAAATGCCCATCCCGATGATGGCGATGAACTGCCACAGCTTCGCACCCGCCAGGAACAGCATGGCCAGAGTGGTGACAAACAGTACGACAACGGTACCCAGGTCAGGCTGCGCCAGCAGTAACACCGCCAGCACCAGAATCACGCCCATCGGTTTTAAGAAGCCGCGCAGGTTATTACGCACTTCATCCACTTTACGCACCAGGTAGTTAGCCAGGTAGCAGAACAGAGAGAGCTTTGTAAATTCCGCAGGCTGAATACGCAGCGGACCAAAGGCAATCCAGCGTGATGCCCCGTTCACGGAGCTCCCCACCACCAGTACGATCAGCAGCATAATGATCGAGGCAATCAACATCGCCGTACTGTGCCGCTGCCAGAACTCCATTGGCAGACGCAAGGTGACCAACGCCAGACAGAACGCCAGGATGATGTACAGGCCATCACGCTTGGCAAACAGGAAAGGATCGTTCGCCAGACGCTGCCCGACAGGCATTGAGGCTGACGTCACCATAATAAAGCCGACCGCCGCCAGCCCCATGGTGAGCCAGAACAGCGTGCGGTCGTACATGATCAGGCTGTCGTTATCTTTTTGACGAGAGCCCATCACCCAGCCTTTGAGTGCCGCAAACAGCCATGCCAGGATCCCAAATCCTGGCAGGCGGGGCATTTTCAGGCGAGGGAGAGATAAACGCATTAGCCTAACTCCTTCGCCAGGCGGGTAAAGACATCACCACGCTGTTCGAAATTCTTGAATTGATCGAGGCTGGCACACGCCGGAGAGAGCAGCACCATATCGCCTGGCTTCACGCGAGGGGCAATCAGCCGCATCGCCTGTTCCATGGTTTCGGTTTGCTCTGCAACGTCAGGACGCAGTTCAGCCAGCTCGCTGCCGTCACGGCCGAAGCAGTACAGGCGGATGTTATCTCCCAGGAGATACGGCTTCAGGGAGGAGAAATCGGCTGATTTACCGTCGCCGCCCAGCAGTAAATGCAGAGTACCTTCAACGTGCAGGCCGTTCAGCGCGGCCTCCGTGCTTCCCACGTTGGTGGCTTTGGAGTCGTTGATCCAGCGCACGCCGTTGTGCTCCAGCGCCAGCTGGAAACGGTGTGCCAGACCAGAAAACGTGGTTAATGCTTTCAGGCTGGAGGAGCGCGGCAGCCCTACTGCATCCGCCAGCGCCAGCGCCGCCAGGGCATTGGTATAGTTGTGCTGACCAGAGAGCTTCATCTCTTTCACATTCAGCACTTTCTCACCCTTCACGCGCAGCCAGGTTTCGCCCAGCTGGCGGTTCAGGTGGTAATCACCCATGGTGATACCGAAGCTAATACAGCGATCGTCTGCACCACGCACCGGCATGGTCAGCGCGTCATCGGCGTTAACAACGCAGACTTTGGCATTTTCATAAACGCGCAGCTTAGCGGCACGGTACTGCTGCAGGCCAAATGGATACCTGTCCATATGATCTTCGGTCACGTTAAGGATCGTCGCAGCGGCAGCATGCAGGCTGGAGGTCGTTTCCAGCTGGAAGCTCGAAAGTTCAAGGACATACAGCTCACAGCCTTTGTCCAGCAGCATCAGAGCAGGTAAACCAATGTTACCGCCAACGCCGACGTTCATGCCCGCCGCTTTCGCCATTTCTCCCACCAGGGTGGTGACGGTGCTTTTACCGTTAGAACCGGTAATCGCAACAACGGGTGCCTGCACTTCGCGGCAGAACAGCTCGATATCACCGACAATCTCAACGCCTGCATCCGCGGCAGCGCTCAGTGAAGGATGCGCCAGCGCCATACCCGGGCTTGCGACAATCAGATCGGCTGCCAGCAGCCAGTCATCATTCAGACCACCAAGGTGGCGTTCAACCTGTTCCGGCAGTTTGTCCAGGCCCGGCGGAGAGACACGCGTATCCATCACGCGCGGCGTTACGCCACGTGCGAGGAAAAAGTCCACGCAGGAAAGCCCCGTGAGGCCTAACCCGATGATAACGACTTTTTTACCCTGGTAATCTGCCATGATTAACGTACCTTCAGCGTTGCCAGGCCAATCAGGACCAGCATCAGCGAAATAATCCAGAAGCGCACAATCACGCGCGGCTCCGGCCAGCCTTTCAGTTCATAGTGGTGGTGAATGGGCGCCATACGGAAGATGCGCTGACCGCGCAGCTTGAAGGAGCCGACCTGCAAAATCACCGACAGGGTCTCAACCACAAACACGCCACCCATGATCACCAGCAGGAACTCCTGACGCAGCAGCACGGCAATGATGCCGAGCGCACCGCCCAAAGCCAGTGAACCAACGTCACCCATAAACACCTGAGCCGGATAGGTGTTGAACCACAGGAAGCCCAGCCCCGCACCGACAATCGCCGTACAGACGATCACCAGTTCACCCGCGTGACGCAGATAAGGGATGTGCAGATAGTTAGCAAAGTTCATGTTACCGGTCGCCCACGCCACCAGTGCAAAACCGGCGGCCACAAAGACGGTTGGCATAATGGCCAGGCCATCCAGACCGTCAGTCAGGTTGACGGCATTACCGGTGCCCACAATCACAAAATACGCCAGCAGGATGTAGAACAGCCCCAGCTGTGGCATTACGTCTTTAAAGAACGGCACGACCAGCTCGGTAGCTGGGGTGTCTTTACCTGCCAGATACAGCGCAAAGGCCACGCCCAGCGCAATGACCGACATCCAGAAATATTTCCAGCGTGCGATCAGGCCTTTGGTGTCTTTGCGCACGACTTTGCGGTAATCATCAACAAAACCGATGATCCCGTACCCCACCAGTACCGTCAGCACACACCAGACGTACGGGTTGGACGGATATGCCCACAACAACACGGAAACGACAATTGCGGTCAGGATCATGATCCCGCCCATAGTCGGCGTACCGCGCTTGCTGAAGTGCGATTCCGGACCGTCGTTACGCACAACCTGACCGAAAGAGAGTTTTTGCAGACGGGCAATCATGCGCGGGCCCATCCACAACGAGATGAACAGCGCAGTCAGCAGGCTGACGATGGCGCGAAACGTCAGATACGAAAAGACGTTAAAGCCTGAATAATATTTGACCAAATGTTCGGCCAGCCAAACTAACATGTCCCGTTCTCCTGTAATGCGTGCACAACCTCTTCCATGGCGGCACTACGTGAACCTTTCACTAACACTGTCACAATTTGTTTTTCTGTAATTAATGCCTTAAGACGCTCAATCAACGCGCCTTTATCGGCAAAATGTTCGCCTACGCCGCTGGCCTGGCTAATCGCCTGGCTCAGTTTTCCTGCGCTCAGTACACAGTCCAGCCCCGCCGCTTTCGCCGCTTCACCGACCTGGGTATGACAGGCTTCACTTTCGTCGCCCAGCTCGGCCATATCACCGACCACCATGATGCGGTAGCCCGGCATTTCAGATAACACCTGCACCGCCGCCGTCATTGAGCCAACGTTCGCGTTGTAGGAGTCATCCAGCAGCAGTTTGTTTTCAGCAAGGTGGATTGGGAACAGGCGCCCCGGCACGGCTTTTAAATTTTCCAGGCCGTTTTTAATCGCCTCATGCGACGCGCCCACCGCCGTCGACAGTGCCGCCGCCGCAAGGGCATTGGCAATGTTATGGCGGCCCGGAAGCGGTAACAGCACATCTACGCCACCCGTTGGGGTAGTGAGCGTGAATTCCGTACCCTGCGACGTCACATGAATATTGGTCGCGGTAAAATCACTGTTGGCTGCATTCGGCGAGAAGCGCCAGGTTTTACGCGAGCCAATGATGCTCTGCCAGTTCAGCCAGTCATTGTTATCGGCATTCATAATGGCAATACCGTCAGCGGGGAGACCGGTGTAGATCTCACCTTTCGCTTTCGCCACGCCTGCCAGCGAGCCAAAACCTTCCAGATGCGCAGCCGCAAGGTTATTCACCAGCGCCGCTTCAGGGCGAGTCAGGCTTACGGTCCAGGCGATTTCGCCCTGGTGGTTTGCCCCTAACTCAATCACAGCGAATTCATGCTCTTTGGTCAGGCGAAGTAATGTCATCGGCACGCCGATATCATTATTGAGGTTGCCCGCGGTATAAAGCGTATTACCGCACTGGCTAAGGATCGCCGCCGTCATCTCTTTCACAGACGTTTTGCCTGATGACCCGGTCAGGGCGACGACACGCGCAGGCACCTGCTGGCGAACCCAGGCGGCCAGCTCACCGAACGCGAGACGCGTATCTTTCACCACAATTTGCGGCAGTTCGGTATCGAGCTTGCGGCTGACCAGCAGCGCACCGGCGCCGTTTTCTTTGGCGTTATCCGCAAAATCGTGCGCATCAAAACGCTCGCCTTTTAGCGCCACAAACAGACAGCCGGCAGTCACTTTGCGGGTGTCCGTCGTCACCGCATCAATGGTCAGATCCTGACCGTGCAGCTCACCCTGCAGGATTTCAGCGGCCTGGCTTAACGAGAGGCTAATCATGCCACGACTCCCAGCAGACGTGCTGCCGTTACGCGGTCCGAGTAGTCCAGACGGCGATTGCCAACGATCTGATAATCTTCATGGCCTTTACCCGCCAGCAGGACAACATCATTCTCCCGCGCCTGCATGATGGTGTTAGTCACGGCTTCCGCACGGCCTTCCACCACGCGAGCGCGGCCCGCGTCCAGCATGCCCGCCAGAATGTCATTAATGATGGCGCGCGGCTCTTCCGTACGCGGGTTGTCATCGGTGACAACCGGAATATCCGCGAACTGCTCCGCAATGCCCCCCATCAACGGGCGCTTTCCTTTGTCGCGATCGCCGCCACAGCCAAACACGCACCAGAGCTTGCCGGTGCAGTGCAGACGCGCCGCTTCCAGCGCTTTTTCCAGCGCATCCGGCGTGTGGGCGTAATCGACGACAACGGTCGGTTTGCCCGGCGCGCTAAACACTTCCATACGGCCACAAACCGGCTGCAAACGCGCAGCGGTTTTTAGCAGCTCGGCCATCGGATAACCCAGTGCCAGCAGCGTCGCCAGCGCCAGCAGCAGGTTGCTGACGTTAAACGCGCCCATCAGGCGGCTTTCAATTTCGCCTTCCCCCCAGGAAGAGGCAAAGCGGATTGTCGCCCCGCTGTCGTGATAATTAACGTCAACGGCCTTCAGCCAGCGACCGTGGCAGTTCGGATTGATATGTTCTTCCATCGACACCGCAACCGCATCCGGCAGCTTAGCAAGCCAGCGGCGACCGACTTCGTCGTCGGCATTGATGATGGCTTGCCCGTAATGGTGAGTAGAGAACAACAGCCATTTCGCGGCTTCGTACTGTTCCATATCACCATGATAATCAAGATGATCGCGGCTCAGGTTTGTAAACACAGAGGCGGCAAATTTAAGGGCCGCTACGCGATGCTGAACCAGACCGTGCGAAGAAACCTCCATCGCCGCAAAGGTTGCCCCCTGCCCTGCCAGACCGGCAAGCACGTGCTGTACGTCAACCGCTGAGCCGGTGGTGTTTTCCGTCGGGCTCACTTTGCCCAGCAGGCCGTTACCCACGGTACCCATGACCGCGCCGGTTTCCCCCAGCAGCTGGGCCCATTGCGCCATCAACTGCGTGGTGGTCGTTTTTCCGTTTGTCCCTGTCACGCCAACCAGACGCAGCTGGTCAGAAGGTTCGTGATAGAAACGTCCCGCCAGTGCGGAAAGACGCTCGTTTAACTGGCTGAGATAGATGACCGGTACGCCGTGCATTTCACGGATCTCACCGTCGGTTGCCTCATCTTTGGCCTCAGCAATAATGGCAGCAACACCTTGCGCAATCGCCTGCGGGATATAACGACGCCCGTCCGCCTGATGACCGACCACCGCCACAAAAAGATCGCCAGAAGCAGCCACGCGGCTGTCCAGTACCATCTCTCGCAGTGCTCGCTCCGGTGCATTTGGCACCCACGGAGCGAGAAGGTCGCGCAAATTACGATCTGCCACCTGTACCCTCGCCTTGATTAATTACAAATTCACTTTTTTCGCCCGTCGCCAGCGCATCCGGTTCAATGTTCATGGTACGTAACACGCCGCCCATGATAGCCCCGAACACAGGCGCGGAGACGGCGCCGCCGTAGTATTTACCCGCCTGTGGATCGTTTATCACAACCACCAGCGCAAAACGCGGATTGCTTGCAGGCGCAACGCCTGCGGTATAGGCAATGTATTTGTTGATATAGCGGCCGTCCGGCCCAACTTTTTTCGCCGTACCGGTCTTGATGGCGATGCGATAACCTTTGATTGCCGCCTTCACGCCGCCGCCGCCGGGCAGCGCCACGCTTTCCATCATATGAACAACAGTACGGACGGTCGATTCCGGGAAGATACGCTCACCGGGAACCGGTGGATCAACTTTGGTAATCGACAGCGGACGATAAACGCCATAACTGCCGATCGTTGCGTAGACTCGCGCTAACTGTAACGGTGTCACCATTAGCCCGTAGCCGAAAGAGAAGGTGGCCCTCTCTATGTCAGACCACCGTTGTTTTTGAGGATATAAGCCACTGCGTTCTCCGACCAACCCCAAATTGGTCGCCTTTCCAAGCCCAAAACGTGAGTAAGTCTCTACTAACGCTGAGGACGGCATCGCTAACGCCAGCTTTGAAACACCGACGTTACTCGACTTCTGTAACACCCCGGTCAGGGTCAATTCGCTGTAGCGCGCCACGTCTTTGATTTCGTGGCCGTTAATTCGGTAAGGAATGGTATTCAGTACGGTGTTTTCATTGACGATACCGCGCTGAAGTGCAGTCATTACCACCATCGGCTTCACGGTCGAACCCGGTTCGAACACGTCGGTGATGGTACGGTTACGCATAACATCCTTCTGCGTGCCGGTAAGATTGTTAGGGTTGTAGGACGGGCTATTGGCCATCGCCAGCACTTCACCCGTGTTGACATCGACTAACACGGCACTGCCCGATTCCGCTTTGTTGAAAGCCACGGCATTGTTCAGTTCGCGGTAAACCAGCGCCTGTAACCGCTCATCAATACTCAGTGCAAGGTTGTGTGCGGCCTGGCTGTCCGTTGAGGAAATATCCTCGATCACACGACCATAGCGGTCTTTACGCACAATGCGCTCACCGGGCTGGCCGGTGAGCCATTTATCAAAGCTTTTTTCAACGCCTTCAATCCCCTGGCTATCAACGTTTGTAAAGCCAATGAGGTGAGCAGTCACTTCGCCGGATGGATAGTAACGACGTGATTCCTCACGCAGATGGATCCCCGGTAGCTTCAATTTTTTGATGTAATCCGCCATGTCAGGGTTCACCTGACGTGCCAGATAGATAAAACGCCCTCTCGGGTTCGTATTCACGCGTGAAGCCAACTGATCCAGCGGCATCTTCAGCGCATCCGCAAGCGCCTTCCAGCGGTTATCAAGCGTGATTCCGCCAGCATCATGCAGTTCTTTAGGATCGGCCCAGATAGCCTTCACCGGCACGCTCACCGCCAGCGGACGACCAGAGCGGTCGGTGATCATCCCACGGGATGTCGACACTTCCTGGACGCGCAGAGAGCGCATATCGCCCTGGCGCACCAGCATGTCAGGGGCGACGATTTGTAGCCAGGCCACGCGTCCCAGCAGGAAACCCAGCGCCAGTAAAATGCAGCCGCAAAGCAACGCAAAACGCCAACTGATAAAGTTGGCCTGTTCTTCCTGACGTTTTGGTTTAAGCGTTTTTGCCGCTGCTTTCATGCGTCGCGATTTTCCTTATTTTTGTACTACGATATTTTCCTGGGAAGGATCAACATGCTGCAGTTGCAGCTTTTCCGTTGCGATCCGTTCAACCCGGCTGTGATCGCCGAGCGCGTTTTCTTCAAGGATCAGATTTCGCCATTCAATATCCAGCGCATCGCGTTCCAGTACCATCTGCTCGCGTTGCGCAGTCAATAAACGTGTATGGTGGGCTGTCGTCACCACCGTTACTGCCGTCACAATGATGCAAATGAACAAGCAGAGTGGCAGCTTCCCAAACCGCAAAAGATCGTCGCCGATCACGCCAGGCAAGGCATGGCGCTCGTTGCTTCCTAACGAATCCTTAACTTTGCTTAGGGTCTCTGTCACTCTGCTGATCATGCGTTCGTCCTCTCTGCAACACGCAGCACTGAACTACGGGCGCGTGGATTCTCTGCCACCTCTTCTTCGCCCGGCATCAACTTGCCTAATGCTCGCAACTGACGGCCCCCCAGCTTCCTGAGTTGTTCTTCCGTCATCGGCAGCCCCGCTGGCACCTGTGGACCGCGGCTTTGTTCACGCATAAAGCGTTTCACAATGCGGTCTTCCAGCGAATGGAAGCTGATGATGGATAACCGCCCACCCGGGGCCAGCACGTCGAGCGAGCTTTTTAGCGCCAGCTCTATTTCCTCCAGTTCACTGTTTACCCAGATGCGAACCGCCTGGAAGGTACGGGTCGCGGGATGTTTGTGCTTATCCTTCACCGGCGTCGCCGCCGCGATCACCTCGGCTAACTCTTTGGTACGGGTCATTGGCTCAATGCGGTTGCGCTCAACGATGGCGCGCGCAATACGTTTGCCAAAGCGCTCTTCGCCGAACGTTTTAATAACCCATGCAATATCCGCTTCGTCTGCGGTCTGTAACCACTCGGCGGCAGATTGACCGCGCGTTGGATCCATGCGCATGTCCAGCGGACCATCACGCATAAAGGAGAAGCCACGCTCTGCATCATCAAGCTGCGGTGAAGAGACGCCAAGATCGAGAAGAATCCCGTCGATCTTGCCCGTCAGATCGCGCTCAGCAACATATTCCGCGAGCGCAGAGAAAGGTCCATGCACAATGGAAAAGCGTGGGTCATTGATGGTCTGTGCAACGGCAATCGCCTGCGGATCGCGATCGATTGCCAGCAGACGTCCTTCCTCTCCAAGCTGGGAGAGAATCAAACGCGAGTGGCCACCGCGACCAAAAGTGCCATCAATGTAGATGCCATCCGGACGAATATTCAGGCCGTTAACGGCCTCGTCCAGTAACACCGTCTTATGTTTATAATTTTCCATCATATTTATAGAGACAAGTCCTGCAGCCGTTCCGATAATGTCGCGGAATCAGACTGCTCAGCGTCGATATCTTCCTTGACCTGTTGATACCAGGTCGTTTCATCCCACAGTTCAAACTTGTTGAACTGCCCGACCAGCATCACTTCTTTGGTCAGACCGGCATGTTGCCGTAACACAGGTGCAATCAGTAATCGCCCTGCGTTATCCATCTGACATTCACTGGCATGTCCCAATAACAACCGCTGCACGCGGCGTTCCTGCGGGTTCATGCTCGACAGTCGCGACAGCTTTTGCTCAATAATTTCCCATTCAGGCAAGGGGTAAAGCAGCAGGCAGGGGGAGTTAATGTCAATGGTGCAAACCATTTGACCCGCAGCGTTCTCAATCAGCTGGTCGCGGTATCGGGTTGGTACCGATAAGCGCCCTTTGCTGTCGAGATTGACTAACGTAGCTCCACGGAACATGCCAGTCTCACCCCCCTCACCACTTTAACCCACAAATTCCCACCTAAAGGAGTTTACGGAGCGAGGGAAAAGCTTGTCAAGCCAGGACTCTCCCTGTAGGGACCCGAAAGCCCTCTATTTACAGAGATAAACAGTCCTGGTTAATAACTGCACAACTGGCGAGGCAAAATTAACGTTATGAATATTTGTAAGAAAAAAACCGAATATGCACACTAGCGTTAAAGCTCACTCAATTTCATCGCAGATAAATATAAAGTGTCAGTTTGCGACGCGGGCAGCATTTTATGACAGATCCTCAGGGGATAACAGCGCCAGATTCACTCAGGCCCCCGGTAAACGCGGCGGTTGCCATGTTAGCTATCAAAGGAGGAGGAAAAACGTCTGAATATTCATCGACCGGAGAGGGTTTGTAACAAAACAATACAAAAATAGCTGTTTTAAATTGCTCAGACGTTCTTTAAAGGACAATTTAGAAGACAAAATGAATTAAGGAAAATAGGTGATTATGAGCCCTAAGGAATTATCCTAATTTCTCTCCGGGAATTATCTACACGAATTATCGCGACAAAATGGGGGCAGATTTCGCCGCCCCGGTCATTTTCATTTTTGACGGCTTAAAATTCCGCGATGGTAGAGATTACGTTTGATGCGCGTCAGGCCTGGCTTCGGTTTACGGGGTTCATCCAGACTCGCCAACACAATCTCCAGTACGCGTTCAGCCACATCACGGTGACGCTGTGCTACCGCCAGCACCGGACACTGAAGGAAGTCGAGCAGCTCGTTATCCCCGAAAGTGGCAATGGCCAGGTCGGAGGGGAGTTTACCTTCACGACGCAAGGTCACATCCATCACACCCTGCAGAAGTGCAAACGAGGTGGTGAACAGTGCCTGAGGCATCGGGTGCGTTTCCAGCCATTTCTCGAACAGCTGAGCAGCGGCTTCACGTTCGTAGCTGTTGGCATAGAGGTAGTGAACCTCGCGCGGATCGTCTTTCCAGGCGGTTCTGAATCCCTGCTCACGCAGGAAGCTCACAGAGAGTTCAGGCAATGCGCCAAGATAAAGCACAGTTTCCGCCGGGAACGTTCTTAGCTCCGCGGCCAGCATTTCTGCATCATCCTGATCGGCACCCACGACGCTGGTGAAATGCTCGCGATCCAGCGCGCGATCCAGCGCAACGATAGGGAACGGGTCGTTCGCCCATCGTTGATAGAACGGATGCTCTGGCGGTAAGGAGGTTGACACGATAATGGCATCCACCTGACGCTGGAGCAGATGCTCAATGCAGCGCATCTCGTTGTCCGGCTGATCTTCCGAGCAGGCAATCAGCAATTGATAGCCGCGCTGGCGCGCCTGACGTTCAAGATAGTTGGCGATACGGGTATAGCTGGTGTTTTCCAGGTCCGGGATCACCAGACCAATAGAGCGGGTGCGCCCGGCACGCAGGCCGGCTGCGACAGCATTCGGATGGTAGTTATGTTCACGAACCACCGCCATAACTTTTTCAACGGTCTTATCGCTGACACGGTACTGCTTTGCTTTACCGTTAATCACATAGCTGGCCGTTGTTCGTGACACGCCGGCTAGCCGGGCGATTTCATCCAGTTTCACAATTGCCCCTTAAAAAAAGAAAAGAGTCCATGGCCCTGTCAAGGTTATGGTTAAATCTTTTAACATCTAAACGCAGAAAAGCCTCCGCGGCAACCGCTTTTATCTGCGTTGTCGGCTGATTACACAAAAAAAAGCCCGGCTTTGGTGACCGGGCAGAAAGAGGCGAACCTTTTTGACAACTAACGCATGATTTTCTCGCCGCGTGACAGACCGACTACCCCCGATCTCGCCACCTCAACAATTTTTGCTACATCCCTCACGGACGCCAGGAAAGCATCCAGCTTGTCGCTCGTTCCGACCAGTTGAACGGTATAGAGAGAAGGCGTGACGTCGATAATCTGTCCGCGGAAAATATCCGCATTGCGTTTGACTTCTTCACGCCCGTAGCCGCTGGCCTGAATTTTTACCAGCATGACCTCACGTTCAACGTAGGCACCCTGCCCCAGCTCGCTCACGCGCAGCACGTCGACCAGCTTATGCAGCTGTTTCTCAATTTGCTCAAGCACTTTGGCATCGCCGACGGTTTGGATCGTCATACGCGACAGCGTTGGGTCTTCCGTCGGGGCGACGGTCAGGCTCTCAATGTTATAGCCGCGCTGTGCAAAAAGCCCAATGACGCGCGACAATGCGCCAGACTCGTTTTCCAGTAAAACAGACAATATCCGGCGCATATCAGGTTCTCTCCGTTTTGCTTAACCACATTTCATCCATACCACCACCACGAATATGCATCGGATAAACGTGCTCGGTCCCATCAACAATCACATCCATAAAGACGAGGCGGTTGTTTTTAACGTGCTCAAGCGCTTCAGCGAGCTTCGTTTCCAGCTCAGCAGGGTCGGTCACACGCATGCCAACATGGCCGTAAGCTTCAGCAAGACGAACAAAATCCGGCAGCGATTTCATATATGACTGAGAATGACGGCCAGAATAGATCATATCCTGCCACTGCTTCACCATCCCGAGGTAGCCGTTATTCAGGTTCAGCACGAGAACCGGCAGTTCATACTGCAGTGCGGTAGACAGCTCCTGAATGTTCATCTGGATACTGCCGTCTCCGGTTACGCAGACGACGGTTTCATTCGGCAGTGCCAGCTTTACGCCAAGCGCGGCGGGCAGACCAAAGCCCATTGTTCCTAAACCACCTGAGTTGATCCAGTGTCGCGGTTTATCAAACGGGTAATACAGGGCGGCAAACATCTGGTGCTGACCCACGTCTGAGGTCACATACGCTTCACCTTTCGTCAGTCGCCACACCGCTTCGATGACCGCCTGCGGCTTAATGTTTTCGCTTTGCGTGTCATATTTCAGACACTGACGCGCGCGCCACCGATCAATCTGCTGCCACCAGTCGCGAATATCATCCAGCGGCTGGGTTGCGCTCTCCTGGGTCAACAGTTCCAGCATTTGCTCCAGAACCTGTCGGGCATCACCGACGATCGGCACATCGGCCGACACCGTTTTTGAAATGGACGTCGGATCGATATCAATATGCAGCACGGTGGCGTTCGGGCAATACTTCGCCAGGTTGTTGGTAGTACGATCGTCAAAGCGCACGCCAACGGCAAAGATCACATCGGAATGGTGCATCGTCATATTGGCTTCATAGGTACCGTGCATACCCAGCATACCCAACGCCTGACGGTGGGTGGCGGGAAACGCCCCCAGCCCCATCAGCGACGACGCAACTGGAAGATTGAGCTTTTCAATCAGTTCACGAAGCTGGACTTCACAGGCCGAATTGATCGCCCCGCCACCGACATAGACGACCGGTTTTTTGGCTGCCATAAGTGTTTGCAACGCTCGCTTGATCTGACCTTTATGGCCCTGCGTTGTTGGGTTGTAAGAACGCATGCTCACCGATTCCGGCCAGACATAAGGCAGCTTGTTTGCCGGGTTCAGTATATCTTTAGGTAGATCGACCACCACCGGTCCCGGACGCCCGCTTGCCGCAAGCCAGAAGGCTTTTTTCAGTACGCCAGGAATGTCTTCGGTTTGCTTGACCAGAAAACTGTGCTTCACAACGGGACGCGAAATCCCGACCATGTCGCACTCCTGAAACGCATCGTAGCCAATCAGTGAGGTTGCCACCTGCCCGGAGAGGATCACCAGCGGGATAGAGTCCATATACGCCGTTGCAATGCCGGTAATAGCGTTTGTCGCGCCGGGACCGGAGGTGACTAAGACCACGCCCACTTCACCCGTCGCACGCGCCAGGCCGTCAGCCATGTGAACCGCCGCCTGCTCATGACGTACCAGCACATGGTCAATGCCCCCTACCGTATGAAGCGCATCATAAATATCGAGGACCGCTCCGCCAGGGTAGCCGAACACTTGCTTCACGCCCTGATCGATCAGCGACCGAACGACCATTTCCGCGCCAGACAACATCTCCATGCTTTGCCTCCAGGCATTTTGTTATAGACGGACTGCCGAATTCATTTCCGCACCGTCTTACGATTGGGATGAGCCAATCTTATATTTTGCAGAGTGTTCTTTACCTTAACCGCTCGTTATGAGGCAGGCAATTAGCAAACTCGGGGAGATAAACGGTGCGTAAAGCAGAAAAAGCAGCGGTTAACAGAAGATATGGTTAATTCATCTGGTAATAGAGGATGGGATGATTAATCATCGCTGAAAAGCACGACAATGCAGGAAATCATCTATTTTTGCGCACCGGACAGCAGCCCGAAAAAAATCGCAACAGAATAAAATAGCAATTATCTAAAAAAACCCAGGATAAACCACACAAACCGGTGCAGTTTATCCTGATGTGTTTATCGGCGACAGATGCCAACCAGCAACTCTTCCATCCACTGGTGCCCTTTATCCCGACCCGCCGCTTCATGCCAGGAAAGGTAGCAGGTACGGCTATTTAGCTTGAGCGGCAGAGGCAGAATTTGCAGATTTAAGGATTCAGAAAACTCTTCTGCCAGCCAGCGCGGTGCAATCGCCACCAGTTGGGTCTGGGAGACAACGTTTAATACGCTGACCATTGCCATTCCCTGATACGCCACACACGCCTGTTTATCCGCAGTGTCATACCACGGCAGGCTAAAGGAAGCATATCTGTCGAGTGCAACAACAGCGTGCTGCTCGCTATAAACATCACCTTCTCGTAGCGGAGAAGTCAGGCGAGGATGTTTTTTACTGGCGACCAAAACCATTTCATCCTTAAAAACCGGCACGCAGGAAAACTCAGGTCGACGGAACTCTTCATATCCCAGGACAAATTCGATCTCCTGGTAGCGCAACTGATGTTCCGTGTTTTGATTGAGGGATGATTTAAAAACCAGATTGATATTTGGTGCGATCTCTTCAACTTTATTATAAATAATCGACGTTAAATAATTATCTAATGGGCTGCAGACGCAAAGATGAAAGACTCTCTCGCTGCTTAAGGGTTCAAAACCTGACCCCGGCAGCTCATTTTGTACCAGCTGCAGCGCCTGGCGGATTGAGCCGAATAACTGGAATGCACGCGCCGTGGGCTGGATCCCTCTCCCATAACGAACGAACAATTCATCGTTAAACATGACCTTAAGTCTCGCGACAGCATTACTGACGGCGGGTTGTGACATCCCCAACGTTTGTGCCGCACGGGTGATGTTCTGTTCCTGCATGACAGCATCAAACACCGTCAGAAGATTAAGGTCCACCGTACGTAACTGCGGTTTAATTCCATCAGCAGCTTGAGCTTGTTTAATATTATTTTCTGACACTTCAGACTCCACCGTCACGCTACACTCCCTTTGCCAACGTACTGTAATAATCGCGAAATATATGATTTATCATGCAAATATGACCAGCGAAAGAGAATTGTTTAAAATTCGGAATATATAAAGATGATAAAATAATGAAAATAAAAAGGCGTAAATTATATGCTTAACTTTAGGATTAAGATGAAACCATAAACCAAGCAAATATACAATTCGTCTCTGGTTAATGATGACTTAAGTATTATTAAACTGTTATTGCTGACGCTCTACATTAAGTTAACAACCTGTTATCTCGATTCATTTTTTAGAGCGTCTAAAATGATTCATTGAACTTATAACTTAATGATATTAAAACCCTTTAAGCCTAAAGCATCTATGGCTACGTACATTGTTCAATTTAAACAAATTATATTTATTTATTTCTGCAACCTTTTTCCCAGTCCAAAATTAGACAATTCGTCGGGTCGCAAAAGAGAAAACCAGCACAATTAGCTAAAGCCAAAAGTCTGCCTGTTCAGCCTGTCTGAGGCGTTTTTATCCTCAGGGGTTGACATGAACGGCCGTATCCAGTACCACTAAAAGCATATTGAATTTAACGGAGCACGATTCATGATTCGCACCATTCGTTTCACCGGTCTACTACTACTAAACGCATCCACTGTGCGCGGTAGACTGGCGGGCGAAATTCAGCGTTGAATCGTCACCAGTAAGACTAGAAACCCGCGCCACTGCGCGGGTTTTTTTATGCTCGTAGCAAGGCGCCCTAAGACTGACAAGGACCTAACCCATGAGCCAGCAAGTCATTATTTTCGATACAACTTTACGTGACGGTGAACAGGCATTACAGGCAAGCCTGAGTGTAAAAGAGAAACTGCAGATCGCGCTGGCTCTCGAACGTATGGGTGTCGACGTGATGGAAGTCGGTTTCCCGGTCTCGTCTCCGGGTGATTTCGAATCCGTCCAGACTATCGCCCGTACCATCAAAAACAGCCGCGTTTGTGGTCTGGCGCGCTGTGTAGAGAAAGATATCGACGTCGCGGCCGAATCGCTGAAAGTCGCCGAAGCCTTCCGTATTCATACCTTTATTGCCACCTCGCCGATGCATATCGCAACCAAATTGCGCAGCACACTGGATGAGGTTATTGAACGCGCGGTGTACATGGTTAAGCGTGCACGCAACTACACCGATGACGTTGAATTCTCCTGTGAAGATGCGGGCCGTACGCCAATTGACGATCTGGCGCGTGTCGTGGAAGCCGCTATCAACGCGGGCGCGAAAACTATCAACATTCCGGACACCGTTGGCTACACCATGCCGTTTGAGTTCTCCAATATCATTACCGGTCTGTATGAGCGCGTACCGAATATTGATAAAGCGATTATCTCTGTGCATACCCATGATGATTTGGGCCTGGCCGTTGGCAACGCCATCGCCGCGGTACACGCTGGCGCACGTCAGGTAGAAGGCGCGATGAATGGCATCGGCGAGCGCGCGGGTAACTGCTCGCTGGAAGAAGTGATCATGGCGATCAAAGTGCGCAAAGACATTATGAACGTGCACACCCGTATCAATCACAACGAAATCTGGCGTACCAGCCAGACCGTCAGCCAGATTTGCAACATGCCTATTCCTGCCAACAAAGCCATTGTCGGCACCGGCGCCTTCGCGCACTCCTCCGGTATTCACCAGGATGGCGTGCTGAAGAACCGCGAAAACTACGAAATTATGACCCCGGAATCCATTGGTCTGAACCAGGTGCAGCTGAATCTGACCTCTCGCTCAGGCCGTGCGGCCGTGAAGCACCGTATGGAAGAGATGGGTTACAAAGACAGCGAATACAACATGGATCAGCTGTACGACGCATTCGTGAAGCTGGCCGACAAAAAAGGTCAGGTGTTCGACTACGACCTGGAAGCGCTGGCCTTTATTAACAAGCAGCAGGAAGAGCCAGAGCACTTCCGTCTCGATTATTTTAACGTGCAGTCCGGCTCCAGCAATATTGCTACCGCCTCGGTCAAACTGGCCTGCGGTGATGAAATTAAAGCAGAAGCCGCTAACGGTAACGGCCCTGTCGATGCCATCTACCAGGCGATTAATCGCGTCACCGAGTACGACGTTGAGCTGGTGAAGTATGACCTGACGGCCAAAGGCCACGGTAAAGATGCACTGGGTCAGGTCGACATTGTTGTTACCCACAATGGCCGCCGTTTCCATGGCGTGGGTCTGGCGACCGATATCGTCGAATCCTCCGCGAAAGCGATGGTGCATGTTCTGAATAACATCTGGCGCGCCGCCGAAGTCGAAAAAGAGTTGCAACGCAAAGCTCAGAATAAAGAGAACAACAAGGAAACCGTGTAATGTCGAAGAATTACCATATTGCTGTGTTACCGGGCGACGGTATTGGCCCGGAAGTGATGGCACAGGCGCTGAAAGTACTGGAAGCCGTTCGCTCGCGTTTTGCGATGAAAATCACCACCAGCCACTACGATGTAGGCGGTATTGCGATTGATAACCACGGTACGCCATTGCCGAAAGCCACCGTTGAAGGCTGCGAAAATGCCGATGCCGTCCTGTTTGGTTCCGTAGGTGGCCCGAAATGGGAGCACCTGCCACCAGCAGAGCAGCCAGAACGCGGCGCGCTGCTGCCACTGCGTAAACATTTCAAGCTGTTCAGCAACCTGCGTCCGGCGAAGCTGTATCAGGGTCTGGAAGAGTTCTGCCCGCTGCGTGCTGATATTGCCGCCAACGGTTTTGATATTCTGTGCGTGCGTGAACTGACCGGTGGTATCTATTTCGGTCAGCCAAAAGGACGCGAAGGCAGCGGCCAGCATGAAAAAGCGTTTGATACCGAGGTGTATCACCGTTTCGAAATTGAACGTATTGCCCATATCGCGTTTGAGTCTGCGCGCAAGCGCCGCCATAAAGTGACCTCTATTGATAAAGCGAACGTGCTTCAGTCTTCCATTTTGTGGCGCGAAATCGTCAGCGAAGTCGCTAAGCAGTACCCGGACGTTGAGCTGTCGCACATGTACATCGACAACGCGACGATGCAGCTGATTAAAGATCCGTCCCAGTTTGATGTCCTGCTGTGTTCCAACCTGTTCGGGGATATTCTCTCGGACGAGTGCGCAATGATTACCGGCTCCATGGGCATGCTGCCATCCGCAAGCCTGAATGAAGAAGGCTTTGGCCTGTACGAGCCGGCAGGCGGCTCCGCGCCGGATATCGCAGGTAAAAACATTGCTAACCCGATTGCGCAGATCCTCTCTCTGGCCCTGCTGCTGCGTTACAGCCTGGATGCAGGCGATGCCGCAACCGCAATTGAAAACGCCATTAACCGGGCGTTAGAGGAAGGCGTCCGTACCGGCGATTTAGCACGCGGCACGGCGGCAGTCAGTACTGATGAAATGGGCGACATTATTGCCCGCTATGTTGCGCAAGGGGTGTAATCATGGCCAAAACGTTATATGAAAAATTGTTTGATGCGCACGTTGTCTACGAGGCCCAAAACGAAACCCCGCTGCTGTATATCGACAGACATCTGGTACACGAGGTGACCTCCCCTCAGGCGTTTGATGGCCTGCGCGCGCACAAGCGCCCGGTACGTCAGCCGGGAAAAACCTTCGCAACGATGGATCACAACGTTTCCACCCAAACCAAAGACATTAATGCGTCGGGTGAGATGGCGCGTATCCAGATGCAGGAGCTGATTAAGAACTGCAACGAGTTTGGCGTTGAGCTGTACGACCTGAACCACCCTTATCAGGGCATCGTCCACGTGATGGGGCCGGAGCAAGGAATTACCCTGCCGGGCATGACCATCGTCTGCGGTGATTCCCATACCGCGACGCACGGCGCGTTTGGCGCCCTGGCGTTCGGGATTGGTACCTCTGAAGTCGAACACGTTCTGGCAACGCAAACCCTGAAGCAGGGCCGCGCCAAAACCATGAAGATTGAAGTGAATGGTAAAGCCGCACCGGGGATCACCGCAAAAGATATCGTGCTGGCGATCATTGGTAAAACCGGCAGCGCAGGCGGTACCGGCCACGTGGTGGAATTCTGCGGTGAGGCCATTCAGGCCCTGAGCATGGAAGGCCGTATGACCTTGTGCAATATGGCCATCGAGATGGGCGCAAAAGCCGGGCTGGTCGCACCAGACGACACCACTTTTGACTATGTTAAGGGCCGTCTGCACGCGCCGAAAGGCCAGGATTTTGACGATGCGGTCGCGTACTGGAAAACCCTGAAAACCGATGATGGTGCCAGCTTCGATACCGTGGTTACCCTGCAGGCAGAAGAGATTGCCCCGCAGGTGACCTGGGGCACCAACCCGGGTCAGGTCATCTCCGTCAACGACAGCATCCCTGACCCGGCCTCGTTCACCGATCCGGTCGAGCGCGCCAGTGCGGAAAAAGCGCTGGCCTATATGGGGCTGAAACCTGGCGTTCCGTTGACCGACGTCGCCATTGATAAAGTCTTCATCGGCTCGTGCACTAACTCCCGTATTGAGGATTTACGTGCGGCTGCCGAGATTGCTAAAGGCCGTAAAGTCGCGCCAGGCGTACAGGCTCTGGTAGTTCCAGGCTCCGGTCCGGTGAAAGCTCAGGCGGAAGCCGAAGGTCTGGATAAGATCTTTATCGACGCGGGCTTCGAGTGGCGCCTGCCTGGCTGCTCCATGTGTCTGGCCATGAACAACGATCGTCTGAACCCGGGCGAACGCTGCGCCTCCACCAGTAACCGTAACTTTGAAGGCCGTCAGGGCCGCGGTGGGCGTACCCACCTGGTCAGCCCGGCCATGGCCGCCGCTGCAGCAGTCACCGGCCATTTCGCCGATATTCGCAGCCTGAAATAAGGAGACAATCATGGCAGAGAAATTTACCCAACATACGGGCCTGGTTGTCCCCCTGGACGCCGCTAACGTCGATACTGACGCCATCATTCCGAAACAGTTTCTGCAGAAAGTCACCCGCACCGGCTTTGGCGCACATCTGTTTAACGACTGGCGTTTCCTGGATGAGAAAGGTGAAGTGCCTAATCCGGAGTTCGTCCTGAACTTCCCGGAATACAAAGGCGCATCCATTTTGCTGGCGCGGGAAAACTTTGGCTGCGGTTCATCCCGTGAACACGCGCCGTGGGCCCTGACCGACTACGGTTTTAAAGTGGTTATCGCTCCGAGCTTTGCGGATATCTTCTACGGCAACAGCTTCAATAACCAGCTGCTGCCGGTGACGCTGAGCGATGCGCAGGTCGATGAACTGTTCGCACTGGTTCAGGCGAATCCGGGCATTTCATTTGAGGTGGATCTGGAAGCGGGCGTGGTGAAAGCCGGGGAGAAAACCTACAGCTTCAGCATTGACGCTTTCCGTCGTCACTGCATGTTGAACGGTCTGGACGGTATTGGCCTGACGCTCCAGCACGAAGACGCCATCTCAGCGTATGAGAAAAAACAGCCTGCGTTTATGGGCTAAAGGCAATGGCCCGCAGCGTGCGGGCCATTGATAAGGGTGCGTTGAGGCTCAACCGCCCTGGAGAGGCGGGGCAACGTCTCCCGCCAATACCGCTAACGTTTTGCTTCGTAAGCCAACACCGCCGCCAGCTCCGTTTTCTCCTGTCTGAAGTGCAGCTCACACAGCGAGTCGCGCACCATCCAGGTGAAGATCAATAGCGTCGTACAGATCAGAAACAAACCTAACAGCAGAGTACGTTTTGGCATTCCAGCCTCCTTATTGCTTTTCGGCAACGAAGAGACTAACCTCGCAATGTGGGTTGTGAAGTTGGTCTCCTCATCAGTTTTAATGATGTGGGACTCTCCACTGTTTGCCTCTTGCGAAAGCCTGAGGCAAACAGCCTCAAGCACCCGCCACGCACTCTATTCCCCTTCTTCATACCTGTCAGAAAGTCGTTTCATTTCGTGAAGCCGCCTTCCAGAATCACACATCCTTGACCCGGCAGGTCAACCCAAGCGTCACCACCGAAATCGCAGCAATCATCCAGTAAACCGAAGCATGGCCATAGCTTTGCGCCAGCGCCCCCTGAATCACCCCAGCCAAAATGACGCCCGTCGAAATGCTGTTGGTAAAAAGCGTGGTCGCCGAGCCAGCGCGGCCTGGCATTAAGTCCTGGAACCAGAGCATGCCGATTCCGGCGACAATGCCAATAAACACGGCGTTGAACAGCTGCAGCGCCAGTAACGCTTCGCGCGAATGGAAAAGGATCAGCCCCGCGTAAAACAGCACCCCAGCTGCCACCGCGACGATCATCATCCGACGCTTTCCGAAGCGCTTCACGTAGTAACCCGCCAGAATCATCGCCGGAATCTCCAGCCCGGCAGCGGTCCCCATTAAGATCCCGGCGAGCTTGTCCGGCAAGCCCAGATCGCTGCTGATCCACAGCGGCATGTCGATGATGTACATGGTGTTGCAGGTCCACATCAGCGTGGAGGCAATAAACAGCATGCGGACGTTTTTGTCCTGCCAGCCGCTCACCTGAGTAATCGGTTTATCAGTAGTTTGCTCGACCCGAGCCACGGACGGTAGCGCAAAAGCAATCAGCGCCAGGCTAATGACAAAAATCCCTGCCGCAATGGAAAACATGGCGGTAAAGCCATAGTTCAGCGCCAGCATGAAGGCCAGCGGCGGACCAATGACCCACGCCAGCGACAGCTGGGCACGCATCACCGAGCTGAACATCACCACTTCCCGCGCGGAGTTATCCGCATATTCACGGGCCAGGGCAAAAAGCTGCGGCATGGCGGTGTTCGCCAGCGACGCCAGCAGCACGCCACAGGTAATGAGCGTCAGGTAATCACGATTGAAAGCAAAAAGCAGCGCGTTACCCACGGCCATAGCGCAGCAAAAGAGGATCAACTTTCGACGATCGCCCTGGCTGTCCGATCGTTTCGCCAGCGCGAGGCTGACGAGGATCCCGGCAATCGCGTTGACGGTATAAAACAGACCTACCCAAAACGGCTGCGCGCCCACCTCGCGGCTGAGGAACAGGCTCAGCGTCGGCGCCTGTAGCGCCCCCGCCACGCCCATCATAAAGGCCACCAGCATAAAAGCGGCATAGACGCCGTTCAGGCGTCGCCCCATCGTCATCAACCAGAGCATGCGCAAGTCCTTGTGAAAGCGAATCGAAACCGGGTGAAAGAATAAACGAAAAAAGCCAGCAAAAACATTTTGCTGGCGGGTGATAAGCACCAATACTCAGTCACACATGATCGAGGCGAGTTAGCGAGAAGAGGTCGGTTTCGTAACGTCCCACTGCATCAGGTCTTCCAGAATTTTCAGCCGTTGCTCTGCACACTGACGGGCCAGCCAGGACGTTCCTTTTGTCGCTGAAAAATAGTGCTGATAAAACTGACGTGCGGTAGACCTCTTCATAATTTACCTCCTCACTTCATCGGTAAGGATTATTGGCTTAATATAGGGATTAATAAATTGCTGATTTTTTATCAGGAGTTCCCCTTTTATGCCTTCCGGTCGACTGCAACAACAATTTATCCGCCTCTGGCAGTGCTGTGAGGGGCAATCGCAGGAGACCACGCTGAACGAGCTGGCCGACCTGCTTAGCTGTTCCCGCCGTCATATGCGCACGCTACTCAATACCATGCAGCAGCAGGGCTGGTTAAGCTGGGAAGCGGAGGCGGGGCGCGGCAAACGCTCGCGCCTGACCTTCCTCTACACCGGGCTGGCGTTGCAGCAGCAGCGTGCTGAAGACCTGCTGGAGCAGGACCGAATTGACCAGCTGGTACAGCTGGTGGGCGACAAAGCCGCCGTGCGCCAGATGCTGGTTTCGCATCTCGGACGCAGTTTCCGCCAGGGCCGTCACATCCTGCGGGTCCTCTACTATCGGCCAATGAAAAATCTTTTGCCCGGCACGGCCTTACGCCGCTCAGAAACCCATATGGCCCGGCAAATCTTCAGCGGCCTGACGCGCATAAATGAGGAAAATGGGGAACTGGAAGCGGATATCGCGCACCACTGGCAGCAACTTTCCCCGTTTCACTGGCGCTTCTTCTTACGCCCCGGCATCCATTTTCACCATGGGCGAGAGCTGGAAATGCGCGACGTCATCGCCTCTCTGGAACGTGTCCGTAAACTACCGCTGTATTCGCATATTTCACGTGTTCACTCCCCAACGGCATGGACGCTCGATATTGAGCTGTCGCAGCAGGACAAGTGGCTTCCCTGGCTGCTGGGCTATGTGCCGTCGATGATTTTGCCTGGCGAGTGGGAATCAATGAACAATTTTGCCAGCCAGCCGATTGGCACCGGCCCCTACTCCGTATCCCGCAATAACAACAATCAGCTGAAAATCCGCGCGTTCGATGACTACTTTGGCTATCGGGCGCTTATCGATGAAGTGAACGTGTGGGTATTACCGGATCTCAATGAAGAGCTGAGCGCCGGCCTGACGCTGGAAGGCCCTACCACGGGAGAAAAAGCCGTGGAGAGCCGCCTGGAGGAGGGATGCTACTACCTGCTGTTTGACGGCCGCACCCATCGAGGGGCAAACCAGGCCGTCCGCAAGTGGATCAGCCACGTTTTGTCTCCCTCCAACCTGATTTACCATGCGGAAGAGCAGTACCAGACATACTGGTTCCCGGCGTACGGCCTGCTTCCGCGCTGGCACCACGCCCGCCCGGCGCACTGCGACAAACCCGCAGGGCTGGAGTCCATCACCCTGACCTACTACCGCGAACATGTTGAGCATCGTTTTATCGCCAGGATCATGACCAGACTGCTGGCAGCGGAGGGGGTCAGGCTGGACATCCGGGAAGTGGACTATGACGAATGGCACCAGGGGGAGCTTACCAGCGATATCTGGCTGAACAGCGCCAACTTCACCCTGCCGCTCGATTTTTCATTATTCTCACACCTGTATGAAGTTCCGCTGATCCAGCACTGCATCCAGCGTGACTGGCAGCAGGATGCAGCCCTGTGGCGTGCGGGCGAAATGAATCTTGCCGTGTGGTGCCAGCAGCTGCTGGCTGAACAGGCGATCGTCCCCTTGATCCACCACTGGTTGATGATCCAGGGACAGCGCAGTATGCGCGGTCTGCGGATGAACACTCTAGGATGGTTTGATTTCAAATCGGCCTGGTTTGCGCCGCCGGAACCATAACGCTTTCGTAATATTCACCAAATCATTACAATACCGCCGTTCTCAACGGGGTGCTGCATCACAGATGTGCGCTGAGATAATACCCGTCGAACCTGATCCGGATAACGCCGGCGAAGGGATTTGAGGCTGTCGCTCAAAATCCTTTGCCACTCAACTTTGAGGTGCAAAGTGTTAAAAAAAGCTCTTCCCCTGTTGGCGCTGTTTGCGCTGCCTGCTTTTGCTAAGCCCGTTCTGACGGTCTACACCTACGACTCCTTTTCTGCCGACTGGGGCCCTGGCCCGGTAGTCAAAAAAGCCTTTGAAGCTGACTGTAACTGCGAACTGAAGTTCGTGGCGCTGGAAGATGGCGTCTCGCTGCTCAACCGTCTGCGCATGGAAGGTAAAAACAGTAAAGCCGATGTGGTGCTCGGGCTGGATAACAACCTGCTGGACGCCGCCTCGCAAACCAAACTGTTTGCCAAAAGCGGCGTAGCGGCAGATACCGTCAACGTGCCGGGCGGCTGGAAAAACGACACCTTTGTGCCGTTCGACTACGGCTACTTTGCCTTTGTGTACGACAAAAACAAGCTGAAAAACCCGCCGAAGAGCCTGAAAGAGCTGGTGGAAAGTGACCAGAAATGGCGCGTAATTTATGAAGACCCTCGCACCAGTACGCCGGGTCTGGGCCTGCTGCTGTGGATGCAGAAAGTCTACGGGGACAAAGCGCCGCAAGCGTGGCAGAAGCTGGCCGCCAAAACCGTGACGGTGACCAAGGGCTGGAGCGAAGCCTATGGTCTGTTCCTGAAAGGCGAAAGCGACCTGGTGTTGAGCTACACCACCTCCCCGGCCTATCACATTATCGCCGAGAAGAAAGATAACTACGCTGCTGCTGATTTTGCTGAAGGGCATTATCTGCAGGTTGAGGTGGCCGCGCGCACCGTCGCCAGCAAGCAGCCGGAACTCGCTGAAAAGTTCCTGAAATTTATGGTTTCACCCGCGTTCCAGAACGCCATCCCGTCAGGAAACTGGATGTATCCCGTCACGAACGTTGCGCTGCCAGCAGGTTTCGAGCAACTGACCAAACCAAAAACCTCGCTGGAATTTACGCCGCAGCAGGTCGCCGCGCAGCGTGCGGCATGGGTAAGTGAATGGCAACGCGCCGTCAGCCGTTAATTCCCGGCTGGTTACTGCCCGGGCTGCTCGCCGCCGTAGTCATGGTGGCGGTCAGCCTGGGGGCCTTTCTTGCATTGTGGTTTAACGCGCCAGAGAGTGACCTGCCCGCGCTCTGGCACGACAGCTATCTCTGGCACGTCATTCGTTTCTCTTTCTGGCAGGCGTTTCTTTCTGCCCTGCTGTCGGTGATCCCGGCCATTTTCCTGGCGCGGGCGCTCTACCGCAGGCGTTTCCCCGGCAGGCAGGCGCTTTTACGACTGTGTGCCATGACGCTGATCCTGCCCGTTCTGGTGGCGGTATTCGGCATTCTGAGCGTGTATGGTCGCCAGGGCTGGCTGGCGTCACTCTTTGCGGCTCTCGGCCTGGAGTGGACCTTCTCCCCTTACGGGCTCAAGGGCATTCTGCTGGCGCACGTGTTTTTCAATATGCCGATGGCGACACGCCTCTTTTTGCAGGCGCTGGAGAACATTCCCGGCGAACAGCGTCAGATTGCCGCCCAGCTAGGCATGCGCGGCATGTCATTCTTCCGCTTTGTCGAATGGCCGTGGCTGCGCCGCCAGCTTCCCCCTGTAGCGGCATTAATCTTCATGCTCTGCTTTGCCAGCTTTGCCACCGTGCTTTCACTCGGCGGCGGACCGCAGGCCACAACCATTGAGCTGGCGATTTATCAGGCGCTGAGTTACGACTACGATCCCGGTCGTGCCGCACTGCTGGCGATGGTACAGATGGGATGCTGCCTTGCGCTGGTGCTGCTGAGCCAGCGTCTGAGTAGAGCCATTCCCCCCGGCACTCATCAGGTGACCGGCTGGCGCGACCCGCAGGACAGCCTGCACAGCCGCATCACCGATTTTCTCCTGATCGCGCTGGCACTTCTGCTGCTGCTGCCGCCGCTGATGGCCGTTATCGTTGACGGTCTTAACCTCAATCTCATGTCCGTCCTGCAACAGCCCATCCTCTGGCGGGCCACCGGGACCTCGCTTCGTATCGCCCTGGCGGCAGGTCTGCTGTGCGTCATGCTGACCATGATGCTGCTGTGGAGCAGCCGCGAACTCTATGCCCGTCAGGCCCAAAAAGCCGGACACGCGCTGGAACTGACAGGCATGCTGATTCTGGCAATGCCGGGGATCGTGCTGGCGACGGGCTTCTTCTTGCTGTTCAACAGTACCATCGGCCTGCCGGAAAACGCCGACGGTATTGTGATTTTTACCAACGCACTGATGGCTATTCCTTACGCGCTCAAGGTGCTGGAAAATCCGATGCGCGACGTCAACAGCCGCTACAGTTTGCTCTGTCAGTCGCTGGGGATGCAGGGATGGCGGCGATTGAAAATAGTCGAACTGCGTGCCCTGAAACGCCCGCTGGCTCAGGCGTTAGCCTTCGCCTGCGTGCTTTCAATTGGTGATTTTGGCGTGGTAGCACTCTTCGGCAATGACGATTTCCGCACGCTGCCCTACTGGCTGTATCAGCAGATCGGCTCTTATCGAAGTCAGGACGGTGCTGTCACCGCGCTGCTGCTGCTGCTGCTGTGCTTTGCGTTATTTACCGTTATCGAAAAAATCCCGGGGCGTGATGTTAAAACTGATTGATGTAACCTGGCTCTACCAGCACCTGCCCATGCGCTTCACTCTTTCGGTACGTCAGGGTGAGATGATTGCGGTGCTCGGCCCAAGCGGTGCAGGAAAGAGTACCTTGCTTAATCTGATCGCCGGTTTTCTGCAGCCGGCAAGCGGATCGATAGAGATTGAAAACCGCGACCATACCCATACTCCACCGGCAAAGCGCCCGGTGTCGATGCTGTTCCAGGAAAATAACCTGTTTACCCATCTGACGGTACGGCAAAACATCGGGCTGGGTATGGATCCGGGGCTAAAGCTCAACGACGCGCAGCGTCAAAAGCTGGAAAGGATTGCCGACCAGATGGGCATTACCGCTTTTCTTGACCGCTTGCCCGGCGAGCTTTCCGGAGGGCAGCGTCAGCGCGTGGCGCTGGCGCGTTGTCTGGTACGCGAGCAGCCGGTGCTGCTTCTGGATGAACCCTTCTCCGCACTCGATCCCGCGCTGAGGCAGGAGATGCTTGCCCTGGTGCAGGACGTCTGCCAGCGCCAGCAGCTGACCATGCTGATGGTGTCACATAGCATTGAAGATGCTGTACGCATTGCGCCGCGATCGGTGGTGATCGCGGAGGGACGTATTTTATGGGATGGCGAAACTGAAGCGCTGATGAGCGGAAAAACAAGCGCGTCGCACCTGCTGGGAATTCATTAGCGGCTCACCACCTTCAACAGGATCTCACCGTACACCGGCATCAGCGGATGGCGAATCAATGCCACCAGCGCCACCACCGCAACGCCCAGCGTCAACGGTGCCAGCCACAACAGGCGAGCGCGGGGAAGATAGCGCGTCAGGCGATCGATATTCGCTTTCGCGCTGCGCCACAGCCGCCAGCACAGCCATGCCGCCAGCCACAGCAGCACTGCCGTCCCCAAAAGCAGCCACTTAAACTCACCGCTTTGCATACCGTCAGGAATATCGATGGCTGCACCCGCGAGGATCCCCGGCAGGAAGTAGAACGGCGGCCAGAAGACGCAGCCGATGATATTCGGTACCACAAACTTGGCGACGGGCAGATCCAGCATCCCGGCGACCATAGGAACCAGCGGACGCGTAGGCCCGACAAAGCGACCGACGAGGATGGTAAACATACTGTGCTGATGCAGCGCATGCTCGGTTTTATCCAGCAAGGCTTTGTTCTTTTTCATAAACGACCAGCGGTGCAGCGGCTTCTTAAAGCGCCAGCCCAGCCAGAAGGAGATCCAGTCGCCCAGCAGGCAGCCGATAATCCCGGCCAGCCAAGCCTGCCAGAAATTAACCTCACCGCTGCCAATCAGCGCGCCAAGCCCTGCCATCATCACGGTACCGGGCAGGATTAACCCCACAAGTGCCAGCGATTCCAGAAACGCCACCAGCGCCACGGCGATGAGCGAATACATAACGGACTGGGTAATAAAGTGTTCCAGCAATGCCTGCATAACTATTCCGGTCAGAAAACGAATCAGCGATTCTGCTTAGCGCCCCGCACCGCGTCAAGGCAACAATTGTCTGAATAGTTTACAGGCTGCTTTCCGCATTCACCTGTTTGTTTATCTTTTTTTACCGTTTATTCACATCCCGCGCGGAATTCACTCGGGCTGGCTCCGGTGCATTTTTTAAATACGCGAGAAAAATAGAGCTGATCTTCAAAGCCTACGTTACGTCCCACGGTGGCAATCGGCATCCGGGTGGTGCTGAGCAGAAGCTTCGCCTGGCTGATGCGCTGATCCTCACGCCAGCTCAACACGCTAACGCCAAGCTGCTGACGAAACAGATGCGACAGCCGCGACGGCGACAGACAAACATGCTGGGCAACGCTGGCGATATCAAACTGGCTATCGGCGAGGTGGTCGCTGATGTACTGACAGGCGTCGCGCACGCGGTTATCCAGCGGCGGGTTAAGCGATTCGTTGATTGCCTCCATCCGACGCAGCAGCACCTGCTCGAGCAGGTTAATGGCCAGCAGTTCGGCATAACGCCCTCCTGCCTGCCCCGCCTCAATAATCTGGGCAAAAAGCTCGCGAAACTGAGCCAGATGAACCTCATCCGGACGATAAAAACCGGTATGCGCAAAAATAGCCGGCCACGAAAGCCACTCCTGCCAGTAGGCGCGTGGACGGAAGTAGACCCACTGGTGATACCACTCTTTGGCATCAGGGTGGCGTCCGTAATGGTGGATCTCCCCTGGCGGGAACAGCAGGATATCGCCGGGGCGGCAGACGAACTGCTGGTCACCGTTCTTGATGATCCCTTCCCCTCGCACGGTCAGGTTAAGAATATATCCTTTCATCCCGAGCGGTCGGTCGACGTAAAAATCGAGATATCCCTCAGCCTCGATAGGGGTCAGCCCCGCCACAAGGTGTGCGTTAAACGAGTATCCCGGCAGGAGGGGATCGTTTTGCGTTTCGGCCATAGATTCAGTTCTCCCAAGGGTCCTGAAGGAAACCAATTGTCCATATCATTAAAAGCAGGTTAAAAATGGCCCGCGAAAAGATCCAAAAATCATCACGCCGCTTTTACGTCCGCCATGTTTCAGCCTTTCCCCCTGATTTCTCCGCCAGAGCAGGCAGATAAGCAGTAACAAAAGTGTCTATAAGTGCGGCAGAAATGTCCACATTGAATATTTGCACAGCGTCACACTTTCCGTTGTAACAGCAATTTAGTCCATAAGATTAGCGGATCCTGCCTGACGATTTTCGCCCCCAGTCTCTAATGTTCTTCCATACCTGTTTTTCCGATGGAGCAACACCATGGCAATTGCGATTGGCCTCGATTTTGGCAGCGATTCGGTTCGCGCGCTGGCAGTGGACTGTATGTCCGGCCAGGAGATAGCAACCAGCGTTGAGTGGTACCCGCGCTGGCAAGAGGGGCGCTACTGCGATGCGCCAAACAACCAGTTCCGTCACCACCCGCGTGACTACATTGAATCGATGGAAGCGGCAATCAAAACCGTGCTCGCTGAACTGACTGACGTCCAACGGGCGGAAATTGTCGGCATTGGCGTCGACAGCACCGGCTCCACGCCTGCCCCCGTGGATGCCGAAGGCCGCGTGCTGGCGCTGCGCCCTGAGTTTGCCGACAACCCGAACGCCATGTTCGTGCTGTGGAAAGACCATACCGCGGTGGAAGAGGCCGAAGCCATCACCCGCCTGTGCCATCAGCCGGGCAAAACAGACTACTCCCGCTACATCGGCGGGATTTACTCCAGCGAATGGTTCTGGGCCAAGATCCTGCACGTTACCCGCGAGGATGCATCGGTTGCCCAGGCGGCCGTCTCCTGGATTGAACTGTGCGACTGGGTTCCCGCTCTGCTCTCCGGCACTACGCGGCCGCAGGATATCCGCCGCGGCCGCTGCAGCGCCGGGCATAAATCACTCTGGCACGAAAGCTGGGGAGGTCTGCCACCGGCAACCTTCTTCGATGAACTCGACCCAATCATTAACAAAAATCTGAAATACCCGCTGTTTACCGACACCTTCACCGCCGATATTCCCGTCGGCACGCTCTGTGAAGAGTGGGCGAAGCGCCTCGGCCTGCCGCAGAACGTGGCGATCTCCGGCGGCGCGTTTGACTGCCATATGGGGGCCGTGGGCGCCGGTGCACAGCCTAATACGCTGGTGAAAGTGATCGGCACCTCCACCTGCGACATCCTGACGGCAGATAAAGCCAGCGTCGGCGACCGCGCGGTGAAAGGCATCTGCGGCCAGGTTGACGGCAGCGTAGTGCCAGATTTTATCGGCCTCGAAGCTGGCCAGTCCGCCTTTGGCGATATCTACGCCTGGTTTGGGCGCGTGCTGGGCTGGCCGCTGGATCGGCTGGCGGCGGCGCATCCAGAACTGAAAACGCAGATTGCTGAGAGTAAAAAACAGCTCCTGCCTCAGCTCACCGATGCCTGGGCAAAAAATCCGTCCCTCGATCATCTCCCGGTGGTGCTGGACTGGTTCAACGGCCGTCGTACACCCGGTGCTAACCAGCGCCTGAAAGGCGTCATTACCGATCTCAACCTCGCGACCGACGCACCCGCGCTGTTTGGTGGCCTGATTGCAGCCACCGCCTTCGGTGCCCGCGCGATTATGGAGTGCTTCACCGAACAGGGCATCGACGTGAATAACGTGATGGCGCTGGGCGGCATCGCCCGCAAAAACCCGGTCATCATGCAGGCCTGCTGCGACGTGCTGAACCGTCCGCTGCAAATTGTCGCTTCCGATCAGTGCTGCGCGCTGGGCGCGGCGATTTTCGCTGCGGTTGCCGCAGGCGTCCATGCGGATATCCCGACCGCGCAGCAGCATATGGCAAGCGCCGTTGAAAACACGCTCCAGCCGCGAGCCCAGCAGGCACAACGCTTTGAACAACTTTATCAGCGCTACCAGCAATGGGCAAAAAGCGCCGAACTTCACTATCTCCCTGTCGCCGCCCCGTCAAAACACACCGCGGACACGACGGCAACCCTGACCCATTAAGGACACGACGATGACCATTTTTAATCATTATGAAGTATGGTTTGTGATTGGCAGCCAGCACCTGTACGGACCGGAAGCGCTGCAACAGGTGACGAAACACGCGGAGCACGTCGTTAACGCCCTGAACGCAGAAGCCAAACTGCCGTGCAAACTGGTGCTGAAACCGCTGGGCACGACGCCGGATGAGATCACCCATATCTGCCGCGACGCGAACTACGACGATAAATGCGCAGGTCTGGTGGTGTGGCTGCACACCTTCTCACCGGCCAAAATGTGGATCAACGGCCTGTCTATTCTCAACAAGCCGCTGCTGCAGTTCCATACCCAGTTCAACGCCTCCCTGCCGTGGGACAGCATCGACATGGACTTCATGAACCTGAACCAGACCGCGCACGGCGGCCGCGAGTTCGGCTTCATCGGCGCGCGCATGCGTCAGCAGCACGCAGTGGTAACCGGCCACTGGCAGGACGGCCAGGCACAGAAGCGTATTGGCTCCTGGATGCGTCAGGCGGTCTCTAAACAGGATACCCGCCACCTGAAAGTGGTGCGCTTTGGCGACAACATGCGTGAAGTGGCCGTGACCGACGGCGACAAAGTGGCCGCGCAGATCAAGTTTGGCTTCTCTGTGAATACCTGGGCCGTGGGCGACCTGGTACAGGTAGTCAATGAAATCAGCGACGGCGACGTAAGCGCGCTGGTGGATGAGTACGAAAGCAGCTACCGCCTTACACCTGCGGCACAAATCAACGGCGATAAGCGCCAGAACGTGCTGGATGCGGCGCGCATCGAGCTGGGCATGAAGCGCTTCCTGGAACAGGGCGGTTTCCACGCCTTTACCACGACGTTTGAAGATCTCCACGGTCTGAAACAGCTGCCAGGTCTGGCAGTACAACGTCTGATGCAGCAGGGCTACGGCTTTGCCGGCGAAGGCGACTGGAAAACTGCCGCTCTGCTTCGCATCATGAAGGTGATGTCGACCGGTCTGCAGGGCGGCACCTCCTTTATGGAGGACTACACCTACCACTTCGAAAACGGCAACGACCTGGTGCTCGGCTCACACATGCTGGAAGTGTGCCCGTCTATTGCTGTTGAAGAGAAACCGATCCTCGACGTGCAGTACCTCGGAATTGGCGGAAAAGCCGATCCGGCTCGTCTGATCTTCAATACCCGCACCGGCCCGGCCATCAACGCCAGCCTGATCGATCTGGGCGATCGTTTCCGCCTGCTGGTGAACTGCGTCGATGCCGTTGAAACGCCACACTCTCTGCCAAAACTGCCGGTCGCCAACGCCCTGTGGAAAGCACAGCCTGACCTGCCTACCGCGTCAGAAGCCTGGATCGTCGCAGGTGGCGCGCACCACACCGTGTTTAGCCATGCGCTGGATCTGAACGATATGCGTCAGTTCGCCGAGCTGCACGACATCGAACTGACCGTGATTGATAACGATACCCGCCTGCCAGCCTTCAAAGATTCGCTGCGCTGGAATGAAGTCTATTACGGTTCAAAACGCTAAAGCACGGAATGCCCGGCGGTGCTGCGCCGCCGGGCAGGGAGACAACAATGTTAGAAGATCTCAAACGACAGGTACTTGAAGCCAATCTGGCGCTTCCAAAGCATAACCTGGTGACGCTGACCTGGGGCAACGTGAGCGCCGTCGACCGCGAAATGGGCGTGTTCGTCATCAAGCCTTCCGGCGTGGATTACACGGTGATGGCCGCAGAAGATATGGTGGTCGTCAGCATTGAGACCGGCGAAGTTGTGGAAGGTAAGAAAAAACCCTCCTCCGATACGCCAACCCATCGCCTGCTGTACCAGTCGTTCCCGACCATCGGCGGCATTGTGCATACCCATTCGCGCCATGCCACCATCTGGGCGCAGGCGGGCCAGTCCATCCCGGCGACCGGCACCACCCACGCGGACTACTTTTACGGCACCATTCCCTGCACCCGCCTCATGACCGATGCGGAGATTAACGGCGAGTATGAGTGGGAAACGGGCAACGTGATTGTCGAAACCTTTGAGAAACAGGGAATCGACGCGGCACAAATGCCCGGCGTGCTGGTGCACTCCCACGGTCCCTTTGCCTGGGGCAAAAACGCGGAAGATGCGGTGCATAACGCGATTGTGCTGGAAGAAGTCGCCTACATGGGGATCTTCTGTAGACAGCTGGCGCCACAGCTCCCGGACATGCAGCAAACCCTGCTGGACAAGCATTACCTGCGCAAGCACGGTGCAAAAGCCTATTACGGGCAGTAAACTGTATATATACCCAGCATAAAATATTCAACCAGGCTATAATCAGGCCTGGTGTTGTTTTATGGGATAACGGTGTGGCGCAGGCGCAAGAAGGCTTTTTACTGACCCGACACTGGCGGGATACACCTCAGGGCACCGAGGTTGAATTCTGGCTGGCAACGGACCACGGCCCGCTACAGGTGACGCTTCCGCCGCAGGAATCCGTGGCTTTTATTCCAGAACCTCACGTCGAAAAAGTGAAACAGCTGCTGCGCGGTGAAAATGGCTGGCGCATCACTCCCCTTGAACTGAAAGACTTCCACCGCAATCCGGTTTATGGCCTCTACTGTCGCGCCCACCGCCAGCTGATGCGCTATGAAAAACTGCTCCGCGAAGCAGGCGTGACGCTGTACGAAGCGGATATTCGCCCACCCGAACGCTTTCTGATGGAGCGGTTTATTACCGCTCCCGTCTGGGTCGATGGCTCCCCGCAAAACGGCAAAATTATCAACGCGCGCCTGAAGCCAAATCCGCACTATCGTCCGCCGCTAAAATGGGTGTCGCTGGATATCGAAACCACCCGCCACGGTGAGCTGTACTGTATTGGGCTGGAAGGGTGCGGCGATCGGGTTGTCTATATGCTTGGGCCGCCGAAAGGTGATGCGTCCGCGCTGGATTTCCGACTTGAGTATGTCAACAGCCGGCCACAGCTGCTGGAGAAGCTGAACCAGTGGTTTGCCGACTACGATCCCGATGTCCTTATCGGCTGGAACGTGGTGCAATTCGACCTGCGCGTGCTGCAAAAACACGCCGAGCGGTATCGCATCCCGCTGATACTCGGGCGCGGTAACAGCGAGCTGGAATGGCGCGAACACGGTTTTAAGAACGGCGTCTTCTTCGCGCAGGCCAACGGCCGCCTGATTATCGACGGCATCGAGGCGCTGAAATCCGCCTTCTGGAGCTTCTCTTCCTTCTCCCTCGAAGCGGTCGCGCAGGAGCTGCTTGGCGAGGGTAAATCCATCGACAACCCCTGGGACAGAATGGATGAGATTGACCGGCGCTTTAACGAAGACAAGCCGGCGCTCGCCACCTATAACCTGAAAGATTGCGAACTGGTTACGCAGATTTTCCACAAAACCGAGATCATGCCGTTCCTGCTGGAGCGCGCAACCGTAAACGGCCTTGCTGCTGACAGGCACGGCGGCTCCGTAGCGGCCTTTAGCCATCTTTATTTCCCCCGGATGCACCGGGCAGGGTATGTCGCCCCCAACCTCGGGAACGTGCCGCCGCAGGCCAGCCCCGGCGGCTACGTCATGGATTCCCGGCCAGGATTGTATGACTCCGTTCTGGTTCTTGATTACAAAAGCCTCTACCCGTCGATTATCCGCACATTTCTGATCGATCCCGTCGGGCTGATTGAGGGCATGGCGCAGCCGGATGATGAGCACAGCACGGAAGGCTTCCTCGGCGCCCGCTTCTCGCGTGAAAAACACTGTCTGCCAGAAATTGTGGGGAACATCTGGCACGGCCGCGACGAGGCAAAGCGCCACGGCAACAAGCCGCTTTCACAGGCGCTGAAAATCATTATGAATGCCTTTTACGGCGTGCTGGGCACCAGCGCCTGCCGCTTCTTTGATCCACGGCTGGCCTCCTCGATCACCATGCGCGGGCACGAGATTATGCGCCAGACCAAAGCGCTGATTGAATCCCAGGGCTATGACGTCATCTACGGCGACACGGACTCCACGTTTGTGTGGCTTAAGGGGGCACATTCAGACGAGGACGCCGCGCAAATCGGCAACGCGCTGGTCGCCTTTGTGAACGGCTGGTGGCAGGAACATTTGCAAAAAGAGCGGTTAACCAGCGCGCTGGAGCTGGAATTTGAAACCCACTTCAGCCGTTTTTTAATGCCTACCATTCGCGGTACCGATCAGGGCAGCAAAAAGCGCTACGCCGGGCTGATTCAGGAAGGCGACACGCAGCGGATGGTCTTTAAAGGGCTTGAAACAGTGCGTACGGACTGGACCCCGCTGGCGCAGCAGTTCCAGCAAACGCTCTATCTGCGGGTGTTTCGCAATGAGCCGTATCAGGACTATGTGCGCGAGACGATAGCCAGCCTGATGGCGGGTGAACTTGACGCGCAGCTGGTGTATCGCAAACGCCTGCGCCGCCCGCTCGCAGAGTACCAGCGCAACGTTCCTCCGCACGTACGCGCCGCGCGCCTTGCGGATGAAGAAAACGTCCGCCGTGGCCGCGCACCGCAGTATCAGAACCGGGGAACCATCAAATACGTCTGGACCATTAACGGCCCGGAACCCGTGGATTATCAACATTCTCCTCTGGATTACGAACACTATCTGACGCGTCAGCTTCAGCCGGTGGCAGACGGAATTTTGCCCTTCATCGACGACGACTTTGCTACACTAGTGACAGGGCAACTTGGCCTATTTTGACGCGTGACGAAATGGCTGCCATCCAGTACCATAGCGCCCTTTCCATTCCCGGACCCATTTTTCGATGACCGCCTTTTTTGACGGGGTCGAACTATTGCCTGCAATTAAAGATTAGAGCCGAACAACTATGCCTTTTACACTTGGTCAACGCTGGATCAGCGATACAGAAAGCGAACTTGGATTAGGAACCGTCGTTGCAGTCGATGCGCGCATGGTAACCCTCCTTTTCCCTGCCACCGGTGAAAACCGCCTGTACGCTCGCAATGACTCCCCTGTGACCCGCGTAATGTTTAATCCGGGTGACACCGTGACCAGCCATGACGGCTGGCAGCTCAAGATTGAAGACGTAAAAGAAGAGAATGGACTGCTCGCCTACATTGGGACTCGCCTGGACACCGACGAGTCCGATGTCATCCTGCGTGAAGTGCTGCTCGACAGCAAACTGGTATTCAGCAAGCCGCAGGATCGCCTGTTTGCCGGGCAAATCGATCGTATGGATCGCTTCTCCCTGCGCTATCGCGCACGCAAGTTTCAGAGTGAACAGTACCGCATGCCGTGGAGCGGCCTGCGCGGTCAACGTACCAGCCTGATCCCGCACCAGCTGAATATCGCCCATGACGTGGGCCGTCGTCACGCCCCGCGCGTGCTGCTGGCTGATGAAGTGGGACTGGGTAAAACCATTGAAGCGGGCATGATCCTGCATCAACAGCTGCTTTCCGGCGCTGCCGAGCGCGTGCTGATTGTGGTTCCGGAAACCCTGCAGCACCAGTGGCTGGTCGAAATGCTGCGCCGTTTTAACCTGCGCTTCTCCCTGTTTGACGATGAACGTTATGCTGAAGCCCAGCATGACGCCGATAACCCGTTCGAAACCGAACAGCTGGTGATCTGCTCCCTGGACTTCGTCCGCCGCAGCAAACAGCGTCTTGAGCATCTGTGCGATGCCGAATGGGACCTGATGGTCGTCGACGAAGCTCATCACCTGGTTTGGAGCGAAGACGCGCCGAGCCGCGAATATATGGCAATCGAGCAGCTTGCCGAGCGCGTACCGGGCGTCCTGCTGCTGACCGCAACGCCGGAGCAGCTGGGTCTGGAGAGCCACTTCGCCCGTCTGCGTCTGCTCGACCCAAATCGTTTCCACGATTTCGAGCAGTTTGTAGAAGAACAGAATAACTACCGTCCGGTCGCGGATGCCGTCGCCATGCTGCTGGCGGGCAAACGTCTTTCAAATGACGAACTCAACACCCTGAGCGATCTGATTGGCGAGCAGGATATTGAACCGCTGCTGCAGGCTGCCAACAGTGAAGGCGATAACGCGGACTCGGCGCGTAAAGAGCTTATCGACATGCTGATGGACCGCCACGGCACCAGCCGCGTCCTGTTCCGTAACACCCGTAACGGCGTGAAAGGCTTCCCGAAACGCGAACTGCATACCATCAAACTGCCGCTGCCGACGCAGTACCAGACGGCGATTAAAGTCTCCGGCATTATGGGCGCGCGCAAAACCCAGGAAGAGCGCGCTCGCGACATGCTCTACCCGGAACAAATCTACCAGGAATTTGAAGGTGATACCGGCACCTGGTGGAACTTCGATCCGCGCGTGGAGTGGCTGATGGGCTACCTGACCGCGCACCGCGCCCAGAAAGTGCTGGTGATCTGCGCCAAAGCGGCTACTGCGCTGCAGCTGGAGCAGGTCCTGCGTGAACGCGAAGGTATTCGTGCCGCCGTGTTCCACGAAGGCATGTCCATCGTTGAGCGCGACCGCGCCGCGGCGTGGTTCGGGGAAGAGGACAGCGGCGCACAGGTTCTGCTGTGTTCTGAGATCGGTTCTGAAGGCCGTAACTTCCAGTTCGCCAGCAACCTGGTGATGTTCGATCTGCCGTTTAACCCGGATCTGCTGGAGCAGCGTATCGGTCGTCTTGATCGTATCGGCCAGGCGCATGATATTCAGATCCACGTACCTTATCTGGAAAAAACCGCCCAGTCCGTGCTGGTTCGCTGGTTCCATGAAGGTCTGGATGCGTTTGAACATACCTGCCCGACGGGCCGCACGATTTACGATCAGGTGCATGGCGATCTGATCGGCTACCTGGCCGCGCCGGAAAACGCGGAAGGGTTCGATGAGCTGATCAAGTCCTGCCGTGAGAAGCACGACGCGCTGAAAACGCAGCTGGAGCAGGGCCGCGATCGCCTGCTGGAGATCCACTCCAACGGCGGTGAAAAAGCGCAGGCGCTTGCCGAGAGCATTGAAGAACAAGATGATGACACCAGCCTGATCAGCTTCTCCATGAATCTGTTCGACATCGTTGGCATTAACCAGGACGACCGCGGCGAGAACCTGATTGTCCTGACCCCGTCCGATCACATGCTGGTTCCGGATTTCCCGGGCCTGCCAGAGGATGGCTGCACCATCACCTTCGAGCGTGATGTGGCGCTGTCCCGTGAAGACGCTCAGTTCATCACCTGGGAACATCCGCTGATCCGCAACGGCCTGGACCTGATCCTGTCTGGCGATACCGGCAGCAGCACTATCTCCCTGTTGAAAAACAAGGCGTTGCCTGTGGGTACCCTGCTGGTGGAACTGATTTATGTTGTGGAAGCGCAGGCGCCGAAACAGCTTCAGCTCACCCGCTTCCTGCCGCCGACGCCCGTCCGCCTGCTGCTGGACAAAAACGGCACTAACCTGGCGGGACAGGTTGAATTCGAGAGCTTCAACCGACAGCTGAGCGCGGTGAACCGCCATACGGGCAGTAAACTGGTCAACGCGGTACAACAGGATGTGCATGCCATTCTGCAACTGGGCGAAACCCAGATTGAAAAAGCAGCCAGAGCGCTAATTGATGCCGCGCGCAGTGAAGCCGACGAGAAACTGTCTGCGGAGCTGTCACGTCTGGAAGCCTTAAAAGCAGTCAATCCTAACATCCGTGACGACGAACTGGCGGCGATTGAAAGCAACCGCCAGCAGGTACTGGAAAGTCTGAATCAGGCGAGCTGGCGTCTGGATGCCTTGCGTCTTATCGTTGTGACGCATCAGTAAACGGAGCGCAAGATGGTGATGGAGCCTTACAATCCGCCGCAGGATCCCTGGCTGGTCATTCTGTATCAGGATGAGCACATTATGGTGGTCAATAAGCCCAGCGGCTTGTTGTCCGTGCCGGGGCGTCTGGATGAGCACAAAGACAGCGTGATGACGCGTATTCAGCGTGATTATCCTCAGGCGGAGTCCGTCCATCGCCTGGACATGGCCACCAGCGGCGTGATTGTGGTGGCGCTGAATAAAGCCGCGGAACGCGAATTAAAACGTCAGTTCCGCGAGCGCGAGCCGAAAAAGCAGTATGTCGCCCGCGTCTGGGGTCATCCCGCGCAGGCGGAAGGTCTGGTGGATTTACCGCTGATTTGCGACTGGCCGAACCGGCCAAAGCAGAAGGTGTGTTATGAAACCGGCAAGGCCGCGCAGACCGAGTATGAAGTGCTGGAGTACGCGCCGGATAACACCGCGCGCGTCCTGCTTAAGCCGATTACCGGACGCTCACACCAGCTGCGCGTGCATATGCTCGCGCTGGGCCATCCGATTCTGGGCGACCGGTTTTACGCCCCGCCTGAAGCGCTGGCGTTAGCGCCACGTCTGCAGCTTCACGCGCAGATGCTCACCATCACCCATCCGGCCTTCGGTAACGCGATGACGTTTAAAGCCCCGGTGGACTTCTAAAAAAAAGCCCGACAGCGTCGGGCTTTTTCTTATTTGAAACCTTTCTTCTCTTTGATGAGCTCGTAGGCCTTCTGGATTTCCTGCGCCTTTTGCTTCGCCATCTCCATCATTTCCGGCGGTAGGCCTTTCGCGACCAGTTTGTCCGGATGATGCTCGCTCATGAGCTTACGATAGGCACGTTTAATCGTGGTCTGATCGTCAGAGGGCTTTACGCCAAGCACGTTGCAGGCATCTTCCAGCGTCGGACCACGCTGCGCCTGCTGCCAGGAACCGCCAGACGACTGCTGATGATAGCCACCGCCAAACTGCGCGCCGCCCTGCATCATGCGCAGGAACTGATCGAACTGCATACGGGAGATGCCCAGCTCTTCCGCAATGACGTACAGCACATCACGTTCATTGGGATGAAGCGAACCGTCGGCGAAGGCCGCCTGGATCTGAATTTCCAGAAACATCCGAATTAAATCAAAACGTCCGAAGCAGATGCTGCGGAACTGACGCATTTTTTCGCGAAGCGGATAGTTATCCGATTTACCGATGCGAAATGCATTTTGCGCTGCCAGACGGGAGTCACCGTGCAGGTTCATGCGATCCATAAAGACGCTGGCAATCTGAATATCGGCTTCTGTTACACGCCCTTTGGATTTGGTTAAATGCCCCATGACCTCAAAGGTGGTGGAGAAAAAGAGGGACTGACGCTCGCGCTGATTGGCAAACCAGGCCATTTTGCGGCTGCGCGCCTTATCAAACATATGGCCGATAATAAGCCCAAGCACAATTCCCCAGAACCCGGCACCCATGATGATGGCGAACGCAACGCCGATTATTTTACCCCAATACTGCATATACTCCCCGGATAGTCATATTCCTGGCCGACGCAACGTCATCATCACTGTGTTCAAGTCACGGTCAATTGAAGGACATCGCCTATAATTTGCTTTATCATACTCGTCATTCGATAGCGAGCCTAACACTCTGGCACGCAAACGGGCAGGATTAACGCTGGTACTGCGCAGATGAGTAAGATAGTCTCTGAGCGTTTGTAAGCCGTAGCCACTGATGACGGAACAATAAAATACAACGTATGAAAAAACGTATCCCCACCCTCCTGGCCACAATGATTGGCACCGCCCTGTACAGTCAACAGGGGCTGGCGGCCGATCTCGCCTCGCAGTGTATGCTTGGCGTCCCAAGTTATAATCGCCCACTGGTGAGTGGCGATACAAATAACTTGCCGGTAACCATTACTGCAGACAGTTCTAAAGGTACCTATCCTGACAATGCCACGTTTACGGGCAATGTGGATATTAACCAGGGCAATAGCCGCCTGCAGGCAGATGAAGTGCAGTTGCACCAGAAGCAGCCGGAAGGTGCGGCCGAGCCGGTACGAACGGTGGATGCGCTGGGTAATGTGCACTATGACGACAATCAGGTCATCCTGAAAGGTCCGAAAGCCTGGTCAAACCTGAATACTAAAGATACTAACGTCTGGAAAGGTGATTACCAGATGGTGGGTCGCCAGGGGCGCGGTGACGCAGACCTGATGAAACAGCGTGGTGAAAACCGCTATACGATCCTGGAAAATGGCACGTTCACGTCGTGTCTGCCGGGTTCAAATACCTGGAGTGTAGTGGGCAGCGAAGTGATCCATGACCGCGAGGAGCAGGTCGCGGAGATCTGGAACGCCCGCTTTAAGCTCGGTCCTGTACCTATTTTCTATAGCCCTTATCTGCAGCTTCCCGTAGGTGATAAACGTCGTTCCGGCTTCCTGATCCCGAATGCCAAATACAGCACCACGAACTATTTTGAGTTCTACCTGCCGTATTACTGGAACATCGCGCCCAACATGGATGCGACGATCACGCCGCACTATATCCATAAGCGCGGCAACATCATGTGGGAAAACGAATTCCGCTATCTGACACATGCTGGCGCAGGTCTGATGGAGCTGGATTACCTGCCGTCGGATAAAGTCTTCCAGGACGAGCATCCGACCGAAGGCAATAAACACCGCTGGATGTATTTCTGGCAGCATTCCGGGGTGATGGATCAGGTCTGGCGTTTCAACGTCAACTACACCAAGGTCAGTGACCCGAGCTACTTCAACGATTTCTCATCAAAATACGGTTCGAGTACTGATGGTTATGCCACGCAGATCTTCAGCGCTGGCTATGCGGTGCAGAACTTCGATGCGACGGTAACAAGCAAGCAGTTCCAGGTGTTCTCCAGCCAGACGGCGAGTACCTATGGTGCTGAACCTCAGTTGGACGTTAACTGGTACCAAAATGACGTAGGTCCATTCGATACCCGTATTTATGGCCAGGCAGTGCATTTTGTAAACACGAATTCCAATATGCCGGAAGCAACCCGTGTTCACCTGGAGCCCGTCATCAACTTGCCATGGTCTAACGACTGGGCGAGCCTGAACACTGAAGCCAAGCTGATGGCAACACACTATCAGCAGAAAAACATTGATGATTACAACGCTAATCCGAACAATACCGGTCACCTGGAAGAATCTGTAAACCGTACGCTTCCGCAGTTCAAAATGGACGGTAAGCTGATCTTCGAACGCAATATGGGTCTTCTGGCGGATGGCTATACCCAGACGCTGGAGCCACGTATGCAGTATCTGTACGTGCCTTATCGCGATCAGAGCAACATCAATAACTACGACTCCTCTTTACTGCAGTCTGACTATAGCGGCCTGTTCCGCGACCGTACCTACGGTGGCCTTGACCGCATCGCATCAGCGAATCAGCTAACGACCGGGGTCACATCACGCGTTTATGATGATGCTGCCGTTGAACGTTTTAACGTTTCTGTTGGTCAAATCTACTACTTCACCGAGTCACGCACTGGCGATGACAATATTAAGTGGGAGAAAGATAACAAGACAGGTTCGCTGATTTGGGCTGGCGATACATACTGGCGTATGACCGATCGTTGGGGCCTGCGTGGCGGCGTTCAGTATGACACCCGTCTCGACAATATTGCCAACAGCACAGCGGCCATTGAATATCGCCGGGATGAAGATCGTATGGTGCAGTTTACCTATCGTTATGCCAGCCCGGAATATATTCAGGCCACATTGCCTAACTATGGCACTGGAGAACAGTATAAAGACGGTATTTCTCAGGTGGGTGGCGCAGCGAGTTGGCCAATCGCCGACCGTTGGTCAATCGTAGGGGCTTACTACTTTGACACCAACACCAGTAAAGCAGCTGACCAGATGGTAGGCCTGCAATATAACTCCTGCTGTTACGCGCTGCGCGTCGGTTACGAACGTAAGCTTAACGGCTGGGATACCAACAACAATCAGAGCAAATACGATAACGTGATTGGCTTTAACTTCGAGTTACGCGGCCTGAGTTCCAACTACGGTCTGGGTACGCAGAAAATGCTGCGCTCGAACATTCTGCCGTACCGTAGCTCCTTGTAATGTGCTTGATTTGCAACGTAATCCGCTTTGCGGTTAATTGAAATGGAAAAAGTATGAAGAACTGGAAAACGCTGCTGCTCGGTGTCGCTATGGTTGCGAATACCAGCTTCGCGGCCCCCCAGGTTGTTGATAAAGTCGCTGCTGTAGTTAACAACGGCGTCGTGCTCGAAAGTGACGTTGACGGTCTGATGAAATCGGTGAAGCTCAATTCGGGCGAAGCAGGTCAGCAGCTTCCGGATGACGCCACGCTGCGCCACCAGATCCTGGAGCGTCTGATCATGGATCAGATCGTTCTCCAGATGGGGCAGAAAATGGGTGTGAAGGTCACTGACGAGCAGCTCGATCAGGCGATCGCTAACATCGCGAAGCAGAACAATATGTCTTTAGACCAGATGCGCAGCCGTCTGGCCTATGACGGCATCAGCTACGCCACCTACCGTAACCAGATCCGTAAAGAGATGCTGATTTCGGAAGTACGTAACAACGAAGTACGCCGTCGCGTGACTATCCTGCCTCAGGAAGTGGACGCGCTGGCAAAACAGGTGGGTAACCAGAACGATGCCAGCACTGAGCTGAATCTGAGCCACATTCTGATCCCGCTGCCAGAGAACCCAACGTCCGACCAGGCTGCGGAAGCAGAAAGCCAGGCGCGTTCTATTGTTGAACAGGCGCGCAACGGCGGCGACTTTGGCAAGCTGGCTATCACCTACTCCGCGGACCAACAGGCGCTGAAAGGCGGCCAGATGGGCTGGGGACGTATTCAGGAACTGCCATCCATCTTCGCTCAGGCACTGAGTACGGCCAAGAAAGGCGATATCGTCGGTCCAATCCGTTCCGGTGTGGGCTTCCACATTCTGAAAGTGAACGATCTGCGCGGTCAGAGCCAGAATATTTCCGTCACCGAAGTTCACGCTCGCCACATCCTTCTGAAACCGTCACCGATCATGACTGACGATCAGGCGCGGGCGAAGCTGGAACAGATTGCTGCTGACATTAAGAGCGGTAAAACCTCGTTCGCAAATGCAGCAAAAGAGTTCTCTCAGGATCCAGGCTCTGCTAACCAGGGCGGCGATCTGGGCTGGGCAGCGGCGGATATTTACGATCCGGCATTCCGCGATGCATTGATGAAGCTGAACAAAGGCCAACTCAGTGCGCCGGTACACTCTTCGTTTGGCTGGCATCTGATTGAACTGATGGACACCCGTAACGTTGATAAAACCGATGCGGCGCAGAAAGACAGAGCCTACCGTATGCTGTTTAACCGTAAGTTCTCTGAAGAAGCGGCAACCTGGATGCAGGAACAACGCGCCAGCGCTTACGTGAAAGTCCTGAGCAACTAATGAAACACCATCGTGTTGTTATCACTCCCGGCGAACCCGCCGGGATTGGGCCTGACCTCGTTGTCCAGCTCGCCCAGCGCAGCTGGCCGGTAGAACTGGTCGTCTGCGCTGATGCAACACTGTTACAAGACCGGGCCGCGCTGCTCGGTCTGCCTTTAACGCTCATCCCTTACGTTGAAGGTCAACAGCCTGCACCGCAGCAAGCCGGTACGCTCACGCTTCTCTCTGTTCCCCTTCGTACGCCTGTCATTCCGGGCCAGCTCAGCACGGAAAACGGTCATTACGTCGTTGATACGCTGGCGCGCGCCTGCGACGGCTGCCTGAACGGTGAGTTCGCCGCTTTGATCACCGGCCCCGTACACAAAGGTGTGATTAACGAAGCCGGTATTCCGTTTACCGGGCACACGGAGTTCTTTGAAGAACGCTCGCGCAGCCCGAAAGTGGTGATGATGCTGGCGACGGAGGAGATGCGCGTTGCTCTGGTGACAACCCATCTGCCCATTAAGGCCATTCCAGATGCCATCACCCCGGAACTGCTGCGGGAGATCATCGGGATCCTGCATCATGACCTGCAAACTAAATTCGGCATCAAGCAGCCGCACGTTCTGGTTTGCGGCCTGAATCCGCACGCTGGCGAAGGCGGGCATATGGGAACCGAAGAGATCGACACCATTATTCCGGTACTTGAAGAGATGCGCGCAAAAGGGATGCACTTAAGCGGGCCGCTGCCTGCGGATACCCTTTTCCAGCCGAAATACCTGGATAATGCCGACGCCGTGCTCGCGATGTACCACGATCAGGGCCTGCCCGTGCTAAAATACCAGGGCTTTGGCCGCGGGGTGAATATCACCCTCGGTTTACCTTTTATTCGAACGTCCGTTGACCACGGTACTGCGCTGGATCTGGCAGGCCAGGGGAAAGCGGATGTCGGCAGTTTTATTACGGCGCTTAATCTCGCCATCAAAATGATTGTTAATACTCAATGACTAATCGAGTCCATCAGGGCCACTTAGCCCGTAAACGCTTCGGGCAAAACTTCCTCAACGATCAGTTCGTGATCGAAAGCATCGTGTCTGCCATTAATCCGCAGAAAGGGCAGGCTATGGTCGAAATCGGCCCGGGTCTTGCTGCACTGACCGAGCCGGTCGGCGAGCGTCTTGACGAACTGACCGTAATCGAACTTGACCGCGATCTGGCCGCACGCCTGCAAACGCACCCGTTCCTCGGGCCGAAGCTGACTATCTATCAGCAGGATGCGATGACCATGAACTTTGGCGAGCTGTCAGAGAAAATGGGCCAGCCGCTGCGCGTGTTCGGTAACCTGCCGTACAATATCTCCACGCCGCTGATGTTCCATCTGTTTAGCTATACTGATGCCATTGCCGACATGCACTTCATGTTGCAAAAAGAGGTTGTTAACCGTCTGGTTGCAGGCCCGAACAGTAAAGCGTATGGTCGTTTAAGCGTGATGGCGCAATATTACTGCAACGTGATCCCGGTACTCGAAGTTCCGCCATCCGCCTTTACGCCGCCACCGAAAGTGGATTCTGCGGTTGTACGCCTGGTACCGCACAAAACGAAACCGTACCCGGTGAAAGATCTGCGTGTACTGAGCCGCGTCACCACGGAAGCCTTTAACCAGCGCCGAAAAACGATCCGTAACAGCCTGAGCAATTCGTTCACCGTTGAGGTGTTAGCTGAGCTTGGAATCGACCCGGCAATGCGTGCGGAGAACATTTCCGTAGAGCAGTACTGCAAGCTGGCTAATTACATCAGCGAAAATGCGCCGCCGAAGGAGAGTTAAGCCATGATTGATTCGCCCCGCGTATGTGTCCATGTACAAAGCGTCTATGTTGAATCGCAATCCTCACCGGATGAAGAACGTTTTGTCTTTGCTTACACCGTGACCATTCGCAACCTGGGGCGGATGCCTGTGCAGCTGCTTGGGCGTTACTGGCTTATTACTAACGGCAATGGCCGTGAAATCGAAGTACAGGGTGAAGGTGTGGTCGGTGAGCAGCCCCACATCGATCCTGGAGAAGAGTTCCAATATACCAGCGGCGCGGTTATTGAAACGCCAATGGGTACCATGCAAGGCCATTATGAAATGGTCGACGTCGATGGCAATAGTTTCCGCGTTGCCATTCCTGTGTTCCGTCTCGCCGTTACAACACTCATTCATTAATCTAATGTCTACATATCTGATTGGCGACGTTCACGGTTGCTACGATGAACTGATCGCATTATTAAAGCAGGTCGACTTTACGCCAGGACAGGACACGCTCTGGCTGACGGGCGATTTAGTCGCGCGTGGCCCCGGCTCTCTTGAAGTACTACGTTTCGTCAAATCGCTGGGCGACAGCGTACGCATGGTCCTGGGCAATCACGATCTGCATCTGCTGGCGGTTTTCGCCGGGATCAGCCGTAACAAACCTAAAGATCGCCTCACCCCACTGCTGGATGCGCCGGACGCCGACGAGCTGATCAACTGGCTGCGCCGTCAGCCACTTCTGCAGATCGACGAAGAGAAAAAGCTGGTCATGGCGCATGCCGGGATTACCCCGCAGTGGGATCTTGAGACGGCGAAAACCTGCGCGCGTGACGTAGAGGCGGTGTTGGCGAGCGACTCGTATCCTTTCTTCCTTGATGCCATGTATGGCGATATGCCAAACCACTGGAGCGAGGAGCTCAGCGGTCTGGCTCGTCTGCGCTTTATCACCAACGCCTTCACCCGCATGCGTTTCTGCTTTCCGAACGGACAGCTGGACATGTATTCCAAAGAGACACCGGAAAGCGCGCCCGCCCCGCTCAAACCGTGGTTTGCCATTCCGGGGCCGGTGACAAGCGAGTACAGCGTGGTATTTGGTCACTGGGCTGCACTGGAAGGAAAAGGGACACCGGAAGGGATCTACGGTCTTGATACCGGATGCTGCTGGGGCGGGGAGTTAACCTGCTTACGCTGGGAAGATAAAGCTTACTTTATTCAGCCGTCCAACCGACAGCTGGACTTAGGAGAAGGCGAGGCCGTTGCCTCCTGATACATTATTCCCTCTCCCGGGCGGGAGAGGGAAAATCACTTAACGACGTTCCAGAATCTCGAAGCAGTAGCTGTGGGAGTTCTGTGCATCCGCGTCGTGGAATTCGCTGAATACCGACTCCCACTCATCCGGATCGTAGTCCGGGAAATGGGTATCCCCTTCCACTTCAGCATCAATGTGGGTCAGATACAGCTTCTGCGCTTTTGGGAGGAACTGCTCATACACACGCCCGCCACCAATCACCATAATCTCTTCGGCATTGCCGCACGCTGCAATCGCCTCGTCTACTGATTTTACCCATTCGACGCGATCGTCAGTGCCTGGCTGGCTACTGATAACGATATTCTTACGACCCGGCAATGGACGACCAATCGACTCCCAGGTCAGGCGGCCCATCACTACCGGCTTGTTTAACGTAGTACGTTTAAACCATGCGAGATCGGCAGGCAGGTTCCACGGCATGGCATTTTCCATACCGATAACGCGGTCCACCGCCAGCGCTGCAATCAGACTGATCATTGAAAATTTCCCGGATGCAAAAAATTGCCGCCACTATACGGAAAGCTTAATCTTTCGTCGACTGGCGGCAGGGTAAAGATAAAGAAATTTTTTAATATTGCTGGCAACTCCACTTCACGCGGAAGGTTTACTCTCGGGCTCGTCAGACGGATCCCCGGTATGCTTGCCCTCTTCCGTGCCTTGCCAGCCATGACGCTGGATCAGTGACAGGTGATTACGATCCTCGTTAATGATTTCCGTCAGCATCGCGCTGGTGCGTTTAAACACTGCTGCACGCTCCGTAGCCGTGCTGCCGGCCATCGCCGCCATCTCTTCCACCATCTCGGTATTAAAGCGGCGGAACAGGTCCGCACGCTCGCGCGCTTCATACGCGCCGAGCCCCAGATTTTCCAGCGCCGTACGGCCAGATTTCAGCGCACCTTCGAACGTTTCACGCTCCGGTGCTTCTACACCCGCCTGTCGCAGCCGGATATAGTGATCGACATCGCGCGCGCGGGAGATAATCGTCAGCGACGGGAAATGCTCTTTAACCAGTTCCACCATCTGCATGCTGGTCTCTGGATCGTCAATGGCGTTAATCAACACCTCGGCTTTTGCCGCCCCCGCGGATTCCAGCAGATCGACGCGGGTCGCATCTCCGTAAAAGACTTTCATATCAAATTTACGCAGGGTATCGACATGGTCGGGGTCGTGATCGAGGATGACCATTTTCACCCCGCTCGACAACAGTAAACGCCCCACGATCTGCCCATAGCGGCCAAATCCGGCGATGATGACGCGCGGCTGCTCCTCGTCGATTTCATCGGCTTCGCGCTCCTGTTCGCTGCCCGATTTTTCAAGGCGTGTCAGCAGCACCAGCAGAACAGGCGTCGCTGCCATCGACAGTGCCACCGCCAGCGTCAGCGCTTTCGCCCACTCCGGATCGAGTACGTTTGCCATCTGCGCTGCGCCAAAGACCACGAACGCAAATTCGCTCCCCTGCCCCAGCAGCACGGCAAACCAGCGACGCTGACGGGTCGGCACATTCAGTGGACGTGCAATCAGCCACAGCATCACCATTTTAATGACCAGGAAGCCGACAAGCAGGATGACAATCCGCAGCGGATGCGTCACCAGCGTGCCGAAGTCAACGGACATCCCGACACCGATGAAAAACAGCCCCAGCAGCAACCCTTTGAACGGCTCGATATCGCTTTCCAGCGCGTGGCGGTATTCAGAGCTCGCCAGCAGAACGCCTGCGAGGAACGCCCCCATCGCCATTGAAAGCCCGGCCTCTTCCAGCAGCAGACCAAAGCCAAACACCAGGAATAGCGCCACGGCGCTGAACACTTCGCGCAGGCCTGAGCGGGCAACAAACCGCAGTAGCGGACGGGTAACGTAGCGTCCAAGCAGAACCACCAGAGCCAGCGCGCCCGCTACCTTCAGCGCGGACAGCGCAAAAGCGCCCAGCGTCGTCGAGGAACCACTTGCCGCCAGCAGCGGGATCATCGCCACCAGCGGGATAGCGGCAATGTCCTGAAACAGCAGCACGGAGAACGCACTGCGTCCCATCTGCGAGACCGTCAGATTTCGCTCGTTCATCGCCTGCATGGCAATGGCCGTTGAGGAGAGCGCCAGCGTCATGCCGATAAGCTCAGCGACTTTCCAGTCCATTCCCAACAGGATACAGAACCCACCCAGCAGCAGGCCGCAGGCAACCATTTGCAACGCACCACCGCCAAATACCGAGGCGCGAAGCTTCCACAAGCGCTGCGGATCGAGTTCCAGACCAATCACAAAGAGCATCAGCACAACGCCAATTTCGGCGAAATGAAGAATCGCCTCGGCATCCGTGACCAGGCGAAGGCCCCATGGCCCGATGACGCAGCCAGCAATCAGATAACCGAGAACAGAGCCCAGCCCCAGGCGTACCGCAACGGGTACAATCAGCGCCGCCGCGCCGAGGTAAATCAGCGCCTGTATTAGCGTATGGCTATCCATGGTGCGTCTCCTGCCACTCGAGTAAGCGTTGTTTATAATGGCGAGCCTGCGCCTGCAGCGTTTCATCGTCGCAGACAAACGTACAGTGCATAGCAAAAGGCGGGAGCCAGTTCAGACCACAATAGAGCGCGGTTGCCTGCAGCGGCTGCGCCAGGACGTCAAACCCCGGGAAGGAACCAATATCAAAGTGGCTTTCCCCTCCGCCGGTGGTGACCGCCCACATCAGGCTTTTACCCTTTAGCGCATTGCCATTGTGGCCATACGCCCAGCCGTGGGAGAAGACTTTATCAATCCACAGTTTCAGCAGCGGAGGCGTGCTGTACCACTGCATGGGATGCTGCCAGATAATCAGATCGGCGCGGGAAAGTGCCTCCTGTTCGGCGGCGATATCAATATTAAAATCGGGATAGAGTTGATAGAGGGAACGTATCTCTACGTTATCAAGCGTCCTTACCTGCTCAAGCATCCGCTTATTCGCATGCGAGTGCTGCGGATAAGGATGGGCATAAATTATCAGAATCATTGATTAGCCTGTTATTACTGCTTTCTTTTAACAAAAGAGTGTAGTCAGTAATTCAACAGGCTAATAGTGAATATTATTGACGGGCTTACGTCAGAATTCTGAATTAGTTATCCAGCTCGCCCATGGATTTCACCTGGTCGCGGTTAATCTGCTCGGTTTGACCGGTCTCGGCATTTTTGTAGGACACCAGTCCGGTATCGTCATCCACCTGCGGTTTGCCGTCGGTGACGATGGTGCGGCCGTCTGTGGTTTTAACTGCCTGATTAGACGAACAGCCCGCAACGGTAAACATTGCAGTGGCAGCCAGAACGGAAGCAATCAGTAATTTATTTTGCATGGTGTTTTCCCCTGCTCTCAGTTGAATTTCGTTATCGACCTAACCATTTTAGGCTAACTGACTGAATGCGGATGGAAAACCAGAAGGTTCTGAAGGTGGGGATAATGCCCGGCAATCGTTGATTGCCGGGCATTAAGGCTTACTTGTTAATCTGTGCGTGCATTTCCTGCACCGAAATCACCTTCTCGGTCGCGTCCGCGTTCAGCGCCATGGCTGTAGCGAAACCGCCGTTCAGGGTGGTGTCGTAGTGCACTTTGTACTGCAGCGCGCTGCGGCGAATCAGCTTGGAGTCTTCAATCGCCTGGCGGCCCGCAGTGGTGTTGATAATGTAGGTGTATTCGCCATTCTTGATACGATCCTGAATGTGCGGACGACCTTCATGCACCTTGTTCACCAGACGCGGGTTGATACCGGCTTCACCCAGCACAATTGCCGTACCGTGGGTCGCATCCAGCTCGAAGCCCTGTTTCAGCAGCTTGGCCGCCAGGTCAACCACGCGTTCTTTGTCGCCTTCACGAACGGAGAGCAGCGCACGGCCTGATTTTTTCATGGTGGAGCTACTGCCCAGCTGCGCCTTCGCGAACGCTTCAGCAAAGGTGCGGCCCACGCCCATCACTTCCCCGGTAGAGCGCATTTCTGGCCCCAGCAGCGGGTCAACGCCCGGGAATTTGTTGAACGGCAGCACCACTTCTTTCACCGAGTAGTACGGTGGGATGATCTCTTTGGTTACGCCCTGCTGAGCCAGCGTCTGGCCTGCCATCACGCGCGCCGCCACTTTCGCCAGCGGGACGCCGGTGGCTTTGGAGACGAACGGGACGGTACGCGCCGCGCGCGGGTTCACTTCAATCAGGTAGACTTCGTTGTCTTTCACCGCAAACTGCACGTTCATCAGACCGCGAACCTGCAGCTCGAAGGCCAGCTTCTGCACCTGCTGGCGCATCACATCCTGTATTTCCTGGCTCAGGGTGTACGCTGGCAGAGAACAGGCGGAGTCACCGGAGTGCACGCCCGCCTGCTCGATATGCTCCATGATGCCGCCAATCAGCACCATTTCGCCGTCGCAGATGGCGTCAACGTCCACTTCTACCGCATCGTCAAGGAAGCGGTCGAGCAGCACTGGCGCATCGTTGGAGACGCTGACAGCAGTCTGGAAGTAGCGGCGCAGGTCGGCTTCGTCGTAGACGATTTCCATCGCGCGGCCGCCCAGTACGTACGATGGACGCACCACCAGCGGGTAGCCGATATCCTTCGCTTTCTCTACAGCCATCTCAATGGCGGTGACGGTGGCGTTTGCCGGTTGTTTCAGCTTCAGACGGTCAACCGCCTGCTGGAAACGCTCGCGGTCTTCTGCACGGTCAATCGCATCCGGGCTGGTACCGATAACCGGCACACCTGCCGCTTCCAGCGCGCGCGCCAGCTTCAGCGGGGTCTGGCCGCCGTACTGCACGATAACGCCTTTTGGCTTCTCGATGCGCACGATTTCCAGCACATCTTCCAGCGTTACCGGCTCGAAGTAGAGACGGTCGGAGGTATCGTAGTCAGTAGACACGGTTTCCGGGTTACAGTTGACCATGATGGTCTCGTAACCGTCTTCGCGCAGCGCCAGTGAAGCGTGTACGCAGCAGTAGTCGAACTCGATGCCCTGGCCGATACGGTTTGGACCGCCGCCCAGCACCATAATCTTGTCGCGGTCGACGGACGGGTTCGCTTCGCACTCGTCTTCATAGGTGGAGTACATGTACGCGGTATCGGTAGAGAACTCTGCCGCACAGGTGTCCACGCGCTTGTAAACCGGGTGCAGGTCATACTGGTCGCGCAGCTTGCGGATTTCCGCTTCACGCACGCCCGCCAGTTTTGCCAGACGCGCATCGGCGAAGCCTTTACGCTTCAGCACGCGCAGGAAGTCAGCATCCAGGCCGGTAATGCCCAGTTCCGCCACCTGTTCTTCCAGACGTACCAGCTCTTCAATCTGCACCAGGAACCAGCGGTCAATGTTGGTCAGGTTGAACACGCCGTCCACGGACAGGCCAGCACGGAAGGCATCAGCGATGTACCAGATACGCTCGGCGCCCGCGTCTTTCAGCTCACGGCGGATTTTGGTCAGTGCTTCCGGGTCGTCCAGGCTTACTTTCGGGTCGAAACCGGTCGCGCCGACTTCCAGACCGCGCAGCGCTTTCTGCAGGGATTCCTGCTGCGTGCGGCCAATCGCCATCACTTCACCGACAGATTTCATCTGGGTGGTCAGACGGTCGTTCGCGCCTGCGAATTTCTCGAAGTTGAAGCGTGGAATTTTCGTCACAACGTAGTCGATGGACGGCTCGAAGGACGCAGGGGTGCGGCCACCGGTGATGTCGTTCATCAGCTCGTCAAGGGTGTAACCCACCGCCAGTTTCGCCGCCACTTTGGCAATCGGGAAGCCGGTCGCTTTGGAGGCCAGCGCAGAAGAACGGGACACGCGCGGGTTCATTTCGATAACAATCAGACGACCGGTTTTCGGGTTCACGGAGAACTGCACGTTAGAGCCGCCGGTTTCCACGCCGATTTCACGCAGTACCGCCATCGAGGCGTTACGCATGATTTGATACTCTTTGTCGGTCAGCGTTTGCGCTGGCGCAACGGTGATGGAGTCGCCGGTGTGGATCCCCATCGCATCGAAGTTTTCGATGGAGCAGACGATGATGCAGTTGTCGTTTTTATCACGCACCACTTCCATCTCGTACTCTTTCCAGCCAATCAGCGATTCATCAATCAGCAGCTCTTTGGTTGGGGAGAGATCCAGACCGCGTTCGCAAATCTCTTCGAACTCTTCGCGGTTGTAGGCGATACCGCCGCCGGTTCCGCCCATGGTGAACGATGGACGGATAATGCACGGATAGCCCACGTCAGCCGCGACGGCCAGCGCTTCTTCCATGTTGTGTGCGATACCGGAACGCGCGGTGTCGAGGCCGATTTTCTTCATTGCCACGTCGAAGCGGCGACGGTCTTCTGCTTTATCAATCGCGTCGGCTGTCGCGCCAATCATGGTCACGCCGAACTCGGCCAGCACGCCCTGACGTTCCAGCTCCAGCGCGCAGTTCAGCGCAGTCTGGCCGCCCATGGTTGGCAGCACCGCGTCCGGGCGCTCTTTTTCGATGATTTTGCGCACGACTTCCCAGTGAATCGGCTCGATGTAGGTTGCATCAGCCATTTCCGGGTCGGTCATGATGGTTGCCGGGTTAGAGTTGACCAGGATAACGCGGTAACCCTCTTCGCGCAGGGCTTTACACGCCTGCGCACCGGAGTAGTCGAATTCGCAGGCCTGGCCGATGACGATCGGGCCAGCGCCAAGGATCAGGATGCTTTTTATGTCTGTACGTTTTGGCATTGTCTTCTCGGCTCCTGATTATTTAGCGGTCTTACGGTATTGCTCGATAAGTTCGATGAAGTGATCGAACAGCGGCGCGGCATCGTGTGGGCCCGGGCTGGCTTCCGGGTGTCCCTGGAAGCTGAATGCTGGCTTATCGGTGCGATGAATCCCCTGCAGGGTGCCATCAAACAGTGATTTATGCGTGACGCGCAGGTTCGCCGGCATGGACGCTTCGTCCACCGCGAAACCGTGGTTCTGCGCGGTAATCATCACCGTGTTGTTGTCGATGTCTTTCACCGGATGGTTACCACCGTGGTGACCGAATTTCATCTTAACGGTGTTCGCACCGCTCGCCAGAGCCAGCAGCTGATGGCCGAGGCAGATGCCGAATACCGGAATGTCGGTTTCCAGGAAGGACTTGATGGCATCGATGGCGTAGTCACATGGAGCCGGGTCGCCTGGGCCGTTAGAGAGGAAGATGCCGTCCGGGTTCATCTTCAGTACGTCTTCGGCAGAGGTCTGCGCTGGCACCACCGTCAGGCGGCAGCCGCGGTCGACCAGCATGCGCAGGATGTTGCGCTTGGCGCCGAAATCATAAGCCACCACGTGGAACGGCAGCTCGCTCTCTTTTTTCGCTTCCGGCAGGTCGCCTTCCAGCGTCCAGCTCCCCTGCGTCCAGCTATAAGCTTCAGCGGTGGTCACTTCTTTCGCCAGGTCCATGCCGTTAAGGCCCGGGAAGGCTTTCGCTTTTTCCAGCGCCAGGGTCGCATCGAGGTTATCACCCGCGATGATGCAGCCGTTTTGTGCACCCTTCTCGCGCAGCAGACGCGTTAACTTACGGGTATCGATATCTGCAATCGCCACGATGTTATGGCGCTTCAGGTAGGAAGACAGGTCTTCGGTGTTACGGAAGTTGCTGGCAATCAGAGGCAGGTCGCGAATGACCAGACCTTGCGCATGTACCTGAGAAGATTCTTCGTCAGCAGCGTTGGTGCCGACATTGCCGATATGAGGATAAGTAAGAGTAACGATTTGGCGAGAATAGGAAGGATCAGTGAGGATTTCTTGATAACCGGTCATTGAAGTATTGAAAACGACTTCCCCAACCGCCGAACCTGTTGCCCCTATGGCCCGACCGATAAACTGGGTTCCGTCTTCCAGAACCAATAGCGCTGACTTAATCAAAACACCCTCCAGAGAATATTCACTCACTTTATTTGCATATTAATTCACAACAACGTTATGAGCAACGCAAATTTGCTGCCGGCGGATTTTCGGCAAACGGCGGCATTCTGGGGATTTGGTAGGTGAAAGTCAACTGAAAACGGATATTTTGTTTAGTCTTTTGCAGGCCTGGCGAGAGGAATGCAACTTAAGCGACAAAAAGATCAGGTAAATCACTGCGGAAAACGCTTGCGTGCCTGGTTTTATGAAAATCGTGGCAGTGAAACATAATAAAGTGGACCAAATGGTCAAAATTTACATTTCAGCAACGAAAAAACAGGGGAATACCAATGTTTTTAAAGCTCATACCCATAAAAACTAATGAGATATATAAAATAAAAGGGCAATAAAATATTGCCCTATGCAATCAATCAATTACGACTGCAATAACCACATCACGATGGGTAATAATGCTTACAAATTGTTGAGATCAAGCACGTCTCGCATATCAAAAAGACCATCTTCCTTGTTTTTCAGCCACAAAGCGGAACGTACGGCGCCGTTGGCGAAGGTCATTCGGCTGGAGGCTTTATGCGTGATTTCGACACGTTCACCAATATCGGCGAACATCGCCGTATGTTCGCCGACGATGTCACCCGCTCGCACGGTTGCGAAACCAATGGTGCCTGGCACACGTTCGCCGGTGTGACCTTCGCGGGTATAGACCGAGCAGTCTTTTAAATCTTTATCAAGTGCATGAGCAATCGCTTCGCCCATCGCCAGCGCCGTACCAGATGGCGCATCAACTTTATAGCGATGGTGGGCTTCTACGATCTCAATGTCGGTATAGTTGCCCATCACCTTCGCTGCCTTCTCCAGCAGCTTCAGCATGACGTTAACGCCCACGCTAAAGTTTGCAGCGAAGACAATCGCAATCTCTTTTGATGCATCCTGGATAGCCTGCTTACCCGCGTCGTCAAAACCGGTGGTGCCGATCACCATCCCCTTGCCGTGCTGACGGCAAAACGCCAGATGCGTGAGCGTTCCTTCCGGACGAGTAAAATCGATGAACACATCGAAGTCGTCTTTTACCGCATCCAGACTGCTTTGTACGGTGACGCCAGTCTTTCCCGCGCCCGCCAGTTCACCTGCATCGGTCCCCAGGAGCGATGAACCTTCACGCTCCAGCGCCGCGCCAAGTGCTACGCCATCCATCTGAAGTGCCGCCTGAATAAGCTGACGGCCCATACGTCCACCCGCGCCCGCAATAGCGACGCGGATCTGTGCATCATGCATAGTTATTCTCTTACGTTAATATGATGTAAACCGTTTTCAGATTAACCAGCCTTTAGAAGCACTGCCAACTGAAAACACCGATAATTAGAATTTAACGTGAAACCGACTTAAATATCAGTAAAAGACATGATTTTGTCGTCACGATAAAGTAACGGATAAAAAAAAGGCCAGCACAGGAGGTGCTGGCCTTTCATCAGAAAAGGGACTATTCGACTTCGCGGGCATCAATTCGCAGTTCTTTCGGGACTTCGAAAACGATGTTCTCTTCACGTCCTTCCAGCGGCACCGCTTCGCCACCGCCCAGCTCCTGCAGACGGGTAATGACGTTCTGTACCAGAATATCCGGCGCGGAAGCTCCTGCCGTCACGCCCACGCAGGCTGCGTTTTTAACCCACGCTTCCTGAATATCCGACGCGTCATCAATCAGGAAAGCCGTTTTCCCCATGCGTTGTGCCAGTTCAGCCAGACGGTTGGAGTTAGACGAGTTTTTTGAACCCACCACCAGCACCACATCCGCCTGTTCAGCCAGGGCACGCACCGCTTCCTGACGGTTAGTGGTCGCGTAGCAGATGTCATCCTTACGCGGACCGACGATTTTCGGGAAGCGCTGACGCAGAGCGTCAATCACGTCCGAGGTATCGTCTACGGAGAGCGTTGTCTGGGTCATAAACGACAGGCGGGATTCATTCTTCACGTTCAGCGTCAGAACGTCTTCTGGCGACTCAACCAGGTACATGCCCCCTTCCGGGTTGCTGTACTGGCCCATGGTGCCTTCGACTTCCGGATGCCCGGCATGGCCAATCAGAATCGACTCTTCACCGCGCCGGCTGGCGCGCGCCACTTCCATATGCACTTTCGTCACTAATGGACAAGTGGCATCGAATACCGTCAAATCGCGGCTTTTCGCTTCGTTCCGTACCGCCTGCGAGACGCCGTGCGCGGAGAAGATCAGGATCGCACCGTCCGGCACTTCGCTGATTTGCTCAATAAAGATGGCGCCGCGCTCGCGCAGACTGTCGACCACGTAACGGTTATGCACCACTTCGTGACGCACATAAATCGGCGCGCCGTAAATTTCCAGCGCGTTTTCAACAATGCTGATAGCGCGGTCTACACCGGCGCAGAAGCCGCGCGGGTTAGCCAACAGGATCTGCATTTCAGGCCTCCAGTGCTGGGTCAATCTCCAGCACTTCAACATCAAAATGAACGGTACGCCCGGCAAGCGGATGGTTGAAGTCAACGGTAATAGAGTCGCCGTTGATTTCACGGATCACGCCAGGCATTTCGCTGCCGTCCATAGCGGTAAAGAGCATAATCGCCCCAATTTCCGGTTCCCCCGCATCCATAAACTCGCGGCGCGAGAAATACTGGATCAGGTCCGGGCTTGGCACGCCAAACGCTGCATCCGGCTCCAGCGAAAAGGCTTTTTTCTCACCCTCTTTCAGACCCAGAAGCTGCTGCTCAAGACCTTCAGACAGGGAAGTATCGCCAAGACGAAACAGGGCCGGTTTGCCGTTGTTGCGGGTGGATTCGGCCGTGGAGCCGTCATCCAGCTTCAGCGTGAAGTGAACGAGAACCGCGCTATTGCTCTGTACGGATTTAGACATACACATTGCTCTTTAATGTTGTCTCGCCTGTGTGCCGGGTGGCGCTTCGCTTACCCGGCCTACAAGTGTCGGCATATTCGGTAGGCCGGGATGGCTATGCGCCACCCGGCATTGATGCTTACGCCTGCTCTTTCGCCGCCGGTTTAGGCAAGAAGCCTTCCAGCACGATTAATGCCGCACCGATGCAAATTGCGCTATCGGCGAGGTTAAAGGTCGCGAAGTGCCAGTCGCCGACGTAGAAGTCGATCATATCGACCACAAAGCCGTGCCACAGGCGGTCAAACAGGTTGCCCAGCGCGCCGCCAATGATCAGCGCGTAGGCAATGTTATTCAGCTTTTGCGTCGCCTTCGAGCGGTACATCAGCACTGCCAGGATCACGCAGATACCGAGAGCGATACCCGCAAAGAACCAGCGCTGCCAGCCACCGCTGTCGGCAAGGAAACTGAACGCCGCGCCGTAGTTACGTGCATAGTGCAGGTTAAGCGACGGGAACAGCGGGACCGTATCCCCCAGAGCAAAATTCTGGAGGATCAGGAACTTACTGCCCAGATCGATAATCAGCACTACCACAACCAGCCACAGCCAGCGCAGTCCTGTTGAACAGAGAGTTTTACTCATCAGGCAAACTTACGTTTTTCGCCGTCACCGGCGACGTTGCTTACACAGCGTCCGCAGATGTCTGCGTGTTCCGCCACCTGACCGACATCGGTAGTGTAATGCCAGCAGCGCGGGCATTTCTCACCGTCGGCTTTGCTCAGCGCGACTTTCAGTCCTTTGAGCAGCTCGCTCTGCTGAGCATCAGCAGAAGCATCCGCATAATCCTCAACTTTCGCGCCGGAGGTCAACAGGACAAATCGTAATTCATCGCCGAGCGCCGTCAGCTTAGCCGCCAGCTCCGGTTCTGCGTACAGGGTCACTGCCGCTTCCAGAGAGCCACCCACTTTCTTGTCAGCACGCGCCTGCTCGATAACCTTGTTCACTTCACCACGCACTTTCAGCAGCTCGTCCCAGAAGGCATCGTTCATCGCTTCGGTGCTGGAGAGATCGAACAGACCTTCGTACCACTCGCCGGTGAAGACATACTTCTCACGGTCGCCCGGCAGATAGCCCCAGATTTCATCCGCGGTGAAGGACATGATCGGCGCCATCCAGCGCACCAGCGCTTCTGCGATGTGGAACAGCGCGGTCTGACAGCTACGACGCGCTACGCTGTCCGCTTTCGCGGTGTACTGGCGGTCTTTGATGATGTCGAGGTAGAACGAGCCCATCTCGATGGAGCAGAAGCGCATCAGGCGCTGTACCACTTCATGGAAGTCGTAAGACTCATAGGCCTTCAGGATATCGTCCTGCGCCGCTTTCGCGCAGCCTACCGCCCAGCGGTCCAGCACCACCATCTCTTCCGGTTTCACCATGTCTTTTACCGGATCAAACCCGTTCAGGTTCGCCAGCAGGAAGCGCGCGGTGTTACGGATACGACGATAGCTGTCGGCAGCACGTTTCAGGATCTCGTCTGACACCGCCATTTCGCCGGTGTAATCGGTAGAAGCCACCCACAGACGCAGAATGTCTGCGCCCAGCTTGTTCATCACATCCTGCGGAGAAACGGTGTTACCGATAGATTTGGACATCTTGCGGCCCTGACCATCCACGGTGAAGCCGTGAGTCAGAACCTGACGGTAAGGCGCTTTACCCTTCATGGCGGTGGAGATCATCAGGGATGACATGAACCAGCCACGGTGTTGGTCAGAACCTTCCAGATACATATCGGCAGCATGACCCGCAAACTCAGGACGCACATCCACTACGGAAGAGTGGGTTGAACCGGAGTCGAACCATACGTCCAGGGTATCGGGTACTTTTTCGTAGTTATCAGCATCAGCGCCCAGGATGTCGCGGGAGTCGAGATCCCACCACGCCTGAATACCGTCAACTTCAACACGCTTAGCGACTTCTTCCATCAGTTCCAGCGTGTTCGGGTGCAGTTCCTGCGTCTCTTTATGCACGAACAGAGACATCGGTACGCCCCAGGTACGCTGACGGGAGATACACCAGTCAGGACGGTTAGCGACCATGGATTCGATACGCGCCTGGCCCCAGTCCGGGATCCACTGCACGCCTTTGATCTCTTTCAGAGACTGCGCACGCAGGCCTTTCTGATCCATGCTGACGAACCACTGCGGGGTCGCACGGAAGATGATCGGGGTCTTATGACGCCAGCAGCACGGATAGCTGTGCTGCATTTTTTCTACGTGCAGCAGCGCGCCGCTGGTGCGCAGCATGTCGACGATGATGTCGTTGGCTTTAAAGACGTTGATACCGTCCAGCGCCGGGTAGGTGCCAGGCAGGTAAGATCCGTCCGGCCCCACCGGGTTAGCGATTTCCAGACCGTACTTCAGGCTGATGTTGTAGTCGTCCGGACCGTGGCCACCGGCGGTATGTACCGCACCGGTACCCGCTTCCAGCGTCACGTGGTCGCCCAGGATCGCCGGAACATCGAAGTCCAGGAACGGGTGTTTGAAGCGCATCAGCTCCAGCGCATCGCCTTTTACGGTGCCCAGCACGGTGTAATCCGCGATGTGCGCGCGTTTCAGCACGCTTTCAACCAGATCTTTCGCCAGGATTACTGCCTGACCGTCAACCTGTACCAGCGCATATTCAAACTCACCGGACAGAGAGATCGCACGGTTGGCTGGCAGCGTCCACGGAGTAGTGGTCCAGATAACCAGAGAGATCGGGCCGTTAACGGAGGAGACGCCAAATTTGGCTTTCACCGCGTCCTGATCCACCGCCTGGAACGCCACATCGATAGACGGAGAGGTTTTGTCGTAATACTCCACTTCCGCTTCTGCCAGCGCAGAGCGGCAGTCTACGCACCAGTGCACCGGCTTAGCGCCTTTATGCAGGTGGCCGTTGCCGATGATTTTCCCCAGCGCACGGATGATGTTGGCTTCGGTTTTGAAGTCCATGGTCAGATACGGGTGCGACCAGTCGCCCAGCACGCCCAGGCGGATGAAGTCAGCGCGCTGACCGTCAACCTGCGTCGCGGCGTATTCGCGGCATTTCGCACGGAACTCGGCGGCGGTGAATTTCTCACCCGGCTTGCCAAACTCTTGCTCAACTTTGAGTTCGATTGGCAGACCGTGGCAGTCCCAGCCCGGAACGTAAGGCGAGTCATATCCCGTGAGGCCTTTTGACTTCACGATAATGTCTTTCAGAATCTTGTTAACCGAGTGACCAATATGAATGCTGCCATTCGCATATGGAGGGCCATCATGCAGAATGAAGGTTTTTTTGCCTTTTTTGGCTGCACGAATGATGCCGTACAGGTCATCATCGGTCCAACGCGCCAGCATTCCCGGTTCGCGCTTGGCGAGATCGCCGCGCATCGGGAACCCTGTTTCCGGCAAATTCAGGGTTGATTTATAGTCACTCATCAGATTCTCGGTTCCGTATTTATCACGTAGGCAGTTAAGCCGGGTTCAAAGCCCAAAAAACTCGCGGGCCGTCAATTCATCTCGCGCAATTTGCGCTTTGAGTTCGTCCAGCGAACCAAATCGCTGTTCATTGCGTATTTTTTTACGCAGTATCACATCTATATGGCGACCATAAAGGTCCATTACAACGTCCAGCAGGTGCACTTCTAACTGTTGACGTACACCGGCGACGGTAGGACGTGTGCCAATGTTGGCGACACCGTAGAACGGTTTATCGCCCAGTCCTGCCACTTCTACCGCATAGACCCCTTTAACCGGGGAAACCTGACGACGTAGCGGTATATTCGCCGTCGGGAAACCAATAGTGCGTCCGAGCGCATCACCGTGGACCACGCGACCTGAAATAGTGAATGGATGCCCCAGCAGGTTTTCTGCCGTATCCAGTTCATCATTGGCCAGCGCCTGACGTACCGCCGTGCTACTGACGCGAACGCCGCCTTCACAGAAGGTCATCGCACTGGTGACGTCAAAGCCGTACTCCAGACCAGCCTTCTGTAATAGCAAGAAATCGCCCTGACGACCAGCGCCAAAGCGGAAATCATCCCCTACGGCAAGAAACTGTACGCCAAGACGATTGACCAGCAGGTCGCTGACAAAATTTTGTGCTGTCAGCGCGGCAAAGCGACGATCAAAACGCAGGCACAAGACGTAGTCCACACCGGACTCAGCCAGATAGCGCAACTTCTCGCGCAGGCGGGTGAGGCGGGCAGGCGATTTATCGCCGGCAAACAGCTCCAGCGGCTGAGGCTCGAAAATCATCACTACAACGGGCAGGCCACGGGCCTCCCCTTCTTTACGCAATCCCTGCAACAGCGCCTGATGACCACGATGCACGCCGTCGAAATTACCAATGGTCAGCACGCACCCGTGCGGTGCTCTGCTGAGATTATGTATGCCGCGTATCAGCTTCATGTCTGGCTCAAAACAGTGAAAATCGCCAAAGTATACCCTGTACAGCGGTTAAGGTTAACCGGCGATTGTTCGCACAAAACAGAAAGCCGTAATGATTTCATCAGGCTGACCTTTCACAGCGAAAAAATCTGCTCGTAAACTGCGATTTTTATGCCGAAAGGCTGTATTCAGGGAAGACAAGCTGGTAGAATCCTGCGCCATCACTACGTAACGTAGCGTCGCTAATTAACGGCGCTTATTTGCACAAATCCATTGACAAAAGAAGGCAAAGAGGGCATATTCCTCGGCCTTTGAATTGTCCACATAGATCATATTTGGGAGTTGGACTTGGCTAATATCAAATCAGCTAAGAAACGTGCCGTTCAGTCTGAAAAGGCTCGTAAGCACAACGCAAGCCGTCGCTCTATGATGCGTACTTTCATCAAGAAAGTATACGCAGCAATCGAAGCAGGCGACAAAGCTGCAGCGCAGAACGCATTTAACGAAATGCAACCAATCGTGGATCGTCAGGCTGCTAAAGGTCTGATCCACAAAAACAAAGCAGCGCGTCATAAAGCAAACCTGACCGCGCAGATCAACAAACTGGCTTAATCGCTACTTGTTGTTGCTTGTTTAAAGAACCCGCTTAACGCGGGTTTTTTTATGCCTTCAGATTGCTGGTGGAGTAAACAGCGCCGAGTAGTCACGGTTACAGATTCGCTGCACCGCCGGGTGTTGAATCATCCTTTCGGCAAATATGGCGTGATACTCCTCCATCACATTATCCACTCTGCCTATCTCCGTAATCTTGTCGTCCGAATAGAGATCGTGCGCATACAGCGTCGGCGCAACGAAGATCGCATTGTGCGCTTCGCCAAAGGCTTTCATCAGCGCCGCGTCGTCGAACTCACCGAGGATTTCAACGTTTAGCCCCTGTGAGTTAAACCAGTTCAACAGCTTGCGTCCCAGCATGGAACGCCTTCCCGGCACCAGCAGGCGACGCTCTTCAAGGCACGCGGGGAACGGTTTTTCCGGCGGCGGGTTAATACACCAGAAGCTTACGCCGCATTCACCAATTTTCACCGAGAACAGGCCTTCCTGCTGCGTGGAGTCGATCGGACAATCCGAGATAATCATGTCCAGCTTGTGCTGGCTCAGCTGTTCCAGCAGCATCTCGTGGGTGGATTCAAAGCACCGCAGGTGGATTTGCTCATCTTCGACCACGGCCGCATCCAGCACGCCGCTCACCAGCCGTTTGGACAGCGCATCCGCCACGCCGACATCAAAGAGCAGGTTCGACTCTTTGCGGTAGTTGACGATATCCAGCATCTCCTGGCTCAGGGTGAACATCTTATCCGCATAGCGAAAAACCAGCTCACCCAGTTCACTGGGTTCAATCCCACGCCCCTTACGCTTGAACAGCTTGCCCTGCAGACGTTCTTCCAGCGCCTTGATTTGCCCGGTGATGGTTTGCGGCGTCAGGTAAAGCGCCTCTGCCGCCCCGACCACCGAGCCCTGTTTGTAGACGTGCCAGAAGTAGTAAAGATGGTTGTAATTCAAATGAGACATCGCGTCTTCTCTCCCTGAGTATGTATCGGGAGAAGGCTCGCCTCCTCCCTGTGTTCCGTTATGCCTGGACGGCCTGTCCGGACAATTTCACCTTCAACAAGGTATAACCGATCACCGCGGCCAGTAATGACCCGATGAGAATGCCGAGTTTAGCCCAGACGATAAGCTCAGGCGCATGCGCACCAAACGCCAGCGTCGAGATAAAGATCGACATCGTAAACCCGATTCCACACAGCACGCCGACGGCCATAATCTGCGTAAACGTGGTGCCATGGGGCAATGACGCCAGCTTCAGCTTCGTTGCCAGCCAGCAGAAGAGGCTAATGCCCAGCGGCTTGCCGATAAACAGCCCAGCAATAATGCCCAGCGGCAGCACGGACGTCAGCCCGTCCAGCGTCACGCCGCCGAGGGAAACGCCCGCGTTGGCAAACGCAAAAAGCGGCAGGATCATAAAGGCGACCCACGGGTGCAGCACATGTTCCAGCTGTTTGGCAGGCGACTTGCCCTCCTGCGGCTTAAGCGGCACGAAGAAGCCCACAATCACACCTGCCAGCGTGGCATGCACGCCCGATTTCAGCACCGCGGTCCACAACACCATCCCCACGAGGATGTAGATACCGATGCGGCGAACATTAAAGATGTTCAGCAGCGCCAGTACCGCAATCGCGCCTGCGGCCACGCTCAGAGACAGGATCGACAGGTCGCTGGTGTAGAACAGCGCGATAATCACAATGGCGCCCAGGTCATCGATGATCGCCAGCGCCATCAGGAAGATTTTCAGGGCAACCGGCACGCGGCTTCCCAGCAATGCCAGCACCCCGAGCGCAAAAGCGATATCCGTCGCAGCCGGGATCGCCCACCCGTGACGAGCAATAGGATCCTGCCAGGTGAATGCCAGGAAGAGCAGCGCCGGAACGACCATCCCACCGAGCGCGGCAATCACCGGAAACGCCGCACGCTGGCGGCTGGCAAGCGAGCCCAGTACCAGCTCACGCTTAACCTCAAGCCCGACCAGCAGGAAGAACACTGCCATGAGCGCATCGTTGATCCACAGCAGCATGTTCTTATTGATTTCCAGCGCCCCAACCTTCAGCTCGACGGGCGTTTCCAGAAAAGCATGATACAGATCGCGGGTAAAACCGACGTTTGCCAGCACCATCGCGGCCGCAGCGGCAATAATCAGGATCACGCCACCGGATGCTTCACTGCTAAAAAAACGGTGTAGTAATTTCACTTTAATTCTCTCTGTAACAACAATACCTCGATAAAACCATAATACCAAGCCATATAGCTCGGCAAAAACAGATTAATATTGAGTATAGATTCAGTTTTACCGAGCAATACCCACAAATAGAAAAAGCCCGGAATCACTTCCGGGCTTTTGCGAATCGAAACCTGCTAACAGATTAACGGGTCAAATCATCGAAGAATTTTTTGACGCCATCGAAGAAGCTTTTGGAGCGCGGGCTGTTTTTCTCACCCGTCGGGCCGCCAAAACTCTCCTGCAACTCTTTCAGCAGCTGTTTCTGCTTGTCGTTCAGGCCAACCGGCGTTTCCACGACGACGCGGCACAGCAGGTCGCCCTGCGCACCACCGCGAACGGATTTAACGCCTTTCCCGCGCATGCGGAACAGCTTACCGGTCTGGGTTTCGCCCGGGATCTTCAGATTGACGCGGCCATCCAGCGTCGGGACTTCGATTTCGCCACCGAGTGCCGCCATCGCGAAGTTGATCGGCACTTCACAGTACAGGTTGTTCCCTTCGCGCTCGAAGATAGCATGCTGTTTCACCTGCACCTGAACGTACAAATCGCCTGCCGGTGCGCCGTGTTCGCCGGCCTCGCCTTCGCCAGCCAGACGGATGCGGTCGCCCGTATCCACGCCAGCCGGGATTTTAACGGACAGGGTCTTGGTTTTCTCAACGCGACCGTGACCGTGGCATTTGGTGCACGGATCTTTAATCAGCGTACCGCGACCGTGACAGTGAGGACAGGCCTGCTGTACCGCGAAGAAGCCCTGGCGCATCTGTACCTGACCAGAACCGTGACAGGTTGGACAGGTCTGCGGCTGGGTGCCCGCTTTCGCGCCGCTGCCGTGGCAAACGTCACACTCTTCCAGCGTCGGAATGCGGATCTCTTTGGTGACACCGCGAACGGCCTCTTCCAGCGACAGCTCCATGTTATAGCGCAGGTCCGCGCCGCGCGCTGCGCGTTGACGACCACGGCCACCGCCGAAGATATCGCCAAACACATCGCCAAAGATATCGCTAAAGTCAGCGCCGCCGCCAAAGCCGCCGCCGCCAAATCCACCGCCGCCCATGCCGCCCTGTTCAAAGGCTGCGTGACCGTACTGGTCATAGGCTGCACGTTTTTGTGCATCGGTCAGGACTTCGTAGGCTTCTTTGATCTCTTTAAATTTAGCTTCAGCCTCTTTGTCACCCTGGTTACGGTCCGGGTGGAATTTCATGGCCAGGCGCTTATACGCCTTTTTGATTTCACGCTCTTCCGCAGTTTTCGGAACGCCTAAAATCTCGTAATAGTCTTGCTTTGCCATTGGTTTTTTTAAGCCCCTTAACATGCGAGCACGGGCGTGGAGAGTTCTCCTACGCCCGTGCCGATTAATTACCCTGCATCAGGGCGATTATTTTTTATCTTTAACTTCTTCGAACTCAGCGTCGACAACGTCGTCGTCTTTCGCGTTGTTCGCTGACGCGTCAGCGCCCGCCTGCTGTTGAGCGTGCTGCTGCTGAGCGATTTCCATCAGCTTCTGGGAAGCCTGCGCCAGCTCCTGCATCTTCGCTTCGATATCCGCTTTGTCTTCGCCTTTCAGAGACGTTTCCAGCGCGTTCAGTGCAGCTTCGATAGCAGTCTTGTCTTCCGCTGGCAGTTTATCGCCTGCTTCTTCAACCTGCTTACGGGTGCTGTGCAGCAGATGGTCACCCTGGTTACGGGTCTGAACCAGCTCTTCGAACTTACGGTCGGATTCAGCGTTAGCTTCTGCATCGCGAACCATTTTTTCGATTTCCGCTTCGTTCAGGCCAGAAGATGCCTTGATGGTGATCTTCTGCTCTTTACCGCTGTTTTTGTCTTTCGCAGACACGTGCAGGATACCGTCAGCATCGATATCGAAGGTTACTTCGATCTGCGGCATGCCGCGCGGTGCCGGGTTAATACCGTCCAGGTTGAACTGACCCAGAGATTTGTTATCCGCCGCACGCTTACGCTCACCCTGAATCACATGGATGGTTACCGCAGACTGGTTGTCTTCAGCGGTAGAGAACACCTGGCTGTGCTTCGTCGGGATGGTGGTGTTTTTGTTGATGAGCGCAGTCATCACACCGCCCATGGTTTCGATACCCAGAGACAGCGGGGTAACGTCCAGCAGCAGTACGTCTTTCACTTCACCGGTCAGTACGCCACCCTGAACCGCAGCACCGATAGCAACCGCTTCGTCCGGGTTAACGTCTTTACGTGGCTCTTTACCGAAGAACTCAGCCACTTTCTTCTGAACCATTGGCATACGCGTCTGACCACCAACCAGGATAACGTCCTGGATGTCAGAGACGGACAGACCAGCGTCCTGCAGGGCAACTTTCAGCGGCTCGATAGAACGGTTTACCAGGTCTTCTACCAGGCTTTCCAGTTTCGCACGGGTCACTTTGATGTTCATGTGTTTAGGACCGGTCGCGTCTGCAGTGATGTACGGCAGGTTCACGTCGGTCTGCTGAGCGGAAGACAGTTCGATCTTCGCTTTCTCAGCGGCTTCTTTCAGGCGCTGCATGGCCAGCGGGTCGTTACGCAGGTCAATGCCCTGATCTTTCTTGAACTCGTCAACGAGGTAGTTGATCAGACGGGTATCGAAGTCTTCACCACCCAGGTGGGTATCGCCGTTGGTTGCCAGAACTTCGAAGGTTTTTTCGCCGTCAACTTCGTCGATTTCGATAATTGAGATATCGAAGGTACCACCACCGAGGTCGTAAACCGCGATAGTGCGGTTGCCCACTTCTTTATCCAGACCGTAAGCCAGTGCAGCAGCGGTAGGTTCGTTGATGATACGTTTTACTTCCAGACCTGCGATACGGCCAGCATCTTTAGTAGCCTGACGCTGAGCATCGTTGAAGTATGCAGGAACGGTGATAACAGCTTCAGTTACCGGTTCACCCAGGTAATCTTCAGCGGTTTTCTTCATTTTTTTCAGCACTTCAGCAGAAATCTGCGGTGGTGCAGTTTTGGTGCCTTTCACATCAAGCCATGCATCGCCGTTATCTGCCGCGATGATTTTGTAAGGCATGATAGAAACGTCACGCTGAACTTCTTCGTCCTGGAAGCGGCGGCCGATCAGGCGTTTAATCGCAAACAGGGTGTTTTGCGGGTTTGTCACTGCCTGACGTTTAGCCGGCTGACCAACCAGAGTTTCACCATCCTGGGTATAAGCAATGATAGAAGGCGTGGTGCGATCGCCCTCGGCGTTCTCCAGCACGCGTGCAGTAGTGCCATCCATAATCGCTACACAAGAGTTGGTAGTACCCAGGTCGATACCAATAATTTTACCCATCTAAACGTCTCCACTAAAAATTCAGTCAACATGTGGTTGTGTACCTGTAATAAGGGCAGAACGTGCTTTTTCAACTGCCCAGATTTGATTTTTTTCAGGTCCACACACTGCGGTTGCTTACAAGATGGGGTCGCAACGTCATCCATCAAGGGGGAAGGATAAAAAAATTTTTAATTTCACCCTGATGAGATCATAGACGCCATCGATTGCGCCCATTATGATGCCGCGCCCCGTCAGGGAGAACTGACGCGGGTTTAACCATTTCACCATATTAATGATGATTTTTTTGAGGACTTATGGGCAACACTAAGTTGGCTAATCCGGCTCCGCTGGGCCTGATGGGTTTTGGCATGACCACTATCCTGCTGAACCTGCACAATATCGGGATGTTCCCGATGGATGGCATCATCCTGGCGATGGGCATTTTTTACGGCGGTATCGCGCAAATCTTCGCGGGCCTGCTGGAATATAAGAAAGGCAATACCTTCGGCTTAACCGCCTTCACCTCTTACGGCTCTTTCTGGCTGACCCTGGTCGCTATTCTGCTGCTGCCTAAAATGGGCATGGCAGACGCGGCAAACGCCCACTTCCTGGGCGTGTACCTGGGCCTGTGGGGCGTCTTCACCCTGTTTATGTTCTTCGGTACCCTGAAAGGTAACCGCATGCTGCAGTTCGTCTTCCTGAGCCTGACCGTGCTGTTCGCCCTGCTGGCGATTGGCCACCTGGTGGATAACGAAGGCATCGTTCATGTGGCAGGCTGGATTGGTCTGGTCTGCGGCGCAAGCGCTATCTACCTCGCAATGGGTGAAGTGCTGAACGAGCAGTTTGACCGCACCATTCTACCGATTGGTGAAAAACACTGATCCCTCTGTCGTGTCCGCCTCGCGGGCACGACTTCCTCGCATCTGTCCCAGCCAAATCCCTAATCCCAGCCCCATCAACGATAGCGCCAGCACGTACCAGGCCGGAGCCATGGGAGACACGCCCATTAATACCGTCACCGCAATCGGCGTCAGTCCGCCAAAAATGGCATACGACACGTTGTAGGAAAATGAGATCCCGGTGAAGCGTACCTCTGGCGGGAACGCGCGGACCATCACGTACGGTACCGCCCCGACAACGCCCACGCACAGCCCTACCACGCCGTACAGCAGGAACAGCTGTTCAGGATGGCTGCCTGCCAGATGGTAAAACGCCCAGCTTGATGCGGCCAGTAACAGGCTACCGACGATAAAGGTTACGCTGGCACCGAAACGATCTGCCGCCAGCCCGGCGGCGAGACAGCCAAAGCAGAGCATAATGGTCGCGATACTGTTTGCCTGCAGCGTCACCGCCGGGGCGAATCCGTACTGTTTCTGCAGCCAGACTGGCGACATCAATATCACCACTACAATGCCCGCCGAAAGCAGCCAGGTGAGCAGCATCGACACCACTACCGCTTTTTTATGGCGCACCACGACGGCTTTCACCGGTAGCTCCTGCGCCAGCGCTTTGCGCTGCTGCATCTCAAGGAAAATCGGTGTCTCCTGCAGCCAGCGACGCAGATACATCGCTACCAGACCAAACGCCCCGCCCAGCAGGAACGGAATACGCCAGCCCCAGTCATGCACGGCCTGCTGCGTCATGCTGGTGTTTACAATCGTCGCGACCACCGACCCCAGCAAGATCCCGACGGTCAGGCCCGCCGTTAAGGTTCCACAGGCGATACCAATGCGGCGCGCCGGAACATGCTCCGCCACAAACACCCACGCGCCCGGCACTTCACCGCCTATCGCCGCGCCCTGAAGCACGCGCATCAGCAACAGCAGCAGCGGAGCAAGAATGCCTAAAGAGACATAGGTAGGCAGCAGACCTATGGCCAGCGTGGGTACGGCCATCAGCAGGATGCTGAGGGTAAACATCTTTTTACGGCCAACCAGATCGCCAAAGTGCGCCATGACAATGCCGCCAAGCGGACGCGCCAGATACCCTGCGGCAAAAATGCCGAAGGTTTGTACCTGACGCAGCCACTCGGGGATATCCGCCGGGAAGAAGAGCTCCCCCACCACGGCGGCGAAGAAGACGAAGATGATGAAATCGTAAAACTCCAGCGCACCGCCTAAGGCCGCGAGCGTGAGGGTTTTATAGTCCTGTCGATTCAGAGGTCGGGTGTTATGTGACATAGCGAACCATTTAGCTTTTGTTGTGGATTTATTTTTACAGTAGTCGTAAAGAAAAAATTACTATACCGTAAAACCCTTACCACGCCATCGCCGCTTCAGCTAATGTCACATAATGATTATTTTCAGGAGATTGTGTCGCGACGCGCGCTTTTAGGACGAAATGCTGCTACCACTTTCTCATCGGTTTCCACATAGGGACCGTCAAGCAACTGTATACAATACGGTACACTGGCGAAAACACCGTGCACGATGACGCTGCCGTTTTCCGCTTTCAGCCCTTCCAGCGTCTCTTTGATTGACTTCGGTTGGCCCGGCAGATTCAGAATCAATGCCTGTTTGCGGATGACGCCCACCTGGCGGGAGAGAATGGCTGTCGGAACAAAGTGTAGACCGATCTGGCGCATCTGTTCACCGAAGCCCGGCATTTCGCGATCGGCGATTGCCAGCGTCGCGTCAGGCGTCACATCGCGGCGGGCAGGCCCCGTTCCCCCGGTGGTCAGCACCAGATGGCAGCTCATCTCATCCACCAGCTCACAGAGCGTCTGCTCAATGATCGGCTGTTCGTCAGGGATCAGGCGGGTCTGAATTTCAAAGGGGGTAGTCAGTGCGTTGCCAAGCCACTCTTCCAGAGCGGGGATGCCTTTATCCTGGTAAACACCGCTGGAGGCGCGGTCAGAAATCGACACTAAGCCGATGCGTAAGGTATTCATATCCATTCCATTCAAAGAGTACTGATTAAAGGGAATGATACACGCAGAGAGGAGATTCAGACAGGGTACGAAAGAAGTCGCGTGACCGGGAGCCCGGTCACGCAGGATGATTACAGCAGGTCGCCGATCATTTTTTCCAGTTTGCCCTGGTCAACAGCAAACTTACGGATACCGTCCGCCAGTTTGTCTACCGCCATTGGGTCCTGGTTGTGCTGCCACAGGAACTCGGATTCCGTGATGCGCTCTGGGCGTGCTTTCACTTCACCGGTGTAGGACAGTTTACGCTCCAGAGTACCTTCGCTTTCAGCCAGCTCTTTCAGCAGCGCAGGGGCGATGGTCAGGCGGTCACAGCCAGCCAGCTCAATGATTTCGCCGACGTTACGGAAGCTTGCGCCCATAACCACAGTCTCATAGCCGTGCTGTTTGTAGTATTCGTAGATTTCAGTCACGGAAACCACGCCTGGATCTTCAGCTGGTGCGTACTCTTTCTTGTCAGTGTTGGCTTTGTACCAGTCCAGAATACGGCCCACGAACGGAGAAATCAGGTATACGCCCGCTTCTGCACATGCACGCGCCTGCGCGAAGGAGAACAGCAGAGTCAGGTTACAGTTGATGCCGTCTTTTTCCAGCTGCTCTGCAGCGCGGATGCCCTGCCAGGTAGAAGCCAGTTTGATCAGGATACGGTCGTTGCTGATGCCCGCATCGTTGTACATTTTGATCAGACGTTTTGCTTTCGCGATGGACGCTTCGGTGTCGTAGGACAGACGTGCATCCACTTCGGTAGAGATACGGCCAGGAACCAGCTTCAGGATTTCCAGACCGATGTTTACTGCCAGTTTATCAGTGGCATCCACAACCTGCTGCGCGCGGTCGTTGCTCTGTGCTTTCGCCCAGGTCACTGCGTCGTCAATCAGTTTGCGATACTCAGGGATCTGTGCGGCGTTAAGGATCAGAGAAGGGTTAGTTGTGGCATCCTGCGGCTGGTACAGCTTCATTGCCGCGATATCTCCGGTGTCAGCTACGACAGTGGTGAACTGACGAAGGGAGGTCAATTTATCCGTCATGATAGTGTTTCTCTTTTAACGTGCCCTGGATAATTCACGCTACCGACAGCATGCCTGCAGCGGAAAAATGACAGGTTTACTTGTTAGGGGGATGTAACCGGTCTGCCCTGATGATAACACGACGGAGGGGTAGCGCAACCGCAGACAGTGCGCTTAGGTAGAGTATGATAAACTCGGAATATTAACAGGCTGCTAAGCAACAGCATGCCCAATCAGTGGTAACGCTTACATATTCACTTTGGCATCAACAAGAGGGACGTTAATGCCTGATTTCTTTTTCTTTATTAACGAAGTCCTGTGGGGTTCGATAATGATTTACCTGCTTCTGGGAGCAGGTATTTGGTTTACGTTACGCAGCGGTTTTATCCAGTTTCGCTATATTCGCAAGTTTGGCAGAAGTCTGAAAAACAGCGTTACGCCCCAGCCGGGCGGATTAACGTCGTTCCAGGCGCTCTGTACCAGCCTTGCAGCACGCCTCGGCAGTGGGAATCTGGCGGGAGTTGCGCTGGCCATCAGTGCCGGTGGGCCCGGCGCCGTTTTCTGGATGTGGGTGACGGCGCTTCTCGGTATGGCCACCTCCTTTGCCGAAAGTTCGCTCGCGCAGCTTTACAAAGAGAAAGATAAGCACGGCCAGTTTCGCGGCGGTCCTGCCTGGTACATGGCGCGTGGCTTAGGGATGCGCTGGATGGGCGTTCTGTTCTCGCTTTTTTTACTGCTCGCCTACGGTCTTATTTTTAATACCGTTCAGGCGAACTCTGTCGCCAATGCCCTGCGCTACGCCTTCGCGTGTCCGGAGTGGATCGCCGGTACCGTTTTAGCCCTCGTGGTTCTGCTCACCATTTCTGCCGGTCTCAAAGGCATCGCCCGTCTCATGCAGTGGCTGGTTCCCCTTATGGCGCTGCTCTGGATTGTCGCGAGCTTGTTCGTCACCGCACTGCACTTCGACCAGGTTCCGGGCGTGATAGTCACCATCGTCAAAAGCGCTTTTGGCTGGCGTGAGGTCGCATCCGGCGCGCTGGGCTACACCTTCAGCCAGGCGTTGATGGCGGGTTTTCAGCGAGGCATGTTTTCCAATGAAGCCGGTATGGGGTCAACCCCCAACGCGGCAGCCGCCGCCTCGTCGTGGCCGCCGCACCCGGCCGCGCAAGGCATTGTGCAGATGATTGGCGTGTTTACCGATACCATTATTATCTGTTCCGCCAGCGCTATGATTTTGCTGCTGGCAGGCCCCGTACCACATTCGTCGGAAACCGCCGGAATACAGCTTCTCCAGCAGGCTCTGATGAGCCTGACCGGCGGATGGGGAGCCGGATTTGTCTCGCTCATCCTGATCTTATTTGCCTTCAGCTCGATTGTGGTGAATTACCTCTACGCCGAAAATAACCTTATTTTCCTGAAGCTCGACTCCCGCGCCGCAATCGGGGCGCTACGCCTGGGAGTCATACTGATGGTCATAGCAGGCTCCCTGCTCAGCATGCCGCTGGTCTGGCAACTGGCCGATATCATTATGGCGCTGATGGCGATCACGAACCTCACGGCGATCCTGCTGCTCTCGCCGGTTGTTACCCTGATTGCCAGAGACTACCTTCGTCAGCGCAAACTGGGTATTCCGCCGGTATTTGATCCCGCACGCTATCCCGACGTTAAGGCGCAGCTGGCCCCCGGCACGTGGGATGATTTGCCGCGGCAATAACAGCTATCGATCAATTCAGAGCGATTTTTTGCTAAAGTCGCTCTAAATTTCCTGCAAGGACTGGATATGCTGATTCTGATTTCACCTGCAAAAACGCTCGACTACCAGAGCCCGCTCGCCACTGAACGCTATACCCAGCCTGAACTGCTGGATTACTCCCAACAGCTGATCCGCGAAGCGCGTAAACTCTCTGCGCCGCAAATCGCCTCGCTGATGAGCATCAGCGACAAACTGGCAGACCTTAACGCAACCCGCTTTCACGAGTGGCATCCGGATTTCACCCCAGCTAACGCTCGCCAGGCCATTCTGGCCTTTAAAGGCGATGTCTATACCGGCCTGCAGGCGGAAGATTTTAGCGAAGCCGACTTCGATTTTGCCCAGCAGCATCTGCGCATGCTGTCGGGTCTGTATGGCGTACTGCGCCCGCTGGACCTGATGCAGCCGTATCGTCTGGAGATGGGGATCCGCCTGGCAAATGCCAAAGGCAAAGATCTGTATCATTTCTGGGGCGATATCATCACCGACAAGCTGAATGCGGCGCTGCACGCTCAGGGCGATAACGTGGTGGTTAACCTCGCGTCCGATGAATACTACAAGTCGGTGAAGCCGAAAAAACTGGATGCGGAAATTATCAAGCCGGTGTTCCTCGACGAGAAGAACGGTAAGTTCAAAGTGATCAGCTTCTACGCCAAGAAAGCACGCGGTCTGATGAGCCGCTACATCATTCAGAACCGCCTGACGAAGCCGGAACAGTTGACCACCTTTAACAGCGAAGGCTATTTCTTTGACGAGGCGTCGTCAGGGAAAGGTGAGCTGGTGTTTAAGCGCCACGAGCAGTAAAACAAACCCCGCCATCTGGCGGGGTTTTGCATTAATGATGTTTCCAGTCCGGGCCTGGACGATGATCGTCATGTCGGTCATCGTGACGGTCGTGGTGATTATCACGATTGCGATGCTCATCATGCGGACGCCAGTGGTCATTGCGCCAGTCATAATGCGCTTTCCACCAGTCATGATCGCGCCAGCGGCCGCCGTCCCAGTAGTGCCCGTTATTATCCCGATCGCCAATCTGCAATTTGACCGCAGGTACGAGGGTAATTTCGGATGCCTGTACCGCCATGGGAGCGACCAGCATCAGTGAAAGCGCGATGAGCGCAGGTTTCATTTTAGACATCGGTGACTCCTTATTCTTCTTGCCCAACGTGGGCCGATGTAAGGAGATTACGTGAGGGGAACCGGGGATGTTATTCTCTGCAATCCTAAACGCTAAGTGACCGCATTTATTGGGAATTTCTGCTTTTTTCCTGCTTACTTTCTCCTTAATTTCTCCATAAAAAAGCCGGGTGGCGGCTTCGCCTTGCCCGGCCCCGGTACAGTGCTGCTGTTGCCGGGTGACGCTGCGCTTACCCGGCCTACGTTCTGAGCCGTTGTAGGTCGGGTAAGGCGTAGCCGCCACCCGACAAACATCACGCGCGGGTCATCATCAGCTTACGCAGCGCGGCAAAATCCGCCGGCAGCTCATGAGACAGCAGCGGCAGGTCAGCACGCTCGGCCAGCTCTTTCGGCAGCGGCAGCGTTTCACCGAGGATCGCTTCCACGCTCTCTTTGAACTTCGCCGGATGCGCGGTGCCCAGGAACAGGCCATATTCACCCGGGTTAAGCTGGTCACGCAGCGCGCGGTACGCAATCGCCGCGTGCGGTTCAGAGGTGTATCCCACCGCTTTTAACTCACGCATGGTGGCTTTGGTGGTTTCATCCGTCACCGTAGCGTAGCCCAGGTCGCCCAGACGCCAGATCTTACGGCGGAACAGCTCTTCCACGCGCGGCCAGTTGTTTGGCTGGGACACATCCATCGCGTTGGAGAGCGTCGCCTGCGTGGCGTTTGGCGCCCATTTCCCGTCTTTCAGGAAGCGCGGCACGGTATCGTTGGCATTGGTGGCAGCGATAAAGCGCTTCACCGGCAGCCCCAGAGATTTTGCCAGCAGACCTGCCGTCAGGTCACCAAAGTTACCGCTAGGCACGGAGACCACCAGCTGATTGCGTGCTTCCTGCGGCAGTTGCGCCACCGCCTCGAAGTAGTAGCAGATTTGCGCCAGCAGGCGGCTGATGTTGATGGAGTTGGCGGAGTTCAGACCCAGCGCTACCTTCAGTTCTTCGTCGTCGAAAGCCTGTTTAACCAGCGCCTGACAGGCATCGAAGTCACCGTCGATCGCCACGGTTTCAATATTGCCGCCGAGCGTACAGAACAGTTTTTCCTGCAGCGGACTAATTTTACCTTTAGGATAGAGGATCACCACGCGCACATTCTTCAGCCCATAAAAGGCATGAGCCACTGCCGCACCGGTATCGCCGGAGGTCGCAGTCAGGATGGTCACCGGTTTGTCGCCGCTGATGTGGGTCAGCATCTGGGCCATAAAGCGGCCACCGAAGTCTTTGAACGCCAGGGTTGGGCCGTGGAACAGCTCCAGACAGCCGACGTCAGGCTCAACCTGCTGAACGGGTGCAGGGAAAGCAAACGCCGCACGCACGCGCTCTTCCAGCAGCTCCTGCGGAATTTCATCGCCGATAAACGCAGACAGAATTTTGGTGCTGCGGGTGACAAAGTCCTGCTTCAGCAGTTCATCAATCTCGGTCAGCTGAAATTCCGGCAGGTCATGCGGGAAGAACAGGCCCTGATTTTTGCCCAGTCCCTGAGTCACCGCCTGCGCGAAGCTGACCTGCTCGTTATGATCTTTAAGGTTATAGAGTTTCATTGATTATCCCAGTACTCGTGCGCCAGCCGTGTCCAGACGGCAAATATGAACAAAGCCTTCCTGATTTTGCAGGTAGTGTTTAGAGAGCCAGTCCGCCACGCGCTGTGCGGTGTCGGGCTTATCGCATAAGGCGAACAGCGTCGGGCCGGAACCGGAAATGCCGCACGCCTGCGCGCCAATATCCATTGATGCCTGTCGCGCCTCGTTAAAGCCGGGCAGCAGCTTCGTGCGATACGGCTCGGCAATGACGTCCTTCATCAGCTTCGCCGCCAGCTGTGGCTGACGGGTGTAGCAGGCGTGGATAAAGCCCGCCAGATGGCGTCCGTGGGCGATACAATCCTGACGACGATACTGCGCGGGCAGGATCGCACGCGCTTCGGCAGTAGACACTTTAATGCCCGGATAGGCCAGCACCCACAGCCACTCATCAAACCCTGGCACCTGCTGGCTGATGATGCCATTTTCTTCGATCATCAGCTGCATGCCGCCGAGGAAGCACGGCGCGACGTTGTCATAATGAATGCTGCCGGAGATACGACCTTCCAGCTCGCCCATTAAGCCGAGCAGGCGGTTGTTGTTCAGGGGCTTGCCGCAATGCTCGTTCATCGCTACCAGGGCAGCCACCACCGAGCAGGCGCTGGAACCCAGCCCGGAGCCAATCGGCATACTTTTTTCCAGCGTCATGGCGACCGGCACGTTTTTGCCGATCTCCTGACAGAAGCGTTCCCAGCACTGATAGACGATATTCTCGCGCGGGTCAGACGGCAGCTTGCTGGCGAAACGACCCACGTTATTCAGGCTGAAGCTCTCTGCCGCTTCAACCGTGACCGTATCGCCCAGTAGCGAACCGTCTACCGGCGTGACCGCCGCACCCAGCACATCAAATCCGACGCTCATATTGGCGCTGGAAGCCGGGGCATAAACTTTGACCATGTTAAACTCCTAACTTCCATGACAGGGTACGCAGCAGATCGGCAAACACACCCGCCGCTGTAACATCGTTCCCTGCGCCATAGCCGCGAAGCACCAGCGGCAATGGCTGATAATAGTGGCTGTAAAACGCGAGGGCGTTTTCGCCGTTTTTGACTTTGTACAGCGGGTCGTTGCCATCGACTTCGGCAATCTTCACCCGGCACACGCCATCTTCTTCAATGTTGCCAACATAGCGCAATACCTTACCTTCATCACGGGCTTTCGCAACACGCGCGGCAAAAGCGTCGTCAAGCTGCGGTAACCTGGCCATAAAGGCGCTGACATCACCGCTGCTGTCAAATTCTGCCGGCAGTACCGGCTCAATCACAATATCGGAAAGCTCAAGCTCACGGCCCGTTTCACGTACGAGGATTAGCAGCTTGCGCGCCACGTCCATACCGGAAAGATCGTCACGCGGGTCCGGCTCGGTGTAGCCCAGCTCACGCGCGGCACGGGTCGCTTCTGACAGGCTCATGCCTTCATCCAGCTTGCCAAAAATAAACGACAGCGAGCCGGAGAGAATGCCGGAGAAACGCTGCAGTTCATCGCCTGCATTCAGCAGGTTCTGCAGGTTCTCAATAACCGGCAGGCCAGCACCCACGTTGGTGTCGTACAGGAACTTGCGGCGCGACTTGCTCGCCGCCAGACGTAACTGGTGATAGTAATCCATCGACGAGGTGTTGGCCTTTTTGTTCGGCGTCACCACGTGGAAACCTTCGCGCAGGAAGTCCGCGTACTGGTCGGCAACCGCCTGGTTCGACGTACAGTCTACGATTACCGGGTTAAGCAGGTGATACTCTTTCACCAGACGGATCAAGCGTCCCAGGTTGAACGGCTCTTTTGCCTCGTTCATCTCGGCCTGCCAGTTTTCCAGGTTCAGCCCGTGAACGTTGGTCAGCAGCGCTTTTGAGTTCGCAATCCCGCAGACGCGCAGATCGATATGTTTCTTCTTCAGCCACGCCTGCTGACGCTTCACCTGTTCCAGCAGCGCACCGCCCACGCCTCCGACGCCAATCAGGAACAGCTCAATGACCTGATCGGTGTTGAACAACATCTGGTGAACCACGCGTACGCCGGTGGTGGCGTCATCGTTGTCCACGACAACAGAAATTGAACGCTCTGACGAGCCCTGGGCAATTGCTACGATATTGATATTGGCGCGCGCCAGCGCGGCAAAGAACTTGGCGGAGATACCGCGCAGCGTGCGCATACCGTCGCCGACCACAGAGATAATCGCCAGACGCTCCTGAATGGAGAGCGGCTCCAGCAACTCTTCTTTCAGCTCCAGATAGAACTCTTCTTCCAGCGCGCGACGGGCGCGCAGACAGTCACCCTGCGGCACGCAGAAGCTGATGCTGTACTCGGAAGAGGACTGGGTGATCAGCACCACAGAAATTCCGTTGCGGGACATGGCCGCAAACACGCGAGCCGCCATGCCGACCATCCCTTTCATTCCCGGACCGGAGACGCTGAACATCGCCATGTTGTTCAGGTTGGAGATGCCTTTCACCGGCAGGCCGTCCTCATCGGTACTGGCGCCAATCAGCGTACCCGGCGCCTGCGGGTTACCGGTATTTTTAATCAGGCAAGGGATTTGGAACTGGGCTATCGGGGAGATGGTACGCGGGTGAAGCACTTTGGCGCCGAAGTAGGAGAGCTCCATCGCTTCCTGGTATGACATCGACTTCAGCAGTCTGGCATCGGGTACCTGGCGCGGGTCGCAGGTATAGACGCCGTCAACGTCAGTCCAGATCTCACAACAGTCCGCGCGTAAACAGGCGGCCAGCACGGCGGCGGAGTAGTCGGAGCCGTTACGGCCCAGCACCACCAGCTCACCTTTCTCGTTACCGGCGGTGAAACCGGCCATCAGGATCATATGGTCAGACGGGATCTTACTTGCGGCGATACGGCGGGTTGATTCGGTAATATCAACGGTGGATTCGAGGTAGTGGCCCACCGCCAGCAGTTTTTCAACCGGATCGATCACGCTCACGTTATGGCCGCGCGCTTCCAGCACGCCGGCCATGATGGCGATAGAGAGTTTTTCGCCTCGGCAGATCAATGCCGCGTTAATGCTGTCCGGGCATTGCCCCAGCAGGCTGATACCGTGCAAAACGTGTTTAATTTGCGCGAATTCTTGCTCTACAAAGGACTTCAACTGTGCAAGCGGGAAGCCAGGCTGTGCCTCCGCCAGCCCCTGCAGTAGCTCAGCGAAGATACGCTCGGCGTCGCTAATGTTCGGGAGTGCATCCTGGCCACCGATGGTTTTTTCAATCATTGCCACCAGATGGTTAGTGATTTTCGCCGGGGCAGAGAGCACGGTTGCAACCTGCCCCTGCCTGGCGTTGCTCTCCAGGATATCGGCAACACGCAGAAAACGTTCTGCATTTGCCACTGATGTACCGCCGAACTTCAACACTCGCATGGTTCTACCTCGTTTCCTTTAGCCGAAAAAAAAGCCCGCACTGTTCAGGTGCGGGCTTTTTTTTGTTTTTCCTGTACGCGTCAGCCCGCATCGTTACCTGTGGTAATGATGATGGTTGTAGTAATGGTGGTGATGCTGATGCGTTTCATGGATGTTGTGTACTCTGTCATTATTATCTGTCTGTGCTGTATTCTTTTAGGGTTAAAGGATCGGGCACCTTAAGTCAATGGATTTTTAATTTGATCACATTTCGGGAGGCTCTCACGTCCCGCTGCTTGCAGATTTATTTTCATCCGATTCCCCCAAATGCAACCCTTCCGGACAGACTTATCCGCCATAGTAAAAACTTATGGCAGTATTTTACTCGGCCAATTTTTTTTCAATATCGTGCAGCAAACGATGCAGCATTGCAGTGTCTCGCTGCTCAAGACGCCCAAGACGCTGCTGCAGCCAGTCAGCCATTTTTTGATCGTCCGCCACTCCCAGTTGGGATAACAAATGCTCAACGCGAGCGCGCAGCGCAGCCAGCTGATTTTCGTTTGCCCCTTGTGCCTGAGGTTGGGGTATTTGTATTAGGGAGGCTAATTGATAGCAGTAAACCATTACCGCCTGGCCTAAATTCAGGGACGGGTAATCAGCCACCATAGGCGCACCGGTGAGCACGTCAGCCAGCTCCAGTTCTTCGTTTGTTAATCCGGAATCTTCACGGCCAAACACCAGAGCCGCTTTCTCCAGCCACTGGCTTTTCTCGCTCAGCATCGGCACCAGCTCCGCTGGCGTGGCATAATAGTGGAACTTTGCCCGGCTGCGCGCTGTGGTGGCGACGGTGAAGGAAATATCGTGTAACGCAGCGGCGAGCGTATCGTAAGTGGTTATATTATCAAGAATATCACCTGATCCGTGCGCCACCCAACGTGCCGCAGGCTCCAGGTGGGCAGTGCTGTCCACGATACGTAAATCGGTAAATCCCATGGTCTTCATGGCGCGCGCGGCAGCGCCTATATTTTCTGCTCTGGCTGGGGCGACCAGTACAATCGACAGATGCATTTATGCTCTCTTTTTAATCAGTTAGCGGGTAAAAATGTGATGCGCTTCAACATATTACGCAGCGCGAATTTACAAAATTGCAACACAAATCACCGAAATAGCGTTTCATAACAAATTAAAAACGCTAAACTATTCCTTGTCTGAACAATCAGTTAGAATGTTAACAGAACACTATTATCCCCATGTTTTATAATGATAATAGCGTCATGAATACCCTATTCTGATTGGATTCACTTCGTTTATAAATCAATGTCCGCAACTAGTTGGTTTATTGAAAAATTGTGACAAAGGCTAGCATTCGGCTACGATGATTTCATCAAACTGTTAACGTGCTACAATTGAACTTGATATATGTCAACGAAGCGTAGTTTTATTGGGTGTCTGGTGTCACTTAGCCTGTTATGTTGCTGTTAAAATGGTTAGGATGACAGCCGTTTTTGACACTGTCGGGTCCAAAGGGAAAGTACCCAAGACCAAGCTAATGATGTTGTTGACGTTGATGGAAAGTGCATCAAGAACGCAATTACGTACTTTAGTCACGTTAAGCCGATCATGTTAATTTGCGACATGCATCAGGCAGGTCAGGGACTTTTGTACTTCCTGTTTCGATTTAGTTGGCAATTTAGGTAGCAAACATGCAGACCCCGCACATTCTTATCGTTGAAGACGAGTTGGTAACACGCAACACGTTAAAGAGCATTTTCGAAGCAGAAGGCTACGATGTCTTTGAAGCGACCGATGGCGCAGAGATGCATCAGATCCTTTCTGAAAATGATATCAACCTGGTGATCATGGATATTAACCTGCCGGGCAAAAACGGTCTTCTTCTGGCGCGCGAACTGCGCGAGCAGGCGAACGTCGCGTTAATGTTCCTGACGGGCCGTGACAACGAAGTTGATAAAATTCTTGGCCTGGAAATCGGTGCGGATGACTACATCACCAAGCCGTTCAATCCTCGCGAGTTAACCATTCGTGCACGCAACCTGCTGTCCCGCACCATGAACCTGGGTACGGTCAGCGAAGAGCGTCGTAGCGTAGACAGCTACAAATTCAACGGCTGGGAACTTGATATCAATAGCCGTTCGCTGATTAGCCCGAACGGTGAGCAGTATAAACTGCCGCGCAGTGAATTCCGCGCGATGCTGCACTTCTGCGAAAACCCGGGCAAAATTCAGTCCCGTGCAGAACTGCTGAAGAAAATGACCGGCCGTGAGCTGAAACCGCACGACCGTACCGTAGACGTCACCATCCGTCGTATTCGTAAGCACTTCGAATCTACGCCTGATACGCCGGAAATCATCGCCACTATTCACGGCGAAGGGTATCGTTTCTGCGGTGACCTGCAGGAGTAATCCCGCAGTTAACGCATTAAAAAACGGCGCTTATGCGCCGTTTTTTTTATTTCCAGATCCGCATCGTGTCGTTATCAGACTTTGCAGGAGGTTCAGGGCGCTTCGGCTGAGAGAGCGAGTACCAGTCAAAATGACGGGTCAGATACATCACCGCGAACAGCGCCAGGGCGAGAACAGCCGAGCCCAGCAGCAATGCGCTGTCCTCCGAACGCAGCAGGAACCACATCACCACATCCAGTCCGAGGAGTGCCAGCACAAACATTCCGCTGCGCTTCCAGCTTTTCAACACCGCCTGCAGGTACATCCCGTTCATCACCGCCCCAACAAGGCTTGCGATAATCCATGCGGGCGTAAACCCAACGTGTTCAGACAGCGCCAGCAACACCAGATAGAACAGTACCAGCGACAGCCCCACCAGCAGATATTGCATCGGGTGAAGGCGTAATCCAGTTAAGGTTTCAAAGACAAAGAAGGCCATAAACGTCAGCGCAATCAGCAATATAGCGTATTTAATTGCCCGGTCCGTCAGTTGATACTGGTCGGCTGGCGTCGCTACCGTCACGCTAAAGGCCGGGAGCGCCTGCCACTCCGGCGATTCCTTATCGTAGAACCAACTCTCAAGGTTATTGGCAAACCAGCTGCTCTGCCAGTTCGCCTGGAAACCGGACTCGCCTATCTGGTGCTTAACAGGGAGATAATCGCCCATAAAACCCGGATGCGGCCAGTTGCTGTTGAGCGTCATTTCGCTATTACGCCCTACCGGCACCACCGCAAAACTGCCGGTTCCCGCCAGAGTGAGTGACATCTCAAGTGGAAACGTTTTGGCTTCCAGCGCTTTGTCGGTTAGCGGGATGTGGATCCCAGCAAGCGCCCCGTAGACACCGGAACCGGGTTCCACGCTTAGCGTCTCACCATTGATTTTAGAGATGCTGACCGTGCCAATACCCCGCGCGTCGCCAACGCCCGTCACGATAAACGGCTGCCCTGTTGTTATCGTTTCCCCTCTCAACTGCTTCAGTTCTTCGGTATTAAACTGCGCTTTTATCTTCAGGTCCGTGTTCCAGATTTGCCCGTCATAGATGCCAATATTTCTCGACTCAACGTGCTGGTTCCCTTCAACAACCAGAGATTCCGGCAGAATGAAATGCATGTAGCTTTTCTTAAATTCGACCTTCTTCTCGTCCTCTATCTTGTAAAAGATCTCCGTCACCGGAATCGCAATCATCGGACCGACCAGTTTTTGCGGTCCGCTGGTACTTTGGCGCAGCGTATTTTCGACATCGTTGCGATAGCTCTCCCGCTCTGATATCAGGTTACTGACCATAAAAAGCGGGACTAACAGCAGCAGGATGCACCCCAGAAGGGTGCAAATTTTCCAGAACAGGGGGGATTTCATCATTACGTCTCCTTTGTGATGAGAAGAGCGTAACCGTGCTGTGTGGGGCCAGTTTGAAGTTATGTGAAGGGACGGTGAAGTGTTAGCGTGGCCACTACGCCCCCTTCATCACGATTGTGCAAACCGATCTCTCCCTGATGCAAACGCGCGACCTCCTGGACAAACGCCAGCCCGAGTCCACTGCTCTTCAACCCGTTCTCACGAGGAAGGGAATAGAAACGTTCAAAAATACGATCCCGAGCATAATCCGGGATCCCGCTTCCGCTGTCGGTGACGATCAGCTGTACCTGCTTGCGATCTTCCCGGGCCGCGAGTGTGATGGCCCCGCCCTGCGGTGTGAAATCGATAGCGTTATCCAGCAAGTTGCCTAGCGCCTGATCGAGAAGGTCGGGATCGCCCGCAACATTAAGCGAAGTCGGCTCAAGGGTCAGTACAATCTCTTTCGCTGCCACCAGTGCCGCTCGCGCGTCGGCAAGCCGGGTGAACAGCGAGTCGACGCTGACGACCTCAGGCGTAATCTCGACCCGATTTTCAAGCCGCGCCTGAGTGAGCAGCTTTTCAACCAGCGACTGCATACGTGCGTTTTGCACCAGAATATTATCGATAAACCGCGTGGCTACCTGCGGTGGTGGCTGTTCGGAGAGAATTTCTGCCGCACCGCGAATGGCCGCGATCGGGCTTTTCAGCTCGTGGGTAAGCGCATGGACATAATGCTCAATATAGTTTTTCCCTTCCAGGCGAATGCGCATATTTTCCAGCGCCTGCGCCAGCTTGTGCAGTTCACTACTGCCAGGATTAGGCAGCGGGAGAGGTGTATCCGTGGTCACCGAGTCGGCATAGCGCGATAACGTACCGATGGATCGATTGATCCACCACGCCACGGCAAGGCCAATCAGCAGGGCAATGCCGAGCAGCGCCCCGCCTGCCCACAGGATCCGACGCTCGCTGCGGTGAATCACCGGAGCCATCGCGCTGTTCGGTTTTCCTACCGAGAGCACGCCGATAATCTTGCCCTGCTCTACAACCGGCGCGGCAACATACATCACCGTACTCTCCGGATCGTCGGGATGGATCTGGGTACTGCGCGCGCCGTATTCACCGCGAAGCGTTAGCCAGACATCGTTCCAGCGCGAGTAATCTTTTCCTACGGCCAGAGCGGTGGAATCAAACACGACCCTGCCCTGTGCATCGGTCATGTAGACGTGATACTCGTTACGCACTTTATGAATCCCGCCGATATTGGCACGCAAAGGGCGCTCATGGAGTTGTGAAAAGGCCTGCGCCAGCTTGCCCTGCTGCGCATGACCCGAAAGCAAATCGTCACGTCCAATTTCGGCCAACAGGGTCGCGGTGTCGATTAACGTGCCCTCGGTTGCTCTGCGCACGCCGGGCTTCACTTCCTGAACAAAGATCGACAACACGAACCACGCGGCGATGGCCACGATCAGGAAATACCCCAGCAGCAAACGCATCCCAATGCGCATTAATAAAGCCCCAGGCTATAGCCCATACCGCGATGGGTGCTGATGGGTGACAGTTCCTCGTTCACCGCCCGCAGCTTGGCGCGCAGGGTTTTGATATGGGTATCCACGGTACGATCGAAACTGTCGCCGTCTTCGCCCCACACCTTGTCCATTAACTGCTGACGGGAGAACACCCGTCCAGGAGCCTGCAGTAAGGTTTTGAGCAGCAAAAACTCATAGCGCGTGAGCGGTAATGCTTCACCGCACCAGCTGATTCGCGCGGCAGGTTCGTTCAGTTCAAACTGGCCGATGCGCACAATCTCTGAAGGCGCAGCGGATTTTTGCATACGCCGTAAAATTGTCCGCACCCGCGCACAGACTTCGCGGGGGGAGAAAGGTTTAGCAACGTAGTCATCGGCCCCCATTTCGAGGCCAAGCAGCTTGTCCACCTCATCACTGCGCGCCGTCAGAAACAGCACCGGCAGCGAGGGATGCTGCGCCAGCAGCCGGCGACAAAGTTCAAACCCACTGATGTCCGGCAGCCCGACATCCAGAATGGCGAGCGCCGGAGCCTGCCGACTCGCCTCCTCCAGCACCGGCAAACCCCGTTCAAACGCCTTTACTGCAAACCCCTCCTGCTGGAGCATGTAGATAAGCGTATCGGCGATACTGATTTCGTCTTCAACCAGCCAGACCACAGGTTGTTGCATGGTTCATCCCTGAATTAATGCCACGGCATAATCGGCACCGCGCTGATCGCGTTTTTCGGTGAGCCTTCCACCACTTTGTCGGAATAGGCCAGGTAAGCCAGCGTATTGCGTTTCGCATCGTAGAAACGCACAACCTGCAGCTTTTTGAATACCAGCGAGGTCCGTTTCTGGAACACCACGTCGCCCTGCGCTTTACCGTTTTTAATTTTATCGCTCAATTCAACCGGGCCCACCTGCTGGCAGGAGATCGCCGCATCGGAGGTATCTTCCGCCAGCCCCAGGCCGCCTTTGATACCGCCCGTTTTCGCGCGACTGACATAGCAGGTGACGTTTTTCACGTCCGGATCGTCAAACGCTTCCACCACAATTTTGTGGTCCGGGCCGAACATTTTGAACACGGTATCGACGGAACCAATCTGTTCCGCCTGCGCGACGCGCGCGACCATCAACATCAATGCGGTGAAGATCAAAGTCTTGTATTTCATATTGTTACCATTCTTTAAAATTACACTGAGCGATTATTCAACACTTTAGACAAAAATGTAGCAAGATCACAGGATTAGAATATATCTGCCTGTAATGTGCTCTAAAAAGCATGAATGCGCAAAAAAAACACTGAATGCTAAAACATCAAAAAATGCTATTATCCGCTAACCTGTTATCAGGCACCTGCTGTTTTAAGGATGAGGATAGTATATGGATCAGGCTGGAATTATTCGCGACCTGCTCACCTGGCTGGAAGGTCATCTCGACCAGCCTTTGTCACTGGATAATGTGGCGGCTAAAGCAGGCTATTCCAAGTGGCATCTGCAAAGGATGTTCAAGGATGTCACCGGTCATGCTATCGGGGCCTATATCCGCGCACGTCGTCTGTCAAAATCTGCGGTGGCATTGCGCCTGACCGCGCGACCGATTCTGGATATTGCCCTGCAATATCGTTTCGATTCGCAGCAGACCTTCACCCGCGCCTTTAAAAAACAGTTCTCGTTGACGCCAGCGCTTTATCGTCGCTCGCCAGACTGGAGCTCGTTTGGCATGCGTCCGCCGCTGCGTCTGGGCGAGTTCGCGATGCCGAAATACGAAATTGTCACGTTGCCTGAAACCCATCTGATCGGCACGACGCAGAGTTACTCGTGCTCCCTGGAGCAGATTTCTGAATTCCGTCATCAGATGCGCGTCCAGTTCTGGCGCGACTTCCTGAGCCACGCGCCGGCGATCCCGCCGATTCTGTATGGTCTCAACGAAACGCACCCGAGCCAGGAAAAAGACGACGAGCAGGAGGTGTTCTACACCACCGCGCTGACGCCAGATATGGCCAATGGCTACATTCAGGGTTCGAAGCCTGTCGTGCTGGAAGGCGGCGAGTACGTCATGTTCGCCTATGAAGGGCTGGGAACGGGGGTTCAGGAGTTCATCCTGACCGTTTACGGGACCTGCATGCCGATGCTGAATCTGAATCGCCGTAAAGGTCAGGACATTGAGCGCTACTACCCGGCGCAGGATGCTAAACCGGAAGAAGGCCCAATCAATCTGCGTATGGAATTCTTGATTCCAATACGTCGTTAACGCTGCAGTTCGTCAAGCGCAGGGGCATCGAGATGCGAAATGTCCCCTGCCATCTCCACTACCCAGCCCGACGCCAGCCACGCGCTCTCCTGGTAATCAATCCGGGAAATCGAGCAGTTGCGCAGACGCAAACGACGCTCAGCATAAGCCGGTAACCCCAGAATGGTGCTCACCAGGCAACCCAACGCAATCCCGTGACTCACCAGCAGCGGACGGCTTCCTGCCGGAAGCTTCAGACACTCCGCCAGGGCAGCATGCATACGTACGCTGAGCTCCTGCATGGATTCCCCCTCAGGGATACGGCCATCTTCGGTGCCGTTCACCAGCGTGCGACGCCAGCCCTCTTCCGTTTCCGTCAGCGTATCGATATGGCGTTTTTCCAGCACGCCCATATCCAGCTCGCGCAGGCGCGGCTCAAGCATGACGTCACAGCCGCAGGCGTCTGCGATGATGCGCGCCGTCTGCTGTGTGCGACCTAAATCGCTGGTAATGACGTGGGTAATGCCCAGCGTTCTGGCACGCTCTGCCACCTGCCACGCTTGCTGCACACCCTTCTCAGTGAGAGGACTGTCTGACTGGCCTTGAATACGTCGCTCGGCGTTCCACTGCGTTTCACCGTGGCGAACAAGGTATACCTGTAACATGCTTTTTTTCCGTTATACTGCGATGAGTTTTTTTGAATCGAGCTTAATTATGCACCATGTTGTCTCTGCTACCACTAATCCTGCCAAAATTCAGGCAATTCTAAGGGCATTTGAAGAGATCTTCGGCGCAGGATCCTGCCATATTGAGGCCATCGGCGTCGAGAGTGGCGTTCCTGAACAGCCGTTTGGCAGTGAGGAAACGCGCGCTGGCGCACGAAATCGCGTGACAAATGCCAGGGTTGCCGCACCGGATGCTGACTTTTGGGTAGCCATTGAAGCCGGTATCGACGAAGGCGCAACCTTTAGCTGGGTGGTGATCGAAAGCCGTGAACAGCGTGGTGAAGCGCGTTCGGCCACCCTGCCGCTGCCGGAGATCATTCTGGATAAAGTCCGTGCGGGTGAAGCGCTCGGGCCGGTGATGTCGCAGTACACCGGCATTGATGAGATTGGCCGTAAAGAAGGGGCCATTGGCGTCTTTACCGCAGGCGCGCTGACGCGTTCTGGTGTTTATCACCAGGCGGTGATCCTGGCGTTAAGCCCGTTCCATAACGCGATTTATCGGTAAGCGTGTAGGCCGGAACGGGCGAAGCCGTTATCCGGCGTTTTTCAGCAATACCGCTTCCAGCCACTGGCGCAGCTCAACCGGTGCCGACTTCAGGCTGTTCGACCCACGGGTAATCGTTGCGATACCCGCGCCGAGCTCATTTTTCAGCTCGCGCTGGCTCATCTCACCGCGCAGCAACTCTTCAATGATCCGCACGCGTGTGCCGAGCGCCTCACGCTCATCCGGCGTGAGCATCAGCTGCATCAGGGGTAAATGCAAATCCTGATCGTAAGACTGGCGAAGCAACTCCACAAAACGAAGCCACTCCTGATGACGTTGTTCGGCCATTGCCGAGGAATACGGGGAATGCTGGGTCATGTTATGCTGCCTCTTGTACTCATTAGCGAGTACAGCATAACACAACCCACGCCGATCAGTAACGTCTCTGCCACTCGGCATCGCTCATCAGGGTATCTTTCTGCCCCATGAAGTAGCGATAGTAGGCATCATACGCCAGCACGTTTTTCACGTATCCGCGCGTTTCCGAGAAGGGGATGCTCTCGACAAACGCCACGGCATCGATGCGCCCGGCGCTGTTGCCAAGCCAGGTACGCACGCGCCCAGGACCCGCGTTATACGCCGCCGAAGAGAAGATGCGGTTATTGCCGAACTGCTGATACACATACTGGAGATAGCTGGTACCGATGTTGATGTTGGTATCCGGATCCAGGAGCTGTGACGGGCTGCTGTACCCAGGAATATTAAACATCTTCACCGTGTGCGTCGCCGTACCCGGCATGATCTGCATCAGACCGCTGGCACCCACCGGGGAACGGACTTTCGGGTTCCACGCACTCTCCTGACGGGCAATCGCCATCGCGTAGCTTTGCGGGATATCTTTGCCGCTGGTGTAGCGATCGAAAAGATCTTTATAAGCCAGCGGGAAACGCTCTTCGAGATGATCCCACAGCTTACCGGCGATCGTTGCCTGCACGCTCAGATCCCACCAGTGATTATCAAACGCATAGCGGGCAAGCTGGGCTTTCTCGTCGGTGGTGCGGCTGGTCACCAGATTCGCCCACTCGCTGCGCGCGGTGTTGTCCATGTTCCAGTACATTAGCTCGCGAACGCGCGCCATTTCTGGACCCTGGGTCAGCGCCGGGTTCGCGTTCGCGGGCGCTTTATCAATGCGGAAGGTGTACTCCTCGCCCAGGCGCTGCGCGGCCGCCATCGGGTAGAACCCGCGCTGCTGCATCAGCGTATGGAGGATCTCTTTGGCTTCATCATCACGACCGCGCTCCATCAGCAGGTCGGCCTGCCAGTAGCGCCATTCGTCCTTCTCTTTGGCTTCCATAGGCAACCGCGCCAGCCAGGTATTCAGCCCCCGGCGATCGCCCGTACCCAGCGCCATTCGCACGCGGCGTTCCACCAGCGAGGTGGAGTTTGAACGCATAATGGCATCGTCTCGCCAGCGCGCCTGTTCATCGGTCACATCGGTGCCCATCAGTCGCCACGCCACGATGTCGCGCAGCTCCTGGGTTTGCTCCTCATTGAGCTGCTGCGCCTGCACCAGCTGCGGGATCATCAGCCGCGCGTTTTCCACATCGTCGCGCGCCACGCTGGCAAAGGCCACCGCCGCCATCTGGCGGGTAAAATCGGTCGCCCCCGTACTGCGGGCAAAGGTCAGCACGCTGTTCGGATCGTTAGCCAGCGAGATAACCGCGGTGGAGATCGTCTGGTAATCGGACGGCATTTGCCCCGCCAGCGTGGTTACCAGCCGCGTGTTGCCGGCTTTCATCGCCAGACGGATGCGCTCAAGGTAGGCCAGCGGGTCTTGCTTGCCGGAAGCACGCCATGCGCCAAACAGGGAATCACAGGCGTTTGGCTGGCTTTTCCCGGTGAGCCAGAGCTCTTTCGCCCCGGCCCAGGCCTCTTCCTGCTGACCGGTGGCCCATTTCGCATAGTAATAGTTACACTGGGCTTCGGTGGCGTTTGGCTTTTCAGGGCTAAACGCCAGCAGTCCGCGCCAGTCTTCACGACGCGCCAGTTCGTTAACGAAACGAGACTGCAGATTCCGTGCCGGCGGCAGAGTTGGGTTCGCCTGAATGAAATTATTCACGGTGACGGTGGGTTGGTTCATGAGATCGTCCGTGATCTGGCGATACTCCAGATACGGATACAGCGGATAATCCTTTAGCGTCGGCATCAGCGCCTGTACGGTATCCATCTGCTTGTTGTCCCACGCCTGTTTAATTTGGGCGTAGCGGTTACGTTGTTCATCCAGTGAATCGGCATGCACCGCCTGGCTTACCGCCATTACGCATATGCTGGCAGCCAGCAGACGCCAGACCACCCGTTTGGCTTTTTCCACAAGCTCTTCCTCATTGTTTTTTCATCAATTGCAGCGTCTTGCCACATCAAAGCTTAATTAACTTATGCTAACCAGGCATCCCGCAACGCGCCACGTCGTGGACACTTTTTTACCTTTCTTGCGCGTTTTAACACTCCCGACGTTCCTGGCTGGGATTAGGCCGTGAAAAAGGCTACACTTCGAGGCTGAAATTCCATACTCATCACGATAAAAGAGGCGAAGTCCAACGTGGCTCAATTCGTTTATACCATGCATCGTGTCGGCAAAGTGGTCCCGCCGAAACGTCATATTCTTAAAAATATCTCGCTGAGCTTCTTCCCGGGCGCAAAAATCGGTGTTCTGGGTCTCAACGGTGCCGGTAAGTCCACCCTGCTGCGCATCATGGCCGGCATTGATACAGACATCGAAGGTGAAGCCCGTCCGCAACCAGGTATCAAGATTGGCTACCTGCCGCAGGAACCTCAGCTGAACCCGGAACACACCGTGCGTGAGTCCGTCGAAGAAGCGGTATCCGAAGTGGTTAACGCGCTGAAAGGTCTGGATGAAGTGTATGCCAAATACGCCGAGCCGGATGCGGATTTCGACAAGCTTGCCGCGCAACAGGGCAAGTATGAAGAGATTATCCAGGCGCATGATGGTCACAACCTGAACGTGCAGCTGGAGCGCGCGGCGGATGCCCTGCGTCTGCCGGACTGGGATGCAAAAGTTGAGAAGCTCTCCGGGGGTGAACGCCGCCGCGTGGCACTGTGCCGCCTGCTGCTGGAAAAACCAGACATGCTGCTGCTTGACGAACCAACCAACCACCTGGATGCAGAATCCGTGGCGTGGCTGGAACGCTTCCTGCACGACTTCGAAGGCACCGTGGTGGCGATTACCCACGACCGTTACTTCCTCGACAACGTCGCAGGCTGGATCCTGGAGCTGGACCGTGGCGAAGGCATTCCATGGGAAGGCAACTACTCCTCCTGGCTGGAGCAGAAAGATCAGCGTCTGGCGCAGGAAGCGTCTCAGGAAGCGGCGCGTCGTAAGTCTATCGAGAAAGAGCTGGAGTGGGTTCGTCAGGGCGCGAAAGGCCGTCAGTCTAAGGGCAAAGCCCGTCTGGCACGCTTTGAAGAGCTTAACAACACCGAATACCAGAAACGTAACGAAACCAACGAACTGTTTATTCCACCTGGAGCACGTCTGGGGGATAAAGTGGTTGAAGTGACCAACCTGCGTAAGTCCTACGGCGACCGTCTGCTGATCGACGACCTGACCTTCTCCGTACCGAAAGGCGCTATCGTTGGCATCATCGGTCCGAACGGCGCGGGTAAATCGACCCTGTTCCGCATGATGTCCGGTCAGGAGCAGCCAGACAGCGGTTCTATCACCCTGGGTGAAACCGTGAAGCTGGCGTCCGTTGACCAGTTCCGTGACGCGATGGATAACAGCAAAACCGTGTGGGAAGAAGTTTCCGGCGGTCTGGATATCATGCGTATCGGCAACACCGAGATGCCAAGCCGCGCCTATGTTGGCCGCTTTAACTTCAAAGGCACCGACCAGGGCAAACGCGTGGGCGAGCTGTCCGGCGGTGAGCGTGGTCGTCTGCACCTGGCGAAGCTGCTGCAGGTGGGCGGTAACGTACTGCTGCTCGATGAACCAACCAACGACCTGGATATCGAAACCCTGCGCGCGCTGGAAAACGCCCTGCTGGAGTTCCCGGGCTGTGCGATGGTTATCTCGCACGACCGCTGGTTCCTCGACCGTATCGCGACCCACATTCTGGACTACCAGGACGAAGGTAAAGTGGAGTTCTTCGAAGGTAACTTCACCGAATACGAAGAGTACAAGAAACGCACGCTGGGCGCAGACGCTCTGGAGCCGAAGCGTATTAAGTACAAGCGTATTGCTAAGTAAGTGCCAACAAGCCGGGTGGCGCTAGCGCTTACCCGGCCTACGATTCTGTGCAGTTTGTAGGCCGGGTAAGGTGAAGCCGCCACCCGGCAATTTCACCTCCCCACGTAATACCGCTTCACCTCATCAAACTGCATTGCAAAGTCGATATAACTCATCAGTGCGGGCGAGTTGAGCTTACGGCTCGGATAGGCTAGCCACAGATCGTTTCCTTCGACGTTCCACTCCGGCAGCACCTGCACCAGCGCCCCTTTCTCGATCTTATCTTCCAGCAAAAAAGCCGGAAGCAGCGTGATCCCCGCGCCGGCCATCGCGCACTCACGGGCGTAGACCAGGTTATCCGTCAGATGGGCGTTATCCGGCAGGTAGCGGTAATCCTCGCTCTCGCTTCGCAGAAGCCACTCAGACCAGGCTTTGTGGGTAATGCAGCGGTGCTCCACCAGCTGACGGGGATGCGTTAGCGGTTCCCGACGGGCCAGGTACGCCGGCGAGGCCATCATATAGCGCGGGCAGTGGCCAATCATACGGCCAATCAGAGAGGAGTCCTGCGGCTTACCGGTACGCAGCGCCACGTCAAAGCCAGACTCGACCAGATCGAGCACGTCGTCAGAAATGGAAACGTCGAGCGAAACGTCGGGATAGCGAAGCTGGAACTCGGCATTCATATGCGCCAGCAGCGTGGCCCCAATCCCTGCCGGGCAGGTGATACGAAGCCGTCCGCTGGGATTTTCGCGCAGGCGCTGAATCGCGTACTCCGCCCGCTCGCTGGCCGCCAGCATTTCACGACAGTGCACCAGATAGTGCTCGCCCGCAAACGTCAGGTTCAACCTGCGCGTGGTGCGGTTAAGCAGGCGAATACCCACCTGCTGCTCCAGCTGGCTAATCCGCTGGCTCACGCTGGATTTCGGCAGTTCCGCTTTGTGTGCCGCAGCGGTAAAGCTGCCCATCTCTGCAACCAGCGCAAACAGCGCCATGTCCTGCAGCTGTTTAAACATGATTGTTCATCCTGTACGAACGCTGAGTTCTTGATTGTCCATCTTATCATGCAGCTGACCAGTAAATAGACTAGCCTCAACAAAACGCATTCCATTGAGGAGCACACCATGTCAGTTAAAGCCATCGCCGTTAACCCAGAAAATCCCTCCACGTTTATTGAAATCACCCTGCCGATGCCACAGCCTGGTGAGCACGATCTGTTGGTGGAGGTGAAAGCCGTCTCCGTAAACCCGGTAGACACCAAGGTGCATGCGAACATTGCCAAAAACGGACTGAAAGCGCCGCGCGTGCTGGGGTGGGATGCCAGCGGGATCGTCAAAGCCGTTGGAACGGGCGTCACCGGATTCAAGCCGGGAGATGAAGTGTGGTACGCGGGCGATATCACCCGCCCGGGCAGTAACACCACGCATCAGCTGATTGATGCGCGTATTGTCGGGCGCAAGCCTGCCAGCCTCGGCTGGGCGGCTGCCGCTGCACTGCCCTTGACTGCACTCACCGCATGGGAAGGCCTGTTTGAACGGCTTAACATTCAGGATGCCGGCGCGGAAAAAACGCTGCTGATCATCGGCGGTGCGGGTGGGGTTGGCTCGCTGGCGATCCCGTTTGCGAAGCACAACAGCAAGGTGAAGATCGTCGCGACGGCTTCCCGGGAAGATTCTGCCCGGTGGTGCCGCGACCGCGGTGCAGACGTGGTGGTGAACTACCGCGACCTGAAAGGCGAGCTGGCGAAAGAGGGGCTCACCTTTGTGGATTACATTTTCATCCTCAATGACACCGACGGGCACTGGGATGCGGTCAGCGAACTGATTGCTCCTCAGGGGCATATCTGTTCCATCGTTGAGAACGCGCATCCGCTGAACCAGGACAAGCTGAAATCCAAATCCGCCGCCCTGCACTGGGAGTTTATGTACACCCGCAGCATGTACCAGACCGCTGATATGGCGCGTCAGGGCGAGATCCTCAATGAGGTGGCGAAGCTGGTGGATACTGGCGTGGTGGAAAGTTCGCTAAGTGAAACACAGCACGGGCTGAGCGTGGAAAGCATTACCGAGGCGCACCGTAAAGTGCTGGACGGGCATATGCGCGGGAAAGTAGTGGTTGAGTATTGAGTGGTGATTCCCTCACCCTAACCCTCTCCCACCGGGAGAGGGAGGTTAAAGCTTACCCCTGCTCCCCCATCATCTCCTTCACCAGCTCGACGCAGCGCAGGAAACGGGAGTCGTAGTCCGACTCTTCCACATGCACAAACTCAACGTTGTTCTCATTGAGCATATCCACCAGCATGGTCTGGAACTCACGTCTGTCCACGGAGCTGCCGAGGCTGCGCATGCCATCAGCGACCCACGGAGTATTGTTTTCCAGCAGGATCACCAGGTCAAAGCGATATTCGTCAATCAGCGCCTGCACGAACGGGTGCTCACGCCCCTCGTATTTTTTACAGAACGCCTGCGTGGTGACGAAATCGGTATCGATAAACGCCACTTTGTTGGCGTATTTCACCGCGAAATCAATGTACTGAGCGTGCCCGAGCGCAATTTTGTCGTAGTCGGAATACTGCAGCGCCATCTCATCACCGCCCAGATGGGAGAAGACATAATCGCGCCCGTACTCCCATGCGCTGGTGGTGTTGAAGATATTCGCCAGCTTATTGACCAGCGTTGATTTCCCGCTCGACTCGCCGCCCAGGATCGCAACGGTGCGCACAAAGAATGGCTTCACTTCGGTCGGGATATAATCCCAGTAGCGGAACGGATTTTCGCGGATCTGCGCCCCGCTGATGTTCATGAAGGTGCGCTTCGGATCGATAAGCACGGTTTCGATGCCCAGATGCTCGCGGAACTGCGGCGCATCGGACTCTTCAGAGGTATAGATCCAGTTAGGCGCAATACCCTTCTCTTCCATAAACGCTTTGATGCCATTGCTCCACACGTCCCAGCCGTGCGGGTAGGGCTCCATACCCTCTTCATTGAAGGCATGAATGCGAATATTTTTTTGGTACTTAAAGGTCTGGAGCAGCCAGCGCAGGCGGTCAGGCACGGTCGGCTGCTGCGACATGGCGCTGTCTTCAAACAGCTGGCGATCGCGCGTTTCGTCGTACCCCATGATGATGTGCAGTTCATCCACCTGGCTACAGGCGCGCTGGATCAGATAGATATGCCCGGTATGCAGTGGGTAAAACTTGCCAAACACCACGCCGATATTCTTTTGCATACGCGGGAATTCAAGCCCCAGAAAGCGGTGCAGCGCTTCCAGCTTTTGCGCGCTGGGGCTTTTGATTTTGGCGTTCAGCAGTTGGCTAAGGTAGCCTTTGGTCATACCGCTGGCGTCCGCCACCTGCTGTAGCGTACAGCCTTTCTGACGGATTGCGGTTTTGATGTAGTCAAATGATGACATAAATTACGGTGCCTCCTGCAAAATCGAATACGTAATTATAAGTCGTCAAAGACATTTAACGCATCTGCGAGTTTTTTCACGCCAAATACCTGCATCCCTTCCGGGATTTTTTTCGGCACGTTAGCGGCCGGAACGATAGCCCGACGGAAACCATGTTTTGCCGCCTCGGAGATACGCTCCTGCCCGCTTGGCACCGGACGGATCTCCCCGGCGAGGCCGACTTCACCAAACACCACCAGATCCTGCGGCAGCGGTCTGTCACGCAGGCTGGAGACCATAGCCAGCAGCAGCGCCAGGTCAGCGCTGGTCTCCGTGACTTTGACGCCGCCCACTACGTTAACGAAAACGTCCTGATCCGCCATCTGCAGCCCGCCGTGACGGTGCAGCACCGCCAGCAGAATTGCCAGACGGTTCTGTTCCAGACCGACCGCCACGCGCCGCGGGTTGCCCATCATCGACACGTCCACCAGCGCCTGAATTTCGACAAGCAGCGGGCGCGTCCCTTCCCACAGCACCATTACCGAACTGCCGGAGGTGATTTCATCTCCCCGACTCAGGAAGATGGCCGACGGGTTGCTGACTTCACGCAGCCCCTGCTCGGTCATGGCAAACACGCCCAGTTCGTTCACCGCCCCAAAGCGGTTTTTATGGCTGCGCAGGGTGCGGAAACGGGAATCCGCGTCGCCGTCGAGCATTACGGAGCAGTCGATACAGTGTTCGAGCACTTTCGGCCCCGCCAGCGAGCCGTCTTTGGTGACGTGGCCGACCATCACGATCGCCACGCCGCGCGTTTTGGCAAAGCGCGTCAGGTAGGCCGCCGTTTCACGCACCTGCGCCACGCTGCCCGGCGAGGACTGAATGTCCGCCATATGCATCACCTGGATGGAGTCGATCACCATCAGCTTCGGCTGCTCTTCTTCGGCGATCATGCAGATCTGCTCGATGCTGGTTTCCGACAGCATGTTCAGGTTGCCGGTAGGCAGGCCCAGACGGTGCGCGCGCATCGCCACCTGCTGCAGCGACTCTTCGCCCGTGACGTACAGGGTTTTCATCTGTTCAGCGAGCTTGCAGAGCGTTTGCAGCAGCAGGGTCGACTTACCCGCGCCGGGGTTACCGCCGATAAGAATCGCGCTGCCCGGCACCACGCCGCCGCCGAGCACGCGGTCAAACTCTTTGAATCCGGTGGAAAAGCGCGGCAGTTCCTCCAGGCTGATGTCCGAGAGTTTTTGCACTTTTGCCACGCCCGCATTACCGGCATAGCCGCTCAGGCGTTCGTTGCGGGCTACGCTCGGCGAAGCCGCCACACCACGCACTTCGGTGATGGTGTTCCAGGCATGACAGGCGCTGCATTGCCCCTGCCAGCGCGGATAATCCGCACCACATTCATTACAGACAAATGCGCGTTTTGGAGCTTTCGCCACGGTTTACCTCGTTGTTTCTGTGCGGCCTGCGTGCCGGGTGGCGCTTACGCTTACCCGGCCTACAAAGCAGACCGTTATTTCTGATTAAGGCTGCCGGAGAGAATGCAGAACACCCCCATAAGGTCAGCATGACGGATAGTGACTTCCGTCTTTTCATTCACTTTTGGCTTGGCATGGTAGGCAATGCCAAGACCGGCTACTTTGATCATCGGCAGGTCGTTCGCGCCGTCCCCGATGGCGACGGTCTGAACAACCGGAATTTCATATTTTTCCGCCAGACGGGTCAGGGTGTTGGCTTTGTACTGGGCATCCACAATATCGCCAATCACCTGGCCGGTCAGCTTGCCGTCCATGATTTCGAGCTCGTTGGCCACCACGGTGGTCAGATGCAGTTTTTCCCGCAGATAATCCGCGAAGAAGGTAAAGCCACCGGAGGCAATCGCCACTTTCCAGCCCAGCGACTGCAGCTTCAGCACCAGCTGCGTCAGCCCTGGCATCAGCGGCAGCACATCGCGCACCTGACGCAGTATGTTGGCATCGGCCCCTTTCAGAGTCGCCACGCGCTGTCGCAGGCTGGCGGTGAAGTCCAGCTCGCCGCGCATCGCACGCTCGGTGACTTCCGCCACCAGCTCGCCGCTGCCCGCCAGTTTCGCAATCTCGTCGATACATTCGATCTGGATCGCCGTAGAGTCCATGTCCATGACCAGCAGACCCGGCGTTTTCAGGTGCGGAATTTTACCCAGCGGCGCGACGTCCAGCCCGGCGTCATGCGCCAGACGCGTTGCGCGCTGCGTCAGGGAACCGGCCAGGCGAATGACCTGGTAGTCTTCCACGCACCAGGCGGCAACGATAACCATCGCGGCGCCTAGCTTGCTTTGATACTGGGTCAGGCGTTGCTTATCCAGACCGCGTCCGTAGAGGAGCCAGCCGCTACGACCGGCGTGGTAATCCAGAGGCATCACCTCATCGCCACTTAAAGAGAGCGGCAATCCTGGCCATAAAGAGACATCCGTTGGCAGGTCACACCAGGTAATGTTCGGCATTAAAGCTCCTGTAATTTCGTTCGCGCCGGAAGGTTGCAGAGGGAAAATAACGCATGAGGCTACCCTGTAACCATCACTTCTGGCAACATTAAGCCGTAAATTTTCAGCAGGTGGAATATGGCTCGCGCAAAACTGAAATTCCGGCTCCATCGCGCCGTGATTGTCCTCTCCTGTCTCGCACTCTTGGTGGTGCTGATGCAAGGGGCATCGTGGTTTAGCCAGAATCATCAACGGCAACGCAACCCGCAGTTTGAAGAACTGGCCCGCACGCTGGCACGCCAGGTGACGCTCAACGTCGCGCCGTCCATGCGTACAGAAACGCCGGACGATAAGCGGATAGGCCAGGTTTTACGCCTGCTCACGGAGAACAGCCGCATTCTTGATGCCGGTGTCTATGATGAGCAAGGCAACCTGATTGCCCGCGCGGGCGAGCACGTCGACGTGCGCGACAGGCTGGCGCTGGACGGTAAAAAAGCCGGAGGCTATTTCAACCAGCAGATCGTCGAACCTATTCAGGGGAAGAATGGTCCGCTGGGCTATCTGCGCCTGACCCTTGATACTCACACCCTGCCAACCGAAGCCAAACAGGTCGATAATACCACCAACATTCTGCGCCTGATGCTGCTACTTTCACTCGCCATCGGCGTTGTTCTGGCGCGTACCCTGCTTCGGGGCAAACGCTCGCGCTGGCAGCAGTCACCGTTCCTGCTGACCGCCAGCAGATCCGTCCCCGAAGACGAAGAGAGCGAGAAGAAAGATTAGTGATAAAGTAGGCAAATGATTCGGAAAAGGAACTCTGCCATGACGACGTTACGCCTGCTTATCTCTGACTCTTACGATCCCTGGTTTAATCTCGCGGTTGAAGAGTGCATTTTCCGCCAGATGCCCGCCACCCAGCGCGTCCTGTTTCTCTGGCGTAACGCCGATACGGTGGTCATCGGTCGCGCACAAAACCCGTGGAAAGAGTGCAATACGCGGCGTATGGAAGAGGACAACGTGCGCCTCGCGCGTCGCAGCAGCGGCGGCGGCGCGGTGTTTCACGATCTGGGCAATACCTGCTTTACCTTTATGGCGGGTAAACCGGAATACGACAAAACTATCTCAACGTCCATCGTTCTCAACGCGCTCAATTCACTCGGCGTGACGGCAGAAGCCTCCGGGCGTAACGATCTGGTGGTCAAAACGCCGGACGGGGATCGTAAAGTGTCCGGCTCAGCCTACCGCGAAACAATGGATCGCGGGTTCCACCACGGTACCCTTCTGCTTAACGCGGATCTCAGCCGCCTGGCTAACTACCTGAATCCCGACAAGAAAAAACTGCAGGCCAAAGGGATTACCTCCGTGCGCGGTCGCGTGGCAAATCTGGTCGAACTGCTGCCTGGAATTACCCATGAGCAAATCTGTGAGGCCGTGCGCGAGGCGTTCTTTGCGCATTACGGCGAGCGCGTGGAAGCAGAAGCGATCTCACCGGATAAGACCCCGGACCTGCCAAACTTCGCCGAAACCTTTGCCCGCCAGAGCAGTTGGGAGTGGAACTTCGGTCAGGCTCCTGCATTTTCCCATCTGCTGGATGAGCGTTTTACCTGGGGCGGCGTGGAGCTGCACTTCGACGTGGAGAAAGGTCATATCACCCGCACGCAGGTGTTTACGGACAGTCTTAATCCGGCACCGCTGGAAGCACTCGCGGCACGCTTACAGGGCTGTTTGTACCGGGCGGATATGCTGCAGCAGGAATGCGACGCGTTGATTGGGGATTTCCCGGAGCAGGAAAAAGAGTTAAGGGATTTGTCAGCATGGATTGCACAGGCCGTGCGCTAGTAAAAAAGCCCGCTGGCGATGCGCTTAGCGGGCCTACAAAACCGTAGGCCGGGTCAGGCGTAGCCGCCACCCGGCACAACAGCGCTTACTCTTTATCGCCCAGCAGAACGGATTCCAGCGCGATTTTGATCATGTCGTTGAAGGTGGTCTGACGCTCGGCAGCGGTGGTCTGCTCGTGGGTACGGATGTGGTCAGACACGGTGCAGATGGTCAGCGCTTTCGCACCAAACTCAGCCGCTACGCCGTAGATACCCGCCGCTTCCATTTCCACGCCCAGAATGCCGTATTTCTCCATCACGTCGAACATCTCGCCGCCGTCCGGTGCATAGAACAGGTCAGCAGAGAAGATGTTACCCACGCGAGCCTCAACGCCCAGCGCTTTTGCTGCGTCAACCGCGTCACGCACCATGCCGAAGTCTGCAATGGCAGCGAAGTCATGATCTTTGAAACGCATACGGTTAACTTTGGAATCGGTGCAGGCACCCATACCGATAACGATGTCGCGCAGCTTAACATCCATGCGTACGGCACCACAGGAGCCAACGCGGATGATTTTCTTCACGCCGAAGTCGGTGATCAGCTCTTTGGTGTAGATAGAGCAGGATGGGATACCCATACCGTGGCCCATCACGGAGATTTTGCGGCCCTTGTAGGTACCGGTGAAGCCCAGCATGCCGCGAACGTTGTTCACTTCACGCACGTCTTCGAGGAAGGTTTCTGCAATGTGCTTCGCGCGCAGCGGGTCGCCCGGCATCAATACGACGTCAGCGAAATCACCCATTTCTGCATTAATGTGAGGAGTTGCCATCTTCAGTTCCTTTTACATTGTTGTTTTTGCCGGGTGGCGGCTACGCCTGACCCGGCCTACAAAACCGTAGGCCCGGTAAGCGAAGCGCCACCGGGCAATGACCTCAGAACATGGCCTTGCCATATTCCATGTCAGACGTACCAAAGTATTTCGCGATAGTCTGGCCGATGTCCGCGAAGGTTTCACGGTGACCCAGCGAGCCCGGTTTCACTTTCGGGCCGTACACCAGCACCGGAATGTGCTCACGGGTGTGGTCGGTACCGGTCCAGGTTGGGTCACAGCCGTGGTCCGCGGTCAGGATCAGAATGTCATCTTCACCCACCAGCTCCATCAGCTCTGGCAGACGGCGGTCAAACAGTTCCAGACCGGCCGCATAGCCCGCGACGTCGCGACGGTGGCCCCAGGAGGAGTCGAAGTCCACGAAGTTGGTGAAGACAATGGTCTTGTCGCCCGCTTCTTTCATCTCTTTGATGGTGGCATCGAACAGCGCATCCAGACCGGTGGCTTTCACTTTTTTGGTGATGCCGCAGTTAGCGTAGATATCCGCGATTTTGCCCACGGAAACCACGTGACCGTCTTTCTCTTCAACCAGCTTCTGCAGCACGGTAGGTGCCGGCGGCTCAACGGCCAGGTCGTGACGGTTACCGGTACGCTGGAAGTTACCCGCTTTGTCGCCGATAAATGGACGCGCGATAACGCGGCCAATGTTGTAGCCGCCTTCGGTCAGCTCTTCACGGGCGATTTCGCACAGTTCGTAGAGTTTATCCAGGCCGTAAGTCTCTTCGTGGCAGGCAATCTGGAACACGGAGTCAGCAGAGGTGTAGAAAATCGGCTTGCCGGTTTTCATGTGCTCTTCGCCGAGCTCATCCAGAATCACGGTACCGGAAGAGTGGCAGTTACCGAGGTAACCCGGCAGGTTGGCACGCTTAACCAGCTTATCCAGCAGCTCCTGCGGGAAGCTGTTCTGGTGATCGGAGAAGTAGCCCCAGTCGAACAGTACCGGCACACCAGCGATTTCCCAGTGGCCTGACGGAGTGTCTTTACCGGATGAGAGCTCGTGAGCCCAGCCGTAGGCACCCACCACTTCCGCGTTGCCGTCCATACCGGCTGCAATTTTACCGGTAGAACCTTCATGCGCTTTCACCAGACCGAGGCGGGTCAGGTTGGGTAGAGTCAGAGGGCCTTTACGACCGTTGTCCGCTTCGCCTTTCGCACAGGCTTCTGCGATGTGACCCATGGTATCGGAACCCACGTCACCAAAACGTTCTGCATCTTCGGTTGCGCCGATGCCGAATGAGTCCAGCACCATAATAAATGCACGTTTCATAATTGTTCTCCGTACGTAGTGCTTCAAAAATTATCGATCAGATCAGTATACCGCTATTCGGTGATACGGCGATAGACAGTCGGTGTGGTTTCCGGCGCTTTATCATCAAGCGCAATGGCCGCTTTCACCGCTTTCGCCGCTTCCTGCCAGCTGGCTTCGTCTTTAGCGTGGATCACCGCCAGCGGACGCTGACCGTCAACGCTGTCGCCCAGACGGGCCATATCGGTAAAGCCGACGCTGTAATCAATGGTGTCTGACGCCTGACGACGGCCGCCGCCCATCGAGACCACCGCCATGCCGAGGGCACGGGTGTCCATCGCGGAGACAAAACCTTCGCTATCGGCATACACCGCTTTGCTGAGCGTCGCGGTCGGCAGATATTTCGCATAATTTTCGACGAAATCGGTCGGGCCTTTCTGCGCCGCAACCATACGGCCAAAGATTTCCGCCGCTTTGCCGTTGTCCAGCACGGCCTGCAGTTTCGCACGGGCGTCAGCGTCGTCTTTGGCAAGCTTGCCGGAGATTAACATCTCAACGCACAGCGCCATGGTAACGTCGAACAGACGCGGGTTACGGTATTCACCTGTGAGGAACTGTACCGCCTCACGCACTTCAACCGCGTTACCGGCGCTGGAGGCCAGCACCTGGTTCATGTCGGTGAGCAATGCGGTGGTGCGCACGCCCGCGCCGTTGGAGACGCCAACGATCGCTTCGGCAAGCGCAGCAGAAAGTTCATAGGTCGGCATAAACGCGCCGCTGCCCACCTTCACGTCCATCACCAGCGCGTCCAGCCCTTCTGCCAGTTTCTTCGCCAGGATAGAGGCAGTGATCAGCGGGATGGAGTCAACGGTTGCGGTGATATCGCGGGTCGCGTAGAAACGCTTGTCTGCCGGAGCAAGAGAGCTGGTCTGGCCGATAATCGCCACACCAACATCTTTAATAATGTCGCGGAAGCGGTTGTCATCCGGGAAGATATCGAAGCCCGGAATGGCTTCCAGTTTGTCGAGCGTACCGCCGGTGTGGCCCAGGCCGCGCCCGGAGATCATCGGGATGTAACCGCCACAGGCTGCCACCATTGGGCCAAGCATCAGAGACGTCACGTCGCCCACGCCGCCGGTGGAGTGTTTATCCACAATCGGGCCGTTAAGGTTGAGGCTCTTCCAGTCCAGAACGGTTCCTGAATCTCGCATCGCCATGGTCAGCGACACGCGCTCAGGCATCGACATATCGTGGAAGAAAATGGTCATCGCCAGAGCCGCAATTTGCCCTTCTGAGACGGTGTTATCACGAATGCCGTTGATGAAGAAGCGGATCTCTTCGTCGCTTAATGCATGACCATCACGTTTTTTACGAATAATTTCTTGTGCGAGAAACACGGTAACCTCCATGCGGAATCGGGGGAGTTGTGGCGGGTGGCACTACGCTTACCCGCCCTACGATCCGGTAGGCCGGGTAAGCGTAGCGCCACCCGGCAATTCAAACTTAGTAGCTGCTTGCGCTCTTACCGTCGCCGTGACCCAGCGCTTTCAGCAGGCTGGCCAGCAGGCTGGATGCGCCAAAGCGGTAGTGACGGGAATCCGCCCAGTCGGCACCAAACAGTTCGTCGGCAATAGCCAGGAACTGCTGCGCGTCTTCAGCGGTACGCACGCCACCCGCAGGTTTGAAACCAACCGTTTTGGACACGCCCATATCACGAATGACTTCCATCATGATGCGCGCGCTTTCCGGGGTCGCATTCACCGGCACTTTACCGGTAGAGGTTTTAATGAAATCCGCACCGGCTTTGATGGAGATTTCAGACGCCTTACGAATCAGCGCCTCTTCTTTCAGCTCGCCGGTTTCGATGATCACTTTCAGCAGCACGTTTGCCGCCGCGCAGGCGTCTTTACAGGCTTTCACCAGGTCAAAACCAACCTGCTCGTTGCCAGCGATCAGCGCGCGGTACGGGAATACCACGTCCACTTCGTCTGCACCGTAAGCAATCGCCGCGCGGGTTTCCGCCAGCGCAATCTCGATATCGTCGTTGCCGTGCGGGAAGTTAGTCACGGTTGCAATGCGTACCTCCGGGGTGCCCTGCTCTTTCAGAGTTTTACGGGCAATCGGGATAAAACGCGGGTAGATACAGATGGCGGCGGTGTTACCGACGGGCGTTTTCGCCTGATGGCACAGGGCGATGACTTTTTCATTGGTGTCGTCATCGTTCAGGGTAGTCAGGTCCATCAGTTTCAACGCGCGCAGGCTGCTTGCAGTTAAATCGGTCATAACATTCTCCAACGGCAGTGCCGTATCAATTTTACCTTGCGGGTCTGTGAGTATTCTAACATCCACCCGCATACACACTTCGACATTCATCACAGTTAATGAAAACTGCATACAAATTTGCATTACTGTAATGCGATCTTCTTCAAACTTTAGAGCGCAAATCGCCGACTAAAGCAGCGATTACCCCTGTCGGATCAAAAGCCCCGACAGGCTGCCTTCCTACAATCCGTTCATCATCCGCAGAACAATCAAGGAAGCGAACATGCCCCACTCCAGCCCCGAAGCCCTGCAACAACGTTGCCAGCACATTGTGACAAGCCCGGTGTTAACCCCGGAACAAAAACGTCATTTTCTGGCGCTGGAAGCGGAAAACAATCTGCCTTATCCGGCCCTTCCTGAGGCTGCACGTGCCGCGCTGGACGAGGGATTTATCTGCGACATGTTCGAAGGCCACGCGCCCTACAAACCTCGTTACGTTCTGCCGGATTACGCAAAATTTCTGGCTAACGGTTCAGAATGGCTGGAGCTGGAAGGCGCTAAAGATCTGGATGATGCCCTCTCGCTGTTAACCATTCTGTACCATCATGTTCCGTCCGTCACATCGATGCCGGTCTATCTCGGTCATCTTGATTCTCTACTGCAACCGTATGTTAGAATTCTAACACAAGAAGAGATCGATAGCCGAGTAAAACGTTTCTGGCGCTATCTCGACCGTACGCTGCCGGATGCTTTTATGCATGCCAATATTGGGCCGGAAGATACCCCCATCACGCGCGCAATATTGCGCGCAGATGCAGAGCTGAAGCAGGTCGCACCGAATCTAACTTTTATTTACGATCCCGAAATCACACCGGAAGATTTGCTGCTTGAGGTGGCCAAAAACATATGCGAATGCAGCAAACCGCATATTTCTAATGGCCCGATGAATGATAAAATTTTCACAAAAGGGCGTTATGGCGTGGTGAGTTGTTACAACTCCCTGCCGCTGGCAGGCGGTGGCAGCACCCTGGTGCGCCTTAACCTTAAAGCCATTGCCGAACACAGCACTTCCATCGACGACTTCTTCACCCGCACGCTTCCGTACTACTGCCAACAGCAAATTGCCATCATCGATGCCCGCTGTGATTTTCTGTATCAACAATCCTGCTTCTTTGAGAATAGCTTCCTGGTAAAAGAGGGGCTGATTGATGCCGATCGGTTTGTGCCGATGTTTGGCCTGTACGGCCTGGCGGAAGCGGTAAACGCGCTCTGTGCGAAAGCAGGAATAGCGGGACGCTACGGTAAAGATGAGCAGGCCAACGCGCTGGGCTATCGCATCAGCGAAGAGCTTGCGGCGTTTGTCGAAAACACGCCAGTGAAGCACGGCTGGAAGCATCGCGCGATGCTCCACGCGCAGTCGGGGATCAGCTCTGATTCGGGTACCACGCCGGGCGCGCGTCTGCCCTACGGCGACGAGCCGGATCCGATAAGCCACCTGCTGGCCGTGGCCCCTCACCATAAGCACTACACTTCCGGCATAAGCGACATATTGACGCTTGATGAGACGGTAAAACGCAATCCCCAGGCGGTGGTACAGCTTTGCCTTGGCGCCTTCAGGGCGGGTATGCGGGAATTTACGGCCAACGTAGCAGGTAACGATCTGGTCCGCGTGACCGGGTATATGGTGCGATTATCGGATCTGGAAAAATACCGGGAAGCGGGTTCGAGAACTAACACCACGTGGCTGGGTGAAGAGGCCGCACGCAATACCCGTATTCTGGAACGTCAGCCGCGCGTGATAAGCCATGAACAGCAGATGCGCTTTAGTTAGTCAGGTCATTCCTTTTTCCTGCGTGGACGGGCCGGGCAGCCGCCTGGCGCTGTTCCTGCAGGGCTGCAACCTGCGCTGTAAAACCTGCCACAACCCGTGGACGATCGGCCGTTGCAACGACTGCGGGGAGTGCGTGATCCACTGCCCGCACGACGCGCTGATCATTCAGGCCGGATGCGTCTGGTGGCAGGAAAGTCATTGTCAGCAGTGCGATACCTGTCTGCACCTGTGCCAGCAGCAGGCAACGCCTATGGCGCACCGCTTCAGCGTGGAAGAGATCCTTGCGCAGATCCGCAAAGCAGCGCCATTTATTGAAGGGATCACCGTAAGCGGTGGTGAAGCCACAACGCAACTGCCGTTTTTGATTGCCCTGTTCGCGGCGATCAAAGCGGATCCCGCCCTGCGTCATCTGACCTGCCTGGTCGACAGCAATGGTCTGTTAAGCGAAACCGGCTGGCAAAAGCTGCTGCCGGTACTGGATGGCGCGATGCTGGATCTGAAGGCATGGGGGAACGAGCATCATCGTTTCCTCACCGGACGTGAAAACCCGCAGATTAAGCAGAGCATCCGCTGGCTGGCAGCTCGTCACCGTTTGACGGAACTCCGCTTGCTGGTCATTCCGGAGCAGTGTGATTATCTGGAGCACCTCAAACCGCTGACGACGTTTATCCGCGGGCTTGGAAATGTGCCGGTGCGCATCAACGCGTTTCATGCGCATGGCGTTTACGGTGAGGCGGCATCATGGCGCAGCGCCACGCCAGAGGACGTTGAACCGCTGGCCCGGGCGCTGGAAAAACAGAAGATAACGGTGATCCGTCCGGGGCTTTACCTATAGCGTGATGCCAAATATCGAACGGGTATTCTCCAGCAGCGCATCGGCAATGACCTCTTCAGGCTCTTTTCGCAGTTCACACAGGGAGGTAAACACGCGCGCCGCCTGCTCCGGGCGATTCGGCTGCCCCTGAAAACCATTCAGCGGCATATCCGGCGCGTCGGTTTCCAGCAGCAGCGCCGACAGCGGTAGCTGTGCCATTACGTCCCGGGTTTTACTGGCTCGCGGGTAGGTGATAGTTCCACCAACGCCGATTTTATAGCCCAGTTCAATAAAACGCTGCGCCTGCTGCAGGCTGCCGGAGAAGCCGTGCACCACGCCTTTACGCGGCAGTTCGATGCGCTTCAGGTGCATAGCCAGCTTATCGTGCGTGCGTCTTGAGTGGAGTATCACTGGCAGATCGTGACGCTTCGCCAGCCTGAGCTGCGCGTCAAGGATCGTCTGCTGGCGCTCAAACTGCGGATCCTCACGGTAAAGATCGAGGCCGATCTCACCGATGGCGATAAGTTTGTCTCCTGCGGTCTGCAGTACCTCATCGAGCTTCTCAACATGCTCATCAAGATGCCGCTCAATTACAATCGGATGCAGGCCGATCGCGGCATAGAGCGCGGAGTGCCGCCTGGAAAGCGCCAGCACGCGGGAAAAATAAGCCGCTTCAACTGACGGCACAATGATGGCCTGAACGCCTGCTTCAGCCGCTTTCGCAATGCTTTGCTCTTCATCCCCCGTAAACGGCGGGAAATCAAAGTGGCAGTGGGTATCGATAAAGCGGTGCGTCACGCCAGATCCTCATTATCTAATAAAGCGTCATTCGCCTGCGGGATGTCCACTAGCGGCATCGTCAGGGCGTCGTTGGCGACAATCGCAGGCGGCATAATAATGCGTTTATGCCGATGAAGCGGCGGTTGCTCCGCCAGCATTTTTCCCACCGTCGCCAGGAAGTAACGTCCGCACAGCCGCCCCGTTTTGTAATCCATGCGCAACGCAGGAACGCGACTGCCCAGCGCCATGCTCAGCAGCGGCTTAGGTGGGTAGATTTCAAAAATACGCAGCTTACCCGGCGGTTTTTCAATGAAGCGCTGCATCGCGCCGTAGGTCGTTTCATGCTGCTTTGCGATGTTCACCAGCGGCTGCAGGCTACTGTCGCCCAGCCAGCGCTCCATCCGTTTAAACCACTGCGGGGTGTAATACATTTGCGACGGTACGGTACGGATCACCACAATGGTTTTCGCCCCGCGCCGGGCGGCTTCCTGCACCGGTACCGCGTCACTGATCCCCCCGTCCAGATAGCTAATGCCGTCCAGCAGAGCGCCGGTACGATAAAAGCCGGGGATCGCGCTGGAGGCGCGGATGATGTCCAGCCAGTTCTCCTTCTGAGGAGAAAAATAGCCCGGCGAATAATCATCACCCCGGCTGGCGCACATCCAGAACTCTTTGCCGCTATCAAACAAACGGGCGGCGGTGTCCATGGCAAGCGGCATCTGGCTGGAGGTCGACTCCAGCAGCCAGTCGAGATCGATCAGGTTGCCGCCGCGCACAAAGCGCACCGGGTTAAAAAACTCTTTCGCCGTGGTGTAGCGCATAATGACCTTTCGCGCGTAGCCGGGCTGGTTACAGACGTAGGCAGAGAGGTTCTGCGCCCCGGCAGACGTGCCGAAGTACAGGTCAAACGGGTTGAACTGCGCACGCATAAATTCATCCAGCACGCCTGCGGTGAAAATGCCGCGCTGTCCACCGCCTTCGCAGACCAGCGCGAGTTGACCTGCGCGAAACGGTTTTAACGTCAGCGGCGCAATATTGCCGAGCGTAACGGGAATTCGTTGCCCCACCTCTGCTTTCCTGTTTTGATTATTTTCTGTCACCACAGTAACGCACCCGACCTGCAACGCAAATAAGAAAAAGCCAGTCGCAGTGACTGGCTTTTTTTTGTTGAAGGAATATTGCGTTTGCTACGGACGTCGACGTCCCGTAAACAGGCTGACCAGGAACAGAATAATACCCACAACGAAGACAATTTTAGCTGCCCATGCCGCTGTACCTGCCAGTCCACCAAAGCCTAATGCGGCGGCAATTAACGCGATAACCAGAAATATAATGCCCCAACGAAACATAAGCTTCTCCTTTACCATAGTTAATGTCGGCCGCTAAACGTGAGCGCTCAGGTCACTCACCGGCGTTTTTCCAGAGTCGTTCTTATTTCGCCCGCAGGTGTTAGCCAGACGGGCGAATGGTCCAGATTTACTTCGTTTTCAGATCGTTTTTAACGCTTTTCACACCATCAATCGCTTTCGCGATGGACTCGGCACGTTCACTTTGCGCCTGCGAATCTACCGTACCGGAAAGCTGAACCACACCATCGGTGGTTTCTACTTTCACCTTACGGGATGGCACGATGTCATCTGCTAAAAGTTTAGCTTTGATTTCACTGGTCGTAGCGGCATCACCGGCATAACCTTTCACCGACGCGTTTTTGCTGTCACGCACGTGCAGCTTATCGCTCACGGAGGCAACACCTTCGACGCCTTTCGCCACTTTCACCGCCTGTTCGGCCTGAGCCTGGCTTTCAACAAAGCCGCTCAGCGTGACGACTTTCTTGTCGGTCTTAACGGAAATATCGGTGCTCTTGATGGCTTCATCATCCACCAATGCGGCTTTCACTTTTGCTGTGATTGAGCTGTCATCCATGAAGTTGCCGACTTTATTCATAGAGCTATCGATTTTTTGCCCTGCGTTATCGGCCGTGGACTGTGCTTTATCCATGGTGCTGCTTTCCGCCAGTGCGGAACCGCTAACCAGAACGCTACCCAGAGTTACAGCCAGCAGAGTTTTCGAAATCTTCAGTCTTGTCATATTCATCGATCTATTCCTGTGTTGACCCGTTATTCGGGCTACATACTTCCTTAGTAGTTATATATATCGCGAATAAACACACAGGCGAAATGGATAACCTAAAGTCATGCATTGAGCAGTTAATTTATCCACACCCGGTGCTAAACACTGAGTTAAATATAGATCACTCTCACAGAGCCGCTTTCAGATTCGGGTAAAAAACGAGCAAAAAGCGCGAAAATGCAGTGAATTAAGAACATTCCGCAAGGGATTAATAAGACAGGAATTAAAGAAGAGCACGGCGAGTGCCGTGCTCTGAGAGGGGATTAGTGTTCGCGCGTTTTGCGGAACTGAACGTCTGGATAACGTTCCTGCGTCAGGTTGAGGTTGACCATGGTTGGCGCAATATAAGTGAGGTTATCACCGCCATCCAGCGCCAGCTGAATTTCGTTCTTACGCTTAAATTCTTCGAATTTCTTCACGTCAGAACACTCAACCCAGCGCGCGGTCGCGACGTTTACAGACTCATAAATCGCTTCCACGTTGTATTCGCTCTTCAGACGCGCGACGACCACGTCAAACTGCAGCACCCCAACGGCCCCCACGATCAGGTCGTTGTTCGCGATTGGGCGGAACACCTGCACCGCGCCCTCTTCAGAGAGCTGGACCAGGCCTTTCAGCAGCTGTTTCTGCTTCAGCGGATCGCGCAGACGAATACGACGGAACAGTTCCGGCGCGAAGTTCGGAATACCGGTGAACTTCATCATTTCACCCTGGGTGAAAGTATCGCCGATCTGAATCGTACCGTGGTTGTGCAGACCGATGATGTCGCCCGGATACGCCTCTTCAACGTGCGAACGGTCACCCGCCATAAAGGTCAGCGCGTCGGAGATCACCACATCTTTACCGATACGCACCTGGCGAAGCTTCATGCCCTTTTCATATTTACCGGACACCACGCGCATAAAGGCCACGCGGTCGCGGTGTTTCGGGTCCATGTTGGCCTGAATTTTAAAGACGAAGCCGGTGAATTTCTCTTCCTGCGCTTCCACTTCACGGGTATCGGTTTTACGCGGCATCGGGCGCGGCGCCCATTCCACCAGGCCATCGAGCATATGGTCTACGCCAAAGTTGCCCAGCGCGGTACCGAAGAAGACCGGCGTAATTTCACCCGCCAGGAACAGCTCTTTGTCAAACTCGTGGGATGCGCCTTTCACCAGTTCCAGCTCGTCACGCAGCTGTGCGGCCAGCTCTTCCCCTACTGCAACGTCCAGCTCAGGGTTATCCAGACCTTTCACCACGCGGACTTCCTGAATGGTGTGGCCTTTACCGGTCTGATACAGATAGGTTTCGTCTTTATAAAGGTGATAAACCCCTTTGAATAGCTTACCGCAGCCAATTGGCCAGGTGATTGGCGCACAGGCGATCTTCAGCTCGCTTTCCACTTCGTCCATGACTTCCATCGGATCGCGGATGTCACGGTCGAGTTTGTTCATGAAGGTGAGGATCGGCGTATCGCGCAGACGGGTGACTTCCATCAGCTTACGGGTACGGTCTTCTACACCTTTCGCGGCGTCGATCACCATCAGACAGCAGTCAACCGCCGTCAGGGTACGGTAGGTATCTTCGGAGAAGTCTTCGTGGCCCGGGGTGTCCAGCAGGTTCACCAGGCAGTCGTGATACGGGAACTGCATCACGGAGGTGGTAATCGAAATACCACGCTGCTTTTCCATCTCCATCCAGTCAGATTTTGCATGCTGGCTGGAGCCACGGCCTTTAACGGTACCCGCAGTCTGGATCGCCTGTCCGAACAGTAACACCTTCTCGGTGATGGTCGTTTTACCGGCATCCGGGTGCGAGATAATGGCAAAAGTGCGGCGCTTGGCCACCTCTTGCAGATAAGGAGACAACGTCATAATTAAATCTTCTTTTATAAGCGCGGCAGCACGCCACGCATCATGGAATACAAAATTGCGGCTATTTTACCCATCAACGGGGGGCAGGCAATCATTGTTTACACAGGAGTTGCTCCAGTTCGTTCAACGACGTCACGGTCCAGGTCGGCTCGATGCCTTCAGGCTTTACGCGGCCATGCGCATTGAGCCAGACGGTCGACAGACCGGAATTCATGCCACCCAGAATATCTGACTCTGCGGTATCACCCACCATCAGTACGCGATCGCGGTCAGGATTGCCGGCCAGCGCCAGCGCATAATCGAAAATACGCGGATCCGGCTTCGGCACGCCGACCTCTTCCGAGATCACCAGCGCGTCAAAATGATCGCGCAGGCCGGTGCGCTCAAGGCGGATCTGCTGCAGAGCGGTAAAACCGTTGGTGATGATCCCTAGTTTTACCCTACCTTTCAACGCATTCAGCAGAGAAACCGCACCTGGCAGTGGCGCACAGATATCGGCCATGGCGTTCAGAAAGGCCTCGTTCAGCGCCCCCGGACTCACTTTTAAGCGTTCCGCCCAGACGTCAAAGCGCTGGTGCTGAAGTTGTAACGCGGTGATGGCACCGTTCTGGTAATCCACCCACAGCGGCTTGTTTACCGCCTGATAGTCCTGAAAATCCTCAGCGGTGAAGGTCACACTGTAATCGAGAAACATCCGCTGTAGACCACCGAACGAGTCAAACGTAAACAGCGTTTCGTCGGCATCAAAGAAAATCCAGTCCCATTTCATCGTTACAACCTTATTTTCGTTATCCAATCGGCAGAGCCATAATAATGGCGTCTTCACGTCCCTCTGCGGTGGGGTAGTAGTTACGGCGGATTGTCGCCTCGTTAAAGCCTAAGCTTTCATAGAGCGCGATGGCGGCGGCATTCGACGCGCGCACCTCCAGCCACAGGGTGAAAACGTCACGGGTTTCGAGCTCACGGATGAGGTGCTCAAGCAGTTCTCTTCCCAGCCCACGGCGCTGAAATGCGGGGTCAACCGCGATATTAAACAGCGTCGCTTCATCAAGAACAACCTGCGTAATCGCGAAGGCGGCCATGGTGCCGTCAACGTCCAGGCGGTAGTTCAGATACCGTTCGCCCTGATTGCTGGCAAAGGTCTTTTCGCTCCACGGAAACGCATGGGCGCGTGTTTCAATCGCAAACGCTGTGGCCAGGTCAGGCGTCGTGAGGGAAGAAATCGTGTTCATATTCGCAGATTTGTTGCCAGAGCGCGCTACGCGCTTTTGGGTTGGCTTTCAGTTCGTCCAGCGCTGGCGTGCAGATCTGGCTCCCCTGGAGGGGGATCTCGTTTGTCTCTCCGATACGCCAGCTGTTACAGCGGCTATCAGGAGGAAGCATAGCGACCCGTTCCGGCGTCAGCTGTAAAACCTGGTCGGCCGTCAGCTTCAGACTGCGAAGGACATCACCGATCAGGGGTTCATTCAGGGCAGGCAGTTCTTCCGCCACCATCACCAGGCGAACGTGCGCAGGGATGGAGATGGCGATTTCGCCCTGCAACGCCGTCGGGCGACGCAAAGCCCACTGGGTAATGCCCAGCTGCTGTAATTGCCAGTCTCGTCGGGATGTCATAGGGAAAACTCCTGTCTCTCAGGCGCGCAAATATAGCAAATGTGTCGAAAGTGCGCCATCTACCTACTATAATCCCCGCCTGAGTTTATTGAGGAACAATTCATGTCTGCATTTACCCCGGCAAGTGAAGTCTTGCTGCGTCACAGTGATGATTTCGAAGAAAGCCGTATTCTGTTTGCCGGAGATATGCAGGATGACCTGCCTGCGCGTTTCGACTGTGCTGAAAGCCGTGCCCACACCCAATACTACCATCACTGGCAGGTGCTGAGCCGCCAGATGGGCGAGCGCGCGCGCTTTAGCCTGGTGGCAGAGCAGAGCGATATTGCCGACTGCGATACGCTGATCTACTACTGGCCGAAGAACAAACCGGAAGCCCAGTTCCAGCTGATGAACCTGCTCTCCCTGCTGCCGGTCGGCTGCGATATTTTCGTGGTGGGCGAGAACCGCAGCGGCGTGCGCAGTGCAGAACAGATGCTGGAAGCTTACGCCCCGCTGAACAAAGTCGACAGCGCCCGCCGCTGTGGCCTGTACCATGGACGTCTGGAAAAACAGACAACGTTTGATCCACAGGCTTACTGGGACGAGTACCAGCTTGACGGCCTGACCATCAAAACCCTGCCGGGCGTGTTTAGCCGTGACGCGCTGGATACAGGTAGCAAGCTGCTGCTCTCCACCCTGACGCCGCACACCAAAGGCAAAGTGCTGGACGTAGGCTGTGGCGCGGGCGTGCTGGCAACCGTGCTTGCCAGCCATTCACCTAAAGTTCGTTTAACCCTGTGTGACGTGAGCGCCCCGGCGGTAGAAGCCAGCCGCGCAACGCTTGCAGCAAACGGCATTGAAGGCGAAGTCATTGCCAGCAACGTCTTCTCAGATGTTACCGGTCGCTTCGACATGATTATCTCTAACCCGCCGTTCCACGACGGCATGGAGACCAGCCTGGAAGCCGCGCAAGCGCTGATCCGTGGCGCAACCCGTCACCTTAACAGCGGCGGCGAGCTGCGTATTGTCGCGAACGCCTTCCTGGCGTACCCGAAAGTGCTGGACGAAACCTTCGGCTTCCACGAAGTGATCGCCCAGACCGGCCGCTTTAAGGTCTACCGTACCGTGATGACGCGTCAGGCAAAGAAATAATTCGCCATGCAATGTAGGCCGGATAAGCGCCAGCGCCATCCGGCAAGCAGGTGTCTCAGTTCCGGCCATTTTTGCAGCAATCAATAAAAGGTGTGCACTTTTCAGTTGACGTAAAGCTGAAAACATCTAGAATGCGCCTCCGTGGTTACGATACTTTTACAGTATCGATGGTATGCGAAGGTGGCGGAATTGGTAGACGCGCTAGCTTCAGGTGTTAGTGTCCTTACGGATGTGGGGGTTCGAGTCCCCCCCCTCGCACCATAAATCACAATGATATTGCTCGCACTGGGCGAAGGTGGCGGAATTGGTAGACGCGCTAGCTTCAGGTGTTAGTGTCCTTACGGATGTGGGGGTTCGAGTCCCCCCCCTCGCACCAACGAGGCGATATCAAAAATAGTAAGATGACTGTGCGAAGGTGGCGGAATTGGTAGACGCGCTAGCTTCAGGTGTTAGTGTCCTTAGGATGTGGGGGTTCGAGTCCCCCCCCTCGCACCAATTATCTTACATCCCTTCTGAGTATCTTCTTTTCCCTGTTATTTCAAACTCATTAGTATCACCAGAATTCCACTGACCAGTGCTACACATGACGGCAATAAAACAAAATGGCGCAGTTGCTTATGCCAAATCATGCCTGACGTGACTAACAGGCCTGAGACAATAATGGCTTTCCAGATTTCAAGGGAGAGATCGGCAAACATCAAACCGCCGAGAATGGCTCCCGGTAGCAATACCCCCCAACCACTTCCCAGCGCCCTGTTCAACATGATCCGCCCTCTCACAACGATAATGATAACCAATATCATATGACAGGCATTATCATTTGTCAGCTGAATGAATCAAAATCCATCGACCTTTACCTTTCCCGTAATGACAGGAATTGCCTAAGGTGATAAATTGCTCACCTGTTAACTACACCTAAAATTTTTCTGATAATTACTCTTTGAGTTTTTTGCATATTTTATTGCGAAACAACACCTATTTATCTGTTTTAATTAAATTTTAATAAAAACGCACGACTATGACATCACAATCCTGGCGGTCTTTGGTTCAAAGAAAATATCAATTATCGTTACGTTTATTTTTATTTCTGAACGCAACCTCGGCAGTGTTCTCGGTAACAAATCCGCTCAATTCTGTACGCCTGTTATCTGCTCCGCTGATTGCTATTTTCTCCATCAGTACCGGCCTGTTCGTCTGGCACTGGAGAAAGAGGGCGCGGAAGATAAATATTCCTGTTGTTTCAGGGATCTTCGGTATTTTGTGGGCGTGGCAAATTGACTCGAAATTCGCCTTAATTACTCACGATCATGCGACGTATTTGTTAATCGCCCTATTAACGGTGCTTTTTATCGGAACGCTGGCATTCGCCAGTAATATCAAAGCATTTACGCTGCACTCATTGCCCACCTTTATTGTCTGCCTGTGGTTAAGCGATCACGATCTATGGCTGAGAATGACCTATTCTTTCGCACTTCCTGTTGTAGCCATTGCTATTCATAACATTTTGCAAAGACGTAACGATCGTTTCGCTCAGGAGTTGCTCTCTCGCTTACTGGAAGAACGAGAAACCCTTACCGATCTCAGCATGATGGACCCGCTTACCGGGCTCTATAATCGTCGCGGTCTGCAAAGCCGTCTGGAGAACCTGCCGGCGGTAGAAAATGGCGAGCATTTTGTCCTGCTGATGGATATCGATCATTTCAAAGCCTATAACGACCATTACGGCCATATGATGGGCGACCAGGCATTGAAACGCGTCTCTGCGGCAATCCGCGACGCCGTGCGTTCTCGCGATATCGTGGCGCGCTTTGGCGGGGAAGAGTTTATGGTGCTGCTGACCAACATTTCCCTTGAGCATGCCCGCCAGACGGCAGAACGTATCCGTCAGAAAGTCTACGATTTGAAAATCCCGCATTTGTTTAACGAAAGCGTCGCGACAAATGTCACCATCAGCATAGGTATTGCCATTTTCGAGGATGAAGACGCAGAAGGCGCGCTGGAAAAAGCCGATAAAGCCCTCTACGAAGCAAAGCATATGGGGCGCAATAACATCCTGTTAAGCGAAGAGTTGCAGACGACATAAACGTCACGGCAATGCCACCAGGACAAAAGTCTTGCCATTGGTAAGAGCAATAGTTAGGATTGGCAATCATTATCATTTAGATTTCTATCTATACTATGGCCACGCAGACCGCACACATCGTTGAACCCCTTCTCTGGCGAGCGCCCCTCACCAGCGGGAATGCTTCGCTTGCGGATGCCATACGGGATAAGATTGCAAAGACGCGTGCCCACCTGCTGGACTTTATCCGGCTTGATGAAGCGCACCCGCACCACGCCATGACACTCTCAGAGTGGCGTCAACCGTCAAAACTGCAATCGCTGCTGGCCACCTATTCCGACCATATCTATCGCAATCAGCCCGCCCTTACCCGGGAAAATAAACCCCTGCTCTCTCTCTGGGCGCAGTGGTATATCGGGCTGATGGTGCCGCCTCTGATGCTGGCGCTGTTAACGCAAAAAAGCATGCTGAAACTCTCGCCGGAGCATTTCCACGTCGAATTTCATGAAACCGGGCGTGCAGCCTGTTTCTGGATTGATCTCCACGAAGACCACAACGCAGAGCGACTTACCGCCCAGGAACGTATGGAGCAGCTTATCACTCATGCTCTGATGCCGGTGGTGGAGGCGCTAGAAGCGACGGGAGAGATTAACGGGAAGCTTATCTGGAGCAATACCGGCTATTTAATCCACTGGTATCTCACGGAAATGAAGCCGCTTCTCGGTGATGAGAACGTTGATGCCCTGCGTCAGTCCTGTTTCTTTGCAAAACAGCTTTCCGATGGCCGTGACAACCCACTATTTCGTACCGTCGTACTCCGTGACGGGCTTTTGGTACGCCGCACCTGCTGCCAGCGCTATCGCCTGCCGGACGTTAAGCAGTGCGGGGATTGCACGCTGAAGTAGTGCAGTAAATTGCCCGGTGGCGCTTCGCTTACCGGGCCTACAAAACCTCTGTTCGCAGCCGCCACCCGGCACAACGCGTTTAGGCCACCTGTTGATTTTCCTCTTCCGCGTTACGCTGCGCTTCTTCCGCTTCCTGCTCCAGCAGCTGCTTCTCGTACACTTTGAAGAACGGGTAGTAGATGATCGCCGATACGCAGGCCAGAACCACAACCAGAATGGCCGCGCGGAAATCCCAACCCAGGGCCCACGCTGCGCCTATCGGAGCCGGTGCCGTCCAGGGTACGACGGAGATGACACGGCCAATCAGATCAAACGTCATTGCCGCCCAGGCCAGCACGGCGTTAACCATCGGAGCCAGCAGGAAGGGAATAAAGAACACCGGGTTCATGACAATCGGCGTACCAAAAATGACAGGTTCATTGATGTTAAAGAAGCTGGGCACAACGCTCAAACGCCCAATAGAGCGTAAATGCGCTGAACGGCTACGCAGGTAGCAAATCACCAGCCCCATCGTAGCGCCCGACCCACCAATCACGATAAAGAACGTCCAGAACGCTTCCATAAAGATATGCGGCAGAGGCTGGCTGGCGGCCAGCGCGGTCTGGTTAGCGCCCAGGTTTGTCAGCCAGAACATTTGCAGCATTCCGGAGACGATGGCCGCCCCGTGGATCCCAGCGAACCACAGCAGATGACCAATCAACACCGCCAGCAGAATCGCAGGCAGTGAATCCGCTGCGGAAACGAGGGGTTTAAAGACCGACATAATCGCCTGTGGGATCAGCATGCCAAACTGCGACTGAATAACCAGGCTCAGCGGATAGAGCGTCAATACCACCACCAGCACCGGGATCAGCAGATCAAAGGAGTTTTTGATCATCGGTGGGACCTGGTCCGGCAGGCGAATACCGATGTTATGCGCTTTGAGGAAACGCATCATCTCAACGCAGTAAATGGCCACCAGAATTGCAGTGAAAATGCCCGTCCCACCCAGGCTGTCGACAGGAAGCGCGCCTTTTGTTTTTGGGGCTGCGACAAGCAGAAACGCCATCAGCGAAAGCATGGCGCACATAAACGGATCTAGCTGATGCGATTTGACATAGTGTTTACCCAGGTTATACGCAATAGCCGCACAAATATAAATGGACATAATGCCCATCGTCATATCAAACGGCGTCAGGATCTGGCCTTCAAATTGCTTCGCCATATCCAGCCAGGCGCGCGCGAAACCCCAGGTGGTATCAGGTGAAAACGGAGGGTAAGCAAACACTAACAAAAATGAGCCCACAATCATAAATGGCATCGCAGAGATGAATCCATCGCGGATGGCCATGACGTGACGCTGGGAAGAGATCCGCCCGGCAATCGGACTGACGTAATTTTCAACAAAACGGAATATCAGGTTAAACGCAGCATGGTTGGCAGACATGGCAGATCTCCTGTCAGACGTTTGTTACCGGCACATTTGCGCCGCACGTTGTTCCATAAATCAACTTCACAACCTTGCTGGCTTGTGTACCCGCGGTACTGCTCAGACGAAATGGTTTCATAATTTGCTCTTATTATTGGATACAGGGGACGTTACGTACTCAGTATTAATCTACGCACCACGCTCTGCAACCGGTTACTGTAACCGGTTTCTGTGATTGTGAAGAGGATCCAGAAATCAGCCGTCCAGGATATTTGTTACTTAAGAGATATTTACAGAGCATAAATTCTTATGACAGATTACGCAGGATATTTGTCAGGAGGAAACAATGAGTTTGCAGTCTGTACAGCAGTTTTTTGCCGACAACGCACCGGATATAGACGTTATCGAGCTTAGCCAGAGTACCGCTACCGTTGCGTTGGCTGCTGCCGCCCATCGTGTTGAACCGGGACAGATCGCCAAGACCTTGTCGCTGAAGGTTAAAAATGAAGTAATTCTGGTGGTGGCGAAAGGCGATGCGCGTCTTGATAACAAAAAGCTGAAAGACACCTTTGGTGCGAAGGCGCGCATGCTCAGCAGTGATGAAGTGGTTACCATCACCGGCCATCCCGTTGGCGGTGTGTGCCCGTTCGGACTGGAAAACCCGCTCGCGGTATACTGCGATATCTCTTTAAAGCAGTACGCTGAAGTGCTGCCTGCCGCAGGCGCAATCCACAGTGCCGTGCGTATTTCACCTGACAGAATGGCAGAGCTGACTTCCGCAAAATGGGTTGATGTCTGCATCTGATTGAAGCGCCAGAGTGCATCTGGCGCGCAAAAAGCAGGTTATAAAAATGTCGGCTTGCTGAGTGCTAAACTTTGCGGATCTCTTGCCGGAAGATGCGTAAGAATATCCGCCGCATCAAGCAACCCTACGTCAGAATTCACCCCCAGCTTAACCATCGCATTAAACTTATGTGCCCGGATGGTCTTAATATTGCGTTCAAGCTGTGCCGCGATTTCAGGAATGGAATATCCGCAGGACATATAACGCAAAATTGCCCGTTCCGTTGGGCTTAACATCCGGTTTTGATTGCAGTACCAGTGGTTCAGCATATTGTCATTAATGCGCAGCGTTTCACTCAGCAACTCCATGAGCTCCTTCTGCAGATGCTCAAGCGTCACCGATTTACTGACCACACCGTGCAAGCGTGAAGGCGAAAGATGGCTAATAAGCCGTGCTTCCATCTCGTCAGAGACCAGTATGATGCGCTGAATATGACCATGCGTAAACGCAAGGTCACGCAGGTGCGCAAGGCAGTTACGGCGCTCCTCGCGCGCATCGGAAAGTGAATAGATCAGCGAGAAAAAATTTACGTGATGAAGTGCATTCTTAAAGCTGTCAAATTCACTAAACAGATGCAGTTGATACTGGCTCAGGGTGGACATCGCAAAAAGATGCTGTAACCCAACAGCACTCATCGAGCAATTTTCGACGATGGCGATATGTCTTGTTGAATCGGTTTTTTCCATTCCTCGAACTCTCCATAGGCTGACATTAAACTCAGCTCTCTCATTCCCTGTGTACTGTTGATCCAGGCGTACATATCGGCGTTACTCCGTAACGACAGCCGACGCATCGCACTGTTTTTCTGCGCACTTATCGTTTTATTGCTCTTCTTGAGCAATGTGGCGATTTGGTTAATCCCCCATCCCTTACCTAACAAACGTAATACCTTGCGTTCGGAGTGCGTGAGCGCGATAAAAGGTTCGTCTCCGTCTTCCGCGCTCTGGGGTTCCGGGGTTAATAATGTCTGGCTTATCCGTTCTGCCCGCTCGCTACCAGCCCGAATAGCCTTGACCACGCCTTCAATCGGCTCCATATCAGAAAGCAACGTGCTTTCCGGCCGCATAAGCAGCTCAACTGCAATAGGGTAAAGCGGTCGCGAGACTAAAAAGATCCAGTGAATTTCCCGGTATTGATTCAATAACGCGTAATACTCTTCAAGCGTGCCTCGAGGATTTCGGTATTCACCTGAAATATCGGCAATAATGACATCTGCCCGGCGTAGCTGAAGCAGGGTTAACTCCTGCAATGAACGGCAATAGGTCAGTTCAATATCGGGGAAATGGCGTGCCATCACGCCCCCCAACCCGTTTTGCATGACGGGTATCCGGCTAATGACAACACCATGCTTACCATGCAATGACAACATAGACCCTCCGTGTCCATTTTTCATATGATGAGTAATGTTAAAACGCATCAATGTATATGTGTTTTCGTCCCTGAGTGTAAAACTGATTAATACAAGCAGAAGATGAGATATGTACTTAGTTTAAGAAATGCCTAAAACAGCGGTAATATCTCACAAAGCGCAAATAAATTTAATTCCGACGCCGTTAAAATAATGACAATATAAAATTAGAATAACTACATACAAATATTCTATATTCCCATATCAACAATTCACCGCGTTGATAAATTAATCCAGAACCCTTTCGCGACACGGGGTTGCAACTGTTTGCATAAACCTTGATCTGGCCCACAGCAAGGGACACTGCACTTTGTGCTAAAAGTAATCATTATGGGCTAACCGGCAACTATTCATCTTCTTCTTCAGGACAATACATGCAGGCAGATCGGTCAACGCAGCGTGCTATCACGCGGCTATGTATTCAGTGCGGTCTTTTTCTGCTCCAGCACGGCGCGGAGAGCGCGCTGGTCGAGGAGCTTTCAACCCGGCTGGGGCTGGCGCTGGGTATGGATAGCGTTGAAAGCGCCATCTCATCCAACGCCATTGTGCTGACCACGATCAAAGACGGTCAGTGCCTGACCTCCACCCGCAAAAACCATGACCGCGGCATCAACATGCACGTCGTGACCGAAGTACAGCACATCGTCATCCTTGCTGAACATAAGCTTCTCGATCTCAATGAGATTGAAAAACGGTTCAACCAAATTAAGCCACTGCGTTATCCGCGCTGGCTTGTTGTGCTGATGGTGGGGCTATCGTGCGCCTGTTTTTGTAAGCTCAATAAAGGCGGCTGGGACGGTGCAATCATCACCTTTTTCGCCAGCAGCATCGCCATGTATGTTCGTCAGTTGCTGACACACCGGCAGCTGCACCCGCAAATTAACTTCTGCATCACCGCGTTTGTCGCCACTACGGTTTCTGGCCTGCTGCTGCGCCTGCCACAGTTTGCCAACACCCCGACGATTGCCATGGCCGCCAGCGTGCTTCTGCTGGTCCCGGGTTTCCCGTTGATCAACGCCGTCGCCGACATGTTTAAAGGGCACATCAATACCGGTCTGGCACGCTGGGCTATCGCCAGCCTGCTGACGCTGGCGACCTGCATCGGCGTGGTTATGGCTATGACACTCTGGGGGTTACGCGGATGGGCGTGATAGATTTTCTGCTGGCACTGGCGCAGGACATGCTTCTGGCCGCCATTCCTGCCGTCGGCTTTGCGATGGTATTTAACGTTCCGCAACGCGCTCTGCCATGGTGTGCACTGCTGGGCGCGATAGGCCATGGCTCGCGAATGGTCATGATGACGGCGGGTTTTAACATCGAATGGTCAACATTTATGGCCTCTATGCTTGTCGGCAGTATCGGCATTCAATGGTCGCGCTGTTACCTGGCGCACCCCAAAGTGTTCACCGTCGCCGCTGTGATCCCGATGTTCCCGGGCATATCGGCCTATACGGCTATGATATCTGCGGTGAAAATCAGCCATTTTGGCTACACCGAGCCCCAGATGATCCTCCTCCTGAGCAACTTTCTTAAGGCCTCGTCCATTGTCGGCGCGCTCTCCATCGGGCTGTCGATCCCCGGGCTGTGGCTGTACCGTAAACGCCCACGCGTTTGATATTTGTGTTATTTCGCTGCCATGGAGATAATCTTTCTGGTCCGTTTGGTGAAAATAAGGAAAGGATGTGGCTAACCCTGGCAGCGAACACCCTGAGCACAGTGAAGAATCCAGCCTGAAAGAGAAAATTTTTCAGAGCGCTATCGCACTTTTTGCCGAATATGGATTAAACGGTGCCCGCATGGAACAGATCGCGGAGAAAGCGGGCACCACCAAGCGCATGGTGGTTTACCATTTTAAGAATAAAGAGAATCTCTATCTCCTCGTTCTGGAACATGTCTACACCCAGATTCGCGCCAGTGAAAAAGCGCTCAGCCTGTCGGGAATGCCGCCCGTCGAAGCGCTGGTCAATCTGGTTGAGGCCACCTTTGACTATCATGCCGACCATCCAGACTACATCCGCATTATTTGCATGGAAAACATGCAGCGCGGCCGCTTTATGCAGCAGTCGAGCTATCTCCGCCAGGTCAACCGCAGCGCGCTCGACCTGTTGGAGGAGATCCTGCGCCGGGGCAAAGAAAAACAGCTCTTCAGCCAGACGGTCGACGCCCGCGATCTTCATCGTCTGATCAGCAGCTTCAGCTTTCACTACGTTGCCAACAGCTACACCTTTACGCTGCTGTTTGAAGAAGGTGCAGATGAACAGGCTCAGCGCCAGCATTACCGTAAAATGGCCGTTCAGGTGGCGCTGCGTTATACCTGCCCATAAAATTGCTTGCAATTAAATCGTGCACTATCTATATTCATCTCATGAACGCGAAAACAAACGACGTAACCGCTGCGCTCAAGCTGGATAACCAGCTCTGCTTTGCCCTCTATTCGGCAAATCTGGCGCTTAATAAGCTGTACCGGCAACTGCTGGCACCGCTGAACCTGACCTACCCGCAATATCTGGTGATGCTGGTGCTGTGGGAGCAGGATGACGTCACGGTGTCGGACATCGGTGAACGGCTGTTTCTGGATTCTGCAACCCTGACGCCGCTGCTGAAACGTCTGGAAAGCGCCGGGCTGATAAATCGTCAGCGCTCGCGCAAGGATGAACGTCAGGTTGCCGTCACCCTGAGCGAAGCGGGACGTGAACTTCAGCAGCAGGCAGCAGGTATCCCCCATGCGGTGGGATGCGCAGCACAGTGTGATACCGACACTCTGCTCACGCTTAAACAGCAGTTGGAGATTTTGCGACAACATATTCAGCGCGCGTAAGGCTATACTTTACGCGTCTTTATTTAACCATATATATCGCACGCTATTTAATAGCGCACTTTAATGCAAGATGAGGAACCTGCCATGTCTTTAGAAAAAGTTGTTTATACCGCCAAAGCAAAAGCAACCGGTGGCCGTGATGGCCGCGCGACCTCTTCCGATGGTGTACTGGATGTAAAACTGGGTGTGCCAAAAGAGATGGGCGGCATGGGCGGAGAAGTGACTAACCCTGAGCAGCTGTTTGCTGCGGGCTACTCTGCCTGCTTCCTGGGCGCGATGAAGTTTGTGGCCGCACGCGACAAATTTACCCTGCCAAAAGACGCCTTTATTGAAGGCGAAGTGGGTATTGGTCCACTGCCAACCGGCTTTGGTATTGAAGCCAAACTGAACATCCATGTTGAAGGTATGGATCCCGTGGAAGCCAAAAAGCTGGTGGATGCCGCACATATCGTTTGCCCGTATTCTAACGCAACCCGCGGCAACATCGACGTAACCCTGAATATCATCGCGTAATAAATGCCTGATGGCGCTGCGCTTATCAGGCCTACGACCGTGCCCCGGTAAGCGCAGCGCCACCGGGGAAATCCCCTCCATCCCTTCCCCCTCTCTGTGCTACCATAAGCCCATATCACGCCCGTCGTTATCAGTAGAGTAAGCGTTATGTCCTCCAGAATTCTGACCACCAGCATTGCTGGTATTGATGCCTTTATGCGCGACCCGCGCGGTGTGTTGACCCACGCCGAAGGTGGCACAGTTGCGGTTTTTGCCGACAACGCTCCGGCGTTTTACGCAATCACACCGGAACGTCTGGCGCAGCTTCTGGAGATTGAAGCGCAATTGTCGCGCCCGGCGAGCGATGTCACGCTGGATAACCAGTTCTTTGATGAACCGGTTAACGTCCCCGTGACCGTGCCGATGGGAAAATTTGCCCTGTACGCGGGCTGGCAACCGGACGCAGATTTCCAGCGGCAGGCCGCGCTGTGGGGCATTGCGTTAACTCAGCCGGCCACCGCTGAAGAGCTCGCCGCGTTTACCGCCTGGTGGCAGGCGGAAGGTAAAGTCTTCACCCACATTCAGTGGCAGCAAAAGCTCGCGCGTCATCTTCAAATCACCCGCGCCGGCAACAACGGCCAGCCAAAACGCGATATCAACGCGTTTTCCGAACCGGATAAACAGATCCCCAATGGATTCCGAGGTGCGAAATGAAGAACGTCGGCGACCTGATGAAACGACTGCAAAAAATGATGCCTGCCAACGTGAAGCCTGCTTTCACGACGGGGGAAGAGCTGCTGGCGTGGCAAAAAGAGCAAGGAGAGATCCGCGCTGCCGCGCTCGCCCGCGAAAATCGGGCGATGAAAATGCAGCGCACCTTCAACCGTTCCGGTATTCGTCCTCTGCACCAGAACTGCTCGTTTGATAACTACAAAATTGAGACCAACGGGCAGATGAACGCGCTCGCCGCCGCTCGTCAGTACGTCGATGAATTCGACGGCAACATCGCCAGCTTCATCTTTAGCGGCAAGCCGGGCACCGGTAAAAACCACCTTGCCGCCGCTATCTGCAACGAACTACTTCTGCGCGGGAAATCGGTCCTCATCATCACCGTGGCCGATATCATGTCCGCCATGAAAGACACCTTCAGCAACCGCGAAACCAGCGAAGAGCAACTGCTTAACGACCTGAGTAATGTGGATTTGCTGGTCATTGATGAGATTGGCGTTCAGACGGAATCTCGTTATGAAAAGGTGATCATTAACCAGATTGTCGATCGCCGCTCCTCGTCCAAACGCCCCACCGGCATGCTGACGAACCACAATATCGACGAGATGACCCGCCTGCTGGGGGAACGCGTCATGGACCGCATGAAGCTGGGTAACAGTCTGTACGTCATCTTCGACTGGGAAAGTTACCGCAGTCGCGTCACCGGCAAAGAGTATTAAGACAGTTCCAGGAATCGCCGGTCGGGCACAGGTATATACTGGAACCCCTTCCGCCCCAAAACGGACCTTTTTGAGAAAGCCATTATGAAAAAACAGATTATTATCAGCACCTTTTTAGGCGTTCTGCTGATTACCGGCGCAACACAAGCAGCATCCTGGCAGGAATCCCTTTCAAGCGCGGCAAACGAGCTGAGCAAAGAAAGCAGCTCTCAGGGTGGGCTCTCCGCCTCTTCCCTCACCAGCCTGCTGGGCAACAGCGGCCAGAGCCTGAGCGCGGGCACGATGAACAACGCGGCGGGAATTCTGGAATATTGCGCGAAGCAAAAGCTGGCTTCCGTAACCGACGCGCAAAACGTGAAAAACCAGGTGCTGGGTAAACTGGGTCTGGATACCCAGGAGCAGAAAGCGGATACCAACTATATGGACGGCATTCAGGGTCTGCTTAACGCGCAAAACGGCCAGCAGCTTAACCTGAGCACCCTCGGCAACTCTTCTCTGGCAAAACAGGTGAAAACCAAAGCCTGCGATCTGGTGCTGAAACAAGGCGTTAATTTCCTCTCCTGATCCACCCCATTTTCTGCCACAACACGCCGCGTTTAATGCGATAGTCTTGCACCGCGGCGTTAAACGAGCGTTTTCCCCACCTGCCACCGTCTCAGCGTCCGTTTGTCAGGATGCGACCTTCTTCATAAAAACGATTTTCTAAACCAAATCCTAACAACAGCACACTTTCGTGACACTAAAATTGCAGCTTAACGACATCGCAATTACATTGTATGACCCAAAAAATAAACAGTTAGCCAGCGAAGCACCTGGCGTCATGAGGATATGCTGTTGTCAGAACTAATGTCCCTTATCCTTTTTCTGGCTTCTGTCGGCGTCTATGCCTGCAAAGCTGGCCGTAACACCTGGTGGTTTATCGCCACGCTGGTGGTGCTCGGCATTTTTATTATTTTAAACATTACCTTATACGCCAGCGATTACTTTACCGGTGACGGCATTAACGATGCGGTGCTCTACACCCTGACGAACAGCCTGACGGGCGCGGGTGTGGGCAAGTACATTCTTCCGGGGCTGGGCATCGTCGTTGCGCTGGTGACGATTTTTGGCGCGCTGGCGTGGGTCTTGCGTCGACGTCGCCATCATCCGCACCATCATGGCTACAGCCTGCTGGCGTTATTTCTGGCGCTGGCCTCCGTCGACGCCAGCCCGGCGTTCCACCAGATCACCGAACTGGTGAAATCCCAGTCGCGCGACGGCGATCCGGATTTCGCGGCCTACTACAAAGAACCGTCGAAAACGATCGCCAACCCGAAGCTCAATCTGGTCTATATCTACGGTGAAAGTCTGGAGCGCACGTACTTTGATAACGACGCTTTTCCAGACCTGACGCCAGACCTGGGCGCACTCAAAAATGAAGGTCTCGATTTCAGCCACACCATGCAGCTGCCGGGTACGGATTACACCATCGCCGGGATGGTTGCTTCCCAGTGCGGCATCCCGCTGTTCGCGCCTTTTGAAGGTAACGCCTCAGCTTCAATGTCGACGTTCTTCCCACAGAACGTCTGCCTTGGCGATATCCTGAAAAACTCCGGCTATGAAAACTATTTTATGCAGGGGGCAAACCTGCGCTTCGCCGGAAAAGACGTGTTCCTGAAATCCCACGGTTTTGACCACCTGTATGGCTCAGAAGAGTTAAAAACGACGGTTGCCGATCCGAGCTACCGCAACGACTGGGGCTTCTATGACGATACGGTGCTGGAGGAGACCTGGAAAAAATTTGAGGAACTCTCCCGCGCCGGCAAACGCTTCTCGCTCTTTGCGCTGACGGTGGACACGCATCATCCGGACGGGTTCGTCTCGCGCACCTGTAAGCGCAAACGCTATGACGTCGATGGCAAAAACAACAAATCTTTCAGCGCCGTGACCTGTAGCCAGGAGCACATCGCCGCGCTGGTCGAGAAAATCAAAACCTCGCCCTGGTTTAAAAACACCGTCATCGTCGTCTCGTCTGACCATCTGGCGATGAAAAACAGCGCATGGGATCAGCTCAACAAGCAGGATCGCAGCAACCTGTTTTTCGTCCTGCGCGGCGACCAGCCGCAGCAGGAGATAATCGCCACCAAACGCAACTCCATGGATAACGGCGCAACCGTGCTGGACATTCTGGGCGGCGACAACTTTATTGGTCTTGGCCGCAGCACGCTATCGGGGCAATCCCTGTCGGAAGTGTTCCTTAACATGAAGGAAAAAATCCTCGCCTGGAAACCCGACATCATTCGCCTGTGGAATTTCCCGAAAGAGATGAAAGACTTCACCATCGATCGGGATAAAAACACCATTGCCTTCTCGGGCAGCAACTTCCGTCTGCCGCTGCTGTTGCGCGTGTCGGAAGGTCGCGTCGAGCCGCTGCCGGAAAGCGAGTATTCCGCGCCGCTGCGCTATCAGCTGGCCGATTTTGCCCCCCGCGACAACTTCGTCTGGGTGGACAGGTGCTACAAAATGGGCCAGCTCTGGTCGCAGCCGCTGGCGCTCTCTACCGACTGGTGCGTCTCTCAGGGCCAGCTTGGCGGCGAGCAAACCGTGCAGCACGTGGATAAAGCCCAGTGGAAAGGCAAAACCGCGTTTAAAGACACGGTGATTGATACCGCACGCTATCAGCACAACATCGACATGCTGAAAATCGTCGATAACGATATTCGCTATAAGGCGGACAGCTTTATCTTTAACGTCGCCGGCGCGCCGGAAGAGGTGAAACAGTTTAGCGGCATCTCGCGTCCGGAGTCCTGGGGGCGCTGGTCGAACGCGCAGCTGGGCAACGAGGTAAAAATTGAATACGCCCATCCCCTGCCTGAACAATTTGACCTCGTGATCACGGCCAGAGCGTACGGGCCCAATGCCAATAAGCCCGTGCCGGTCCGCGTGGGCGATCGGGAGCAGACCCTGACGCTTGGAAACGATGTGTCCACGCACACGCTGCATTTTGAGAACCCATCGCGCAGCAATACGCTGGTGATTGTGCCGCCAGCTCCGCAGTCGACGAATGAAGGGAATATCCTTGGACACTCACCGCGCGAGATCGGGATTGGCATGGTCGAAATTAAAATTGTGAGTAACGCTGGCTGATGGTCGCTCTTAACCTCACCGTTCGCCCTACACGCGCCGATGACGTTACCGCCCTGCCCGCCATTGAACGCGCGGCGGCCGGACGTTTTCGTGACGACCCGGCACTCGCCTGGCTTGCCGAGGGCGAGGTGATTTCCGCTGAACAGCACCTCGGGTATGTCGAACGCGGGCTAAGCTGGCTGGCACTGGCGAACGACAGCCCCGTGGGGTTTATCCTCACAGAAGCGCATACTTCGTCGCTGTTTATTGTTGAGCTCTCGGTTGATCTGGACTGGCAGGGAAAAGGGATTGGCCGGCAGCTCATCGCCTGTGCGGCTGACCATGCCCGTAAAACAGGGCTGGCGTCGCTAACGTTGACGACGTTCCGGGACGTTCCATGGAATGCGCCGTTCTATGCGCGGTTGGGGTTTGAATACGTCACTGTACTCACGCCTGAACTGCGTCAGAAAAGAGAAGAAGAGACAGCGCACGGCTTAGCGTATGAAACGCGCTGCGCCATGCGCCTGCCCCTTAGTTGATTCCCCGAACCGTAGGCCGGGTAAGGCGAAGCCGCCACCCGGCACAACACGCAGGATTAGAACGTTTCCCAGTTATCGCCTGAATCAGCAGTCGCCGTTTTACGCGCCATCACCGGCGTGGAAACCGCTTTAGCCGCAGCGAACTCGCGCGCTTTCATCTGCTCCTGCTGAATGCGGAACACCGCCACGGCCTGAGTCAGGCGGCTCGCCTGCTCTTCCAGCGCGGCCGCTGCCGCAGCAGACTCTTCAACCAGCGAGGCGTTCTGCTGAGTCACGCGATCCATCTCAGCCACCGCCAGACCCACCTGGTCGATACCGCGGCTCTGCTCGTCAGACGCAGAGGCGATTTCACCCATGATGTCCGTTACGCGGGTGACCGCATTAACGATCTCACCCATGGTTTCACCGGCACTTTCAACCAGCGTTGAACCCACTTCCACGCGGCCCACAGAGTCTTCAATCAGGCTCTTGATCTCACGTGCAGCCTGGGCGCTGCGCTGCGCCAGGTTACGGACTTCACCTGCCACCACCGCAAAACCACGGCCCTGCTCGCCCGCACGTGCCGCTTCTACCGCCGCGTTCAGTGCCAGGATGTTGGTCTGGAAAGCAATACCGTCGATCACGCTAATAATGTCGGCAATTTTCTGCGAACTGCCCGCGATATCACGCATGGTCTGCACCACGTTATCCACCACTTTGCCGCCTTTCTGCGCAGTTTCAGAGGCGCTCAGCGCAAGATGGCTCGCCTGACGGGCGTTTTCGGCGTTCTGCTTAACGGTCGCCGTCAGCTGCTCCATGCTGGCAGCGGTCTCTTCCAGAGAAGCGGCCTGCTGCTCGGTACGGGAAGAGAGGTCGTTATTGCCCATCGCTATTTCGCTCGCGCCGCTGTAGATAGCATTCGCGCCGTTACGCACGTCGCCAACGGTACGCACCAGCTCGCCCTGCATATGACGCAGCGAGTCGGCCAGTTCACCCATCTCGTTGGTGCCCTGAACCTCAATACGCTTCACCAGGTCGCCGCTGGCGATATGGCGAATGTTGTCGATCAGACGATTCAGCGGAGAAATCAGCGTCTGCTTGATGTTCAGCCAGACGGCCACGATCACCACCAGCACCGCAATCAGAACGCTGATCAGCACCCAGATAGCCTGGCTGAAGGAGCTGTTGCTATCTTCGACCGCCATCTGGTACAGCTTGTCGTTCTGCTGCAGGTAGCTCACATACTGCTTCTCAAAACCATCCTGATAACTCTGGGTCGGTTGGTCGAAGAAGGCGTTGATTTTGCCTGCACCCAGCAGCTGAATCAGCTCCGCCAGCGCACCGTGGTAAATATCATAGTTACGTTTGATCTCCATCGCTTCAGCGTCGTTTTGACGCGGATCGCGCGGCAGGGCCTCGTAGGCAGCCCAGTTTTTTTCCGCCTGTTTCAGAGATGTAGACGCAATTTGCATCAAATCGTTAACGGTCGCGCCGCTGCCGATATTGCTCTGATCCATCATGTAACGGATACCCGCACGGTTCAGGGTATTACGGGTTTGCAGCAAGGCTACCCAGCTGGCGTTCAGCGTGGACTGTTGCTGGCGAATGGTTTGCAGGACGGTGAAATTCTCTTTGTCATTCTTAAGGGCATTAAAGAAAAGACCACCGGATGTGAGTTGTAAAAGGCCAAATATCGCTAAAACCAGCATTAAGCTGGTGACAATCTTGATACGGTTTAACATGTTTTCTCTTTCCATCAGACAGATAACAGAATTTTCGGCCTGGAAATGGAAAACTTTACGAAAATCATCCTGGAATTTGTGGTTTTTACTCTCCTTCCCGCGCTGCGTTATGCCGGTTTCCGAGTTCAATAAACTCTTCCAGCAGCCCGGTCAGCTGTTTCATCTTCTCCGGCGTATATTCCGCCTCAATCTGCTGATACGCCTCTTCCACCTGCGCCTGGGCGTGCTCATACAGCGCGTTGCCCTCTTTGGTCAGCGACACGTACAGCTTGCGCTGGTCATTCATGGGCTTCAGGCGCAGCACCAGACCGTCGCGCTCCATCCGCGTCAGAATGCCCGTCAGGCTCGGGCGCAGGATACAGGTGCGAAACGCCAGATCGTGAAAATCCATCGACGGATGTTCAGCCAGCACGCGCACAATCCGCCACTGCTGCTCGGTCAGGTTATGTCGCTTCACAATCGGTCGGAAGTACGACATCGCCGCTTCCCGCGCCTGCAACAGCGCAATGGTTAATGAGTCATGCATAGCCTCTCCCAGCCAGTCATTAACAGGTAAACAATCACTAAAAGATGTTTTTATAAACAATAGCTTTTCTGCCAAAAAGTCTAACAGAAACCAGTCAATTTTATTAACACAATGATTTATATATCAATAAAAACCAATATGTAAATTTATTGTTATTCATATCACAAATTTTTCACTTCTGATTGCGAAATAAACAGCAAAAGCATAAAACCAGATCATTAACATATTAACGAAATCACAACCCGGACCGCCGGGGTGAGGAGTATGTGAATGAAAGGTACTGTTTTTGCCGTGGCGCTGAATCATCAAAGCCAGCGTGAAGCCTGGCGTGAGGCATTCGAAAAAGCCCCCTATAACACCCCGCCGAAAACGGCGGTGTGGTTCATAAAACCGCATAACACCGTGATTCGTGCCGGCGAGCCGATTCCGTTCCCGCAGGGAGAAACGGTGTTAAGCGGCGCGACGGTCGCGCTGATCGTGGGCAAAACCGCCAGCAGGGTGCGCGTGGAGGACGCCGCAGAGTACATCGCGGGATATGCGCTGGCCAACGAGGTGAGCCTGCCGGAAGAGAGCTTCTACCGCCCGGCCATCAAGGCCAAGTGCCGGGACGGGTTTTGCCCGCTTGGCGAGCTGGCCGCCGTGGACAACGTGGATAACCTGACCATCATCACCGAGATCAACGGTCGCGAAGCGGACCACTGGAATACCGCCGAACTGCAGCGCAGCGCCGCCGAACTGCTGAGCGCCCTGAGCGAGTTCGCCACCCTCAATCCTGGCGATGCCATTCTGATCGGTACTCCGCATTCGCGCGTTCCCCTTCAGCCAGGGGATCGCGTGCGCGTTCTGGCGGAAGGTTTTCCGCCGCTGGAAAACCCGGTGGTGGATGAGCGCGACGTAGCCATCGCTCACGGCGCGCATCCGCACCCCACGCTGTTTGCCCTCGGCCTGAACTACGCCGATCACGCCAGCGAGCTGGACTTCAAGCCGCCGACCGAGCCGCTGGTGTTCATCAAAGCGCCAAACACCTTTAACGGCGACAACCAGACCTCGGTACGCCCGAACAACGTTGAGTACATGCACTACGAGGCGGAGCTGGTGGTAGTCATCGGTAAAACCGCGCGCAAGGTGAGTGAAGCCGACGCGATGGACTACGTTGCGGGCTATACGGTCTGCAACGACTACGCCATCCGCGACTATCTCGAAAACTACTACCGCCCGAACCTGCGGGTGAAAAGCCGCGACGGGCTGACGCCCATTTCCCCGAACATCGTGCCGAAAGCGGCCATTCCCGACCCGCACAACTTAGCCCTGCGCACCTTCGTGAACGGCGAGCTGCGCCAGGAAGGGACCACGGCGGACCTGATTTTCAGCATCCCGTTCCTGATTGCGTACCTGAGCGATTTTATGACCCTGCAGCCGGGCGACATGATTGCCACCGGCACGCCGAAAGGGCTGTCCGACGTGGTGCCGGGCGATGAAGTGGTCGTGGAAGTGGAAGGCGTGGGCCGCCTGGTGAACCGAATTGTCAGCGAGGGGACTGCAAAATGAAAAAAATTAACCACTGGATCAACGGTAAGAACGTCGCGGGAAGCGACTACTTCCACACCACCAACCCGGCCTCCGGCGAGGTGCTGGCGGAGGTGGCCTCCGGCGGTGAAGCCGAAATCCATCAAGCCGTGGCGGCAGCAAAAGAGGCGTTCCCGAAATGGGCTAACCTGCCGATGAAGGAACGCGCGCGCCTGATGCGTCGCCTGGGGGATCTGATCGACCAGAACGTCCCGGAGATCGCCGCCATGGAAACCGCCGACACCGGCCTGCCGATCCACCAGACCAAAAACGTCCTGATCCCGCGCGCCTCGCACAACTTCGAGTTCTTCGCCGAGGTGTGCCAGCAGATGAACGGCAAAACCTACCCGGTCGACGACAAGATGCTGAACTACACCCTGGTGCAGCCGGTGGGCGTCTGCGCGCTGGTGTCGCCGTGGAACGTGCCGTTTATGACCGCCACCTGGAAGGTCGCGCCGTGCCTGGCCTTAGGCAATACCGCGGTGCTGAAGATGTCTGAACTCTCCCCGCTCACCGCCGACCGCCTGGGCGAGCTGGCGCTGGAGGCGGGCATTCCGGCGGGCGTGCTGAACGTGGTGCAGGGCTACGGCGCGACGGCGGGCGACGCGCTGGTGCGCCATCACGACGTGCGCGCCGTCTCCTTCACCGGCGGCACCGCCACCGGGCGCAACATCATGAAAAACGCCGGGCTGAAGAAGTACTCCATGGAGCTGGGCGGCAAATCCCCGGTGCTGATTTTTGAAGATGCCGACATCGAGCGCGCCCTGGACGCTGCCCTGTTTACCATCTTCTCCATCAACGGCGAGCGCTGCACCGCCGGCTCGCGCATCTTCATCCAGCAGAGCATCTACCCGGAATTCGTTAAACGCTTTGCCGAGCGCGCCAACCGCCTGCGCGTAGGCGACCCGACCGATCCGAACACTCAGATTGGCGCGCTCATCAGCCAACAGCACTGGGAGAAAGTCTCCGGCTATATCCGCCTCGGCATTGAAGAGGGTGCAACCCTGCTGGCGGGCGGCCCGGACAAACCAACCGACCTGCCCGCGCACCTGAAGGGCGGCAACTTCCTGCGCCCGACCGTGCTGGCGAACGTCGACAACCGCATGCGCGTGGCGCAGGAGGAGATCTTTGGGCCGGTGGCCTGCCTGCTGCCGTTTAAGGACGAAGCGGAAGGCCTGCGCCTGGCCAACGACGTGGAGTACGGCCTGGCGTCGTACATCTGGACCCAGGACGTCAGCAAGGTGCTGCGTCTGGCGCGCAATATCGAAGCCGGCATGGTGTTCGTGAACACCCAGAACGTGCGCGACCTGCGTCAGCCGTTTGGCGGCGTGAAGGCCTCCGGCACCGGGCGCGAGGGCGGCGAGTACAGCTTCGAAGTGTTCGCGGAGATGAAGAACGTCTGCATCTCCATGGGCGACCATCCGATTCCAAAGTGGGGGATCTGATCATGGGTAAATTAGCGTTAGCGGCAAAAATCACCCACGTGCCGTCGATGTATCTCTCTGAGCTGCCGGGCAAAAACCACGGCTGCCGCCAGTCGGCTATCGACGGACATAAAGAGATCAGCAAGCGCTGCCGCGAGCTGGGCGTGGACACCATCATCGTGTTCGACACCCACTGGCTGGTGAACAGCGCGTACCACATCAACTGTGCGGACCATTTTGCGGGCGTCTACACCAGCAACGAGCTGCCGCACTTTATCCGCGACATGACCTACGACTACGACGGCAACCCGGCGCTCGGCCAGCTGATTGCCGACGAAGCGGTCAAGCTCGGCGTGCGCGCCAAAGCGCACAACATTCCGAGCCTTAAGCTGGAGTACGGCACGCTGGTGCCGATGCGCTACATGAACGCGGATAAACACTTCAAGGTGGTCTCCATCTCGGCGTTCTGCACGGTTCACGACTTCGCCGACAGCCGCCGGCTGGGTGAGGCCATCGTAAGCGCCATCGAAAAATACGACGGCACCGTGGCGGTGCTTGCCAGCGGCTCGCTGTCGCACCGCTTTATCGATGACCAGCGCGCCGAAGAAGGGATGAACAGCTACACCCGCGAGTTCGACCGCCAGATGGACGAGCGCGTGGTGAAGCTGTGGCGCGAGGGCCAGTTCAAAGAATTCTGCAGCATGCTGCCGGAGTACGCCGACTACTGCTACGGCGAGGGCAACATGCACGACACGGTGATGCTGCTGGGCATGCTCGGCTGGGACAAATACCACGGTAAGGTGGAGTTTCTCACCGAGCTGTTCGCCAGCTCCGGCACCGGCCAGGTCAACGCCGTTTTCCCCCTGCCCGCGTAAGGAGCCACCATGCCGCACTTTATTGCTGAATGCACCGACAACATCCGCGAGCAGGCCGACCTGCCGGGGCTGTTCGCCAAAGTGAACGAGGCGCTGGCCGCCACGGGCATCTTCCCGCTCGGCGGCATCCGCAGCCGCGCCCACTGGCTGGATACCTGGCAGATGGCCGACGGCAGGCACGATTACGCCTTTGTCCATATGACGCTGAAGATTGGTTCCGGGCGCAGCCTGGAGAGCCGGGAAGAGGTCGGTGAAATGCTGTTTGCGCTGATCAAAACACACTTCGCGGAACTGATGGCGAGCCGCTATCTGGCGCTGTCGTTTGAGCTCGATGAGTTGCACCCGACGCTCAATTACAAACAAAACAATGTGCACGCGTTGTTTACGTAGCCGTCTGCTCGCCCGGTGGCGCTTCGCTTACCGGGCCTACAACGACCCCGAACGTAGGCCGGGTAAGCGAAGCGCCACCCGGCAACAGCAGCACCAAACCGTAGGCCGGGTAAGCGCAGCGCCACCCGGCAAAAACAGGATATCGCCATGCTCGATAAACACACCCATACCCTGATCGCCCATCGTCTGCATCAGGCGGAGCAGTCCCGGGAGCAGATCCGCCAGATCTCCCTCGACTACCCGACGATCACCATTGACGACGCCTACGCCGTTCAACGCGAATGGGTCAGCCTGAAAATCGCCGAAGGTCGCGTGCTGAAAGGCCACAAGATCGGCCTCACCTCCAAAGCGATGCAGGCCAGCTCGCAGATCAGCGAACCGGACTACGGCGCGCTGCTGGACGACATGTTCTTCCACGACGGCAGCGACATCCCCGTCGATCGGTTTATCGTCCCGCGCATCGAGGTGGAGCTGGCGTTCGTGCTGGCAAAACCGCTGCGCGGCCCGAACTGCACGATCTTCGACGTCTACAACGCCACGGATTACGTGATCCCCGCGCTGGAGCTGATCGACGCCCGCTGCCACAACGTCGACCCGGAGACCCAGCGCCCGCGCAAGGTCTTCGACACCATCTCCGATAACGCCGCCAACGCGGGCGTGATCCTCGGCGGCCGCCCGATTAAGCCCGACGAGCTGGATCTGCGCTGGATCTCTGCCCTGCTCTACCGCAACGGCGTTATTGAAGAGACCGGCGTCGCTGCGGGCGTGCTTAACCACCCGGCCAACGGCGTGGCGTGGCTGGCGAACAAACTGGCCCCGTACGACGTGCAGCTTGAGCCCGGCCAGATCATCCTCGGCGGCTCGTTTACCCGCCCGGTGCCCGCCAGCAGAGGCGACACCTTCCACGTGGACTACGGCAACATGGGCTCCATCAGCTGCCGCTTTGTTTAGGAGAGGACCATGCAAAACGCATTCAAAGCGGCGCTGCAGGCAGGCCGCCCGCAAATTGGCTTATGGCTGGGGCTGACCAGCAGCTACAGCGCGGAGCTGCTGGCCGGGGCAGGCTTCGACTGGCTGCTGATCGACGGCGAGCACGCGCCGAACAGCGTGCAGACCGTTTTAACCCAGCTGCAGGCCATCGCCCCTTATCCGAGCCAGCCGGTGGTCCGCCCGTCGTGGAACGATCCGGTGCAGATCAAACAGCTGCTGGACGTCGGGGCACAAACTCTGCTGGTACCGATGGTGCAAAACGCCGATGAAGCCCGTCTGGCGGTACGTTCTACCCGCTACCCGCCCGCAGGCATTCGCGGGGTGGGCAGCGCCCTCGCGCGCGCCTCGCGCTGGAACCGTATTCCGGATTACCTGCAGCAGGCTAACGACGCCATGTGCGTGCTGGTGCAAATCGAAACCCGCGAGGCGCTGAAAAACCTGCCGCAGATCCTGGACGTGGACGGCGTCGACGGCGTGTTTATCGGCCCGGCGGATCTGAGCGCCGACATGGGCTTTGCCGGCAATCCGCAACACCCGGAAGTCCAGGCAGCCATCGAACAGGCGATCGCGCAGATACGCGCCACCGGTAAAGCCCCCGGCATCCTGATGGCCAACGAGGCGCTGGCAAAACGCTATCTCGACCTCGGTGCGCTGTTTGTTGCCGTCGGCGTTGACACCACCCTGCTCGCCCGCGGCGCGGAAGCGCTGGCGGCACGCTTTATCGAAAAACCGGTTACGTCAGTTAATAACAATAAATCCGTCTACTAAACGTAAGATCTGGAGCGCACCATGACGACCTCTCCCCTGCAAACCCATGATAATAAAGCTGTTGAACATCGCGTCATTAACAAACTGTTCCGGCGCCTGATCGTGTTTCTCTTTATTCTGTTTGTCTTTTCGTTTCTCGATCGCATCAATATCGGCTTTGCCGGGCTGACGATGGGCAAAGATCTGGGCCTCACGTCCACCATGTTTGGCCTGGCCGCGACGCTGTTTTACGTCACCTACGTGCTGTGCGGGATCCCGAGCAACATCATGCTGGCGAAGATCGGCGCGCGGCGCTGGATCGCCGGGATCATGGTGGTGTGGGGCATCGCCTCCACCTGCACCATGTTCGCCACCAGTCCGCACACGCTGTATGTTTTACGCATGCTGGTAGGCATTGCCGAAGCCGGCTTCCTGCCGGGGATTTTGGTCTACCTCACCTGGTGGTTCCCGGCGTATCACCGCGCCCGCGCCAACGCGCTGTTTATGATTGCGATGCCGGTGACCATGATGCTCGGCTCGATCCTCTCCGGCTACATTCTGGCGATGGACGGGCTGTGGAACCTGAAGGGCTGGCAGTGGCTTTTCCTGCTGGAAGGGCTGCCGTCCGTAGTGCTCGGCGTGGTGACCTGGTTTTACCTCAACGACACGCCAGATCAGGCCACCTGGCTGGATGATGACGAAAAGCAGGCGCTGAAAACGATGATCGCCCGCGAGCAGGAGGTCGCGATTGCCCGGCCCGTCACGCCGAAATCCACGCTGCGCGAAGTGCTGACCCCGGCGGTGCTGCTCTACACGCTGGCCTACTTCTGCCTGACCAACACGCTGAGCGCGATCAACATCTGGACGCCGCAGATCCTGCAAAGCTTCAACACGGGGAGCAGCAATATCGTCATCGGCCTGCTGGCGGCGATCCCACAGTTTTGTACCATCCTCGGGATGATCTGGTGGAGCCGCCGCTCCGACAGGCTGAAAGAGCGAAAAAAGCACACCATCCTGCCGTACCTGTTCGCCGCGGCGGGATGGATGCTGGCCTCAGCCACCGATCACAGCCTGATCCAGCTGCTTGGCATCATCATGGCCTCAACCGGATCGTTTACCGCCATGGCGATATTCTGGACCACGCCGGATCGGGTCATTAGCCTGCAGTCGCGCGCCGTGGCGCTGGCGGTGATCAACGCCATTGGCAACGTCGGATCTGCCGTCAGCCCGCTGCTGATCGGTATTCTGCGCGACGCCACCGGCAGCTTCAGCTCGGGGCTGTGGTTTGTCGCCGGGCTGCTGGTGGTCGGCGCGCTGGTGCTGACGCGCATCCCAATGACGCAGCGCGAAAGCCTGGAACGCGAGCCGGGTATCGCGGCGCAGAAGATCCACTAGGGAGCGGGTATGTGCCAGAGCCCAATTACCAATATCGATATCAGCAAGGAGTACGACGAAAGTCTGGGCACCGACGATGTGCACTACCAGTCGTTCGCGCGCATGGCGGCCTTTTTTGGCCGCGACATGCAGGCGCACCGTCACGACCAGTACTTTCAGATGCACTTTCTCGATACCGGGCAGATTGAACTCCAGCTCGACGATCACCGCTACTCGGTGCAGGCCCCGCTGTTCGTTCTCACGCCGCCGTCGGTGCCGCACGCGTTTATCACCGAATCCGACAGCGACGGTCACGTCCTGACGGTGCGCGAGGATCTGATCTGGCCGCTGCTGGAAGTACTCTACCCCGGCACGCGGGAGGCGTTTGGCCTGCCGGGGATCTGTCTGTCTCTGGCGGATAAGCCGGACGAGCTGGCAGCGCTAAAACACTACTGGCAGCTGATTGCCCGGGAGTCCACGGAGCAGCTGCCCGGTCGCGAGCATACTCTGGTCCTGCTGGCCCAGGCGGTTTTCACCCTGCTGCTTCGCAACGCGAAGCTCGACGACCACGCTTCAGGCGGTATGCGCGGCGAGCTGAAGCTGTTCCAGCGCTTTACTCAGCTGATTGATGCGCACTACCACCAGCACTGGACGGTACCGGAATACGCCAGCGAGCTGCACCTGACCGAATCCCGACTGACCGATATCTGCCGCCGCTTCGCCAACCGCCCGCCGAAACGGCTGATCTTCGACCGCCAGCTGCGCGAAGCCAGGCGGCTGCTGCTCTTCTCCGACAGCACGGTCAGCGAGATTGCCTGGCAGCTGGGGTTTAAGGATCCGGCCTATTTTGCGCGGTTTTTTAACCGCTTAGTGGGGTGCTCGCCCAGCGCGTACCGGGCGCAAAAAGTACCGGTTTCCTGAGGTTCATCAGGTGAGTTCACGCTTTGCGAGCATGCTTCCAGAACCCGTCTCGTCGGGTTTTTATTCGTAATATTTTCCCCTAAGCTGACGGCCCATTGCACATCGTAAACTATGGGCTACAATAATGAAAAAGGTTAAACACTATTTAACCGCCGATGGGCACGACCCATTCGACGACTATTTGCGCAGCGTAAAAGACCCGATAGCGAAAGCCATGATCGCCACGCGTATTGCCCGAATGGCAACAGGGAATTATGGGGATTGTAAACCCTGCCGGGAAAGCGTGTCAGAGCTGAAAATAGATCAGGGGCCAGGCTACCGCGTCTATTTCAGCGAAGTCACCGATCCTTGTGATGGAGCAATCAGTCTGCTACTGCTCGGTGGAACGAAAAAGAAGCAAGACGCTGATATTGATAAGGCCGTTGAGTACCTTAACGACTTTAAGAACAGAAATGAGAGGTAAGAATGATGGCAAAGTCAGTGCTTCATGATGATGCGATGGTAAAACTCCTTAAGGATGATCCGGCATTTGCTCCGATTTATCTTCACCAGGCCTTTCTTGAGATTGATGAAGCTGGCGGCTACGAGGCGTTCATTCTCGCACTGCGGCATGTTATTGAAGCCACCGGTGGCATGACGGCCATTGCGAAGCGCGCCGGTATTAGCCGTGAGTCACTTTATAAATCACTTTCGCCAAATGGTAATCCGTCGTTTAAGCGCGTTGCGGCTGTTGCCTCAGCCACAGGATTCCCTATCTCCCGCATTGCAACCATCACCCAACAGCAACACGCCCCAGCCTAGGAAAGTCATCTGGAGGGGGAATCAATCCCCCGCACAGATCACAAAACCCACACCCACCCGAAAAGTACCCGCCGTTGTCCCAAACGTCCCTTCACGTTCCGCCCCTCTCAGGCTTCAATTAAACAACAAAAACAAAACATAAATTTAACAACCAAATTCCGATACGAGGTCCCTATGAAGCCTGAAGATTTCCGCACTGATGCCAAACGCCCGTTAACCGGTGAAGAGTATTTAAAAAGCCTGCAGGACGGTCGTGAGATTTATATCTACGGCGAACGCGTCAAAGACGTCACCACCCATCCGGCGTTTCGCAATGCGGCGGCCTCCATCGCGCAGATGTACGACGCGCTGCACAAACCGGACATGCAGGACACGCTGTGCTGGGGCACCGACACCGGCAGCGGCGGCTACACCCATAAGTTTTTCCGCGTGGCGAAAAGTGCCGACGACCTGCGCCAGCAGCGCGACGCTATCGCCGAGTGGTCGCGCCTGAGCTACGGCTGGATGGGCCGCACGCCGGACTACAAAGCCGCTTTCGGCTGCGCGCTCGGGGCTAATCCGGCCTTCTACGGCCAGTTCGAGCAGAACGCCCGCAACTGGTACACCCGCATTCAGGAAACCGGCCTGTACTTCAACCACGCCATCGTTAACCCACCCATCGACCGTCACAAACCGGCGGACGAGGTGAAGGACGTCTACATCAAGCTGGAGAAAGAGACCGACGCCGGGATCATCGTCAGCGGTGCGAAAGTGGTGGCCACCAACTCGGCGCTGACCCACTACAACATGATCGGCTTTGGCTCCGCGCAGGTGATGGGCGAAAACCCGGACTTCGCGCTGATGTTCGTTGCGCCGATGGATGCCGAGGGCGTGAAGCTAATCTCCCGCGCCTCTTACGAGATGGTGGCCGGCGCAACCGGCTCCCCGTATGACTACCCGCTCTCCAGCCGCTTTGATGAGAACGATGCGATCCTGGTGATGGATCATGTGCTGATCCCGTGGGAAAACGTGCTGATCTACCGCGATTTCGACCGCTGCCGTCGCTGGACGATGGAGGGTGGCTTTGCGCGGATGTACCCGCTGCAGGCTTGCGTGCGTCTGGCGGTTAAACTCGACTTCATCACCGCCCTGCTGAAGAAATCCCTGGAGTGCACCGGTACCCTGGAGTTCCGCGGCGTGCAGGCGGATCTCGGCGAAGTGGTGGCCTGGCGCAATATGTTCTGGGCGCTGAGCGACTCCATGTGCTCCGAAGCCACCCCGTGGGTCAACGGGGCGTATCTGCCGGATCACGCCGCGCTGCAAACCTACCGCGTGATGGCGCCAATGGCCTACGCCAAGATCAAGAACATCATTGAGCGTAACGTGACGTCCGGTCTGATCTACCTCCCATCCAGCGCCCGGGATCTGAACAACCCGCAGATCGACCAGTATCTGGCGAAATACGTGCGCGGCTCCAACGGTATGGATCACGTCGAACGCATCAAGATTTTGAAGCTGATGTGGGATGCCATCGGCAGCGAGTTTGGCGGCCGTCACGAGCTGTACGAGATCAACTACTCCGGCAGCCAGGATGAAATCCGCCTGCAGTGTCTGCGCCAGGCGCAGAGCTCGGGCAATATGGACAAGATGATGGCGATGGTCGACCGCTGTATGTCCGAATACGACCAACACGGCTGGACGGTGCCGCACCTGCACAACAACAGCGATATCAACATGCTGGATCAGCTGCTGAAATAATGCAGCGGGAGGTTTTCATGCAATCAGAACAACGCCTGCGTTTTCGCGACGCGATGGCCAGCCTGTCGGCCGCGGTCAATATTGTCACCACCGAGGGCGAAGCGGGCCGCTGCGGCATTACCGCCACTGCCGTCTGTTCGGTCACGGACACCCCGCCGTCGGTCATGGTGTGCATCAACGCCAACAGCGCCATGAACCCGGTATTCCAGGGCAACGGCAGGCTGTGCGTTAACGTGCTGAACCACGAGCAGGAGATCATGGCTCGCCATTTCGCCGGGATGACCGGTATGACGATGGAGGAGCGCTTTGCCCTCTCCTGCTGGCAGAAAGGCCCGCTCGCGCAACCGGTGCTCAAGGGCGCGCTGGCCAGCCTTGAAGGGGAGATTAGCCAGGTACAAACCATCGGCACGCATCTTGTTTATCTTGTTGAAATTAAAAACATCATTCTCAGTGAAGCAGGACACGGCCTGATCTACTTCAAACGCCGTTTCCACCCGGTCATGCTGGAGACGGAAGTGGCCGTGTAATTCCCCCTCGCGCTGGCCTTTTTCCCGGCCAGCGCCGCTTTCTACAAAAACTCCTAAGGTTTCCGCTAAATCACGCCGTTATATAACCATAAGAGAAATTTTCTGTGCCTGAATACTGACACCACGTGTCAGTGCACCCGCATCATTCAGCGCATACCTAAATATACAGGATGACCTTATGGCTAAAACGACGCGGAGCCGCTCGGCTGAACGTCTGGTCGATATTCTCCTTGAGCTCCATTTAAACGGTGTGGTAAACCGCAGTGCGTTAATGGAAAAATTTAAAATTACCGAGCGTACCGTCTACCGGGATTTAAATGCCCTTTCTCCCATTGTTGAACATACCGGTAACGGGCTATATCGGCTGATCCATTCCGCACAATCGCCTGGCGGACAAGGCTTACACCATACCCTTGCTAACTTTCTGAATGCTGATAGTTTTTTCCCTGACAGGAATACGGAATTCTGGCAAAAGCTGGAAACGCGCGTTGACGAGAACCATATTCTTATTCTTGCGAATGAAGCCGAACACACGGTACAACGCGATATTCGTCGTCATTTAACGAAAATCGAGAGTTCGATTAAAAACCATAATGTTTGCCAGATTGTTTATAAGGGTAAAACCCGTCTGATTAATCCCTATAAACTCATTAACAAAAAAAATATATGGTATTTACAAGCCACCGAAAATAGCCATCTGAAATCCTTCTCGTTGAGCCAGATTACCTGGTTTGATATTCAGAAAACGACATTCACCCCGGAAGAAAATGTCCTTGAGCTGCTGGAAAAAAGCCTCGACCCTTGGGTATCAGAAGATACTTTCGCAGTGAAAATATTCATCAAAGATAATATTTCACATTACTTCCTGCGTCGCGATCTTCTGCCGGAACAGGAGCTGCTGGAGGAGCAGCAGGGCGGCGTCACGCTGCGCTGCCAGGCGGCACACGAGAACCAGATCCTGCCGCTGCTGTTCTACTGGCTGCCCCATATTCAGATTCTGGAACCGAGCTGGCTGAAGGAGAAGCTCATCAGGACGCTGGAGAGCTATCTGGCCGTGGAGCAAGACCCGAATAATCAAGTGATCTCAATCACATAATTTCGCCCCCTGGCGGCGAGCCGGAACCGCTCGTCGCCCCCTTTGACCGCTCACCTGGCACTTTCAACCACTCATTCATTTACCGTCCTTTACACGCGCGACGATCTGGCAAGATCGCCTCAGCATTAATCAATACCTCCTCACAACGAACCCTGACCCTTTTTTCTTTACATAAAAAACCAGGTCTTACTATGGATACTAAAAAACTACTGAAGCACGTGCCCTGGGCCTTACTCGGGATCCTCGGCGCTTTTTGTCTGGCGGTTGTCGCATTACGCCGGGGCGAACACGTAAGCGCCCTGTGGATCGTGGTCGCGTCCGTTTCCGTCTATCTTGTTGCTTATCGCTACTACAGCTTGTACATCGCGCAGAAGGTCATGAAGCTCGACCCGACGCGTGCCACCCCGGCTGTCATTAACAATGACGGCCTGAACTACGTGCCAACCAACCGCTACGTGCTGTTTGGCCACCACTTCGCCGCTATCGCCGGGGCAGGCCCGCTGGTCGGCCCGGTGCTGGCCGCGCAGATGGGCTACCTGCCGGGTACCCTGTGGCTTCTTGCTGGCGTGGTGCTGGCGGGTGCGGTGCAGGACTTTATGGTGCTGTTTATCTCTTCTCGCCGTAACGGCGCGTCTCTGGGTGAGATGGTTAAAGAAGAGATGGGCCGCGTGCCGGGAACCATCGCCCTGTTCGGCTGCTTCCTGATCATGATCATCATCCTCGCGGTGCTGGCGCTGATCGTAGTGAAAGCGCTGGCGGAAAGTCCGTGGGGTGTCTTCACCGTCTGCTCTACCGTGCCGATTGCGCTGTTCATGGGTATCTACATGCGCTTCCTGCGTCCGGGCCGCGTGGGCGAAGTGTCGGTGATTGGTATCGTGCTGCTGGTTGCCTCCATCTACTTCGGCGGAGTGATTGCGCACGACCCGTACTGGGGCCCGGCGCTGACCTTCAAGGACACCACCATCACCTTCGCGCTGATCGGCTACGCGTTTATCTCCGCGCTGCTGCCGGTCTGGCTGATTCTGGCCCCGCGTGACTACCTGGCAACCTTCCTCAAAATCGGCGTTATCGTCGGTCTGGCGATCGGCATCCTGGTGATTAACCCGGATCTGAAAATGCCGGCAGTGACCCAGTACATCGACGGTACCGGTCCACTGTGGAAAGGTGCCCTGTTCCCGTTCCTGTTCATCACCATCGCCTGCGGTGCGGTCTCCGGCTTCCACGCCCTGATTGCCTCCGGTACCACGCCTAAGCTGCTGGCGAACGAGAAAGACGCGCGTCTGATCGGCTACGGTGCCATGCTGATGGAATCCTTCGTGGCGATCATGGCGCTGGTTGCTGCGTCTATCATCGAACCGGGTCTCTACTTCGCGATGAACACCCCGCCTGCTGGCCTCGGCATTACCATGCCAAACCTGCACGAGATGGGCGGCGACAACGCGGCGCTGATCATGGCGCAGCTGAAAGACGCGAGCGCACACGCTGCGGCGACCGTCAGCTCCTGGGGCTTTGTGATTTCGCCAGAGCAGATCATGCAGACCGCGAAAGACATCGGCGAACCGTCCGTGCTGAACCGCGCCGGTGGCGCACCGACGCTGGCCGTGGGTATCGCACACGTGTTCCACAAAGTGCTGCCATGGGCGGACATGGGCTTCTGGTACCACTTCGGTATTCTGTTCGAAGCGCTGTTCATCCTCACCGCGCTGGACGCCGGTACCCGTGCGGGCCGCTTCATGCTCCAGGACCTGCTCGGTAACTTCGTGCCGTTCCTGAAGAAAACCGACTCTCTGGTGGCGGGCGTACTGGGCACCGCGGGCTGCGTAGGCCTGTGGGGCTACCTGCTGTATCAGGGCGTTGTCGACCCACTCGGCGGCGTGAAGAGCCTGTGGCCACTGTTCGGTATCTCTAACCAGATGCTCGCAGCGGTTGCGCTGGTGCTCGGCACCGTCGTGCTGGTGAAGATGAAGCGCACCAAATACATCTGGGTCACCGTGGTACCTGCGCTGTGGCTGCTGCTCTGCACCACCTGGGCGCTTGGCCTGAAGCTGTTCAGCGCCAACCCGCAGCTGGAAGGCTTCTTCTTCATGGCTAACCAGTACAAAGAGAAGATTGCCGCAGGCGGCGCGGATCTGACCGCGCAGCAGATTGCCAACATGAACCATATCGTGGTGAACAACTACACCAACGCGGGTCTGAGCATTCTGTTCCTGGTGGTGGTGTACAGCATCATCTTCTACGGCATCAAAACCTGGATGAACGTGCGTAACGCCGAGGGCCGTACGGATAAAGAAACCCCGTACGTACCCGTGCCGGAAGGCGGCGTGAAGACCTCTTCGCACCATTAATCCGCAATCCTCCCCCTCTCCCTTTGGGAGAGGGCTGGGGTGAGGGGAACACAAGCCCAGCGGACTCACATCGCCGGGCTTTTTCTTATCAGGATCCGTTATGTTTGGTAACTTAGGCGAAGCAAAAAAATACCTCGGTCAGGCGGCAAAAATGCTGATTGGCATTCCGGACTATGACAACTACGTTGAGCATATGAAGACCAACCATCCGGATAAGCCGTACATGACCTACACCGAATTCTTCCGCGAGCGCCAGGAAGCGCGCTACGGCGGAAGTGGAGAAGGCGGCGTCCGCTGCTGCTAAAGGAGAGACCATGACCCCGATTGCCGTTACCCTGCTGACCGGTTTCCTCGGCGCCGGTAAAACCACCCTGCTGCGCCACATTCTGAACGAGCAGCACGGCTTCAAAATCGCCGTCATAGAAAACGAGTTCGGCGAAGTCTCCGTTGACGACCAGCTGATTGGCGATCGCGCCACGCAGATCAAAACCCTGACCAACGGCTGCATCTGCTGTACCCGCTCTAACGAGCTCGAAGACGCCCTGCTGGACCTGCTCGACAGCCGCGATCGCGGTGACATTGATTTCGACCGTCTGGTAATCGAGTGCACCGGCATGGCTGACCCCGGCCCGATTATTCAGACCTTTTTCTCGCACGATATTCTTTGCCAGCGCTACCTGCTGGACGGCGTCATTGCCCTCGTCGATGCGGTCCACGCCGACGAGCAGATGAACCAGTTCACTATCGCCCAGTCTCAGGTGGGCTACGCCGACCGCATCCTGCTGACCAAAACCGACGTGGCAGGTGACAGCGAAAAGCTGCGCGAGCGTCTGACCCGCATTAACTCCCGCGCGCCGATTTACACGGTGACCCACGGCGATATAGACCTGTCTCAGCTGTTCAACACCAACGGCTTTATGCTGGAAGAGAACGTCACCGCGAAGCCGCGCTTCCACTTTATGGGGGATAAGCAAAACGACGTGGCGTCGATTGTGGTGGAGCTGGACTACCCGGTGGACATCAGCGACGTGTCCCGCGTCATGGAGAACCTGCTGCTGTCGTTTGCCGACAAGCTGCTGCGCTACAAGGGGATGCTGTGGATTGGCGGCGAGCCGAACCGCCTGCTGTTCCAGGGCGTGCAGCGCCTGTACAGCGCCGACTGGGACAGACCGTGGGGCGATGAACCGCCGCACAGCGTGATGGTGTTCATTGGCATACAGCTGCCGGAAGAGGAGATTCGGGCGGCGTTTGCAGGTCTGAAGAAATAACCGCTATGCATTTCCTCTGCCCAGTAATTTATTAACCTGAAGCGATGAGTTTTGTATCAGGAAAATGAATAAATTACAGCGATGTCCTGGTCCGGCTGTAAATCGCCGAGGCGTTTCCGTAAGGCCGGGGCGAGGCGCAGGGATGCGCCGAGAGGGCGTGGCCTGCAGGGATGCAGGCTCATGCCCGACCCGATAGCCTGAAGGAATAAGCTGAGGGAACCGCGAAGCGGCGATTTACCGCCGGGAGCCCGGGTCACCAGGGTGGTGGCGATTGAGCCACCCTGGCACGTTCACCGGTCATGTCGTTACAGAGTAGCAAGGAACATAAAGTGAACGGAATGACCACCACAGCCGTATGTTCCCCCTCACCCCAGCCCTCTCCCTCAAGGGAGAGGGAGCCGTCTGTGCAGGCATTATTTCGTGGGGATACTTATTTCACCGCCTCCGGCAGCGTCACAATCCACAGCTCGCTGTCCGACTCCGGCTTCTTCAGCGGCTTCACGCTGAGCGTGGTTTCAACCGGCTTATCATCCAGCGTCAGCGTGCCTTCCGCGTTCACCCGATAATCCTTGAGCTTCTTGCCCTCGACCGGATGTTGCATCGCCACCTTCACGCCAAAGTCGTTATCGTTCGCCACCGCAAGCCGTTTGCTGTCGATCAGCGCCAGCCCTTCGGCCTTTTCCTGCTGCCAGCCAAGGGCACGCAAATCGACGACCTGGGTTTTAGCCGCAAGGGTAATGCCGCGCTGCGCCAGGATTTTCTCATCATCAAACTCCGGGTACTCGCCCGGCTTGTCGAAGGCGGTCAGGTCGCTCGCCTTGCTGAGATCCACCTTATAGATAAGGTTGCGCATCCCGTCGTTTTTATCGCTGCCCTGCTCAATCAGCAGGATGTGCTGGTCATCGAGCGCCACAATGTCGCCGATTTTGGCGTCGCTGTTTTTGCTGTAGGCCGCGCTGTCGATTGGGTAACCGTACATCGCAGTTTTCCCGGTCGCCGGGTCAAAGCTCACCAGGCGCGTAAACAGCGCCTGTTTTTTGCTCTTACCGTCGATATCCAGCGTACTTTGTACGGCGGCGATAATACGCCCGTCCGGCATCCGGGTCAGGCCTTCAAAACCCCGGTTCGCCTGGCGCCATTTGATGATGTTTGGCAGACCGCCCGCGATAGATTTCTCCCCTTCGGCCGCCTGCGGCCCGTGGATCGCCAGGATCTTCCCTTTGCTGTCGACGTTAATCAGGAACGGGCCATACTCATCGCACAGCCAGTATCCGCCTTTGCCGTCCGGCGTAATGCCTTCCGTGTCCAGCCCGCGGTTGTCACCCTTCAACGTCTTCAACGTATCGCTGAATGCCACTTCATTGGTGGAGCCAATCACGCCGCTTTGCAGCGGCAGACCGTTAATCTCGCCTTTATCGTCATGCAGCGGGCGGGCATCCGTTGCTTCTGCTTTGCCGTTCTCGACGCGAATGGTCATCAGCAGCGGCGCGAAATCCGGCGTGACAAAAATTTTGGCTTCTTTTTTCCCGCTTTTTGGCGCGTCCGCGTTCGGACCGCGATCGGTCACGGTGGCAAAGGTCAGGGCATCGCCCTGCTTGCCCGTAAACAGCAGGCCAGAGCCAATGCCGACAGGGAGTCCATGGGGGAACGCATCGGCAAATGCGCCGCTGTAGCTCACATGCGAGCCTTCGGGAAAGCTGACGACATAGCGTTCAGCCGTGGGCTGTGCCGCCAGGCCAGAGAAAGAGAGCGCACAACCGACGAGCACAGGAATAATTTTTCTTTTCATATTGTTAGCATCCAGTAAGTGAAGCCAACAACGTAAAGAATAAACGTGTCAGAAAAATGACATGGAATGGACAACCACTTGGGCGATCGAACGTATGTTTATCGACCAAAATGTAATAATTTATTTTTTTGTATGACACATGAAACATTTTTGGAAATTATTAGAAACCCAATTAATTCATGTCAAATCACTATCCCCACCTCGTTCAGTTTATGTTTAGTCAAAAAACCAAACCGTTCCTAAACGGCAAAAAAATTATCGGTTGACGCCTCTACAACAAAACATCATCGCAACATTTCAAAGTAAAGAAATTAACAAAATCAGTATAAAAGCGCGATAGCTATCACATTTGCAGTCATAAACATCGCTTGTTAAGGTGCGCCCAGATGAATTTAATGACGAGGCATAAAACATGAAAAAACTGAATATCCTTCTTCTTTCTGCTCTGGCTGCCGTATCGGGTTCCGCACTGGCAATGGGCGGCACCGTTGAGCAGGGTAAGAACTTTACTAACCTTAATCTGGAAATGGGGAAATCCTCATCCGGTCTGTATGTCGAAAGTAACTGGCTCAAAAACACCGAAGATGGTACCCAGACCGGCGGCGTTGGCGCAGGCTACAACCTGGAAGTGGGTCCGGTGATGCTGAATGCGGGCGCGAAGGCAATCTACCTCGGCCCGAAAAAAGGCGATAACGGTGTGGCGTTCCCGATCGGTGGCGGCGTAAACGTTGCGCTGACCGACAGCATCCACGTGTATGGTGAAGGCTATGTGGCACCTGAAGGCCTGAACAACAGCGTGAAAAACTACGTTGAAGCCAACGGCGGCGTAAGCTGGACGCCAATTACGCCAGTGACCCTGAAAGTGGGTTACCGCCACGTGAGCGTTGATGGCAAAGACGGCCGTCCTGGCCACACGCTGATTGACGGCGCATATGTAGGCGGTGGAGTCACCTTCTGATGAAACACCGCATCACCGCGCTTTGCGTTCTGAGCCTCACGCTGATGCTCACCGGCTGCGTCCAGTACAAATGGGTGAAACCGGGCGTCAGCGACGTTGAAATGAATAAAAAGCTCACGGAATGCGAAGCGCAGGCACTGATCGATCTGCCCCCGGATAACGTGGTGACCGGTTCAAGCTCGGAAAAAACGGACAAATCGAAAAAGAAAAAGGACACTTCCACGAGCTACACGGTTGAAGACGCGAATGAATATCGCCGTGATACGTTAGTCGACAGCTGCATGTTCAAAAGCGGCTGGGACAAGATCGAAGTGCAATGACCCCTTAAAAAAACCTGCCGGCTGGCAGGTTTTTTATTACCTCTTACTTGCGAACAACAACCAGCTTCTGGTTCACAAACTCTTTGATCCCCAGATCCGACAGCTCGCGTCCGTAACCGGAACGCTTCACGCCGCCGAACGGCAGCTCTGGTGCGGTATCGGTGAGCCAGTTGATGTACACCATCCCGGTCTCAATCCGCGACGCCATTTTCTTCGCGCGTTCGATATCCTGGCTGAACACCGCGCCGCCCAGGCCATAGTGGGAATCGTTCGCCAGGGCGACCGCCTCGTCGTCATTTTTCACCACGTACATCTGTGCCACCGGGCCAAAGAACTCCTCGAAATATGCCGGGTTATCGCGCGAGATATTCGTCAGGATCGTCGGCTCGAAGAAGCTCCCGTCGCGCTGAACCGGCTTGCCGCCATAGTGCAGCGTCGCACCGTTTTTCACCGCCTCGTTAACCTGTCTGGTCAGCGTTTCCAGGGCATCTTTAGACGAGAGTGGTCCCAGCGTGGTGCTTTCATCCAGCGGGTCGCCAATCTTCACCTGCTTAAATGCCTCGGTGAATTTGCTCAGAAAGGCATCTGCAATTTTCTCGTGCAGGATAAAGCGCTTCGCCGCGGTACAGACCTGCCCGGCGTTGTTGAGCCGCGCATTCACGCCAGTCTTCACGGCTTTGTCCAGGTCCGCGTCATCGAGCACCACGAAGACGTCGTTCCCGCCCAGCTCAAGAGTCGATTTCTTGATGTGCTTCGCCGCCTGCGCGGCCACCACGCTGCCAGCTTTTTCGGAACCGGTCAGCGCGGCACCTTGCACGCGATCGTCGGCGATGATGTTCGCCACCTGCTCAGACGAAATAAAGAGGTTCGTCCACGCCCCTTCCGGCGCACCCGCCTCGCGCACCAGATGCGCAAAAGCCTCGGCGCAGTGCGGCACGATGCTGGCATGTTTAGCCAGCACGGGGTTACCCGCCGCCAGGTTCGGTGCCAGAACGCGCATCAGCTGGTAATACGGGAAGTTCCACGGCTCAACGGCCATCAGCACGCCGATCGGGTGATGCTCCACCCACGCATCCCCGAGTTCAGATGGGTACTTCACCGGAGCCAGGAACTGCTTCGCGTTGTCCGCATAGTAGCGGGCGATTTGCGCGCACAGCTTCACCTCGCCGCGGCTCTGTTCGATAAGCTTCCCCATCTCCTGGCTGGCGATTTTAGCCAGCTCCTCCGTGCGCTCGTCGATCAGGTCGGCAAGCTTATGCAGCACCGGCAGGCGCTGGCTGATGTCGCCTTTCGCCCACTCTGAATGGTAGAGCGCATCGGCCGCCTTCAGCGCCGCTTCAATATCCGCGTCGGTATGTGAGGGGTATTCTTTGATGAGCTGGTTAGTGGCAGGATTTACTGTCTGATAAGCCATGTCGAATCTCCTTGTTTTACCGCTTAGGGTATTAAGGGTAGTCAACATGACTGGCTGTGGGCGTAAAGTTGGGTATATCCGGAAGGTTCTTAATGAAGCGCTGCCAGAGGGTTCGCTGACGTGGTATAAAAAACCTTCAGAAGGAGCGCCCATGACCGATACCCGACACATCCGCCAGACGTTTCACCGCGCCTCAGGCCTTGAGCGGCGCAGCACGTGGCAGAGCACGCAGGCGTACAAACGTCACTGTCATCCCCAGCTCTCCATCGGCGCGATTGTGGAAGGCCAGACCTGCTGCGTCTGTCACGACAGAGAGTACATCCTTAACCCCGGGGACCTCATCGTGATCCCGTCCTGTGCGCCGCACAGCTGCAACCCCGTCGCCGGAAAGCCGCGCAGCTACCATATGCTCTATATCGACACCGAGCTTCCTCTGGCGCTACAGGTGATTCGTAATCCTACTCTATTTGCCCATTACCTGGACGTTGTCGAGACATTGTCTCCGGCGTCCGTGGAGACGCTGCTTTCCGCCCTTCCCCGCTGCGCGGATAAAGCAGAGGCGCTTCGCTCAACCAGCCAGCAGGTTCAGCAGGCGTTTCTTGCCGACCTGGCCGCACCGCCTTCGCTTGACGAACTCGCCCGGCGATTCTCGCTGCGCAAGGAGACGCTGATCCGCACCTTCAGGCAGGACACCGGCCTGACGCCGGGCAGCTTCCTCAACATCTCCCGCGTGGAGTTCGCCAAAGCGCGGCTGCGCGCCGGGGATGATATTGCCGACGTCGGCTACCAGAGCGGGTTTGCCGACCAGAGCCATTTTCATAAGACCTTCGTCAGCTATACCGCCGCCACGCCGCGCCAGTACGCCACGGGCCGATCAATATCCGACAATAAATAGATTTTGCATCACCGTAGTCTGACCTCAGATTTTTAAAGTGAGGTTGCTATGGAACTGTTATTCCCTTCCGCTTTTCTCGCCCTGGCGCTGGCGCATTTTGCTGCCCTGTTAAGCCCGGGTCCGGATTTTTTCCTGCTGGTGGGCTACGCCGCGCGCTACCGACTGCGCGGCAGCGCCGGGCTGTGTTTCGGCATCACTGCGGGCAACGGGGTGTACATCCTGCTGGTGATTATCGGCTGGAGCGCGCTGCGCCAGTTTTCGTGGCTGTTTACGCTTATCGAGCTTTGCGGCGCGCTGTACCTGCTCTGGATAGGTTCGCATCTGGTGTGCAGCCGACCTCAAGTGCTGGTGCTGAATGAAGCTCACCAGCGCTTTCCCCCGCTGCGTAAGCAGATCCTGCTGGGGCTCGGTTCGGCGCTGCTCAATCCGAAGAACGCGCTGTTCTATCTGGCGCTGATGACGGCGCTGCTGGGGCCGGACGTCACGCTGCTTCAGCAGTCGACCTGCGGCCTCTGGATGGTGCTGGTGGTGCTGGCATGGGATCTGGCGCTGGTGTCGCTGATGGGGCTACCCGCGGTTCAACAGAAGCTCAGCCGCTCGCTCTGGCTGATTGAGCGGACGGCAGGGGTGGTGCTGATGGGGTTTGGTGGGTGGGTGCTGTGGCGGTTTTTGCACATTCCCCCCGTCTCCCTCTATCCTTAACCCATGGAAAAAATAGCTGAACTCAAACGCGCCAAGCTGCTGGCGCTGTCGCTGCTGCTGGTTGCCGCCGCGGCGTTTATCACCACCCTGTTCCTGCCGCAGACCTTTTGGGTGCGCGGCGTGAAGGCCATTGCCGAGGCGGCGATGGTCGGCGCGCTGGCTGACTGGTTTGCCGTGGTCGCGCTGTTCCGCCGGGTGCCCATTCCGTTTATCTCGCGCCATACGGCGATTATTCCGCGCAATAAGGACCGAATCGGCGACAATCTCGGCCAGTTCGTGCAGGAGAAGTTTCTGGATACCCAGTCGCTGGTGGCGTTGATCCGCCGCTATGAACCTGCACAGATGATCGGTGCCTGGTTCAGCAAGCCTGAAAACGCCCAGCGCGTCGGGCTGCATCTGATGCAGGTGATGAGCGGTTTTCTCGAACTGACCGACGACGGGCGCATCCAGCGTCTGCTCAAACGCGCGGTGCATAAGGCCATCGACAAGGTCGACTTCACCGAAACCAGCGCCGTGATGCTGGAGAGCATGACCAAAAACAACCGCCACCAGGTGCTGCTGGACGCCATCATCAACCGCCTGATCGCCCTGATTCAGCGAGAAAGCACGCGGGACTTTATTGCCGACCAGATTGTCCATTGGCTGAAGACCGAGCATCCCCGCAAGGCGATGGTGCTGCCCACCGAGTGGCTGGGGGACCAGAGTGCGGAGATGGTATCGAACGCGGTGAACACGCTGCTGGACGACATCAGCCACGACCGCACGCACCAGATCCGCCAGGCGTTTGACCGCGCCACGCTGAAGCTTATCGACAACCTGAAAAACGATCCGGAAATGGCGGAGAAAGCCGACAACATCAAGCACTACCTGAAAAATGACGAAGCGTTTAATCGCTACCTGGGCGAGATGTGGGCCGACCTGCGCCAGTGGCTGAAGGCGGATATGCAGAGTGAGGACTCGCGCGTGAAGCAGCGCATCGCCAACGCCGGGCTGTGGTTTGGCGAAACGCTCACGCACGACGCCAGCCTGCGGGCATCGCTGAACGAGCATCTGGAACAGGCCGCGCACCGCCTCGCGCCGGATTTCGCGGCGTTTCTTACTCGCCACATCAGCGACACGGTCAAAAGCTGGGATGCCAAAGACATGTCCCGCCAGATTGAGCTCAACATCGGCAAGGACCTGCAGTTTATCCGCGTCAACGGTACGCTGGTGGGCGGGACGATTGGTCTGATCCTGTTTTTACTCTCGCAAATTCCGACGCTTATCCATTGAGCGTACTGAAGATCAGTTCACGCATCCTGCTTATAGCTGCATCAGCCGGGATATTTCCCTGATGCAGCGCAATCCCCAGCTCCCCTGCATCCGGCAGCAAACGGCTGTCGACCTGTAGCGTATCAGGCAGGCCAATACGCGTGCGGAGCGTAATACCCAGCCCCGCGCTGACTCCCGCCCACAGCCCGCTCAGGCTATGGCTGGTAAAGGCGATACGCCAGGGAATGCCAGCCGAATCCAGCGCCGCGATGGCCCTGCTGCGCAGGATACAGGGCGCGTCAAACATCACCAGCGGCAGCGGCTCACCCCGGCGCAGATACCCTTCGATATCCTCGCGGGATCGACAAACCCATGCAAGCGGTTCGCTGCGCACATAGCCGCCTTCTCGCCCTTCCTGCCAGACCAGCGCAAGATCGAGTTCGTTTGCCGCCACGCCGTTCAGCAGCGGCTGGTTGCGATCGACGCGTGCGGTTATCCGCAGTTCAGGGTGCTGTCTGTTAAACTCGCCGAGAATCTGCGGCATCACGGACTCGCCGAAATCTTCCTGCATTCCCAGACGAACTTCCCCCTGAAGCAACTCGCCCTTTATTGCCCGTAGCGCCTCATCATTTAACGCCAGCATGCGTCGGGCGTAGCTCAGCAGAATTTCACCCGCGGAGGTCAATGCCAGCGTACGGCCCTGCTTCACGGTGAGCGCAACACCGCACTGCTGCTCCAGCTTTTTTAGCTGGGCGCTGACCGCAGATGTGGACCGACACAATCTGCCCGCCGCCTCGGCAAAACTGGCGGACTGGATCCCCTCCACAAAACTGCGCAGCGCGTCCAGGTCTAATGCCAAAAGTCGTTTATCCATACCATCCTCATTTTCAGGACGTTTAATCAAAAACATTGCGATTTTATTTATGGTGGCACCCTGCGAGAGTCTTTACCAGACAACAGGAGGAAAAAATGAGCACAACATTACATCGCGACACACTGGCGCAGCTATCACCTAAACTGGCGGAACTCAGCCAGCAGGTGCTTTTTGACGATATCTGGCAGCGCCCACAGCTGTCCCCGCGGGAGCGGAGCTTGATCACCCTTGCTGCCCTGACGGCGCTTGGGCGCACCGCACAGATCCCCTGGCATATCGACTACGCCCGACAAAACGGCGTTACTGACGAAGAGATTGCCGAGGCGTTTACCCATCTGGCGTTTTACGCAGGCTGGCCTGCGGCCGTCAGCGCTCTGGCCTGCCTTGCTGAGGAGAAACGATAATGCCGTTTGTCCGTATCATGACGGGTGACCGCTATAGCGAGATGCAAAAGAAACACATCTCGGACATTTTGCATCAGGCGCTGACGGAGACCTTCGCCGTTCCCGCGCAGGACCGGTTTCATTTTTTTGAATGCTTCGCTGCCGGGGATCGATACATTGATCGGCACTATCTCAGTCCGGGCAGAACGGAGGGGGCGATATTATTCAATATCGTTGCCGGTAAGCCGAGGAGCGAAGAACAGAAAGCGGCGTTGTACCGCCAGCTGGCTACGGAACTGAATCTGAAGATGGGTATCGACGGCGCGGACGTGATGGTCGTTATCCAGTTTACGGCCGCTGAGGACTGGAGCTTCAGCGGCGGCATACGCTATCACCTCTGAATGACGTAGCGCGTGGGGGCGAATCGGTTGAGGATCAGGTGTACCAGAAAGACCATCGTCAGCGTCGCCACCAGCGAAAAGGTAACGGACGTGATGCGATAAAGATCGCTGAACACAAGGTCGCTGTCCGGGTGCATGTTCTGCCCGAACATAATGCCGATGGTCGTAATGCTGGAGAACCCCACCCCGGCACCGACCTTTTCCATCACGTGCAGCCGCGCGCCAAATGCCAGCCCGAGGCCGATCAGCGGCATCATCAGCAGCATATGGCTGCTGTGGTCGTAGAGGATAAGCTGGACGACCAGAATATAGAGACAGCCCAGCACCACACCAACCACGCGCCAGATGGAGCTCATCACCGCGCCGCGATAGTGCATCGGGAACAGAATCAAAATCCCCGCCATCAGCGCCGAGAGCGAATCGCTTAAATCGCTCATCTGAAAAACGACGAAAATCAGCGTCGCGACGGTGCCGGAGAGCAGCGACTCGTGGCGCACGCGAGCATCGTCTTTCTCGATAAGCGGCGGCGGCTTGCGCGGCTCCACATCCGGCAGGAGATAGTTCATCAGCGCGCTCAGGCATACCGCCATGACGCTTGCTTCAATGTTAGAAAACAGCAGCGTGTGCCAGTTGGTGGTGGGGTAGCTCATAAAATTGAGCATCACGCTCTGGCACACCACGCCCATTGAACCGAACAGAAACAGCGGCCCCTTGCTCATAAAGCGAAAGCGCATCACGTACAGGGCAAACACCACCAGCGTCATGATGACCGGCCATTGCGACAGATAGCCGATGATTATCACCATTTCCACGCAGTTGAGCGATGCGCTGAAGATAAACTGCTTCGCCACGTGGCGGTTAAACACCGGGACCAGCGACAGCAGCATGATCGGGTAGACCACGAAAAAGACGCCGTAGCTGGTGTTGTAAAAGCTGGAGATGCTGAGCGCAATCATCCCGGCAAAGACGATGCGCAGGGTCTGGCGAAAGTCGTTTGCCGTGTAGACGATGTTGCCGTGCGGGGTAAACACCCGCGCCAGGGTGCTAATAGACATAGTGAAGCAGGCTCACCAGATGGATTTGCATCCCGGAGAAGAAGCGCGCAAACGGACCTTCGCTGTTGTAGAGCTGCACGGTCGCGCGGGCGCCGGTCGGCAGATGCTTTGGCAGCGGTTCGTCCAGCGCAACATGAATGCGCATCCGCTGGGCATCACGTACCCAGCGGTTAGAGGTTTCCGGCTCGGAGAGCTGGCCGTTAACGGCCTCCTGACCGGCGAGGATCCCCGCGTCGCTGCTGGTCACGTGGGCGCGGAAAACGTGCCCCGGCAAGGCGTCAAACACCACGGCGGCATCGGTGCCCTGGTGGGTATGGCGCAGGCTCTTCTCGCGGAAATCGGCCACGATATCGGTCTGATTGTTCACCAGCGCCAGCGCGGCCGAGCCAGAGGAGGCATAAAAACCGGGGCTTAACTGCAGGTTGCTGACCGTACCGTCCGCGAGGGCGTAGACCTTCGTCCAGCCGAGATTCAGCTCCGCTTCATCCAGCGCGTTACGGTATTTTTGCAGCGTCACGTTGCGGTGCTCATCCCGCTCGCCGCGCTGGATGCGCAGGTTCTGGATATTCGCCTGAATCGAGCTGACGGACTGCTCGCTGCTCTGCCAGGCGGTACGGACCTTATCCAGATCCGCCTGCGAGACGTTCTGTAACGTGCTCAGCTTCTGGTAGCGATCGAAGGTCACTTTGTCGTTACGCGCGGTCAGCACCGCGGTTTTCAGGCTGGCCTGCGCGGCAGCGATCTGCGCGTCCAGCTGTTCGTTGGAAAGGCGAGCCTGCTCGAGGGCGATTTGCGCCGCTTCCACTTTATTGCGAAACGGCGTGTCATCGAGCTCAAACAGCAGATCGCCCCGCTTCACCTGGCTGTTGTTGTGGACATGTACCGCCGCCACATAGCCGGAGACGCGCGGAGAAACCGGCGTTACCACGCGCATCACGGTAGAGTCCGGCGTCAGCGGGATCCAGATATCGGCGATGACAAAGTAGACAAACATCAGCAGGAAAGAGGCAATACTCACCCTTACCCAGCGGGCAAACTTTTGTTCAGGAGTCATTATTTTTCGGTCTTGTTATCTTCTTCGCGGATTGTCCGCAAATTGCAGGCGATTTGATTCAGGGTGGCGCTGAAAATGTCGATATGTTCAGGCGCGATGTTTTGCGATACGCGCGCCTGATATGTCTCAATCACCTGAGTGAGCCTTTTTAATATGGCTTTTCCCTCAGGCGTCAGCGTCAGAAGCCGGATGCGCTTGTCATAAGGCGATACGGTGCGCAGCAGGTAACCCTGTTTTTCCAGCTGTGTCAGGGTGCGCATCAGCGGCGGCAGTTCAATGCCCTGCATCTCCGCCAGCTCACTCACCGAGACGTTATCCCCAAGCTGATGCAGCTGCATCATCACCGTCCAGCTCGACTGGGTTAACCCGGTATCGAGAATGGCGTCGTCGATGACGGCGCGCCATTGGCGCACAATCATCGCCATCCGCATGCCCATCGGCCTGCGGCAGAACAGTTCTTCTTCACTCATGGGGAAACCTCTCGTCACACGCGGCCACGATAATAGTTATCAGGGTAAGTATCAAGAAACGCGAGGCGAAAGAGCAGGAATTGTGAAAGGATATCTCTCGCTCCCGGTGGGCTGAGGGATCCCCAGTAATATGCTCATGCCGGATAACTTCTTCTGCCAGACTCAGGTATGGCAGAACCCGCCTGTGCCTGATGCTGCTTGCCTGATAGTGCCAGTGTAAACACTGCCTTTCTGCCCTGTAGCCTGCCAACCACATCATTTAACGGCAACGGCACAATAATCCGGACAGGTGAAGACAAAAGCAGGAAGGAACGGAACTTTTAAATAGTGTATTCTTTTTATCAGGTTAAAGGAGACGTGAATGACAGTGAAAGACCAGGAACTTATCGCGGCAGGATTCACCAGTAAGGATATCGAGAGAATCAAACGTCACCAGGCGACTGGGGACTCGCAGGAAAAGGTTCTGAAGGATCTGGCCGGCTATTTCCTGTCGGTAGCCTGGATCACCGGCGGGATGGCCATAATCACCCTGCTCACCGTGATCTTTGGCAGCGCCAGCCATGTTATCTCCTGTGTGATTGCCGTCGTCTTTCTGCTGATTGTGCTGCTTCTGGTGATGCCGGTCAGACTTGGCTATAAATCATGGAAGCTGATGAGATCACATATCAGCGACTCCGGTCATCACGGGTAAGAAGTTCCAGTACCACCTTCGCACTGACCCCCCATCCCAGAACCTTCATCGTCAGTTTGCCTGGAGACATAGTTTCCACCTTGCGGAAATAGTCTCCGGGAAGATAACGGAAAAGACGCCAGGCCTCAGCTTTCCCGGTCAGACCAAACACACCATAAACGTTGGCTGCAAGCGTGGTTGCATTAAAGATCCCCAGGCCGACATCGCGGCTGAAGCCCATAAATTCCGCTACGGACATAGCGCCGTCCGCCAGGATCCCCTCTGAAGCAGGTTCATTCAGGAGCTGGCGGGCTGCCTCCCGTGATACCGTATTAAGGGCATCACCGACCAGAACGGCACCGGCAAGCATACCAGCAGGCGTCATAGTTGCGATCATAACACCGCCAAACATAGCCTGAACGCCGGCGAGAACGACCTTAATCCCGGATATGAAGTATCCGACAATTTTATTCTGCTCTGTTACATACTGAATTTCAGCGTAGATTCGGGCATAACCGGTTTTCAGCATGCGCGACTGTTCAAGCAGGAACTCATTCTCAGCCCTGAGTTTTTTCAGGCAGGTAATGCATTCTTCATCGCTCCTTGCTCTCCTCGCCGCGTCAAACTGTTGCATGACAACCTGTCTTATCTCATCCACGAATTTCAGACGGGTCAGTGAATCACTGAGGTGCATGGCCGCGACGGTATTTGCGGTATTCACAAGCTTTCGGGCTTCCAGATTGATCATCGTATCAGCCCACTGGCGCCGACTCTGCCCCGGAAAAAGAGCGATATCCATTGCATATTCCTTTTCTGCCGTCAGGACGAATATTCCTTAACCCACCAGCCTGGGTCAGTTTGGGTGTAGAGAATTATTGTACAGAAAGCCTGTTTTTGGAACAGGCTTTCTGTAGCAATAGGGGGTACTCCAGCCCTGTGGGAGAGAGTCGGAGTGAGGGCATCATCCGCAGCGGAGTTTAGCGGCTAAAATGCTTCCTGACGGCAACTTTTCCTGAAGCCGTCACCACCACCTCCCGATACCCCGCCACCCGCTGGATCCAACCTTTACTTTCCAGATGCATGAGCAGCGCCGCGCCGGCTTCGCCTCCAAGATGAAACCGCCGCTCGCTCCAGTCCAGGCAGGCACAGCAGGCCTTGCGACGGGGATGAACACTTAACGCAATGCCGAGTTTCAGGAACTGCTCCCGGCCATACAGCGTCAGCGCAGAACCGTCTGCCTCAAGCCAGCCTTCTGCCTGCATGAACTCATAGATCTGCACCGCCACCGTTCCGGCAAGATGGTCGTAGCAGGTACGGGCTTCACGCAGGGCTTTCGGGGCGGTGGTTTCCGGCGGCGCAATGCGGCTCCAGGAGAGCCCCATCATCTGCTCGACCAGCGCCGCCACGTCGGGCCCGGCAAGGCGATAATAGCGGTGTCTCCCCTGAGACAGGCAGGTGATCAACTTCCCTTCCACCAGCCGGGCGAGATGCCCGCTGGCGGTCGACGGCGCAACGTCTGCCGCAGCGCTCAGTTCGGTAGCCGTCCACGCCCGCCCGTCCATCAGCGCGCAGAGCATTTTCACCCGCGACGGATCGGCCATTGCAGCCGCCACCGCGGCAATGGCCTGCTCCAGCGCCGCGCTGTTATCAGGGGGTAAGCTCGTCTTTAACATTCGTCGCCCAGGGTTCGGTGATCTCTGCGGCCAGCTTATCATCATCCGTCAGCAGAATAAGGTGATTCGCATGATCGCTGTACTGGGTCAGGATAGACACGCCCTTTGCGGCCAGCGCGGCCGCTAGCTCGCCCAACTCGCCGGGCCGCTCCTGCTTGAGTTTTCTGATAACCGGCTTGCGTACGGCCTGCACGTTGAACCCGCCATCGGTCAGCACGCGACGGGCTTTTTCCCCCTCTTCCACCAGGAAGTGGGCATGCGTGCCAAATACGCCACCGCCTTCCAGCCCCACGCCGCTGCGGCCCAGCAGTTGTCCAAAGCGCGCCAGTTCACCGGGGATATCGCTAAAAATCACATGAACGTCATACATCAGCATGCCCTCCGGTTTCGGAACTGTATTCCCGCACCACCTGCGCCACGCGAATGCGGTAGTACGCGAAAATCGACTCCCGCCCTTCGGCCTGCGCCGCCTGGTGAAACGCGTTCTGCTTCCAGCGAAGGATAGCCTCTTCGTCACGCCACCAGGAGAGCGAGAGAATTTTGCCGTCGGTGGTCAGGCTCTGAAAACGTTCGATATCAATAAAGCCGTCGATGTCCGCCAGCAAAGGCTTGAGTTCGGCGGCGAGCTGCAGGTAGCGCGCCTGATGATGAGGTTCCGCTTTGGCTTCGAAAAGGACTGCGATCATGGGTGTCTCTCCATTATGAGGGTGAGGAGAGAATGCAGGGGGAAAAAGCACAATGCTTCGGTAAGGAGCGAAATGTTGTGCCGGATGGCACTGCGCTCAACTTCTCGTTGAATTCCCGTGATGACGCACTTATGATGATTACTGTACGGATAAATGCCGTACAGTAATTTTGCCTGTAAAACGAGGCGTAAAGCCTGGATAAAGATTGAGAATGAAACCATGTCAGCACTGAAGAAGCAGCGCATCGATCTCCGGTTAACCGAAGATGACAAAAATATGATCGAAGAAGCGGCGGCAATGACAAACCAGTCGATTTCACAATTCATGGTCAGCACAGCCTCTGAACGCGCAGCAGAGGTAATTGACCAGCACCGCCGCCTGGTCCTTAGCGAAGCATCCTGGAATACGGTGATGGATGCCATAAGCAATCCGCCTGCGCCTAATGACCACCTGAAGCGAGCGGCTAAGCGTCTCCGGGATATGGAGTAATACGTGAACGACGTGAAGATAGGGATTTTTTCAGAAGACGTTGAGTACGACGTAAGCCATTTCGACTGCGGAGAAGAGAGCCTTAATATCTTTCTGACGGAGCACCTGAAACGCCAGCATCGCGGAAAGTTTTTGCGGGGTTATGTTCTCACCACACGAGAGTCAAAACCGCGTATTCTGGGCTATTACACGCTCTCCGGAAGCTGTTTTGAAAAGGCTTACCTGCCCTCAAAAACACAGCAAAAACGTGTTCCTTATAAAAATGTGCCGAGCGTTACCCTTGGCCGTCTGGCGATTGATAAACGTATTCAGGGGCAAGGATATGGCGAATTACTCGTTATCCATGCCATGAAGACCGTTTATTTAGCCTCCTTTGCCGTCGGCATTCATGGCCTGTTTGTCGAAGCACTCAACCATAAAGCCAAAGATTTTTACCTCAGGCTGGGGTTCATACCGCTCCTGGCAGAGAATGAATTCACACTGTTCTTACCGACGAAAACCTTTGAAAACGTGTTTGAAGAGTGATCCCAGCCCGTAACGCCCCGGCAAGCGGGGCGTGCTATCCATAGGCAGAGCTAACCGAGAATTGACCTCGGCTCCATAAACGCCCGGATCCCCCACTCGCCCATCTCGCGCCCCACGCCTGAGTGTTTGAAGCCACCGAACGGCGCTTTCGGTTCATGAGCGAGGGTATTCACCAGCACGCGGCCGGAGACTATCTGCTGCGCCACGCGACGAGCCCGCTCTGAATCACGACCCAGAACCATCGCGCTCAGGCCGTATTCTGTGTCATTGGCAATGGCGACAGCCTCCGCCTCGTCACGATAGGGGATTACGCACAGCACCGGGCCGAAGATCTCGTCACGGGCAATGGTCATCTGGTTGTTCACGTCGGTAAACAGCGTCGGACGCACGAACCAGCCGTCTCGCGTCCCGTCCGGTCGCCCTTCGCCGCCCGCCAGCAGGCGCGCCCCTTCTTCGATCCCTTTGCGGATATACCCCTGCACCCGCTGCCACTGCTTCTCGCTGACCATCGGGCCAACCTCTGTTGCGCTATCGCGCGGGTCGCCGGATTTCACCGCCGCCACGGCCTGCGCCAGCGCGGCTTCAATTTCAGTCTGACGCGACCGGGGCACCAGAATACGCGTCCCGGCCACGCACGCCTGCCCGCTGTTCATAAACCCGGCCTGAATCGCCAGCGGGATCGCCTGAGTCAAATCCACATCATCCAGCAGGATCGTCGGCGATTTACCGCCTAGCTCCAGCGTCACGCGCTTAAAGCTTTCCGCCGCGTTGCGCAGGATCGCCTTGCCGGTATTCGTCGAACCGGTAAATGAAATTTTCGCGACGCCCGGGTGACGGCTAATGGTTTCGCCCACCGTATCGCCGCGTCCGGTGACGATATTAAACACGCCCGGCGGTAATCCGGCATCGCGCAGCGCTTCGGTGACGATCTGCGTTTGCAGCGCGCTCATTTCACTCGGTTTGATCACCGCCGTGCAGCCCGCCGCGAGCGCAACCGCCAGTTTGCCGCAGATAAACCCCGCATCGCTGTTCCACGGCGTGATCAGCCCGGCCACGCCAAGCGGCGTCATCTGTACCGTTGCGGCACCTGCGGTGGTGACAAACTCAAACGCCTCCAGCGCTTCAATGGCCTGGGCAATCACATCCGCCGGGTAGCTGGCCATCCACGCCGAGCGCGAGGCCGGCGCGCCATACTCTTCGATTACCGCTTCCAGCAGATCGTCATGTCGGGCGACTACGGCGGCATGCATGCGCTTCAGCGCGGCAATGCGCGCCTGCTTTGTGGTCTGCGACCACGCCGGAAACGCCGCTTTCGCCGCCGCGATAGCGCGTTCGGCGTCAACCTCATCCGCCAGGCGAACCTGACCAATAACCTCTGCCGTTGCCGGGTTGTACAAGTCAAAACGTTCGCTACCGTGCGGGGTAACAAACTCGCCGTTGATAAAGATCTGTTCGATGTTGTGCATATAACCCTCCTCAGGCCGTGTGGGCACAGTCTGGCACGGCTTCTCCGTTGCGATAATCCACGCTATGCTGCAAGGGTTGTTTCGATTTTCAGGATAATCTATGCATCGTTCAGGTCTGACAGAGCTGGAAGTGGTGATGGCGGTGGTGCGGCGCGGCAGCTTTCGCGGCGCGGCGCAGGAGCTGGGGATGTCCGCCACGGCGGTCAGCAACGCCATCGCCGGGCTGGAGAGCCGCCTTGAGACGCGCCTTTTCAACCGCACCACCCGCAGCGTGGCCCTCACCGACGCCGGGCAGCGCTACGTGGCGCGAATTGGCCCGGCTCTGCAGGAGATCCGTCTCGCCGGGGAGGAGATCCACAGCGACACCGGGGAACCCGCCGGCACGCTGCGCCTCAACGTGCCGAACCATATCGGCACGCTGTTTCTGGACCAGCTGCTGATCGACTTCATGATCCGCTACCCGAAAATGCGCGTTGAAACGGTGAGTGAAGCGAGGATGATCGATATCGTCGCGGAAGGCTATGACGCGGGGATCCGCCTCGAAGAGTCCGTCCCGCAGGATATGATCGCCGTGCCGCTGACCGGTGAGATCCGCCAGCTTGTCACCGCCACGCCGGACTATTTCGCCCGTCACGGTATACCCGAGACGCCGGACGATCTGCTCCAGCATCAGGGGATCGGCATGCGCATGGCCCACGGCGGGATCTACCGCTGGGAGCTGGCCCGTCGGGGGGAAACGTACGCGCTTGCCGTGCCGCCGCGCTTTGCCACCTCGGATCTTTTCGCCTCGATCCGCGCCGTGAAAGCAGGTTTAGGTGTGGGGTTTTTACCGGAACTCTATATTCAGGACGAGCTGAAAAGCGGAGAACTGGTGAGCGTGTTAAACGACTGGGCGCAGCCGTTTGCCGGGCTGCGCCTGTACTACGCTGGCCATCGCCACGTCCCGCCGGGGCTGCGGGCGCTGGTGGCGATGATCCGCGAGCGCGGAATTATTCCAGGTTAGCTTTGTTCAGCCCGTAAGCCGCATCCAGCGCGCCGGGCGCCATGCGGGACGTGATCCCCAGACGGTTCCAGGCGTTGATCGCCACGATGGCGAAGTTCAGCTCTGAAATCTCCACGTCGGAGAAATGCTCCGCCACGCTGCGATAGAGCGCATCGCTCACGCCGTGAACGCCGATTTGGGTCAGCGCTTCGGAGAACGCCAGCGCCGCTTTTTCACGGGCGCTGAACAGCGGAGACTCGCGCCAGGCCGCCAGATGGTAGAGACGCAGCTCGCGCTCGCCGGCGATTTTAGCCTCTTTCGAGTGCATATCCAGACAGAAGGTGCAGCCGTTCAGCTGCGACACGCGAATGTCGATCAGGTGCTTCAGCGCCGGGTCGATGGAGGTTTTTGCCACCTCCATGCTCAGGGCAGACAGCGCGTTAGCGAGGGCAGGTGTGACTTTATGGTGGTTGACGCGAGTGCTCATGGTCTTTCCTCTAATTTATACTGTATGTGTCATGCGATGAGGCAAATCTACGCCGTTCATGACATAGTAAAAAGACACAAAAAGCGTGAAACGAGGTAGGACATGAAGCCGGGCTATCACGAGATTTATTCCCGCTATCGCGACAACATCACGCGCGGCGTGCTGAAGCCGGGCGATAAGGTCCCTGCCATCCGCGTGCTGGCCGAAGAGTTGAAGGTGGCGCGCAAAACCGTCGAAACGGCATATGCCATCCTGACGGGCGAAGGGTATCTGGTAAGCCAGGGGGCACGCGGCACGCGGGTGAACCCGGATTTACTGCTGCCGGATAAAAGTCCACCGACGGAACAGCCCACCGGCACGCTCCCGGCATCGCTTATCAGCCAGCGAGAGAGAGCGGGATTTCTGCGCCCCGGCATTCCTTCCCTCGACAGCTTCCCCTATAAAAAATGGCTGCTGCTGGCAGGCCAGGCGACGCGTTCCATGCGCCAGGAAGAGATGCTTAACCCGCCGGTGCTGGGCTGGTATCCGCTGCGCCAGGCCATCGCCAGCTATCTCAACATCTCACGCGGGCTCTCCTGCAGCGCCGAGCAGGTGCTGATCACCAGCGGCTACAGCGGCAGCCTGCGCCTGATCCTCGACACGCTTGCCAGCCGCAGCGACAAGGTGGTGTTTGAAGATCCGGGCTATTTTATGGGCCAGCAGCTGCTCAAGCGGATCGTGCCACGCCTGCACACCGTGCCGGTCGATCGCAGCGGCATCGACACGGAATACCTGCTCCGTCACCATCGCGACGCCCGTTTTGCCATCGTGACCCCGTCGCACCAGAGCCCGCTGGCGGTTACGCTCTCCCTGCCGCGTAAGCAGCAGCTGCTCGACTGGGCCAGCCAGAACGACGCGTGGATTATTGAAGACGATTACGACGGGGAATTTCACTACACCCGCAAGGTGCTGCCGTCGCTGAAAAGCCTCGACCCACACGACCGGGTGATTTTTATGGGCACCTTCAGTAAAACCATTATGCCGTCGCTGCGTATGGGCTACGTGGTGATGCCCGCCAGCACCGTCGGGGTCTTTACCGACTGCGCGGACATCACCACCAGCGGCCAGCCGGTGCTGACGCAAAAGATCCTCACCGCGTTTCTCAACGAAGGGCATTTCTTCCGTCACCTGAAGAAGATGCGCGCGCTGTATCAGACCCGCCGCGACTGGATGATTGCCGCCCTGCAGGAGGTTTATGGCGATCTGTTTTTCACCGAGCAAAACGACGGTGGGATGCATATCGTGGCGTTTCTCACCAAAGGAAGCGGTGACCGTGACGTGGCGCGCTGCTGGCAGGAACAGCAGCTGCAGGTCAATGCGCTTTCCGAGTGGTATCGCGGGTCCGGGAAGCGCTACGGGCTGGTGATGGGCTATAACAACGTGCGGTCGTATCAGGAGGCGGTGGCGCTGCTGGAAAGGCCGAAACGGCAGACGCTTGAGCTGTTGAGCTGAACATCGCCGGGTGGCGGCTTCGCCTTACCCGGCCTACAGGATCGGCGCTAAACATCGCCGGGTGGCGGCTGCGCCTGACCCGGCCTACGGTTTAAATATCATTGCGCGATAACCCAACGTCCCTGAGCTGCTCGTCGCTCATTTGGCTCAGAATGCGGCGGGTACGGTGGATGCGATACCAGTTACGCAGCGTTTTCGCTACCCAGACAAACGCGATAAACGGACGTTTTGAACGATTCTCGTAGAATTCCATGATGCTCTCCTCGCTGTGCCAGTGGGCATATCATCACGGAAAATGGCCTGTACAATACAGATTCAAAAACTGCTTTTGTTTACCATACAGATCCGCTAAAACGGTATCTGCATGGCGGTTTACCCATCAATCTGTACTGGTTTAACAATCTGTATGGTGAAAACAAAGGATACAGCATGACACGCTACCAACATCTGGCCAACCTTCTGGCAGAACGTATCGAACAGGGGCTGTATCGCAGCGGCGAACGTCTGCCGTCGGTACGCACGCTGAGCCAGGAACACGGCGTGAGTATCAGCACCATACAGCAGGCCTATCAGATCCTCGAAAACCTCCAGCTGATCACCCCTCAGCCGCGCTCCGGCTATTTTGTTTCGCAGCGCAAAGCGCAGCCGCCCGTCCCGGCCATGACGCGCCCGGTGCAGCGTCCCGTGGACGTCACCCAGTGGGATGAGGTGATGATGCTGCTGGATGCCCGCGCCGACAAAGAGATGATCTCCTTTGGCGGCGGCTCGCCGGACATTAACCAGCCCAGCCTGAAGCCGCTGTGGCGCGAGATGAGCCGCATTGCGCAACATAACCCGGGCGAGATGCTGAGCTATGACGTGCTTGACGGGCGGCTGGAGCTGCGCGAGCAAATCGCCCGCCTGATGCTGGACGGCGGCTCGACCGTGGCAGCGAACGAGATTGTGATCACCAACGGCTGCCACGGCGCGCTGTCGATCGCCCTGCTCTCGGTGTGCAAACCGGGGGATATCGTGGCGGTAGAATCGCCATCGTTTCACGGCACCATGCAGATGCTGCGCGGCTTCGACATTAAGGCCATTGAAATTCCCACCGATCCTGAAACCGGGATCAGCATTGAGGCGTTAGAGCTGGCGCTGGAGCAGTGGCCAATCAAAGCGGTGATCCTGGTGCCCAACTGCAACAACCCGCTCGGTTTTATCATGCCGGAAGCGCGGAAAAAGCAGGTCTTAGCCCTCGCCCAGCGGCACGATATCGTGATTGTTGAGGACGATATTTATGGCGAGCTGGCCGCAGAGTACCCGCGCCCGCGCACCATTCATTCAATGGATATCGACGGTCGCGTGATCCTCTGCAGCTCGTTTACCAAAACCGTGGCGCCGGGCCTGCGCGTCGGCTGGATTGTGCCGGGGCGCTATTACGACCGGGTGATGCACATGAAATACGCCGCGGGCGGGTTTAACGTGCCGGGCACGCAGATGGCGGTGGCGGCGTTTGTCCGCGACGGCCATTACCATCGCCACGTACGCCGTATGCGCCAGATTTATCAGCAGAATATGGAAACCTATACCTGCTGGGTGCGACAGTATTTTCCGGCAGAGATTTGCGTCACGCGCCCGCAGGGAAGCTTCCTGCTGTGGGTTGAACTGCCGGAAAAGGTGGATATGGTGTGCGTCAGCAAGCAGCTGTGTCGGCTGAAGATCCAGGCCGCGGCCGGGTCGCTGTTTTCCGCCTCCGGAAAGTACCGCAACTGTCTGCGGCTCAACGTGGCGCTGCCGCCAACGGATAAGCATCGCGAGGCGTTGAGGAAGATGGGAGAAGCGATCGTGATTGCGATGGAGGAGTAGTTTTTTGCCGGGTGGCGGCTTCGCCTTACCCGGCCTACGTTCTTGCCGTTGTAGGCCCGGTAAGCGCAGCGCCACCGGGCGACAGACCGCACTACTCGTCGAAGTACCAGTACCCCTGGTTAATCAGCCCGGTGAGCTCCTCAACAAACGCCGGGTTGTTCAGCGCATCGCCCAGCTCAGCCTGGCCCAGCTCGGTGTAGCGGCACAGCGCATCCGCCGCCTTCGCGTCTACCGTTTCCAGCTGTTCGCTGTTGATAAAGAAGCTGCCGTTAATGTTCAGCACGCGCAGGCCGCTCAGGCGAGACAGCGTTTCGCCGCCCTGCAATGCGTCCAGCACCTCTTCCGGCGCATACGGCGGCTCGGCGGCGGCGATATCCAGTTCGTGACGCGGCGTGGAGACAAAGCTGCCGAACCATTTTGTGAAATCATCCGGCTTACCGATCATGTCGATCATCATCTGACGAAGGCGATCGAGCTCGTACTGCTCCACGCGGCCAGGGTGTTCGCGACAGGTCAGATCCGGATCGCTGTAGTGCTCGCCGCCCAGATCGTTTTCCAGCGCGTAATCGGCGAAGCTGCTGATCAGATCGCGGCCGTTTGGCCCGCGGAAGCCGACGGAGTAATTCAGCGCGGTCTCATGGGTAAAGCCGTCGTGCGGGAATCCAGGTGGGATGTAGAGGATATCGCCCGGGGCCAGATCTTCGTCGATGATCGGCTCGAACGGATCCACATGCAGCAGCGCCGGGTGTGGGCAGAACTGACGCATCGGCAGCTTGTCGCCCACGCGCCAGCGGCGGCTTCCCATCCCCTGAATGATGAACACATCATACTGATCGATATGCGGGCCAACGCCGCCGCCCGGGACAGAGAAAGAGATCATCAGGTCATCCAGACGCCAGTCCGGCAGGACGCGGAACGGACGCACCAGCTCCGCCGCGGGCATATGCCAGTGGTTTACCGCCTGCGCCAGCAGCGACCAGCCCGTTTCGCCCAGATCGTCAAAGTGCTCAAACGGACCATTGCTGGCCTGCCATTTGCCGTTGAAATGGCTCACCAGGCGGCTATCGACTTCCAGCTCCATCGCCAGGCCTGCCAGCTCGTCCGGGGTAATCGGGTCGACAAAATTCGGGAAGGCATTTTTCAGCACAACGGGTTTTTTTTGCCAGTATTTTTCAAGAAATTCCGGCCAGTTCAGGTTCAGTTGATACGCCATGGGTAGCACCAGTGAGAGGGGAAACAGGCGCGATTATAGGCAAGAAGGCAGAGGGGGAACTTGTCATGGGTCAAACGAGGGCGTGTAGGTCGGGTAAGGCGTAGCCGCCACCCGACACGTACACGGCGATAAAATCTTAATCCAGCTTCAGCTCGTCATAATGGGTAATCAGCTTGCCCACGATGCCGTAGTCCAGCGCTTCTGCCGGAGACATCCAGAAGTTGCGGTCGGTGTCTTTTTTCACTTTTTCCAGCGGCTGCCCGGTGGCGTCAGCGATCAGCTTGTTCACGCGATCCAGCATGCGGATGATTTCGCGCGCTTCGATCTCAATATCCGTCGCCTGACCGCGCACGCCGCCCAGCGGCTGATGGATCATAAAGCGGGTATTTGGCAGCGAGTAGCGGTGCTCTTTTTTCGCCGCCAGGAAGATGGTGATCCCGGCGCTTGCCACCCAGCCGGTGCCGATGACGTGCACTTCCGGGCGGATGAACTTGATAAAGTCGTGGATGGTATCGCCCGCTTCCACGTGGCCGCCCTGGCTGTTGATGTACAGCTTGATCGGATCGTTGCTGACGCTCTGCAGCAGGATCATCTGGGTGATCACTTTCTGCGCCAGCTCCTGGTTAATCTCACCGGAGATCACAATCGAACGGGACTCCAGCAGTTTTTGCTGCAGCGCACCCGTGCCGTTTGACCCTTCCGCTTTATCCTTGTCACTTTCTTTCAGTGTGTAGTGCATTGTTATGTCCTCAGCATTTAGCGCTCAAAACCAGAGTGTAGCCTGTTTTACCCGTGAAAGTCCTCAGGCGCACACAATGCGAACCTCCTGCGCCGCAAACGCGTCGAGAACGCCCTTTTCCATCCCCTCTTCCACCACCAGCACATCGATGTCACGGCTCGTCGCCACCACATAGCGCGCCACGCCGGGCAGCTTGTCGGCGGTCAGGGCCACGATGGTCTGGTTACTCTGGGCGATCGCGACTTTTTTGAACGCGCAGTCGGCAAAATCGAACCCGGTGAGCCCCATCTCCGGGTCCATCGCGCAGCCGCCGATAAACGCCTGGTCGAAGATAATGCCCTGAATCTGGCTTGCCGCCGTGGCGTCCACCGCGCCGCCGGAGGTCCGCTGGATCTGCCCGCCGGTGACAATCACTTCACACAGCGGATGATGCAGCAGCTCCGCGGCAATCGCCGGGGAGTTGGTGACTACCGTAACGCGAAGATCCGCCGGAAGGGCTTTCGCCAGCGCCAGGTTGGTCGTGCCCGCGTCGATAAAAATACAGCCGCCAGGCTTAACCAGCGCTGCTGCTTTCTGCGCGATTGTGTTCTTTTCTGCACTTATTTTCTGTTCGCGGCTGAAAAAATTCCCCGCGTCAGGCAGCTGAAGTACCGCGCCGCCGTAGACCTTTTTACAGATCCCTTCTTTGCTAAGCTCATGTAAATCCCGACGAATAGTGTGCTCGGACACGTTCATCTGGCTCGCCAGCTCGGTACAGACCACCCTTCCGCTCTGCTGAAGGATCTGACGGATCCGCTCTTGTCGTTGTTCCGGAAAAGCAGCATAATCGAGCATAGGAAGTCCCTGTAAAAGTCTAATCGAGTATCAATGCGCATAATGTTGCATAACCGCGCAATACACACAACGAGGGTTATTATGAATATTGCACATGTCGCACTCTGGACCCGCAGCCTCAAGGCACAGGTTCAATTCTGGGAAACGGTGTTTGGTGGCCGTAGCAATGAACGCTACGTCAGTCAAAATCGTCCGGGGTTTGAATCCCATTTTATTACGCTGGATGACGGACCGACTATCGAGCTGATGACGCTGCCGGACCTGCCAGGCGCGCCGTCACACCCGGAGTTTATCGGCTGGGCGCATATCGCCATTAACGTCGGCAGCAGGGCGCAGGTGGACAGCATGGCAGAGCGGGCGCAGGCAAACGGCACGCTGCTCAGCGCCCCGCGCATGACCGGGGACGGGTTTTATGAAGCGGTGATTGCGGATCCGGACGGCAACCGCATTGAGCTTGTCGGTGCATAAAATCAGCGTTTCGTTCCTTAACCGCCCCTGCTACGGCTCGCTATACTTCATCTTCATACGGTTATCATATTGTTAAATGATAATGATAGTTAATGTGTTAAGATGAAAGTCAGCATAAACAGTCTCTTACGTAATCGTCGGGACTGTTTGCATCCTCGACATGTAAATCAGCACCGGGGCGGTGAATGGAACACATTGTGTATGTGGTTGATGACGATGACGCAGTCAGGCAGTCCGTAATCGGGCTGCTGGAATCGGCAGACTTAAACGCCATCGGCTTTTCCTCGGCAGAAGCATTTCTTCAACACCGGTTTGAGGAGCTGCCGTCGTGCGTGATCCTCGACATGCAAATGCCTGCCATCTCGGGCTTTGAGGTGGCTGACGCGCTCAAAGACAGCGGGCGCGAGATCCCGATTATTTTCCTCACCGGCCACGGCACCATCCCGATGTCGGTGCGCGCCATAAAAGGCGGCGCTTACGAATTTCTCACCAAGCCCGTTGAATCCGCCGCGCTTATCGACGCCATTGAATCCGCGCTTCGACTGGCGGAACACAACGCCGTGCGAAATAAAGAGCACTACGCCCTGAAGCAGCGGCATATGTCCCTCACGCCGCGCGAACACGAAGTGCTGACGCTGGCGATTAGCGGCATGCTGAACAAGCAGATTGCCGCCGAGCTGGGCGTCAGCGAGATCACGGTGAAAGTGCATCGCCGCCGCGTGATGGAGAAAATGCAGGTGCGCTCCGTGGCAGAGCTGGTCAGGGCCGTTGAGCGCCTGACCAAAAGCCAGCCTGCGGAGTAACGTTTACGCGCCCTGTTCGGCCAGCGGCAGCGCAAAGGCAAACACGGTGCCGTGCGGCTCGCGGCGGCGCGCGCTCAGCTTCCCGCAGTGGCGCTCAATGATGCTGGCGCTGATGGTCAGCCCCATCCCCATTCCCTGCGCTTTGGTGGAATAGAACGAGTCAAAAATCTGCTCCAGCCGCTCGGGCTCAATGCCGCTGCCGGTATCGGCGATCTCGACGATAACTTTCCCGTCCGCGTTGTCGGTGCTGAGGGTGATGGTGCAGGGGCGATCCGTCACCTCGGCCATCGCCTCTACCGCGTTCATCACCAGGTTAAGCAGCACCTGCTGGATCTGCACGCTATCGCCGGTGACAAAACTCTCCTGCGCTTTCAACAGATAATCAACGCTAATATGTCGCAGCTCCAGCTCGCTGCGCGAAAGCGTGATGATATGGTGGATCAGGTAGTGCAGATCGATGCGCGAGAAGGTGGGATCCTGCTTGCGCGTCAGGGACTGGATGCTGCGAATGATCTCCCCCGCCCGCGCGCCTTCCTCGGCAATCTCCTCCAGCCCTTCCCGCACTTTATCCAGACGGGCAGGTTCGCGGTTAAGCCAGCGCAGGCTTGCCCCGGCGTTAGAGACGATCGACATCAGCGGCTGGTTGATCTCGTGGGCGATGGAGGAGGTCAGCTGTCCGACGGTGGTAGCGCGGGACACCCGCGCCAGATCCGCCTGCGCCACCCGCATGGCATCTTCCGCGGCGCGCTGGCTGGTGATGTCGGTGATGATGCCGTAATACTCATTCACCTCGCTGCCCACGCCCACCGGATCGCCAATCCCGAGGATGTAGCGCGTTGAGCCGTCGGTACGCTTCACGCGAAACTCCGCGCGCATGGAGAGCCCGTCGCGCACGCTCTGGGTGACGATGGCGCTGATGCGGGCGTAATCGTCTTCATGAACGAAGGTCAAAAACTCCGCCATGGAGATCATCTTTTGCCGCTCGGGCAGGCCGAGAATGCGGGCGTACTCGTCTGAGACAAACATCAGATCCTGCTCCAGCTCCCAGCGCCAGCTGCCGGTGTGGCTGATCTGCTCGCCCAGCATCAGCGAGGTCTGGCTGGCGCGCAGCTCTTTTTCCACCCGCCGGCGCTGGATGTTCTCCGCCAGCAGCTCGGCGTACAGCCGCGCCGTCTCCAGGGAGACCGCGGCCTGCGCGCCCAGCAGGCTCACCACCCGCGAGTGCTCGGCGGTGAAGACCTCCGGCATCAGGCGGTTTTCCAGGTACAGCACGCCCACCAGCCGCGCCTGTTTGAACATCGGGACGCACATGACGGCCGCCCCCGAGGTCACCAGATAGGGATCCTGACTGAAGGGATGGAACTCCTCCGGTTTACCGGTGCGGATCTCCTGCCCGGTGCGGATCACCGCCGCCAGCACCGACAGCGGCAGGTCGGTCGCCGTCGGCACGTCTTTCAGGATCCGCACCCGCACGCCCTCGGTGCTGGTCCAGGCGCTGGCTTCGATCTCCGGAATGAGGTTATCGTTCACGCGAAGCAGCAGGCCGCGCTGCGCCCCGGCGCGTTCGAGCAGGATCGTCATCAGGTTTTCGATTAAACGCTCAAGGTTGATCTCTTCCGACAGCGCGCGTGAGGCTTTGATGACGCTCTGCAGATCGCGGATCGTCTCATTCTGGGCGAACGCCACCGTGTCATAGGCGCTTGCCTGCCCCGAGGCCAGCAGATGCGGGAAATCCTGCTCCAGCTGGCGGATTTTGGCCTGCGCGCCCGCGCGTCCCCAGGCGGCAATGGCCCCGCGGAAGTGCGCGTCCGAGGCGGTCGGGTAGCCGCAGGCCAGGGAAAAGCGTCCCGCCAGCTCGTGGGCCAGGGCGTTGATCGGATTAAACCCGCCCTCGCGGGAGAGCCGGACCGCCTTCTCATACTGCTCAAGCGCGATGCTGTTCATCCCGTCCAGACGCACGATTTCGGCATAGATCAGCGCCTCTTTATCCGCAAACGTGCCGGGATTAATGCGCGCCCAGAGGGCGATTTTGTCGTAGTGGGCGTGAATGCTGCGGCGGTGGTTCGCCGAGAAGGTCTCCGGCGTCAGCTGACGCGACAGCGCCAGGGCGCTGTAGAGATGGTAATCCAGCAGATGGATGTGCCCCGGCGCAGACCACGCGTACCAGCCGGCCATCTCCAGATCCGCCTGCGCGTCGGCATACTCCCCGCAGGTAAAGTGCGCCATGCCCCGGTAGAGCCAGTACCAGAACAGCATGGTGGAGGTCTGCTCCGGGGCCTGCTCCGGCGACGCGGGAAGCAGCGCCTCGGGCAATACCTGCGACGCGGTCCAGGTGCCGATGACCGGCGTGCGCAGGAACTCAACGTAGCCGCGCTGGAGCATTAAAATGGTTTCCACGTCCTGGAAGTGGGTTTTACGCACAAACGCCAGGCCGCGATCGATGCTGGTCAGCACCCCGTCCAGGTGATCGCCCCGCGAGAGGAAGTTAATCACCTGGTGGCAGGCCGCAAAGCAGGCCATCGTCATATCGCCATGGGTAACCGCCGCGCTGAAGCAGGCTTTCGCACACTCGATGGTAAACGATAAAGGCTGGGTCCAGACGCTAAGCTGGTCGAGCGGCAGCAGGGTTTTGGCTTCAAACGCATCGTAGCCGTGGCGGCTCACCAGCTCGCGAGCCAGCGTGCCGTACTGAAACCCGAGGCGATACTCGGCGTAGCGGTGGCCCATCAGCACGCCAAACCAGGCCATCGCCGTGGTGGAAGCACCGGTGATGCCGTGGTCGAGGGTCAGGTGCATCATGCGGCAGAGCAGTAAGAAATGCAGGCGCGGGCAGATGAAGCTGGCGCAAATGCTGGCGCTGTAGAGCAGGTTCATCACCGCTTCGGTTTCCGGGTTCTCCATTCGCGAGAGCGGGGCAAACAGGTTTTGCGGCGCGTCATTCGCGCGGTTGCAGAAGCGTTCCCAGGCCTCGTCACAGTCGGCGTCTTCCGGATAGCGGCCAATCTGGATACCAAAAACCCCCAGCCAGCAGAGCGCCGCCTCCAGCGCCAGACGGCTGTCCGACTGGCGAATGTAGACTTCCACCAGCAGGTTGGCCGCCAGCGCCTTTTCGGTCAGCCCGCCGGGGCAGCCGAGGATAGCGTCACACAACTCGCGGGTGCGCTCCAGGTGCCCCAGCGCAAACTCGCAGCCCGCCTCTTCGATATCGAGCATAAAATCTGACACCGTCCCGGCGTTGCCCAGCGCTCTGGCGGTCTGGATATAGCCGAGCGCCGAAAGGTAATCTCCCGAACGCTTCGCGCGTCGCGCGGCCAGCAGGCTCAGCTCGCGGAACCTCTGGCGCTGCGGGGCGGGGTGTATGCTGTCCAGCGCGGCCGTGACGTGGTGAACGGCGCGGAACAGCAGCTCGTTTCCCGCCGCCTGCCGCGCGGCGTCGGCCAGCAGGCTGGCAGTCGTCAGGTGAAGGCGGCTTTTCTCATGCCGATCCAGCAGCGCAAAGGCGGCCTCCTGCACCCTGTCGTGGGTGAAGGCGTACTCTTTTTCCGTCAGCACGATGAGCTGCGCCATCACCGCCGGGTGCAGCGCATAGCGCATTTCCGCCATCGACAGGCCGACCACGCGGCACATCATCTCCATTTCGCCCGTGCCGCCGAGGCAGGCGATGCTGCCCAGCAGGTGGCGCGTCTCGTCGGGCAGCTCTTCAAGCTGCTCCAGCACCAGGGTAACCACGTTTTCGGTGTAATGCCTGGCGCGGATCGCCTGCAGATCGTAGTGCCACTTGTCCTGATATTTGTTATGTACCACCAGCCCGTCATCGACGATGCGGCGGAAAAATTCGTGCACAAAGAGCGGGTTGCCGCCGGTTTTTTCATGGATCAGCGTGGCGAGGTCGGTCGTCGCCGCGCTGCGGGTGCGAAATACCGTCGCCAGCCAGCGGGCCACGGCTTTGACAGACAACGCCTGCGGGACAATCTCGCTCGCGTGTTGCGCCGCCTCCGGCAGGCTCGCCAGCGGCTGTTGCAGCGTGGGGTCGGATAACGAACCGATATCGCGGTGGGCCACCACCACCAGCAGCGGGATTGCGCCGCAGTTCACCAGCAGATAGTTCAGCGTATGCAGGCTGGCGGCGTCGCTCCACTGGAGATCGTCGAGCACCAGCACCAGCGGGCAGCCCTGCGAGGCAAAGGTTTTCACCAGCGCCAGCACCATATGGCTGAAGCGCGCCCGGGCATCAATGGAAAACGTATCCGCCGAGAAGCGCGGCTTGCTCTCAAGCAGCAGGCCCAGCTCGGGCACCAGGCTGACGGCCAGCGCCTCGTATCCCTCCAGGGCGCGCGAGAGGCGGATTTTCCACTTCGCCACCTCGTCTGCCGGCAACCCCAGCAGGTGCAGCGTCAGGGTGCGGAACGCGGAGCTTAATACGCCGTAGGGCAGTGACGGCGAAAACTGATCGACTTTGCCCACCGCCAGCAGCACCGTGCGCTGCTGCAGCGTTTTGAGCGCCGTCGCGATGATCGAGGATTTGCCGATCCCCGACGGCCCGCCGATCGTCACCAGCTCCGGCATCCGGTTCTGCCCCACCCGCTCAAACGCGGCAATGACGTCGTTCGCCTGCGGATGGGTCGCGAACAGGGAATCCGCCAGATGGATCGCCGGGGTGCGATCCTGCTGGCCGGGGGTAAAGGCGACGATCTCGCCCTCGCAGGTCAACGTCGCCTGGCAGCGGCGGAGATCGGCAATCAGCCCGTCGACCGTCTGGTAGCGGTTATCCGGGTGCTTTTCCAGCAGCTTCAGGATGATGGTCGACAACATTCCCGGCACGTCCGGGCGGATCGCGTCCGGGGACAGCGGCTCCGAGGCTATATGGTAATGCGCCCAGTTGGTCTGATCGTCCTCCCCCAGCTCAAACGGCAGGCGGCCGGTCAGAAGTTCATACAGCACCATGCCGAGGCTGTAGAGATCGCTGCGGTTATCAACGGGACGCTGGGTGCGGGAGGTGTGCTCCGGCGACATCCAGGCGGGCGTACCGCCTGAAACCGCAAGCCGGGTCTGGGAGAACGCATCAGAGAGAGTACAGGAGAGGCCAAAGCTGCCCAGACGGCAGGTGGCATCGTGCTGAACAAAAATACTGCCGGGCTTGATATCGCCGTGGATCAGGTTTTGCAGATGCATCTGGCGCAGGGGGACGCAGATCTGGATCGCCAGCTCGATAAAGCGTGCGATCCCCGAGATCGCCCTGCCCGCGCGTCGCGCCAGCAGCTCAAACGAAAACGGGGCGTACACCAGCGCGAAGCGCCCCCGGTACTGGGTGGACGCGACGGCGCGAATGGCCCAGCTGTCCTGCAGCATATCGCGCAGCGCAAACTCGTTTTTGAGCAGCCGGGTGGCCCGCTCTTCCTCTTCGTCGCTGACCGCGGTGGCGATAATGAACGAGCCGCCGGAATGAGGATGTCGCGCGTGCATCCAGGCGATTCCGCCCTCCTGCGCCAGCACGGTAAAAATCACATCCTCTTTAAGGACAAAAACCCGCCCCTGATGAAGATTCCCCTGGGCGGGCCAGAATGCAGGCTGCTCGTTTTCGTTCATCCGCGATCCTTATTGTCGGCGGGCCAGCTCCCGCTGAATATGATCCAGCAGAATATCGATGTTAATGGGCTTACGCAAAAAAGCAGCGGCGCCCAGGCTGAGAGCGTACCGCTGCATATTTTCATCAGCATGACCGGAGATAAAGAGCACGGGCGGCGGCGGTACGGCCAGCAGCCGCAGCTTGTCAAACAGCTCCAGGCCGCTCATGCCCCGCAGCTTGATATCGGTGATCACCAGCGCCGCGCCGGACAGGGCGAGAGGATGGCTGAGAAATACCTCTGCCGAATCAAACGTATCGGTCGAATAGCCTTCCGACTCCAGGAGATTACTCAACCCGCTGCGGACGGAACGTTCGTCATCAATGATGGCAATGCGCCACGGCAGCGTCATGCTGTCTTTCCTCTCACAAATCATTAAACGTCGCGATCGTCCTTCGCGGGCGCAGGAGGCGCCGTGCCGCTGATTTTCGGCACGCATTCGTGACGAAACCAGGCGAGGGTAAGCGGTTCGCGACTCAGTAAACGCCGTCCCACCGGGATGAGCTGTTCACCTACCAGCATGCCAAACAGGCCAAGCAGGGCAACAACCGGCGGCGCCGGGGAATGGACGTCGAGCAGGGCGTAAATTACCCCAGCAACCACGCCGCACACCAGCGAAATTATCCACGCTTTCATGAGGACACTCCCGTCTGCGATGTAGCCTGTGGAACGGTCACCTGAGGCGGCGGCGCGGCGTCGCGGGATAACAGATGCCGCGTCGCCTGTTCACCTGCCAGCATCCCCAGCAGGCCAATCAGCGCCAGCGCGGGCGGCGCAGGGGAGCGCACCTTCAGCACGGCATACATCAGGCCAATCAACACGCCTGCGGCAAGGGATATCAGCCCAATACTCATTGTGAACTCCAGAGAAAAAGGCAGCGGCGAGCCGGATGAGGGACCAGCCCGCCAGCGAGGCTTAGCGAGCCGGGACCGGCGCTAAGGTACGGTGCTCGCTCTTCTGGCGAGACGGCGCTTTGTGCACCATGGTGTAGGCGTAATCCACGCCCATGCCGTACGCGCCGGAGTGCTCGCGCACGATATCCATCACCGCGGTGTAGGTCTCTTTACGCGCCCAGTCGCGCTGCCACTCCAGCATCACCTGCTGCCAGGTGACCGGGATCACGCCCGCCTGGATCATGCGCTGCATCGCGTAGTCGTGGGCTTCTTTGGAGGTGCCGCCGGACGCGTCCGCCACCATATAAATTTCGTAATCGCCTTCCAGCATCGCGCACAGGGCGAAGCTGTTGTTGCACACTTCGGTCCACAGGCCGGCAACCACCACCTTCTTCTTGCCGTTGGCCTTCAGCGCGTCGCGCACTTTCTGGTCATCCCAGGAGTTCATGGAGGTACGCTCCAGAATGTCCTGGCCCGGGAACACGTCCAGCAGCTCCGGGTAGGTATTGCCGGAGAAGCTTTCGGTCTCAACGGTGGTGATGATGGTCGGGATGTTGAACACTTTGGCCGCTTTCGCCAGCGCCACGGTGTTGTTTTTCAGCACCTGGCGGTCAATCGACTGCACGCCAAACGCCATCTGTGGCTGGTGATCGATAAAGATTACCTGACAGTTTGCAGGGGTTAACACTTCGAGCTTTGAAGAGGTCATAGCATTTTCCAGTGGTTAAGGGTGAAATCGCCGCGAGTGCCACGACGATAAAATCACCCTCATCCTGCGGTTTTCCGTCTTTGCGCGTAATTATCTCTTCGTATAGTTAACCTTAGGTATAGTTATACTTTGGTATACCTATCCTATTGTATAACTGGATCTTTGCCGAAACCGGTTCCCATAATCCTGACCATTCCCCTCTCAGTCAGGAGCAGTTATGGTTACCCTCGGTAAAGCCGATCTCATTCTGGTTAACGGCCAGTTTCACACCGTCGATCGCGAGAACCCTGTCGCGGAAGCCGTTGCCGTGCGCGATGGAAAATTTCTGGAAGTGGGTACCGTCGCCGAGGTGATGCAACACCATTGCGACGGCACTAAGGTGGTTGACTTAAAAGGCCACACCGCCATCCCCGGCCTGAACGACTCGCACCTGCACCTGATCCGCGGCGGGCTGAACTACAACCTCGAGCTGCGCTGGGAAGGCGTGCCGTCCCTGGCCGATGCCCTGCGGATGCTGAAAGAGCAGGCCCTGCGCACGCCGTCGCCCCAGTGGGTGCGCGTGGTGGGCGGCTGGACCGAGTTCCAGTTTGCCGAGCGCCGCATGCCGACCCTCGACGAAATTAACGACGCCGCGCCGGATACCCCGGTCTTCATCCTGCACCTGTACGACCGCGCCCTGCTCAACCGCGCCGCGCTGAAGGTGGTCGGCTACACCAAAGACACGCCGAACCCGCCGGGCGGCGAGATCCAGCGCGACGCCAACGGCAATCCGACCGGGATGCTGATCGCCCGTCCAAACGCCATGATCCTCTACGCCACGCTGGCCAAAGGGCCGAAGCTGCCGCTGGAGCAGCAGGTCAACTCCACGCGCCAGTTCATGCGCGAGCTGAACCGCCTGGGGCTGACCAGCGCCATCGACGCGGGCGGCGGCTTCCAGAACTACCCGGAAGATTACGAGGTGATTGCCGAGCTGCACGAGAAAAAGCAGATGACCATCCGCATCGCCTACAACCTGTTTACCCAGCGTCCGGGCCACGAGCTGGAAGACTTTGAAAAATGGACCGACATGCTCACGCCGGGCCAGGGCAGCGACTTCTTCCGCCACAACGGCGCGGGCGAGATGCTGGTCTTCTCCGCCGCCGATTTTGAAGACTTCCTCGAGCCGCGCCCGGACCTCGCGCCGGGCATGGAGGACGAGCTGGAGCGCGTGGTGCGCCATCTGGTGGAGCACCGCTGGCCGTTCCGCCTGCACGCCACCTACAACGAATCCATCAGCCGCATGCTGGACGTCTTCGAGAAGGTGAACCGCGACATTCCGTTCAACGGCCTGCACTGGTTCTTCGACCACGCTGAAACCGTTACCCAGGCCAACATCGACCGCATCAAAGAACTGGGCGGCGGCATTGCCGTGCAGCACCGCATGGCCTTCCAGGGGGAATATTTTGCCGAGCGTTACGGCATCGAAGCCACCCGCCATACGCCGCCGGTGGCGAAAATGCTCGAGACCGGCGTGCCGGTGGGCTTAGGGACGGACGCCACCCGCGTGGCGAGCTACAACCCGTGGACCGCGCTCTACTGGCTGGTCTCTGGCCGTACCGTCGGCGGGATGCAGATGTACGACCACAGTGCCCGTCTGGATCGCGATACCGCGCTGATGCTCTGGACCCAGGGCAGCGCGTGGTTCTCCAGCGAGCAGAACCAGAAGGGGCAGATCAAGGTCGGCCAGCTCGCCGATCTGGCCGTGCTCAGCAAAGACTTCTTCCGCGTGCCGGAAGAGGAGATCAAGGGCATCGAGTCCGTCCTGACGGTGGTTAACGGCGACATCGTCTACGCCGCAGGCAGCTTTGGCCCGCTCGCGCCGCCGGCCATTCCGGTCCTGCCCGAGTGGTCACCGGTGGTGAAGGTGCCGGGCCACTACCGCAGCGCACCGCCGCAGGCCGCACGCGTGGGTATGAGTGTGGTTCACCACTGCAGCGGCCCGTGCGGGGTTCACAGCCACCAGCATGACTTCGCCCGCACGTCAGAGATGCCGGTGTCCGACGATAACGCTTTCTGGGGGGCGCTGGGCTGCAGCTGCTTTGCATTCTGATGAAAAACACCACTATGCCGCCCCGGGTCGACCTGGGGCTGTTCTTCCTGCGCCTGACCGGCAGCCTGCTGCTGCTTTACGTGCACGGCCTGCCGAAGTTGCTGCACTTCAGCGAAGAGCTGACGCGCATTGAGGATCCGTTCGGCCTCGGGCCTTACGCGAGCCTGATCCCGGCGATTGTCGCCGAGGTGATTTGCCCGCTGTTTATCATCGCGGGGGTTTACACCCGCCTGGCGTGCCTGCCGATTATCGCCGTGCTGCTGGTGGCGATGCTGGCGGTCCACCCGAACTGGTCGATTGCCGAAGGGCAGTTTGGCTGGCTGCTGCTGATTATCTTCACCACCCTTGCCCTCACCGGGCCGGGCCAGTGGCGACTGCAGCGTAAGGCAACGGAGAGGTTTGCATGACGCAGGTTAACGACGTTCGCGACGCACACGTCGAGACGACGCCCGCACCGACGGTTTCGCCCTGGCAGCCGCTGAGCCAGCCGGTGTTCCGCATGCTGTGGATCGCCACGGTGGTCTCTAACGTCGGCTCATGGATGAGCGACGTCGGCATCAACTGGAGCATGCTGACCCTGAGCGCCGATCCGCTGGACATCGCGCTGGTACAGGCGGCCAGCAGCCTGCCGATGTTCCTCTTCGCCCTGCCGTCCGGGGTGATGGCGGACATCGTCGACCGACGTAAATACCTGCTCTTCTCCCAGCTGTGGGTGTTCATCGCCGCCGCCGGGCTGACGGTGCTCTCCTTCACCGGACACGTCACCCCCACCGTTCTGCTGGTGGCGACGTTTCTGCTGAGCGTGGGGGCGGCGATGAGCTCGCCGCCGTTCCAGGCCGTGGTGCCCGATCTGGTGAGCAAGCCAGAGCTGGGCGCCGCCGTGGCGCTGAACTCGCTCGGGGTGAACATCAGCCGGGCGATTGGCCCGGCGCTAGGCGGTTTTCTGCTGTCGCTCGCCGGGCCGTGGATGGTGTTTGCCCTGAACACGCTGTCCGTGGTCGGCGTGGCGTGGGTGCTGTGGCGCTGGCGTCCGGCGCCATCCATTCAGCGTCTGCCGCCGGAGCACTTCTTCTCGGCGGTGCGCTCCGGGATTCGCTACGTGCACGCCGCGCCGGTACTGCGCAACGTGCTGGTCCGTACGGTGGCCTTTTTTGTCTTCGCCAGCGCGGGCTGGGCCTTGCTACCGCTGGTGGCGCGCCGCGAGCTGGGCTTAGGCCCGGCGGGCTACGGCGTAATGCTGGCGTGCATTGGTCTGGGGGCGATTGCCGGGGCCATCCTGCTGCCGCGCCTGCGCCAGCGGCTGAACGCCGACCGCCTGATGGTGGCCGCCAGCCTGACCTTCGCCCTCACCATGCTGGCGCTGGCGTTTGTGCGCCACGTCTGGCTGCTCAACCTGTTTGAGTTCTTCACCGGCTTCGCGTGGATTGCGGTGCTCTCCACCCTCAACCTCGGCGCTCAGCGCAGCGCCGCCCGCTGGGTGAAGGCCCGCGCGCTGGCGGTCTACCTGACGGTGTTCTTTGGCTCGATGACCACGGGCAGCGCCATCTGGGGGCAGATCGCTTCCCGGTTCGGCACCCCGACCTCGCTGGTGGTCGCCACGCTGGGGATGGTTCTGGCAAGCGCCACCGTGTTCCGCTGGAAGCTGGGGAAAGATCCGGACCTGAACCTCGACCTGAGCGGTCAGCCGCTGGACGGCGTGGAGATTGACCTGCCGAACGAGCGCGGCCCGGTGCTGGTGTCGCACGAGTACATCATCGACCCGAACAACACGAAGGCCTTCCTCGAGGCGGTCCACGAGCTGCGCCGGGTGCGCCGCCGCGCCGGAGCGATGAGCTGGGCGGTATACGAAGATATTGAGCGCCCCGGTCTGTTTATCGAGACCTTCCTGATGGGCTCGTGGATTGAGCATCTGCGCCAGCAGGAGCGCCACACCATGAATGACCTCCTGCTGCAGAGCCGCGTTCTGGCTTTTCATCAGGGCACAACATCACCGGCTATTCGCTACCTGGTCGCGCCGGTATAACCATAACCATCACCTGCACAGGAACACACTATGGCAACGTTTAAGGCAAAAGACGGCACGCAGATTTACTACAAAGACGGCGGCGCGGGCAAACCGGTTCTCTTCAGCCACGGCTGGCCGCTGGACGGCGACATGTGGGACAGCCAGCTGAACTACCTGGCCGAGCGCGGCTTCCGCGCCATCGCCTTTGACCGTCGCGGGTTTGGCCGCTCGGATCAGCCGTGGAACGGCTACGACTACGACACCTTTGCGTCCGACATCAACGACCTGATCACCACCCTGGACCTGCAGGACGTGACGCTGGTGGGCTTCTCCATGGGCGGCGGCGACGTGACGCGCTACATCAACAACTACGGCAGCGCGCGCGTCGCCGGTCTGGCGCTGCTGGGCGCGGTCACGCCGATCTTCGGTAAATCCGACTCCTTCCCGCAGGGCGTGGATCAGAGCGTATTCGACGGCATTCGCGACGGGCTGCGTAAAGATCGCGCCCAGTTCATCAGCAACTTCGCCACCCCGTTCTACGGCATCAACGCCGGGCAGACCGTCTCTACCGGTGCCCTGACCCAGACGCTGAACATCGCCCTGCTGGCGTCGCTAAAAGGCACCATCGACTGCGTGACCGCCTTCGGCGAAACCGACTTCCGCCCGGATATGGCGAAAATCGACGTGCCGACGCTGGTGATCCACGGCAGCAACGACCAGATCGTGCCGTTTGAAAGCACCGGCAAGCTGGCGGCAGAGATGATCAAAAACGCCACGCTGAAGGTGTACGACAACGCGCCGCACGGCTTCGCGCTGACCCACCAGGACCAGCTCAACGAAGATCTGCTGGCGTTTGTGAAGTCACTGTAATCCTTTAAATGCGAAGCCTGATGGCGCTTCGCTTATCAGGCCTACAAGGGCTGGTCCTGTAGGCCGGGTAAGGCGCAGCCGCCACCCGGCGCTTTCGCAGACGCGTTCCGCTCCGCCAGCAAACGACAAATCTCCGCGTGCTTCTCCTCGGTAAAGGTAAAGCGCGACATAAACACGATTCGGATCACCGACCCAATCGCCGGCAGCAGGCAAATCCCGAAGAACAGCCCCGACAGCACGCCTGCACTCTGGATTTGCGCCTGCGGCACGTAGCCAATCATCGTCAGGAACACGCCTATCAACCCGCCGCCCACCGCCACCGACATCTTGCCGGTAAAGGTCTGCCCGGAGAAGGTGATCGCCGCGCAGCGCTTGTTCGTGTGGTACTCCGCGTACTCGATGGTGTCGGCAATCATCGACGAGGTGAGGATGTTAGTCATCATCACGAACAGCGTGCTCAGGCCGAGCAGAATAAACAGCATCGTCACCTGCTGATCCCCGACAAACCACATCACCACGCGCACCGCCACGTCCAGCCCGCAGAGGATCATAAACAGCTTCCGCTTCTGCATCCGGCGCGTCAGCATCGGCGCGACCAGGCACAGCACCGCCGCGACTATCCCCATCACGCCAATCGCCATCTGCAGGCTGCCGTCGCCCAGGTTGTTGATAAAGAAGTAGATATAGAGACCGCCCGCCACGTTGTGGAACACGCAGAAGAAGAACGACAGCAGGACGATAAACAGCGGCTTGTTCTGGCGCAGGTTGTGGAAGGTGTCGCGGATGGTCACCTTTTCCGGGCTCGGCGGCACGCGCTCTTTGATCTGCATAAAGCCGTTAAGCATCAGCGGCAGGCCCACCAGCATCATCACCAGCGCCGCCATAAAGTAACCTTTATCATTGCTGTACTGGGCGAAGAACGCCGCCAGCTTCGGGAAGAAGATGTTGGCGCAGGCAATGCCCGCGTTCACCCCGAGCATCGCCGCCGTCACCGCGCGGGTGCGCTGGGCGGAGTCGTTGGTCATCACCGACGACATCGACCAGAACGGGATATCGGAGATGGCGTACAGCGTCCCCCACAGGATGTAGGTCACCCCGGCGTAGAGGATTTTGGTGGTCATGTCCGCTTCGATTTTATAGAACGACAGCAGCGTGACGCCGGTGATCAGCAGCGGGGCGATCAGCAAAAAGTGGCGAAACTTGCCGAACCGGCTGTTAATGGTGTCCATAATGCTGGCAAACAGCGGATCGTGAACCGCGTCCCACGCGCGGGCAATCAGGAAGATGGTACTGGCCGCCAGCGCCGAGATCCCCAGCACGTCGGTGTAAAAATAGTTAATAAACGAACCTACTAAACCAAAGCTAAAACACTGACCTAAACCATAACCAAAATAAGACCACAGTTCGCGAGACGGTATTTTCATTGTCGTTGCCATTGATATATGCCTGCCTGGTTGCCCGGCGGTCGGCCGCCGGGTCGATATTATTAGCCCTGCACCTTCAGGGCGATCTTGCGCAGCTGCTGCATCAGGGCGATTTCACGGCGCGAGAACGGAATACCGTTCTCCTCGAACACGTCGTGGAACCAGAGGCGGCAGTAGTCCGTGGACTCCTTCATCACCACCGGCCACGGCAGCCACGTCTGGGTTTTGCCGCGCACCAGCCCCCACTGGTACGGCGCGACCTTCGCCGCGTACATCAGCGGAAGCTGCTCTTCTATAGTGCTGCCCACGTGGCGCGCCAGCCATTCGGTGCAGAACAGCGGGCGACCGAGCTGTTGCAGCTGCTGGATAATCGCCGTCATGCGCCCGGTGTGGGTGTAGGCGTGGAAGCTCACCACGTCCGAGAGCGCCAGCGCGGTCTGGTCCAGCGGATGCTGGAAGAACGTCTCACCCTCCTCTTCCGGCGGCAGACGCCACGCGCAGACGGTGAGCGGCTGGGTCGGATCTTCTTCACGCACCCACTGGAATGCGAGCTTCATAAGCTTATGGGCGCAGGTCTCCAGCTTCGCGTCGTACTGCACCTCCTGCGTGCCGGTCGCGAAAATGCCGCGGTTGCCCGGCTCGTTATAGAGATCCCACAGCAGAACGCGCTTATCGTCGCGGAACTGGCGGACAACGTCGCGGATATAGCGTTCAATGTCCGTCCAGCAGTCCGGATCGCACACCTTGTCGCGCCCCGGGCTCGCCGCCGCCTGGCTGTTGTGCTTGCCCGGCACCGGCGGTTTTTGCGGGCCGAGGTACGGCTCGTCGCCGGAGAAGCCGCAGTCGTCCATCAGGGTCAGCATGGTGCTGAACCCGTGGCCGTCGGCAATCTTCAAAAAGCGGTCGATGCGTGCCATCAGCCCGTCGCGGTCGTGCTCCCAGACGATAAACGGCAGGTTGATGCGCAGGGTGTTATAGCCCGCCTCCGCCGCCCAGCCCAGCTCGCGCTCGATGGTGGCGGCATCGAAGGTCTCTGCCTGCCAGATATCGGTCCAGTTCACCGCCGTCGACGGCAGATAGTTAAACCCGCACAGCCAGCCTTTTTGCTGATACCACGCCTGTGCCTGCTCCCTGCTCCACTGCTCTTTCATTACGCGACCTCTTACTGATAATATTTAGCTAATAAATATTAGTTGCAGGATAAATGCGCAAATCACGGCGTTGAGAAAAGCGATGCCCCTCACAAAGTTCACGCTTCGATGAATGAGAAACGTGATCGACGGCGCGTAAGCGTGCGGTTAGGGTATGATGCGAAGTCGCGAAAGGGAGAGGACGGATGAAGCGAAAAACGAAAGTGACGATGAACGATATTGCGCGGGCGGCGGGCGTGTCGCAGGCGACGGTATCGCTGGTGCTTAACCAGTCCCGCAACATCAAGCTCAGCGACGACACCCGCCAGCGGGTGATTGGCATCGCCACCGAGCTCGGCTACGACCGCCTCCCCGCCGTTCACGCCCCGCGCAACCAGGAAGAGATCGCCCTGCTGGTGAGCTCCATGCAGAGCTTCGACCCGTTTATCGACGCCATCAGCCAGGCGCGGGAAGCGGCGTGGCGCAACGAAACCCTGCTCACCGTCTACGACTACGGCGACGACATCGAGCTGGCGCTGAACATCATCCGCCAGCTGGAGAAGCGCAACTGCATCGGGATTATCCTCGCCTCCCCGGTCACCACGCTGGTCGACATGACGGCATTCCAGGACTGCACCCGCATCCCGCTGGTGCTGCTCAACCAGCGCGACCCCGGCTCGCCGCTGCTGCCGTCGTTTATCCCGGACGACTACGCCAACGCCTTCCAGGTGACTAAACACCTCATCGCCTGCGGGGCCACGCGCATTGCCCACATCACCGGCGAGAGCTGGATGGAGGCCTCGCGCCAGCGTCTGGCGGGCTACCAGGCGGCGCTGCAGCAGGCCGGACTCGCGTGCGACGACGGCCTGCTGCGGCAGACCAACTGGCAGTTCAGCGAGTCCTTCACCGCCACCACTTCGCTGCTGGAACTGGCCGAGCGCCCGGACGCCATCTTCTGCGCCAGCGACTGGCTGGCGATTGGCTGCTATCAGGCGCTGGCGGTGAACGGCGTGCGCATCCCGCAGGACATGCTGCTGGCGGGCTACGACGACCAGAAGATTTCCGAGCAGCTCACCCCACCGCTGACCAGTATCCAGCTGCCCTACAGCGAGCTAGGACGACTGGCGGTGGAGTACCTGTGCAATCAGGAAGATGCTGCCACGCACGTGACGCTGGCGGGCAGGCTGAAGGTGCGCGCCTCAAGCCTCGTCTGAGGTAAACACCATGCCCGCATAGGGCTTCTCGCGACACGCCGCCAGCCGCGCGGCGAGGCTGCCCACGTGCAGCTCCAGCTTGTGCCCGTCCGGGTCGAGAAAATAGAACGACGCCCCTTCACTTTTGTTCTGCTTCCAGACGGTGACGCCCGCCTGCTCCAGCCTTTGCGAGAACGGTTCAAAATCTTCTTCCGCCACGGTAAACGCGTAGTGGGTGTAGTCGCTCTCCTGCGGCGGCACGTACTGGCGCGCCTCGTCGTACGACAGGCAGACCCAGAGATCGCCACAGGTGAGATAGGCCCCGGTATTCCAGCGGGCCTGCAGCGTCAGCCCCAGCAGCTCGTGCCAGAAGGTGACGCTTTTTTGCAGGTCGCTGACCGCGAGGGTCAGATGGTTGAGTGATTGCAGCATGACGTGCCCTTTTGTTTTTCGCGCCGGACGTGGTACGGTAAAGAGATGAACATAAACCACGCCGTGCTCACCGTAAACCGCTGGTGGCTGCCTTCTTAAAGGCGGCTCGGAGTTGTTTTCCCCATTTTCAGATAGCCGCCGAAAGGCGGCTTTCACATTTCTAAGACCCCTTTCGGCAATTGCACATTAAGGAGTCTTTATGAACACACCAACCATCCTCACCGGCGATCGCCCAACCGGCCCGCTGCACCTTGGACACTTCGTCGGATCGCTTCGCCAGCGCGTGGCGCTGCAGCAGACGCACAACCAGTTTGTGCTGATTGCCGACCTGCAGGGGCTGACCGACAACGGCAGCAACCCGCAGAAGATCCGCGACAACATCCCCGAAGTGCTGGCCGACTACCTCGCCGCGGGCATCGACCCAAACCTGACCACGATCTGCCTGCAGTCCGCCCTGCCCGCCCTCGCCGAGCTGACGATGCTGTATATGAACATCGTCACCGTCGCCCGCGTGGAGCGTAACCCGACGGTGAAAAACGAGATTGCGCAGAAGGGCTTCGCCCGCTCGCTGCCGGTCGGGTTTATGGCCTACCCCATCAGTCAGGCGGCGGACATCACCGCGTTTAAGGCCGAGTGCGTGCCCGTCGGCGACGACCAGTTGCCGATGATTGAGCAGACCAACGAGATTGTGCACAAGATGAACAGCCTGCTGCCCGTCCCGGTGCTGCGCCACTGTAAGGCGATGCTGAGCGACACCAGCCGCCTGCCCGGCATCGACGGCAGCGCCAAGATGTCGAAATCGCTCGGCAACACGCTGCACCTTTCGGCCAGCGAAGAGACCATTCACTGTGCGGTCAGCGCCATGTACACCGACCCGAACCACCTGAAGGTGAGCGACCCGGGGGAGATTGAGGGGAACGTGGTGTTTACGTACCTCGACGCGTTTCATCCGGACAAGGACAAAGTGGCAGCAATGAAGGCGCACTATCAGGCGGGCGGGCTGGGTGACCGGGCGTGCAAGAACGAGCTGGAGGCGTGTTTGCAGGAGCTGATTGCGCCGATGCGGGAGCGCCGAGCGATGTATATGCGGGATAAGGGGGAGCTGATGGCGATGCTTAAGCGCGGGACAGAACGGGCGCAGGGGGTGACGCAGGAGACGTTGAGAGAGGTGAAGGTTGGGTTGGGGGTGCCGGTGTTTTGAATAGGTGAGTTGATTGAGGTTGGGCGGTGGAGTGTGATTGGCATGACGCCGCTTTGTATCGCAATTTAAAATATCGTTTCTTCTAAGGATACTTAATTTGCTTTTTAGATAATTTAAATTGCTTTAGTCAGTTTAATATTACATTGATAAATTCTTTATAATACGCTTAAAGGATTACCATGGCAGATGCGAATAATATAACCCTAAGATTGTTCAACATAATCGATTCTCCAGATACAGTCACAGCGTTTATAAATGGAGGCTTATCCGTTCCGCTAGATTATGGATATCTGATCTATGGTATCTTTGACACAGAAACAAGGTATGAACGAGAAACGGAAAGAATTCGAACAGCCACCGCAATCAGAGGGTAGATTCCTATGCGTAAGTTTATCACCCCCATTATAAACCTACTTCTTTGTTCATATTTAACCCTGGCATATATTCTTAGCTGGGTTGAATTTGAAACCTGGCATGATAAAACAATTTCCCTTTGTATTATTACTGTAACCACCTACATTATTTCAATTGTACTCAATAAATTATCACCCTGTAAGATAGATATTTTTGGTGGGTTCCTGGATGTTTTATCAGGCCCTTTACTTATCGTAGGTGCATTTGCTTGTATAGCCTTCCTTGAGCCATGGCCACTTAAGCTTATTGGCTTATTCATATACGTCGTGGCGATGTTTTGCCTACCTACTTTTATAAACATAGATGAGGAATAATCATGTCAAATCCAGTATAGCGTTGGTTAACTGATGCTAATGGCTCACCTGCAGTAGCAGGTTCCATGGTGTCCGGTCGGTTATCACGGTTTGATGCAGGCATTCTCCCGCACTAACCGTATCTTTGATGCTACAAAGACCTTCGGCAATATTGTGACGTTCAGAGATCTGGAACGCGCAACCATTGATGCCATCACGCTGTTTGGGGATAAAAATACCAAAAACGTGGTGCTTGAGAAAAGTTATAAAGAGTACATGGAGGGCTTTACCGATATCGTGACAGGTGAGGCCAAGCGCGGCTTTATCGATATTGTTACGACATTGGAATATCAGTTCCCTGATCCGGCTAGCATTGATAACGAGAAGGGGAAAAAGGCCTTCATTAAATTGTTTGGCGAATACCTGCGGGCTGAAAATATCCTGCAAAACTACGACGAATTTGCCATGCTGAAAGACCTGCAAAAAATCGATATCAGCGATCCCGATGCCGTCGAAATATTTAAGACAGCGCATTATCTTGACGATGAAAAGTTTGCCGAACTACAAACAATTCGTCTCCCCACAGAACGTAAGATTCAGGACTATCGTTCAGCCTACAATGATATCCGTGACTGGCAACGTCGCGAGAAAGTGGCTAATGACAAGGATAAGTCAACCACTGACTGGGATGATGTCGTATTTGAAATCGATTTATTGAAATCTCAGGAAATTAACCTGGACTATATTCTTGGTCTGATTTTTGAACATAACAGGCAGAAGAAAGGTAAAGAGGCATTGACTGAAGAGGTTAGACGGTTAATCCGCTCAAGTCTGGGTAACAGGGCCAAAGAAGGCCTGATTGTTGACTTTATTCAGCAAACTAACCTTGATGACATGCCAGACAAAGCCAGCATCATTGATGCGTTCTTCATTTTTGCTCAGCGTGAGCAGCAGCGTGAAGCTGACGCATTGATAAAAGAAGAAAACCTGAATGAAGAGGCTGCAAAGCGCTATATCCGTACATCGCTAAAACGCGAATATGCCACCGAAAATGGTACTGAGTTAAACGAGACTCTACCGAAGCTTAGTCCGTTAAACCCGCAGTACAAAACGAAAAAACAGACCGTTTTCCAGAAAATTGGTGAATTTATTGAGAAGTTTAAAGGGGTGGGTGGACAAATTTAGCCGTGGGCGCATAGGGGGACAAAGCGGTCCCCTTTACCTATGCCTGTGTTCGATACAACTGTCAGTGATAAATATATGCTTATTGACTGAAGTGCATATTCCGGGTTATTAGATAACGATCGCTAAAACCATCGTTAATAGACGCAGTCTACTTTTAAATTGATATATTTAGATATATTAGCTCAGACTTGATCTGACGGTTTTCACTGGCAGCACACAATCAAATATGACAGTCTGCTTTGAGCGAGGAGCAAACATTATGATATCATTAACTAGTGAAGGCTGTTTAGCCTCATTCACTTAGAAAATCGTAAACGTGTTTAGACAAATATGTTAGTGTCATGAAATAAAAATTAAATAGTTTATACGTAATGATTGGGAGACAATGATGGCAAGAGATATAATGATGGATTATCCGCTCCCCGCCTACTGGCAGGACTTTGAAAGACTGACATGCGAATTGTGCCGCGCGCTATGGGACGATCCAGGCACACAGCGGCATGGAAGAGCTGGGCAGGCTCAGGGAGGAATTGATATATCTGGCCGTGATAATAATCATAATGGTCAGAGAGTTGTGGTTCAGTGTAAAAAAAGGGTGTGGAAAACTGTAGCTTCAAAGGAAACACCAGCTAGCTCTCTAACAATTCAAGAAATCGATGATGAAATAAAAGAATTCATTAATTCAGGGAAAATTGCTGATCGTTATATTATAGCAATTACTGGGTTGAGGGATAAATCACTTCAGAATCATATTGACTCCATAAATGACTCTAAAGTTAATACTTTTGAAGTAAATATCTGGTTCTGGGATGAATATAGTGAATGGTTAAGTGAAAACCCTAAAATAGAAGCAAAATATTATCACGATATTGTTAAGTTTCGCAGTGAATATAGCTCTGAAGAATTGTTCTGTGAAATGCTTCATTCTGCTTTTGATCGACCTGCCTTTCATACTGAATTCTATTGTGAAAACAATATAGACAACTTTTTGCAGGCACTTGAGAGTATTCAACAAGCATTAACTACAGGAAATCTTGTAAACCGAGACGGGCATGTACAAAATCAAGTTCGTATACCCGATAAAAGAAAATTACCTATTGAATATCAACAATTGAAGAAAAAAATTCAAAATCTAAGGGATTATACTACGCAGGAGGTACGTACAGGCGCTATCACACAGCAGAATGAGTGGTTAATCATTAGTAATAGTGTCATTATAGGAAAGATGAATGCATTTAGAATAGAGATCATACATCTATTAAACAATATTCTAGACCACTATGGGTTTGAACATTTTTCATTAGAAGCCTATTAATTTGTGGCTGGTTTTTAGATTATCCGGAGGCAGCAATGTCTGCTTCTGGCACACAGCGGACCGTTTACTTTACATCTAAATATTAATATTTTTTTCAGCAAATGGCCCTCCACTTTACCTTCTACGCCAGCACATCAGGTTGAACGGTTCCCGTGATCACGACTCCGCAATTACCTTTTTTTATTTTTTAAAATTTTGCCGGCCAATTCTTCACCAATTTTACCTTTCATTGCTTTTAATATTTTTAAAAGAGTAAGCTCATTCTTGTAATGCGACTTCCTTTTAACGTAAAACTCTTGATATTCCTCAGCTGATATTTCTGATAGTAGATATCTTTTCATTAATTCAGTTGGTTCAATTAATAAACCTTTGGCTTGTTCTTCATTTAAAGCAGGAAGCATTAAGAAGAATAAAGGTTTTAACCGCTCTGTTATTGCGATCAAACGTTTCAAATAATGTTGTGGAATACCTCTTATTGCAAAATGCAGTGACTGCTCAGATTCATTTAGAAAGTCAATTGCTTCACGCTTTGAAAAGAATAAGGGTATTACATCTCTTCCGTTATGTTTTTGTGTAAACTTGTAGTATGAACCTGATACATTATCTTCCTCTCTTTCCATCAAAATCCAAAAAGGCTCACCGATCCAGTCTTTTGTAGGTAAAATTGAATTTATCAAGTAATCGGCAACCAATATGTTAAATTTTGGTAAATCTTCAGTTGTCAGTAAAGTAATGCCATGTTTTTCTGCGTATTCTTTTGCGCCACTTTGGTAACCAGACTTACTGACTATAACCCCGATAATATTCCCAATATCTGTGATTTTGTTGCAAAATGGCATAATAGTATCGCGATCAAGTGGGCGATTGTGATATTTACACTCTATCGCTACACGATGTATAAAGCCTGCATGTTCAAATTGGTAAAATACATCAATTTGATATTCACCTTTTAATCCCTTAAGGACAACGTTACGACTAACTTCCACTCCATTATCTCGTGGGTTAAGCAAGGTCGAGTAGACATATTGGGTATAAGTTTCTAAATCATTCCAAGTTTTAAGCATTGTCATTGTTCCCTAATAAAATCATTAGAATAGAGTGCCTAATGTACTCGCTGTTCTAATTATCAAAACCATACTACCATGCTTCCATCGAGGAATCTTAAGCTACCTAGGAGATATATCTTACATAGACGAAAATAGCTTTTGCTTCTCATTGTTTCAACCCTCATTTACTACATTGGTTGCACCTATACTGACTTCGACCGCCTCAAGCTCTTTTCGTTAATAGAGTCCGCTTCTGGCACAGAGCTGCTTGTCAGATTAGGTTTTGATCTGTGCCATAGCTGTGTCAGGTAAAATCTTAGCCAATACAATTTAGATCTACATTGAAGTGGTTTACTGAATTTCTTACTTTTTTTATATTCACTACTCCATCGATTTGCAGACAGAGTTTTTAAATATCACTAACTCTAAATAGCTCACTTTTCATTAATCTATATTTTTAATCTACTCTAATATTTTATTAAGTAGCATTAGAGTAGATTATCTATTCCAGAGCGCTTTGTGTATTTTCCCTGTCTGGTGATAATCGGAAACCAGATCGATAAACTCTTTGAAATCCTTGTTCTCAACCACTAGGCGGTTGACGGATTGCCAATCAATACTTGTTCGCTCTCGTGCAGGAATCAGAGTTTGGCTATTACCGGGATCTTGCGGATTAAGAAGGATCACGCCAATACCATGCAATGCACACAACATCTGCAGCTCTTTTTCCACACCACGCTGCTTATCTTCATTTATTTCGGTCGCGACGAGATAACCAAAATGTGCCCAGCTTGAATTGCTCACAGCCTGGAAGAAACATTCTCGAACATTGCTACGGTTAAGCTGACGTTTTACCTCAAAAGACCAAAGACGGGTCAAACGCCCTTCGCTATACCGTACGCAGTTTTGCACGACGATATCCCAACCTTTATCGAGAGGCTGCAAAGCAACAATATCCGGATAAAGCCAATGGTTTGCCCCAAGACCTTTGTTATTGCTTGAACGCTTTTCATCGATACGACGGCAAAGTAATTCTTCTTCTTCAGAAAGATACTCAATCAAAAGCGGGTAAAGAGCATGCTCAGAAATACCTACCGTCTCAGCAGACGGAGTAGGAACAATATCAAAAGATGACTCTTGTTGCACGCCATTATCGATTTTCTTACCCCAGTAATAAAGTCTGGGCCGCGGTTTGTCACGCGTCATAACCTGAGGACACATCGCTTTTGCCTGTACGGTTCTGCTCCCACCAACTTCAGCAGCTATTTGACTTAAGAAATCGTCATCACTGGCGAATCGAGGATTTTGACGCTTTACAGCGAGCTCTGCGCCATAGTGATCTATGATTTTTTGGGCAAGCTGACGGGCTGTAAATTGTTCATCAGGATTAGCCTGAAGAACATTGATAATCATCTGTGGACGACTAGTCATGGCTCCTGCCTTTGATGTAAGAGTACGAACGTTTTTCTCTGAATGGTTAGGTCTTGGTTATAGCTTTTCTGATCACATAGTGTAAAACCACCTATCATTTGAACCAAGCTTACAATGTAATTTTTTGACATCGACCGACAGATTTTATCATCAAAATGAACAACTCATCGGAATCTCTATATTAGACAATATACCGTTATCATCGGTAATCTTGTATTGCTTATCCCTTGGCTTGGCTGTTTTGACTTTAATATCTGTTAAAGCCATCTTTATCCCCTCCCTGTTGGTACAAGCATTATCGAACCGGAAATACCATCATCTATACCAACATCTGTTGGTAGATGTACGTTGAAGTCGGTTGACCTTGAGAGAGTTAATATAGCGGGAATGATGGGTAAATACTGGATTTCAGAGACAAAAAAAGCCGCCCTTAAGCGACTTTGATTTGCATCTAATGGTGCCGAAGGCCGGACTCGAACCGGCACGTATTTCTACGGTTGATTTTGAATCAACTGCGTCTACCGATTTCGCCACTTCGGCACTGAAGGGGATGCGGAAACGTTGTGGATTATACCTGTCGCGCGCCGCCATGCAAGCGACGACGCGCGAAACACGCGCTAAGTGCCCAAAAAACCAGCGCTACCGTCAGTCCAGCTCAGACACCGCCAGCCGAATCACCCTCGCCGCCTTCTGCTCCGGCAGCGCCAGCACCTTCGCCCACATCTCCTGCACCATATCGCAGGAGAGCTTCTCTTTGCCCGCCGCCTTCTCGGGTATCTGCAGCAGCTGGATGTCCTCGCCGTACTTATCGGCAAGTTCCTTCATAATCGGTCGCACATCCTCGACTGCCGCCTCACGTTCGGCGGGGGTCACGGTGTGGCTGTTTTTGCCGTAGGCCGCGCGCATCATGTCGGCGTCGGCCTGCATGCGTCGGGCCATCATCTCTTTATCCAGCACCCGCATCGGGTTGACGCCGCCTTTTACCGCCGGGTAGAGGAAGCGGAAACAGGCGTCGTCACTCACCTTCTGGATGGCTGCAGTCTGCTCCATGTTGGCCTTCATATACTCCACCACGTTGGCGTCCGGGGCGTGCTGCAGACGCGACATCTGCAGGGTCAAAATCTGCGGCTGGATGACGTCAATGATGTGCTGTTCAGACTCGCCCGCTTTCTGCATGGTGAGGATCTGCTCGCGAATGCGCTTCTGGAACGCGGGTTCCTGCTCTTTAATCACCTGCCAGGCGGGCATGGTGTTGAGGGTGGTATCAAGCTGCTGTTCAGGGGTGCGCTGCATACGCTGTTTGTCGAAGTACACCCAGAACGCCACGGCGGCGGCCGCGACGACGACAATCACAATACGGGTCCACGTTTTATTCATCTCGCATCCTTATCCTTTCGCTATGCCGTTTTACACCGGCACGCCGCTGTGGAAGCGAAACTCGTTGTCCGGTGTCGAGATAAGTGTGGCTTCAATTTCGCCAAAAAGCTTTATGCGCGGTGAGATATCGTCGTCGCTCACCTGCTGGGCGAGCGTCAGGTAGTCCTGATAGTGGCGCGCTTCCGAGCGCAGCAGTGAGAGATAGAACTTCTGCAGGTCGTCGTCGAGGAACGGCGCCAGCGCGGCGAAGCGTTCACAGGAGCGGGCTTCGATGTAGGCACCGCAGATGAGCTTGTCGATCAGCGTCAGCGGTTCGTGGGTGCGCACTTCCTTCAGCATCCCTTTGGCGTAGCGGCTGGCGGTGATTTTGACGTACGGAATATCGCGTGCCAGCATCGCCTCGCGAACCTGCCAGAAGTGGTGCAGCTCCTCTTTAATCAGCAGCACCATGCTGTCGATGAGCGCCTGGCCCCACGGGTCGTCGGTTTTGGGCATCACGCTTTTGCCAATCTGCCTGTGCAGGGCGATGAAGTCCGGCTCCGGGCCGTCGCGGAAGGTGAACTGTTCGTAGGGTTTGAGCCAGTCGAGCAGCGCGTCGGCACCGCTTTCGTCGGCGACGTATTTGCGCACGAGTAATAACGCGGTCTGGGCGGCCTTGAGCTCGCACACCATGTGGTCGGTGAGCAGCAGCGGCAGGTTCGCCGGGTCGCGGGCTTTATCAATCCATGCTTGCGGGGTCGGGCACTGGAGGAAGTTGAGTACGGGGGCGAGTATCTGCGGGTAATCCATGGTTCTGCCTTGAAAAAGCGGTGGCGCGCGCCACCGCCTGAAACGCTTAGTGACGCACGCCGTCGTCGTCTTCGTCGACGAAATCTTCGTCGTCGCCTTCTTCGCCGTCTTCACCGTTCGGATCTTCGAAGTAGGTTCCCCAGCCGTCGTATTCCACTTCAAACTTCTCGGCCAGGTTCATCAGCTGTTCTACCTGCGAGTCGATCAGCTCCGCCTTCAGCGCGCCTTCGCTCAGGATGTCGCAGCAGATGACGGTGTCGCCCTCTTCCACTTCCAGCTCTTCCGGCTCGGTCACTTCGTAACCCAGCTTGAAGGCCTCTACCGCCAGTTTTTCCAGCGCGTCGAAATCATCCGCAGAGAAATGGTGCTCGATGGTGTACAGCGCGTCCGGATCGCTACCGTCTTCCAGCAGTTCTTCAATAATCAGACGCGTCTCTTCGCGTTGCTCTTCCAGGTGTTCCGGGTTTGCCATGGCTCAATCCTCTTTAAAGTGCGGCAGATACTTCTATTTTCACACACGGACGGGTTTGCCTCCACCTTTGTTGGAAAGATTTGTGAAACGGGGTTGCAAATGAATAATTACACATATAAAGTGAATTTTAATTCAATAAGTGGCGTTCGCCATGTGAGGATAAAATGTCTGATCTGTACAAGAAACACTTTCTGAAATTGCTCGACTTTACCCCTGCACAGTTCACTTCTCTGCTGACCCTTGCCGCACAGCTCAAAGCCGATAAAAAAAATGGCAAGGAAGTACAAAAGCTTACCGGTAAAAACATCGCGCTCATCTTCGAAAAAGACTCAACCCGTACACGATGCTCTTTCGAAGTTGCCGCATTTGACCAGGGCGCGCGCGTCACCTATTTAGGGCCGAGCGGCAGCCAGATTGGGCATAAAGAGTCAATTAAGGACACCGCGCGCGTGCTGGGGCGGATGTACGACGGCATTCAGTATCGTGGTCACGGCCAGGAAGTGGTCGAGACGCTGGCGCAGTACGCAGGCGTGCCGGTGTGGAACGGGCTGACCAACGAGTTCCACCCGACCCAGCTGCTGGCGGACCTGTTGACCATGCAGGAGCACCTGCCGGGCAAGGCGTTTAATGAGATGACGCTGGTCTACGCGGGCGATGCGCGCAACAACATGGGCAACTCGATGCTGGAAGCGGCGGCGCTGACCGGGCTGGATCTGCGCCTGGTGGCCCCGAAAGCCTGCTGGCCGGAAGAGAGTCTGGTGGCGGAGTGCAGCGCGCTGGCGGAAAAACACGGTGGGAAAATCACCCTGACGGAAGACGTGGCGGCGGGCGTGAAGGGCGCGGACTTTATCTATACCGACGTGTGGGTATCGATGGGTGAAGCCAAGGAGAAGTGGGCGGAGCGGATCGCGCTGCTGCGCGGGTATCAGGTGAACGCGCAGATGATGGCGCTCACCGGCAACCCGAACGTGAAGTTCCTGCACTGTCTGCCGGCGTTCCATGACGACCAGACCACGCTCGGTAAGCAGATGGCGAAAGAGTTCGACCTGCACGGCGGGATGGAAGTGACGGACGAGGTGTTTGAGTCGGCGGCCAGCATCGTGTTCGACCAGGCGGAAAACCGGATGCATACGATTAAGGCGGTGATGGTGGCGACGCTTGGGGAGTGATCTTATCTCCCACTTTATTGATTCGGTGCGCTCTTCTTGCCGGGTGGCGCTGCGCTTACCCGGCCTACAAAACCCGTAGGCCCGTGCAAGCGAAGCGCCGCCGGGCGGATCAGGCCAGCTCCATTTCATTGATTTTTCACCCCGAAAAAGGTACGTTTTCGCCTTAATTCCAGCGTGGACATGCCAGCATTATGCCGATTATTCAGTCTGTTGAACGTGCGTTGCAGATCCTCGACCTGTTCAACGAGCAGGCCACCGAGCTTAAGATCACCGACATCAGCAAACTGATGGGGCTGAGCAAGAGTACCCTCCACTCGCTGCTGAAAACCCTGCAGCTTCACGGCTATATCGATCAGAACCCGGAGAACGGCAAGTATCGCCTCGGCATGAAGCTGGTCGAGCGCGGCCATTTTGTCGTGGGCTCTATCGATATTCGTCAGAAGGCGAAAGGCTGGCTGACGGAGCTGTCCCAGCGGACCGGGCAGACTACCCATCTGGGGATCCTGGACGGGCGTGAAGGGGTCTATATCGAGAAGATTGAAGGCAAGCTGGCCGCCATCGCCTATTCGCGCATCGGCCGCCGCCTGCCGGTTCACGCCACCGCCATCGGCAAGGTGTTGATCGCCTGGCTGGGCGAGGCCGAGCTGAACGCCCTGCTGGAGGGCTATCAGTACACTACCTTTACGCCTTCCACCCTCGGTTCCCGCGAGGCATTGCTGGATGCGCTGATAAAAACGCGCGAGCAGGGTTACGCCCTGGACAGCGAAGAGAACGAGCAGGGCGTGCGCTGCGTGGCGGTGCCGGTGTGGAACCACGAGTCTCGCGTGATTGCAGCCCTGAGCCTGTCGACGCTGACCTCCCGGGTGGATGATGCCGAGCTGGCTAATTTCCGCGAGCAGCTTCAGCAGGCCGGGCTCCAGCTCTCACGCGCGCTGGGCTACCCGGCCTGAGCCGTCAGGCCGGCTCGTAGGTGAAGTAGTCGAAGTCCGCGTGGCAGCCGTCGCCGCTGATGTCCTCGCAGTGCAAACCCACAAACGCGCCGGTGAAGAAGCCGCGCCCGCCGATGTAGTCGTCCGACAGTTTCCACGCCTCATACGTTACCGGCACGGCGTGCCACGTCTCGCCGTCAAACGAGTAGCTGTAGCGGTAGACCAGCGTATCCACGTCCACCCGCAGCCAGACGCTCTCCGCATGTTCCGGCACCGGAATCGGCTGCTCGTGCAGTGGCCACGACGGCACGTTGTGGTCGAGCTGGATAACCTTAATCGTTCTCCCCTGTCCCTCCTCGTAGTCCACAAAGCAGTAGCTCCAGTTTTTGCTGTTGTAGTAGCAGGTCAGCCCCGCGCTCTGCTGGAAGTGGACCGGCGAGAACTGCATCCGCGTTTCTGAGCGGAAAGCGAAGTGCTGCCAGCGGCGCGCCACGGTCGACTGGGTAAAGGTCGAGTTGAGCGAGTCGTTGCCGTAGAGCCGTAAGTAGCCCGGGCGCGCGGTGAGCGAGCCGAGGGTGTCGTCGAACGGAATGCGCAGGGTCTGCAGCTCCGGGTCGAGCGAACTGGCGTCAAAATCGTCCCGCCAGCCGTTCTGAACGGTAGCGGGCTGTTCCACCACCTGCGGGCCTTTCACGGTCAGCTGCGCGTGCTTGCCGCCTTCCACGTACGGCCAGCCGTCGCGCCACTCAATGCGGGCGATGCCGGTCTCGCGCCCCAGCGGGCAGTAGCCGCGTCCGCCGGAGGCCAGCAGCGGCACGCCGGGCAGGCGCAGCGGGCGGCTGGTGAGGTAGGCCATGTACCATTCCCCGGTGTGGGTCTGCAGCAGCGAGCCGTGGCCGCTCTTCTGCAGCGGGTTCTCCGGCAGGTGCCAGCTGGTCATCATCGTCACGTCCGGGTGCAGCTCGTACGGCCCGTCGATGGTTTTTGAACGCAGCAGCACAACCGCATGCTCGTAGCTGGTGCCGCCCTCGGCGACCATCAGGTAGTACCATCCCGCGTGGCGATACAGGTGAGCGCCCTCGGTGTAGCAGAGCGGCGTGCCGGTAAACAGGGTTTTGCGCTCGGGCGAGAGGGTGCCGGTTTGCGGGTCAAACTCCTGCAACACGATGGTGTTGTGCGGGTTGCTATGGTGGCGCGGCCCCCACGGGCGGTAGAGGTAGTACTTGCGGCCGTCGTCGTCGTGGAACAGGGACGGGTCAAACCCGCCGTTGCCCATCGGGATTGGCTCGCTCCACGGCCCCTCGATGGAGGGCGCGGTTACCAGAAAGTTACGGCCGTTTTTCCACGGCGAGTCGACAATCTTCACGTCGGTGTAGAGCAGCCAGAATTTGCCGTCGGCGTAGCTCAGGCACGGCGCCCAGATGCCGCCGGAGTCCGGGTTGCCCTTCATGTCCAGCATCGACACGCGGTCCAGCGGGGTGCTGACCAGCGACCAGTTTTTCAGGTCGCGGGAGTGGTAGATGCGCACGCCGGGGAACCACTCGAAGGTCGAGGTGGCGATGTAGTAGTCCTCGCCCTGGCGGCACAGGGACGGGTCCGGGTTGAAGCCGGTCAGAATGGGGTTAGTGATTTCCATATTGCCTCCGGTTAATGGGATGCGGCTGTCGCGGCGTCGGGAACGACCTCGCCCTGCGCCGCGCGATGCTTGATCAGCTGCTGGCTGATGGCCTCCACGCGGGCATCGGTGAGCTTATAAAACGACAGCATGATGAACATGCCCGCGTAGAGCACCACGGGCACCACGCAGAACAGAATTTTGATGGTGGTGAGCACCTCGACCGGCTGCACGCTGCTGCTGGCGGAGTAATTTACGTACGCCAGGATCCAGCCCACCACCGCCCCGCCAATTGCCAGGCCAATCTTCAGACTGAACAGGTAGGTGGAGAACACCAGCCCGTCGAGGCGGCGCCCGCTTCGGCTCTCCTCGTAATCCACCACGTCAGAGGCCATCAGCCACTGCAGCGGCGTGGTGGTGTTAAAGACGAACAGGAACAGAATGTTGAGGGCGAAAATCAGCGCGATGTGCTCCGCCGGGGTGACGAAAATCAGCAGGCTGATCAGCGAATAGGCGACGATGATCCACTTAAAGGCGGTGACGCGGTCGAAGCGGCCCAGCAGGCGGGAGGAGCAGAGCGAGCCGAACATGGTGGCGAGGCTGCCGTAGAGTAAAAACTGGGTCGCCATCTCCGGGTGATCCATCACGTATTTCACGAAGTAGAGCGTCGCCCCGCCGCGCACCACGTTAGAGCAGGTCGCCATCATCTTGAACGCGCACATGATGCGCCACTGGGTGTTGCCCAGCAGCAGCTTGAGATCTTTCGCCACCGACGAACCCGGCTGCACCTCAAAGGTGTAGCGCTCTTTGGTGGTGAAGAAGCAGACGTAGAGCAGCACCACGCCGCTCAGGCCCAGCACGCACATGGCGCCGAAATAGCCCACCTGCTCATTCCCTTTGCCGATGATGCTGACCAGCGGCAGCGCGATGCCGCTGATGGCGAGCGAGCCCGCCGCCGCCAGGAAGAAGCGCCAGGACTGCAGGGCGTGACGCTCTTTCGGGTCGGCGGTAATGACGCCCGGCATGGCGCAGTACGGAACGTTAACGAAGGTGTAGACCAGGGTCAGGAGAATGTAGGTCACGCAGGCGTAGATGATTTTGCCCTGCGCGGAGAAGTCCGGCGTGTAGAAGGTCAGCACGCAGACGATGCCGAACGGGATGGCACCCCACAGCAGGAACGGGCGGAACTGACCGTGACGCGTGCGGGTGCGGTCTACCAGCAGCCCCATCAGCGGGTCGGTCACGGCGTCGAGCACGCGGGAGACCAAAAACAGCGTGCCCATAATCCCCGCCGACAGGCCGAAGACGTCGGTGTAGAAGTAGGCCAGCAGGAACATCGTGGCCTGCCAGACGAAGCCGCAGGCGGTGTCACCCAGCCCGTAGCCAATTTTGTCTTTCATGGTTAATTGCGTCATCAGAATTACACCCTTATGTAGTGTGCTGAATTACAACATCGTGTTAATGGAGTGTAATGAGCTGTTCAATTAACCAGCAATGGTCATATCTTATTTCTGAATTACGTTATTTTGCTTTTGTGACGCCAACGATATATCACAACTTATTGTTTAAATTAGCAAACAATAGACACGCGAAAACCGTCCGCGGAATATTTTCCGCAGACGGTTTTATCAAATAAAATAATTAAATACCGAGCGCTTTTTTACCGGCGTTAATTACCTCGATAATTTTATCGGTGTCATAAATACAACCTTTCCAGGTGCCGCCGCTTACCGACTGCAACGCCGCCCACAGCCGGGTATCGTCCGGCAAAAAGTCGTGGGCGTGCAGGTCCGGATGCGTCTGCCTGACTGCCAGCTCGCGCGCGCCCTCTTCCGGCGTCAGCGGCTTTTCCCCCGTGCCGATAAAGTTGACGCTTCCGGTCAGCGTCAGGCGGTCGACCGCAATTTCAATGATGTCGTTGTCGCGCAGCTTGCCAATCGGCCCGCCCGCCAGCGCCTCCGGCGACACGTGGCCGAAGCAGGCGCCCGTCGACACGCCCGAGAAGCGCGCATCGGTGATTAACGACACCGTCTTGCCCCACGAGATATGCTTCAGCGCAGAGGTGAGCTGGTAGGTCTCTTCCATGCCGGTGCCGGACGGCCCGCCGCCGATCACCACCATGATATCGCCCTGCTTTATCTCTTCCCGCTTGATGGCCTTGATCGCCTGCGCTTCCGAGACAAACACCCGCACCCGGCCGGTATGGCGGTAAACGCCATCGTCATCCACCACCGACGGGTCGATCGCCGTGGCCTTGATCACCGATCCTTCCGGCGCGATGTTGCCCGTCGGGAAGCAGACCGTTGAGGTCAGCCCTTTCGCTTTTGCCTTCTCCGGCGGCAGGATCACGTCATCCGGATCCACGCCATCCTGCTCGCGCAGGCACTGGCGGAAGCGCGCCCGGCGCTCGGACGCCTGCCACCAGTCGAGGTTCTCGCCCACCGTCTGTCCGGTGACGGTCATGGCGTCCAGATGCAGCAGGCCGAGATCGCGCAGGTGGAGCATCACTTCCGGCACGCCGCCCGCGAGGAACGCGCGCACGGTCGGGTGATAATCCGGGCCGTTGGGCAGCACGCTTACCAGGCGAGGCACCCTGCGGTTGACGCGCGTCCAGTGTTCAACGTCCGGGATGGTGCAGCCCGCCGCGTGGGCGATGGCCGGAATGTGCAGCAGTAAATTGGTGGAGCCGCCGAACGCCGCGTGGATCACCATGGCGTTTTCGATGGCTTTGTCGGTGAGGATATCGCGCGTGGTGATGCCGCGGTTATCCAGCTCGCTCACCGCCCGCGCCGACTGACGGGCGATCTCCAGCCACACGGCCTGCCCGGACGGTGCCAGCGCGGAGTGCGGCAGCGCCAGACCCAGCGCTTCCGCCACCACCTGCGAGGTGCCTGCCGTGCCGAGGAACTGGCAGCCGCCGCCCGGCGACGCGCAGGCGCGACAGCCCAGCTCGGCGGCCTCCTGCAATGACAATTCATGGTTGGCGAAGCGCGCGCCGATGGTCTGTACCTTGCCCGCGTCTTCGCCGACGGTCGGCGGCAGCGTCGCCCCGCCCGGCACCAGAATGGTCGGCAGGTCGTGCATCGCGGCCAGCGCAATCATGGTGGCGGGCAGCCCTTTATCGCAGGTCGCCACGCCGATCACCGCCCGGCGCGTCGGCAGGGAGCGGATCAGACGGCGAAACACGATCGCCGCATCGTTGCGGTACGGCAGAGAGTCGAACATGCCGTGCGTGCCCTGCGAGCGCCCGTCGCACGGATCGCTGACAAAGGCCGCGAACGGGATCCCGCCGTTGCGGGTGATCTCCTTCGCCGCCGCCTGCATCTGCATGCCGATCTCCCAGTGCCCGGTGTGGTAGCCCAGCGCGACCGGGCGTCCGTCCCCGGCGCGGATCCCGCCCTGGGTACCGATAATCAGCACCTCTTTGCCGGTCAGCTTGTTGGCGTCCCAGCCCATCCCGGCGTTCTGCGTCATGCCGAACAGGTTGCCGCTGGGGGATTCCATCAGCATCTGCGGAGTCAGCGGCAGCGCGCCCTGCGGCCCCGCCGCGTGGGTAATGACGGCATAAAACGCATCGTCCTGCGGGGTGAAAATTGTCTCGATGGTCATGGTTATCGTCCGGCTCAGCAGAGCTTGAGCTGTTGCAGCAGGGTTTTCAGCTGCGCCTTACGCGGCTCGTCCAGCGCAGAGGCGGGCGGCAGCACGTGCGTGGAAATCGGGCGGCCGCAGAGCACAATCGCCTCTTTAATGACGTTCACAAACGGCGTATCCAGCTGATACATCTGCGGTATTTGCAGTAAGGTCTGATGATACTCAGCCGCTTTCGCCACGTCTTTATCCCGCCAGGCTTTCAGAAGATTCACCGACACCTGCGGGGCAAAGTTGCCGCTCGCCGAAATAGCCCCGTCGCCGCCGAGCAGCAGAGTATTAAACAGATGATCGTCGTAGCCGCACAGCACGGTGAAGTGCGGATGGGCGGCTTTCACGGTGTGGATCATGCTGCGCAGGTGGGCGACGGAGTCGATGGTGTCTTTAATGCCGATAATGTTGCTGCGCGAGTCGGCCAGGGTTTTCACCAGCACCGGGGTCAGATCCTGCCCGGTCAGCGCCGGGAAGTTATAGAGCATTACCGGCAGCGTGACGCTGTCGGCCACCTGCTCGAAGTAGCGGATCAGGTTCGCTTCCGACACTTTCCAGTAGTAGGGGTTGATCACCACGATGCCGTCCGCGCCCGCCTGCTGCGCGTGCTGGCTCAGCTCAATGGTTTCCCGGGCGTTGGTGCCGCCGGTGCCGATCAGCACCGGCACGCGGCGATCGACGTGATCGATAGCAAAGCGGGCAATGGTTTTACGCTCTTCGGCACTGAGCTGGGAGAACTCGCCGCCGCTGCCCAGGAAGAACAGGCCGTCAACGCCTGCCTTGATCAGATCGTCGATCAGCGCGGCGGTGCCCTGCTTATCGAGCTGGCCGTCGGCGGTAAAAATGGTGGAGACAGGGGGAATGATTCCCGTGAACAACGCGGACTGCGGCATAAGATCTCCTTGCTGAATCATTTTGTTCTACATTGTAGAACAGTGTTCATTAATTTAACGATCATACTATGACGCAGAAAAAGCGCAGGTAAATGGGAAGGGAAGAGGGAGTGCGGGAAATATAAGCTGGATCACATATTGCCCCTCTCCCACGGGGAGAGGGTGTAAAAGTACCCTCTCCCCGTGGGAGAGGGTTAGGGTGAGGGAAAATTACTCCACCAGCATTTTAACGACCACTTTCCTGACCTTAGCAGGCGCTCCCACCGCGCACAGCGGCTTATGCACCTCACCCGGCCAGAACACCACGAAATCCCCTTCGCTCAGCACCACGGTTTTTTCCTGCTCGCCCTCCGGCAGGAACGCGATGTCTTTCTCCGCCAGCCAGTCGGTGTCCGGCGTGCCGTGCGGCAGGGTGCTGAAGGTCATTCCTTCCTGGCCTTTCATAATTATCTGGATATCCAGATAGCGCGCGTGGAACTCGGCGCGGCGCTCGGCGAACGGCTGGGTCGTGTCTTCAGAAACCAGATAAAACAGGCTGTTACCATTGATGTCATGTTTCCCGAGCGGCGTGGCGTCGGTGACGTGGGCTTTGACGTGCTCAATGGCCTGACGCAGTTCGTCAGGCAGCCAGGACTGCAGATGGTGGATGTTGCCGATAATCATGAGAAAATCCTCGATATAAAACAACGTTTCATTTTTATCTTTTATACGAGAATTCTCACTGCCATACCACCGCTTTCTCGATGGGTTTTGCGCGAGCGCATGTTTATCGGGAATGGTGTTAATTTGCTGTTAAACCATCGCAGGCATTTATGCAGTCATTATGCATATCTTCGGTTCTTTATAATTTTGCCCGCGCGCTAACCCACTGATCGCCAGGCTATAACAATAAAACTCGCTACAGCCTCACAGTTTATGACTTTGATAATTTGCGATTAAATTCCATAACTATTTATTGATTTTCCTTAAGCCAAAAATAATTAATTAGCAATATTGCATAGCCATTCCTTAGTAACTTTTTATTTATTTAAAATCAATAACATAATCAAATAATTCAAAGCGTAAAATTCTACAAAACAATAACAAACTCAAATAATGTCAGCGGATCCTGCTTAGCTATTCACCTCATCAAAATAACCAATTAATCATTATCTGATGCGAATCATGCAAATGAAAACAAACCCCTTAATATCCGTTTTCGCGTGAACGGCATCACAATACGGATTATTTAACTGCCTAGTATGAATCACGAAATCAATTGAGCTTAGCCGCCATGAAATTAAATACATCGCATGGCGCATGCCCTTTTTATTCTGAAAAACAGTTAAAGGAATAATTATGGAAAAGCATTACGTCGGTTCTGAAATTGGTCAATTGCGTAGCGTTATGCTGCACCGTCCGAATTTAAGTCTGAAACGTTTAACGCCATCGAATTGTCAGGAGCTGCTTTTCGATGACGTGCTCTCGGTTGAACGGGCGGGTGAGGAGCATGACATTTTCGCAAACACGCTGCGCGAGCAGGATGTGGAAGTCCTGCTGTTGACCGACCTTCTGACACAAACCCTTGATATTGCAGAGGCGAAGGCCTGGCTTCTGGATACGCAAATCTCCGACTATCGTCTCGGCCCGACCTTTGCCGGCGACGTCCGCGGCTGGCTGGCGGATATGCCGCACCGCGAACTGGCGCGCAGATTAAGCGGCGGATTAACCTACGGTGAAATTCCGGCAGCCATTAAAAATATGGTGGTCGATACCCACACGGCCAATGATTTTATTATGAAGCCGCTGCCAAACCATTTATTTACCCGCGATACCTCCTGCTGGATTTATAACGGCGTGTCCATTAATCCGATGGCCAAACCGGCGCGTCAGCGCGAAACGAATAACCTGCGGGCAATATATCGCTGGCACCCGGCGTTTGCCGACGGTGATTTTATTAAGTATTTCGGCGACGAAAATATTAATTACGACCACGCCACCTTAGAAGGCGGTGACGTATTAGTGATTGGCCGCGGTGCGGTGCTGATCGGCATGTCCGAACGCACCACCCCGCAGGGGGTGGAGTTTCTCGCCAACAGCCTGTTCAAACACCGCCAGGCCGAGCGCGTGATCGCCGTTGAGCTGCCAAAACACCGCTCCTGCATGCACCTCGACACCGTCATGACCCACATCGACGTGGATACCTTCTCCGTCTACCCGGAAGTGGTGCGCAAAGATGCCCAGTGCTGGACGCTCACCCCGGACGGACGCGGCGGCCTGCTGCGTACCCAGGAAACCGACCTGCTGCACGCCATCGAGAAGGCGCTCGGCATTAACCAGGTGCGTCTGATCACCACCGGTGGCGATGCCTTTGAAGCCGAACGCGAGCAGTGGAACGACGCCAACAACGTCCTGACCATCCGCCCCGGCGTGGTGATTGGCTACGAGCGCAACGTCTGGACCAATGAGAAGTACGACAAGGCGGGTATCACCGTGCTGCCGATTCCTGGCGACGAGCTGGGACGCGGGCGCGGCGGCGCGCGCTGCATGAGCTGCCCACTGGAACGCGACGGAATTTAAAGGAGCCATCATGGAACGAAAACCTACTCTGGTAGTGGCCCTGGGCGGCAACGCGCTGCTCAAGCGCGGTGAACCGTTAGAGGCCGACATCCAGCGCCAGAACATCGAGCTGGCCGCCCGCACCATCGCCGGGCTGACGGCGCAGTGGCGCGTGGTGCTGGTGCACGGCAACGGGCCGCAGGTCGGGCTGCTGGCGCTGCAGAACAGCGCCTACGACAAGGTCGCCCCCTACCCGCTGGACGTTCTCGGCGCCGAAAGCCAGGGAATGATCGGCTACATGCTCCAGCAGGCGCTGAAAAACAGCCTGCCCCAGCGCGAGGTGAGCGTCCTGCTCACCCAGGTGGAAGTGGACGCCGCCGACCCGGCCTTCAGCAACCCGACCAAATACATCGGCCCGGTCTACAGCGAAGCCCAGGCGAAAACGCTGGCCGCGGAGAAAGGCTGGGTGTTCAAGGCCGACGGTGGCTATTTCCGCCGCGTGGTGCCCTCACCACAGCCGAAACGTATCGTTGAGAGCGACGCCATCACGGCTCTTATTCAGCGCGACCATCTGGTGATCTGCAACGGCGGCGGCGGCGTGCCGGTGGTGGAAAACGCCAACGGCTATCGCGGCATTGAGGCGGTGATCGACAAAGACCTCTCCGCCGCCCTGCTGGCGCGCCAGATTGAGGCCGATGCCCTGCTGATCCTCACCGATGCCGACGCGGTGTACCTCGACTGGGGCAAACCGACCCAGCGTCCGCTGGCGCAGGTGACGCCGGAGTTGCTCAGAGGTATGCAGTTCGACGCCGGATCGATGGGGCCGAAAGTGGCCGCCTGCCGCGAGTTTGTTGAAGCCTGCAATGGGATAGCCGGGATCGGCGCGCTGGCCGACGGCGCGGAGATCCTCGCGGGCGAGAAAGGCACGTTGATTCGTAACTGAACACTTATTTAAAAAGGATTTACCCATGACCATCAACCTGAAAAACCGCAACTTCCTCAAGCTGCTGGACTACACCCCGGCAGAGATCCAGTACCTGATCGACCTCGCCATCGAGCTGAAAGCGGCCAAAAAAGCCGGGCGCGAGAAGAAAACCCTGGTCGGGAAAAACATCGCCCTGATTTTTGAAAAAACCTCCACCCGCACCCGCTGCGCCTTTGAAGTGGGCGCGTTTGACCAGGGCGCGCAGGTGACCTACCTCGGCCCAAGCGGCTCGCAGATCGGCCATAAAGAGTCGATGAAAGACACCGCCCGCGTATTGGGCCGGATGTATGACGGCATCGAATACCGCGGCTACGGCCAGGCCATCGTCGAAGAGCTGGGCGAGTATGCGGGCGTACCGGTGTGGAACGGTCTGACCGACGAGTTCCACCCCACCCAAATCCTCGCCGACCTGATGACCATGCTGGAGCACGCGCCGGGCAAAACCCTGCCGGAGCTGAGCTTTGCCTATCTCGGCGACACGCGCAACAACATGGGTAACTCCCTGATGGTCGGCGCGGCCAAGATGGGGATGGATATCCGCCTCGTGGCACCGAAATCCTTCTGGCCGGAAGCGGGTCTGGTTGAGCAGTGCCGTGCCATCGCGAAAGAAACGGGCGCGCGCATCACGCTGACCGACGACGTGGAAGAAGGCGTGCAGGGGACCGATTTCCTCTACACCGACGTGTGGGTCTCCATGGGCGAGCCGAAGGAGGCCTGGGCCGAGCGCGTCAGCCTGATGAAACCGTATCAAATCAATGCGGACGTGATGAAAGCCACCGGCAATCCGAACGTCAAGTTTATGCACTGCCTGCCGGCGTTCCATAACGAGCACACCAAAGTGGGCCGAGAAATCGAGATGGCCTACGGGCTGAAGGGGCTGGAGGTGACGGAAGAGGTCTTTGAATCACCGAACTCCATCGTCTTCGACGAAGCAGAGAACCGCATGCACACCATTAAAGCGGTCATGGTGGCGACACTCGGCGACTAATCACCGCCCGGCGCGCCACGGGGTGCGCCGGGTTTAAGGAGAACATCATGGGCAAGTTCAAGTTTCCCTCCGCTTACACCATTCTCTTCTTTCTGATTGCCGCTGTTGCGGCGCTGAGCTGGGTCGTCCCCGCCGGTCAGTACCAGATGGCGATGAACGAGGCGCTCGGCAAAGAAGTCCCGGTTGCCGGAACCTATGCGCACGTGGCGGCGCATCCGCAGGGGATCGTTTCCGTGCTGATGGCGCCGATTGCCGGCCTGTACGATCCGGTTTCCGGCCAGGCCGGGGCGATCGACGTAGCGCTGTTTATCCTGATCATCGGGGGATTTCTCGGGATCGTCACCAAAACCGGGGCGATTGACGCCGGGATCGAGCGCGTCACCACCCGGCTGCGCGGACGCGAAGAGTGGATGATCCCGATCCTGATGGCGCTGTTTGCCGCAGGCGGCACGATTTACGGCATGGCCGAGGAGTCGCTGCCGTTCTACACCCTGCTGGTGCCGGTGATGCTGGCCGCCCGGTTCGATCCGGTTGTCGCTGCCTCCACCGTGCTGCTCGGCGCGGGGATCGGCACGCTCGGCTCCACCATCAACCCGTTTGCCACGGTGATCGCCGCCAACGCCGCCGGGATCCCCTTCACCAACGGCATCGCCCTGCGCGTGGCGCTGCTGGTCATCGGCTGGGTCATCTGCGTGGCGTGGGTGATGCGTTATGCCCGTAAGGTGCGCCTGGATCCGTCGCTGTCGATCGTTGCGGATAAGCAGGAGGAGAACCGCGCCCATTTCCTCGGCAACAAAGGCGAGCAGTCACTGGAATTTACCCCGGTGCGCAAAATCATCCTCGTGATTTTTGCCCTCGCTTTCGCGGTGATGATTTACGGCGTGGCGGTGCTGGGCTGGTGGATGGCGGAGATCTCGGCGGTGTTCCTCGCCAGCGCCATCATCGTGGGGCTGATTGCGCGGATGAGCGAAGAGGAGCTGACCTCAACCTTTATCAACGGCGCGCGAGATTTGCTGGGCGTCGCGCTGATTATCGGCATCGCGCGCGGTATCGTAGTCATCATGGATAAGGGCATGATTACCCACACCATTTTGCACAGCGCGGAAGGGCTGGTCAGCGGGTTGTCCACGGTGGCGTTTATCAACGTGATGTACTGGCTGGAGGTCGTGCTGTCGTTTCTTGTGCCTTCTTCATCCGGCCTGGCCGTTCTGACGATGCCGATCATGGCACCGCTTGCCGATTTCGCTAACGTCAACCGCGACCTGGTGGTTACGGCTTACCAGTCGGCCTCCGGCATCGTTAACCTTGTCACACCGACCTCCGCCGTCGTGATGGGCGGTCTGGCTATCGCCCGGGTGCCTTACGTGCGCTATCTGAAATGGGTCGCGCCGCTGCTGGCGATCCTGACGGTGGTGATTATGGTGGCGTTAAGCCTGGGGGCGTTGTTGTAATTTGCCGGATGGCGCTGCGCTTATCCGGCCTACGGATCGGTGCGGTGTCACCGGTTATTTCGGGAACTGATATGGGAAACATGATGGATTACGAAGAGTACTCTCCCAAAGAACAACTGCAGCTCACGGTGTGCAAGCGTCTGGTCGCCGAAAAGGGGTATCTTTCGCAGGAAGAGATCCGCCGCGACCTGCAGGAGAGAGGGTTTGACAGCATCAGCCAGTCGACCGTTTCGCGTCTGCTGAAGTTGCTCGGAGTCATAAAAATTCGAAATGCCAAAGGGCTAAAGATTTATTCGTTGAATCCTCAACTGCGCCCTGCCCCCGACGCCGCGCGTACCGTTTCGGAAATGGTTGTGAGCGTCGAACATAATAGCGAGTTTATCCTTGTGCATACCGTCGCCGGATATGGCCGCGCGGTGGCGCGTATTCTGGATTATCACCAGCTACCGGAAATTTTAGGCGTGGTGGCCGGCAGCAGTATCGTCTGGGTCGCCCCCCGGGTGGTGAAGCGCACCGCGCTGGTGCATAAGCAAATTAATTATTTACTCAGAACGAATTAATATTCACAAAGAACCGTTTGCATTGAGTAAAGTGTGCATTAAATCGCTTGATCCGAAAAGCGAGCTGCGTATAATGCCCGACAATTTGCCGGGAGGAAGCATGGTCAAGCGTGTACGACATAACGTCTTACCGCGTCTGAAATCAGACGCTGGCCTGCCGTTTTTCTTCCCGTTGCTAAACCTATTCCCAGAGCCCCTCATTTGAGGGGCTTTTTTTTGCCCGGCGTCAGGAGATAAACATGAATCCGCTTTATCAAAAACACATCATTTCCATAAACGACCTCAGCCGCGAAGAGCTGGAACTGGTTCTGGAAACCGCGGCAAAACTGAAGGCCAATCCGCAACCGGAGCTGCTGAAGCACAAGGTGATTGCGAGCTGCTTCTTCGAAGCCTCGACCCGCACCCGCCTCTCCTTTGAGACCTCTATGCACCGCCTGGGCGCAAGCGTGGTGGGCTTCTCGGACAGCAGCAACACGTCGCTGGGTAAAAAAGGCGAAACCCTCGCGGACACCATTTCAGTCATCAGCACCTATGTAGACGCGATTGTGATGCGCCACCCGCAAGAAGGCGCGGCGCGCCTGGCAACCGAATTTTCCGGCGGCATTCCGGTGCTGAACGCAGGTGACGGTGCCAACCAGCACCCGACGCAGACCCTGCTGGATCTGTTCACCATTCAGGAGACGCAGGGCACGCTCGAGAACCTGAACATCGCCATGGTCGGCGACCTGAAGTACGGCCGTACCGTCCACTCCCTGACCCAGGCGCTGGCGAAATTTAACGGCAACCGCTTCTTCTTCATCGCCCCGGACGCGCTGGCGATGCCGCAGTACATTCTCGACATGCTGGACGAAAAAGGCATCCAGTGGAGCCTGCACGCCAGCATCGAAGAGGTAATGAGCCACGTGGATATTCTCTACATGACCCGCGTGCAGAAAGAGCGTCTGGACCCGTCCGAATACGCCAACGTGAAGGCGCAGTTCGTGCTGCGCGCCAGCGACCTTGAGGGCGCGCGCGACAACATGAAGGTCCTGCACCCGCTGCCGCGCATCGATGAGATCACCACAGACGTGGATAAAACGCCGCACGCCTGGTACTTCCAGCAGACCGGGAACGGCATCTTCGCCCGCCAGGCGTTACTGGCACTGGTTCTGAATCGCGAATTGGCTCTGTAAGGGGAAATGACCATGACACACGATAACAAACTCCAGGTTGAAGCCATCAAGCGTGGCACCGTGATTGACCACATCCCTGCGCAGGTGGGCTTTAAGCTGCTGACGCTGTTCAAACTGACCGAAACCGACCAGCGCATCACCATCGGCCTGAACCTGCCGTCAGGCGAGATGGGCCGCAAGGATCTGATCAAAATTGAGAACACCTTCCTGACCGACGAGCAGGTCAACCAGCTGTCGCTGTACGCGCCGGAGGCCACCGTCAACCGCATCGACGAGTATGAAGTGGTCGGTAAATCCCGTCCGAGCCTGCCGGATCGCATTGAGAGCGTGCTGGTCTGCCCGAACAGCAACTGCATCAGCCATGCTGAGCCGGTGTCCTCCAGCTTTGCAGTGAAAAAACGCGCTGATGACATCGCACTCAAATGCAAATACTGCGAAAAAGAGTTTTCTCATTATGTGGTGCTGGCCAACTAATTGAGGTTGGTAATGAAATCCCGGCTGTTATAATGGCCGGGAACATTCTTAACGCTGTAATTCTGGAGAAAACATGAGCAAAGTACTCGCGACGGAAAATGCACCCGCGGCTATCGGCCCCTACGTTCAGGGCGTTGATCTGGGCAGCATGATCATCACTTCAGGTCAGATCCCGGTGAACCCAAAAACCGGCGCGGTGCCGGAAGATGTAGCGGCACAGGCGCGTCAGTCGCTGGAAAACGTGCAGGCTATCGTGGAATCCGCAGGCCTGAAAGTGGGCGATATCGTGAAAACGACCGTTTTCGTGAAAGATCTGAACGATTTCGCCACCGTTAACGCCACCTACGAAGCGTTCTTCACCGAGCACAATGCCAGCTTCCCGGCGCGCTCCTGCGTGGAAGTGGCACGTCTGCCAAAAGACGTGAAAATTGAAATCGAAGCGATTGCCGTACGTCGTTAATTTATTTCAATAAATAATGGGCGGCCTCGGCTGTCCATTTTTTTTGGTTATTTTTCCTCTCTCCACAGCATGACGTCCCCCACCCGCCATTAATAACATCGAGCTGCATATTTATTATTAATGGACTAACAATGAAATTATCAAAAATTGCGCTGGCGGTAGCGACGATGACCGTTGCTTCATCCGCTTTGGCGCACGGTTATATTGAATCACCTGCCAGCCGCGCTTATATGTGTAAGCTCGGTCAAAATATTGATTGCGGTTCCGTACAGTATGAACCGCAGAGCGTGGAGAAAACCTCCGGCTTCCCGACGGGGGCGCTACCGCCGGACGGCCAGCTCGCCAGCGCGGGGATCGCTAACTTCTCCCAGCTGGATAAACAGAGTATGAACGCCTGGACGAAAACGCCGATGACCGCAGGCGCGCATGAATTTGTCTGGTACCACACCGCACCGCACAAAACCACCAACTGGCGTTATTACATCACCAGACAAAACTGGGATCCGAATAAGCCCCTGACCCGCGATCAGTTTGAATTAACCCCGTTCTGTACCGTGAATGGAAATGGCCAGGCGCCCGCCATGCGTCAGGCGATGAAATGTAATGTGCCGGCACGTACGGGTTACCAGGTTATTTATGGCGTCTGGGAAATTGCGGATACCTCGAACAGTTTCTACCAGGCCATTGATGTTGATTTTGGAAACGGCGGCAACGTTACGCCGGATGAAACCCCGGGCGTTGTTTCCGAATGGAGCAAAACCCTGAGCGGCCAGATTGCCGGTAATAACCTGAACGCAGGCGATAAAGTCATTGCCCGCTTCTTCGACGCTCACGGTGAAGTCACGTCCATGCGCACCGACATGACGATCGCCACCGCCGCCCAGGGCGATGCCAACCAGTGGTCATACGATCTGGCGCAGAAAATTAACACGGCTCACAGCGACGTCCGCGTCGGCGTGAAGGATGAAGGCGGCGAGATTAGCTCGGTTCACGGCGCGAACAGCGTCTACGTGAAAGACGGTAGCACGCTGCAGTCAGTCGCGATTTCGTATGAAGAGCAGAAAGCGGACGTGAATGAAACCATTGCCGTCACCGATCTGCAGTACAGCAAAATCGAGCATGGCAACGCGACCGTGACCTTCCACGTCAACACCAAAGGTGACGTGAATGTGGAAGCACACGTGATGAACCACAGCGGTGCGGAAAAAGGCTACCTGAAGCAGGACATGAACAACGCCAACCAAGACGTGACCATGACCCTGAATGACGTGACGCCGGGCCACCACATGCTGAAATACTATGCGACCAATAAAGACGGCACGATGTTCGCCCAGGACGTGCTGAACCTGATGCTGGAAGGCGAAGCGGCGGCGGACAACTCCGGTCAACATGACTTTATCTTCCCGGATAATATCGCGTCGTACAAAGCCGGCACCGTGGTGCTGCAGCCGAAAGACGGTAAGACCTACCAGTGTAAGCCTTTCCCGTACAGCGGCTACTGCGTGCAGTGGAGTAAACATGCCACCCAGTTTGAGCCGGGCGTGGGTTCAGCCTGGAAAGAGGCGTGGGTGTTGAAGAACTGAGTGGTCTGATTCCCTCACCCCGGCCCTCTCCCAAAGGGAGAGGGTGTATAAATTCCCTCTCCCTTTGGGAGAGGGTTAGGGTGAGGGAGTCTACTGATTCCGCGTCGCTCTGAGCAGCGTCTCCAGCGGGTACACCGCCGCAATCACCACCTCGTCCTGCACCTTCGCCGCGTTATCCAGCTCGCTCTGAATCGACGCTATCTCTTTGTCGTCCAGCGTGCCCTGACGTGCCACCAGATCGGTGAGCCGCAGGCCAATCGACGAAAGCTTGTCGACCTCCTGAATCACCGGTTTGATCGCCTTCAGCTGATAGCTGTTTTCGCTTAACGCCAGCGCATCGCTGGTGTTGCTTTGCCAGCGGGTAAAGACGTGGCGCAGGGCCTCGGCGCTTTCCGCGTCTTCCGCATCGCTCACCAGACGGTCAGCCCATTTGCTCATCTGCCGCACGGTGGCGCTTTCGGCGTTCAGCGCATCCACGAAGCGGTTGAGCGGCTCAAACTGATGGTAGTTTCCGGCCTGGAACTTGAGGTGCTGACGAGTGTAATACTGCGCTGGTTCAACTGCCTGCGCGAGGATTTGCAGCGCTATCGTGTCGGCATTGCCGGCGAGGCGCGTGAACTGCACCTGCTGCTGGGTATGCTGCTGCAGCCCGACCGACACCGTCGACCAGCTGTCCATCGCCTGCAGGCGGGTGTACATGTTGTCGACATCGTTGACGTCCTGCGCGGACCACAGGCGCTCCGCCACCGCAAAAGTGCGCGGCCACAGGCGGATATCCAGCACCGGCGCGACCACGTTTTCCGCCCACAGCGCGGCTTCGCCGCCGAGCAGGTTGGCCTGGTTCGCCACATCCGGCACGACTGTCGGAAGGCCTTTCGGCACTTCGTCCAGGCGCGTGCCGCTAATCGGATAGCGGACGTTCCCCACCAGGAAGTAGCCGGTGAGGGTATCGTTATTCACCGACACCACGGGACGCGTTTCGCCCATCCAGGTGTCGACGGTAAAGGTCACCTGGCTGTCATCGCGCCATTCAATATCCTGCACCGCACGACGGGATTTGCCGGCAAAATCAATAAACCCGCGCCAGCCGGCATCCCCTTTCGCCAGCGTGAAGCTCCCCTCCACCGGCTTGCCTTTCAGGCGCGGCATGGAGAAGGCCCAGCTCTGGGCGCTGTCGGTGTCCGCTATCACGTCCACGCCGTTCAGCCCCTGCGGGACAATCTCGTTGCGGTAGTGATAGGCGGTGGACTGGGGCTGGTCAAGATAAAAGCCGGTCGACAGAATGCCCTTGTAGCCGTTCTGCGCCACCTGCCCCAGCGCGTCCTGCCCCTGCCAGGACTGGATCAGAATGCTTTTTGGCAGATCGGGATGGTAGATCTCGTCCCAGCCGACCATCTGCCGGTGGTGTTTCTCGAGGATCGTTTCCAGCTTGCGGTTGAAGTAAGCCTGCAGCGCATGGCTGTCAGCAAGCTTCTTATCGCGCATAAATTGCTGAATAGCGGGGTTCGCTTTCCACTGGGAGTCGTCGACCTCATCGCCGCCGATGTGCAGATACGGATCGGGGAAGATCGCCGCCAGTTCGCTGACCATCGCCTCGGCAAACGCATAGGTTGCCTCTTTCGTTGGATCCAGCACCGGCTTCAGCACGCCCCAGTGTCGCTCCATTGCGTACGGCCCCGGCGCGCTCATCAGCTCGGGATAGGCCACGGCAATTGCCGAGGCGTGGCCCGGCATGTCGATCTCCGGCACCACGCGGATGCCGCGCTCGGTAGCGTAACGCACGACCTCGCGCATCTGTTCCGGGGTGTAGAACAACCCGTCGCTGGCAAGCTGGGTCAGCTTTGGATAGCGCGTCGAGCTGAAGCGCCAGCCCTGATCGTCGGTCAGATGCCAGTGCAGCACGTTGAGCTTGGCGGCCGCCATGCCGTCAATCTGCCGCTTGATGTCCGGCAGCGGGATGAAGTGGCGCGCCGAATCCAGCAGCAGCCCGCGCCACGGGAAGCGTGGGGAATCCTCAATAGAGACCCACGGAAGCGAGCTATTTTCCGCACCGTTCTGCACCAGCTGGAGCAGGGTTTCTATAGCGCGCAATGCACCGAAACGGGTGTTGGCGGAGATATTCACCCCGTTGGCGTCCACCGTCAGCTTATAGCTTTCGTCGCTGTCAGGCAGCGGCTGCGGTTTGACCTTTTTGGCGATGGCAATGCGGATGGTCGGTTTCTCTGGCTTTTCAGTCTGCGGCTGGAGCGTCCAGCCCGTTTGCAGGGCAATACGCTGGCGCAGGCGATTGACGGCGTCACCGAGATCGTCCCCGCTGACGCTAATGGAAACGTTGTTGCTCAGCACCAGCGCGCCCTGCGTTGTCGGGCGTTCGACCTTCGCGGGCCAGGGCATTAAAGGGAGATCGCCTGCCGGGGCGGCAAACGCCGACGCGCCGAGCATCAGCCCGGCGGTTAAGAGACTGTACCGTAACATGAATGTTCCTTATCTGACGGGCCAAATAAAGGCAAAACATTCTGTTAACATGCGTTCATTTTGTCGTCAAGCGAATGCGCCGACGGAGATCACAGGTTGTTGAATTTGAGAGGAAAGCCAGTTGCCGGGTGGCGGCTTCGCCTTACCCGGCCTACGTTCGGATCGTAGGCCCGGTAAGCGCAGCGCCACCGGGCTTGCCGTTACTGCCACCCATACCGACGCGCATAGAACCCTTTCACCATCTGGGTCAGCACCATATAGCCGGCGAGGATCGCCACCAGCCACGGGAAGTAGCTCAGCGGCAGCGCCTGCAGCTGCAGGTAGCTTGCCAGCGGTGAGAACGGCAGCGCGATGCCGAGCGCCATCACAATCCCCGTCATCACAATCAGCGGCCACGCGGCGCGGCTCTGGATGAACGGAATGCGGCGGGTGCGGATCATATGCACAATCAGCGTTTGCGACAGCAGCCCCACCACGAACCAGCCGGACTGGAACAGCGTCTGGTGTTCCGGGGTGTTGGCGTGGAACACAAACCACATCAGGCAGAAGGTCAGGATATCGAAGATGGAGCTGATCGGGCCAAAGAACAGCATAAAGCGCCCGAGATCCGCCGGGTTCCAGTGTTGCGGCTTCTGGATCTGCTCGTCGTCGACGTTATCAAACGGGATCGCCACCTGAGAGACATCGTACATCAGGTTCTGGATCAGCAGATGCAGCGGCAGCATCGGCAGGAACGGCAGAAACGCGCTCGCCACCAGCACGCTGAAGACGTTACCGAAGTTGGAGCTGGCGGTCATCTTGATGTACTTGAGCATGTTGGCAAAGGTGCGACGTCCTTCAATCACCCCCTCCTCCAGCACCATCAGGCTCTTTTCCAGCAGGATGATATCTGCCGCTTCGCGGGCGATATCCACCGCGCCGTCCACGGAGATACCAATATCCGCCGCACGCAGAGCAGGCGCATCGTTGATGCCGTCGCCCATAAAGCCCACCACGTGCCCTTCGCGCTTGAGCAGGGTGACAATGCGCTCTTTGTGCATCGGCGTCAGCCGGGCAAACAGCGTGGTACGCTGGGCAAGCTTCGCCAGCTCGTCATCGGAGAGGTGCTCAATATCGCTCCCCACCACCACGTCGCCCGCGTCCAGCCCCACTTCGTGGCACACTTTGGCCGCTACCAGCTCGCTGTCACCGGTCAGGATTTTGACAGTAATACCGCTCGCCTTCAGCGCCTTCAGCGCCGGCGCGGTGGTCTCTTTCGGTGGATCGAGGAAGGCGATGTAACCCTCGAGGATCAGATCGGATTCGTCGATACGCTGATAGTCCCCCTCGCGCGCGGGCAGGAACTTGCTCGCGACCGCCACTACGCGCAGCCCCTGACGGTTCAGGTTATCGGTGACGCGCTTGATGCGGCGCAGCATGGTGTCGTCCAGCGGCACGATGTCGCCGTTATAGCGAACCTGCGTCGACACGTTCAGGATCTCCTGCAGCGCCCCTTTGCAGATCAGCTGGTGGACGTCCTGCTGCTCGCTCACCACCACCGACATACGGCGGCGCTCGAAGTCGAACGGGATCTCATCCACCTTCTGCCAGCGGCCGGAGAGCGTGCGGGCTGACTCTTCATCCACCCCTTCCAGCACCGCGACGTCGAGCAGGTTTTTCAGCCCGGTCTGGTAATGGCTGTTCAGCCACGCGCTGTGCAGCACGCGCTCGCTGGTTTTGCCGGAGATATCGGTGTGGTTCTCCAGCACAATTTTATCCTGCGTCAGCGTGCCGGTTTTATCGGTGCAAAGGATGTCCATCGCGCCAAAGTTCTGGATGGCGTCGAGGTGTTTGACGATCACTTTCTGTTTAGAGAGCTTCACCGCCCCGCGCGCCAGCGTGGAGGTGACAATCATCGGCAGCATTTCCGGCGTCAGGCCGACAGCCACGGAGAGCGCAAACAGGGCCGCTTCCCACCAGTCGCCTTTGGTGTAGCCGTTGATCAGCAGGACGATCGGCGTCATCACCATCATAAAGCGGATCAGCAGCATGCTGACGCGGCCAATCCCTTTCTGGAAGGCATTGGGTTCGCTCTCCTGCTCGCTGACGCGTCCGGCAAGCTGACCAAACCAGGTGTTGCCCCCGGTGGCGGTGACAATCGCCTGCGCCGTACCGCTGACCACCGTGGTGCCCATAAAGCACAGGGTGTCGCATTCGAGCGGGTTCATCTGCTGCGGGTCGCGGCTGCGCGCCACCTTTTCAACCGGCAGGGATTCCCCGGTGAGAGAGGCCTGGGCGACGAACAGATCGCGTGCCTGAATGATGCGTAAATCCGCCGGGATCATATCTCCCGCCGCCAGCTTCACCAGATCGCCCGGTACCAGCTGGTCGATGGGCAGTTCCATCCAGGCGTTTTCGCCGAGATCGTTAATCACGCGCGAGACGGTTGCGGTGTTGCTAACCATCGCCTTCAGGGCGTCCGCCGCTTTGGTGGAACGGGCCTCCTGAATAAAGTTCAGCAGCGTGGAAATGCCCACCATCAGGGCAATCACCCCTGCGGCAAACAGATCTTCCGTGGCATAGGAGATAAGGCCGAGAACGGTCAGCAGCAGGTTAAACGGGTTGCGGTAGCAGAGCCAGAGATGCACCCACCACGGAGACGGTTTTTGCGCTGGGATCTGGTTATCGCCATGTACGGCGCGAATTTTTTCGACTTCGGACGCGTTCAGCCCTTCGGGGTGGCCGCCAAAGGCGCGCCAGACTTCATTTTCATCCATCGCCGCCACGTTCAGGCAGCGCTCGGTCAGGGACGCGGGGATCGCGGCGCCCGCCATGTTTTTGCCATTGGGCAGCGGGTCGCGCTGAACAAGACGGTGTGGCAGGTGGCGGCTCAGCAGCGCCTGCAGCTGACGGGTAATATTTTTAAACATAGTCATTCCTCCGCATCCGCAAACGCGGATGCAGCATTCCTTCAGGCGTGGCAAAGCCGTACCTGAGAGGCACTCAATTTTTCAAGCAGGAACGTTTATGACGTTGCTGCCTCACATCACCGGTGAGTCAGCAACAGGCTGGCTTACCGGATAGAACGCATTCTCCCGTTCAGGAGAGGTGTGGGATCGGGATCCATGTTGCCTCCGGTAAGTAAAAAGTCAGGTTTCGCCACGCAGTATAAGGATTTATCCATACCGTTCGTGGCGCATCGGACGGTATTATAACCCCACGCAAATAAACCGAACGTAAACCAGACTTTGCCCATAGCGAAATCGCGCTATAGCATTAGGCTCAATTGACCACTTTGTCGTTGTTACAGGGAATACAGCATGCAGAACCGCCTTACGATTAAAGACATCGCGCGTTTAAGCGGCGTGGGGAAATCCACCGTGTCGCGCGTGCTGAACAACGAAAGTGGTGTCAGCGAACGCACCCGCGAACGCGTTGAGGCGGTCATGAACCAGCACGGCTTTTCGCCTTCCCGCTCCGCGCGCGCCATGCGCGGGCAGAGTGACAAAGTTGTCGCGATCATTGTCTCGCGTCTGGATTCGCTCTCCGAAAATCTCGCCGTCCAGACCATGCTGCCCGCCTTCTACGAGCAGGGCTATGATCCGATCATGATGGAGAGCCAGTTCTCTGTGCAGCTGGTTGAAGAGCATCTGGGTATGCTCCAGCGGCGCAACATTGACGGCGTGGTGCTGTTTGGCTTTACCGGCATCAAAGACGAGATGCTGAAACCCTGGCAGCCGTCTCTGGTGCTGCTGGCGCGTGATGCCCACGGCTTCGCGTCCGTCTGCTATGACGATGAAGGGGCGATTATTACCCTAATGCAGCGCCTGTACGACCAAGGCCATCGCCACATCAGCTTCCTCGGCGTTCCTCACGCGGACATCACCACCGGCAAGCGTCGCCATGAAGCCTATCTGGCCTTCTGCAAACAGCACAACCTCTCCGCCGTGGCCTCTCTGCCGGGGCTGGGCATGAAGCAGGGCTACGAGCAGGTCGCTGGCGTTCTGACGCCACAGACCACCGCGCTGGTGTGCGCCACGGACACCCTGGCGCTGGGTGCGAGCAAATATATCCAGGAACAACGCATCGATAACCTGCAGGTGGCGAGCGTGGGCAGTACGCCGCTGATGAAGTTTTTGCACCCGGAAATTATCACCGTCGATCCGGGCTACGCCGAATCTGGCAGACAGGCCGCCGCGCAGCTTATCGAGCAGATCAACGGGCGCGCTGAGCCGCGTCAGATCGTTATTCCCGCCCACCTTTCTTAACCCCCGCTCAACGGTTTATTGTGATCTTCGCCCGATTTCGGGAACGTTCCCATTTTCGCCGTCACGCTGAAGGAGTAGGCTTGCGCTCAGGTCATTACCCCCTTCACCATCTGTCATGAGGTTTCATGATGAGTAAAGTCAAACAAGCCGATATCGATCAGCTGATCGTCCTGGTCGGCGGACGTGAAAACATCGCGACCGTCAGCCACTGCATTACCCGCCTGCGCTTCGTGCTGAACGATCCGGCCAAGGCCAATCCGAAAGCCATTGAAGAGTTGAAAATGGTAAAAGGCTGCTTCACCAACGCCGGGCAGTTCCAGGTGGTGATTGGTACCGAAGTGGGCGATTACTATCAGGCTCTGCTGGCAACAACCGGGCACTCCTCCGCCGATAAAGAGCAGGCGAAGAAGGCCGCACGTCAGAATATGAAATGGCACGAGCAGCTGATCTCCCACTTCGCGGAGATCTTCTTCCCGCTGCTGCCGGCGCTGATCAGCGGGGGCTTAATTTTAGGTTTCCGTAACGTCATTGGTGATGTGCCGATGAGCGACGGCAAAACCCTGGCGCAGATGTATCCGGCGCTGAAAACCGTGTACGACTTCCTGTGGTTGATTGGCGAAGCGATCTTCTTCTACCTGCCAGTGGGGATTTGCTGGTCCGCGGTGCGCAAGATGGGCGGCACCCCGATTCTGGGTATCGTGCTGGGCGTCACGCTGGTCTCTCCGCAGTTAATGAACGCTTACTTACTTGGTCAGCAGGTGCCGGAAGTGTGGAACTTCGGGCTGTTTACCATCGCTAAGGTGGGCTACCAGGCGCAGGTGATTCCGGCATTGCTGGCTGGTCTGGCGCTGGGCTTTATTGAAACGCGGCTGAAGCGCATCGTGCCGGATTACCTTTATCTGGTAGTAGTGCCGGTCTGCTCGCTGATTCTGGCGGTGTTCCTGGCGCATGCGTTTATCGGTCCGTTTGGCCGCATGATTGGCGACGGCGTGGCCTTCGCGGTCCGTCACCTGATGACCGGCAGCTTCGCGCCGATTGGTGCCGCGCTGTTTGGCTTCCTGTACGCCCCGCTGGTGATCACCGGCGTGCACCAGACCACGCTGGCGATTGATATGCAGATGATCCAGAGCCTCGGCGGCACGCCGGTCTGGCCTATCATCGCGCTGTCTAACATTGCGCAGGCGTCGGCGGTCACCGGGATCATCATCGTCAGCCGTAAGCATAACGAGCGTGAGATTTCCGTTCCGGCAGCCATCTCCGCTTACCTCGGCGTCACCGAACCGGCCATGTACGGCATCAACCTGAAATACCGCTTCCCGATGCTCTGCGCGATGATCGGTTCCGGTCTGGCAGGCCTGGTGTGTGGTCTGTACGGCGTGATGGCGAACGGGATTGGCGTCGGCGGGCTGCCGGGTATCCTCTCTATTCAGCCCGCTTTCTGGCAGGTGTTTGCCCTGGCGATGGCCATCGCGATTATCGTCCCAATGGCGCTCACCACCGTGGTTTATCAGCGTAAGTTCCGTCAGGGCGCGCTGCAGATTGTTTAACCTCCTTTTTCGGGGCGCAGTTGCGCCCCTTCGCATTTGCAGGAACGCATTATGAATACCCTTCCTCACTGGTGGCAGAACGGCGTCATCTATCAGATCTATCCAAAGAGTTTTCAGGACACGACCGGCAGCGGCACCGGTGATTTACGCGGCGTGACGCAGCGTCTGGACTACCTGAAAACCCTCGGCATCGACGCCATCTGGCTGACGCCGTTTTATATCTCCCCGCAGGTGGATAACGGCTACGACGTGGCGAATTACACCGCTATCGACCCGGCCTACGGCACGCTGGATGACTTCGACGCGCTGGTTGCCGGGGCGCACGAACGCGGCATTCGCATCGTGCTGGATATGGTGTTTAACCACACCTCCACACAGCACGCCTGGTTTCGGGAATCGCTGAACAAAGCGAGCCCGTACCGCCAGTTCTACATCTGGCGCGACGGCACGCCGGAGCAGCTTCCCAACAACTGGCGCTCCAAGTTTGGCGGCAACGCCTGGCGCTGGCACGCCGAGAGTGAGCAGTATTATCTGCACCTCTTCGCCCCGGAGCAGGCGGATCTCAACTGGGAAAACCCGGCCGTGCGCGCCGAGCTGAAAAAGGTGTGCGAATTCTGGGCCGATCGCGGCGTGGACGGCTTGCGTCTGGACGTGATTAACCTGATTTCGAAAGATCAGGGTTTCCCAAATGACGACATCGGCGACGGTCGCCGTTTCTATACCGACGGGCCGCGCGTTCATGAATATCTGCAGGAGATGAGCCGCGACGTCTTTACGCCGCGCAACCTGATGACGGTGGGCGAAATGTCCTCGACCTCGCTGGAAAACTGCCAGCAGTATGCGTCCCTCGACGGACGCGAGCTGTCGATGACCTTTAACTTCCACCACCTGAAGGTGGACTACCCCGGCGGCGAAAAATGGACGAAGGCGAAGCCGGACTTTGTGGCGCTGAAAACCCTCTTCCGCCACTGGCAGCAGGGCATGCATAACAAAGCCTGGAATGCGCTGTTCTGGTGTAACCACGACCAACCGCGCATCGTGTCGCGCTTTGGTGACGAAGGGGAATACCGCGTACCAGCGGCGAAGATGCTCGGCATGGTGCTGCACGGTATGCAGGGCACGCCGTACATCTACCAGGGCGAAGAGCTGGGCATGACCAACCCGCACTTCAGCCGCATCACCGATTACCGCGACGTGGAAAGCCTGAACATGTTCGCCGAACTGCGGGCCAACGGCCGCGAACCGGACGAACTCCTGGCGATTCTGGCAAGCAAGTCTCGCGACAACGGCCGCACGCCAATGCAGTGGGATGCCTCGCACAACGCGGGCTTTACCGAGGGCGAGCCATGGATTGGCGTCTGCGATAACTATGAGACCGTGAACGCCCGCGCGGCGCTCGATGACCCGAATTCGGTGTTTTACACCTACCAGTCACTCATCAGCCTGCGCAAAACCCTGCCGGTGCTGACGTGGGGTGATTATGAGGATCTGCTTCCTGAGCACCCTTCCCTGTGGTGCTATCGCCGCCGGTGGCAGGGACAGACCCTGATCGTGATGGCGAACCTGAGCGATAACCCTCATGAATGGACGAATGACCTTCTGAGCGGCCAGTGGCAGACGGTGATGAGCAACTATCCGTCACCGCAGAAAACGACGCTGCGCCCGTTTGAAGCCGTCTGGTGGCTACAGGCGTAATGCCTTCGCCGGGCGCACCCGTTGCGCCCGGCTTACTTTACTGTTTTTGTTGAATAATTAATCAGATTTTTCCTTTTCGTATTTACAATCGCTACAGCGCCCGCCGTTTGTACTCTCGTCTTTTTACTTTGTTCTGAATCAAATAAATCGCAAACATGTTTGATGCAAATCACTATATGTAGAACTTAAAATGCACGCCGACCCAACATCTTGTATTAATCGTCTACTATTCCAACAACAAGACGGCGACTCCGCTCTCCGGAATTGTGGATAACAAGGGTCAGAAACGAGGGAAGTCTCTCACCTGGCTGACAATACAGCCTCTGAATACTTCTCCGCCTCTGTGGATAACCTGTTTTTAAAAAATGGAGTGATCATGACACCGCATGTGATGAAACGTGATGGCTGTAAAGTGCCGTTTAAATCAGAGCGCATTCAGGAAGCCATTCTGCGTGCAGCTAAAGCAGCGGGAGTCGATGACGCAGATTACTGCGCCACCGTCGCAGAAGTCGTTAGCAGCCAGATGAATGAACGCAGCCAGGTCGATATCAACGAGATCCAGACCGCGGTTGAGAACCAGCTGATGGCGGGCCCCTACAAGCAGCTGGCGCGCGCCTACATTGAGTATCGCCACGATCGTGACGTTCAGCGTGAGAAGCGCGGCCGTCTGAACCAGGAAATTCGCGGCCTGGTGGAGCAGACCAACTCTGCGCTGCTCAATGAAAACGCCAACAAAGACAGTAAAGTGATCCCTACCCAGCGCGATCTGCTGGCCGGTATCGTCGCCAAACACTATGCCCGCCAGCATCTGCTGCCGCGCGACGTGGTGTCGGCGCACGAGCGCGGTGAGATCCACTACCACGATCTCGACTACTCGCCATTCTTCCCGATGTTCAACTGCATGCTGATCGACCTGAAGGGCATGCTGACCCACGGTTTTAAAATGGGTAACGCCGAGATTGAGCCACCTAAGTCGATCTCCACCGCCACCGCGGTCACGGCGCAGATTATCGCCCAGGTCGCCAGCCATATTTACGGCGGCACCACCATTAACCGTATTGATGAAGTGCTGGCCCCGTTCGTGACGGCCAGCTTCAACAAGCACCGTAAAACGGCCGAAGAGTGGCAGATCCCGGACGCTGACGGCTATGCGCATTCCCGCACCGAGAAAGAGTGCTACGACGCGTTCCAGTCGCTGGAATATGAGGTAAACACCCTGCACACCGCCAACGGCCAGACGCCGTTTGTGACCTTCGGCTTCGGTCTGGGCACCAGCTGGGAATCGCGTCTGATCCAGCAGTCTATCCTGCGCAACCGTATCTCCGGACTCGGCAAAAACCGCAAAACCGCGGTGTTCCCGAAACTGGTGTTCGCCATCCGCGACGGCCTGAACCACAAGTTTGGCGATCCGAACTACGACATTAAACAGCTGGCGCTGGAGTGCGCGAGCAAGCGCATGTATCCGGACATTCTGAACTACGACCAGGTGGTGAAGGTCACCGGTTCGTTTAAAACGCCAATGGGCTGCCGCAGCTTCCTCGGCGTGTACGAAGATGAAAACGGTGAGCAGATCCACGACGGACGCAACAACCTGGGCGTTATCAGCCTGAACCTGCCGCGCATCGCGCTGGAAGCGAAAGGTAATGAAGACGCCTTCTGGACGCTGCTGGACGAGCGCCTGCAGCTGGCGCGTAAAGCGCTGATGACCCGCATTGCGCGCCTCGAAGGGGTCAAAGCCCGCGTTGCGCCCATCCTCTATATGGAAGGAGCCTGCGGCGTGCGCCTGAAGGCGGACGATGACGTGTCCGAAATCTTCAAAAACGGGCGCGCGTCGATTTCGCTGGGCTATATCGGCATTCACGAAACCATCAATGCGCTGGCCGGCGGCACGCACATGTACGACAGCGCCGCGCTGCGTGAGAAAGGCATCGCCATCGTTCAGCGCCTGCGCGACGCGGTAGACCAGTGGAAAGAGGAGACCGGCTACGGCTTCAGCCTCTACAGCACGCCGAGCGAAAACCTGTGCGACCGCTTCTGCCGTCTGGATACCGCCGAGTTCGGTATTGTGGAAGGTGTGACCGACAAAGGGTACTACACCAACAGCTTCCACCTCGACGTGGAGAAAAAGGTGAACCCGTACGACAAGATCGACTTCGAAGCGGCGTATCCGCCTATCGCCAGCGGCGGCTTCATCTGCTACGGCGAGTATCCGAATATTCAGCACAACCTGAAAGCGCTGGAAGACGTGTGGGATTACAGCTACCAGCACGTGCCGTATTACGGAACCAACACGCCAATCGACGAGTGCTATGAGTGCGGTTTTACCGGTGAGTTTGAGTGCACCAGCAAAGGCTTTACCTGCCCGAAATGCGGCAACCACGACGCGGCTCGCGTCTCCGTCACCCGCCGCGTGTGCGGCTATCTCGGCAGCCCGGATGCACGTCCGTTTAACGCCGGCAAGCAGGAAGAGGTGAAGCGCCGCGTGAAGCATTTAGGGAATGGGCAGATCGGTTAACCCTCTGCCGCGTTAATGCCCGGTGGCGCTGCGCTTACCGGGCCTACGGACCGCACTCTTTTGTAGGCCGGGTAAGCGCAGCGCCACCCGGCTTGGTTATTCGCGATGAACTATCACCAGTACTACCCCGTCGACATCGTCAACGGCCCCGGCACCCGCTGCACCCTGTTTGTCTCAGGCTGCGTTCATGAATGCCCCGGCTGCTACAACAAAAGCACCTGGCGCCTTAATTCCGGCATGCCGTTCACCGCGGAGATGGAAGATAAAATCATCAGCGACCTGAACGACACGCGCATTCACCGCCAGGGGATTTCCCTCTCCGGTGGCGACCCCCTGCACCCGCAAAACGTGCCGGATATTTTGAAGCTGGTGAAGCGCATTCGCCGCGAGTGCTCGGGAAAAGATATCTGGGTCTGGACGGGCTACAAACTGGACGAGCTGAATGCGCAGCAAAGGGAAGTCGTGGATCTGATTAACGTGCTGGTCGACGGCAAGTTCGTGCAGGATTTAAAAGACCCGGCTCTAATCTGGCGCGGCAGCAGCAACCAGGTTGTGCATCATCTGCGTTGATCAAAGGCGGATGTTATCCGTCCGCCCTTATCTCAAAACCGGCTCAAACTCTCCATCGCCACCGCCTTAAACTCGGCAAAATCTCCGCAGCTACAGAGGCGTGACATCGCCCGTTCTCGCAGGAAGGTGACGAAGATATCGTAAATCGCCATCGCCTCTTCGTACTCGCTTTTGCTGATGGCGAGCAGGAAGATGACGTGCGCGGTTTCGTCACCCCACTGGACGCCGTGCGGGGCGAGCACGGTATAGACTACCGTTTTCTGCGCCAGCAGGCCGAGGGAGTGCGGCAGCGCAATGCCGTCGCCGAGCATGGTGCTGACGATGGCTTCGCGCTCGATGACCGAATCCAGGAACTCCGCACCAACAAAGCCTTCGCCTTCAAGCTGCGCGCACAGTTCATGGAACAGCTTTTGCTGGTCGACAGGTTTGTCGAGAATACGGAAATGGGCTGCATCGAAGTATTTATCCAGCATCCACGGGCGGGTGCGGTCCACCAGCACCAGCTTGCCGATCTGTTCTAACTGGTAGTCGGTCGGGAATGGGGCGATCGTCACCACCGGTTTCGACTTTTCGCTGACGCGGGCGGTGGCGATCACAAAGTCTTCGCTAATCATTTCCGCCAGCTCGTACTCGCGCAGGGTGAGCGTGCGCGTAACCTCAATCTGCGGGTATTTGCGCTGCAGCACCGCCTCAATCATGCGCACCATCGCATTACCGGCGTCGCACACCAGCAGCACGCGCGGCTGGCGCTGGTAACCAATGTTGTAGTGGCGCTCCAGCCCGACGCCGATGTGCAGCACCAGGAAGCCGATTTCGTTTTCGCTGATGACGTACGGCGTGTATTTGCCCCAGCTCGACACCGCCGCCAGGGTCATATCCCACGCCATCGGGTAGTGCTGCTTGATGTTATCCAGCAGTGGATTCGGGATCATGATTTGATACCGCACGCGGGTGATCATAGTTTTGATGTGCGTGAGCAGATCCGCATGCAGCTGCTCGTCGCTGAGCAGGTTGTAGTTATAGTGGGTGTTGATGTAGCGCAGGATGTAGTTGACCAGCGCTTCGTCGTCATCGGCGTTAATGGCGCTGGGCGCGATCTCCTGAATCTGCCGCGCGGCGATGTGGACGCACAGCCAGCTCTCCTCCGAGGGCGAAAGCGCTTTGCCCGCCAGTTGCTGGATGGTCACTGCGATATCTTTCGCCGCCTCGCGCACGTTCTCTTCCACGTCTTCGGCATGGAATTCCGGCAGCGGGTAACCTTCGCTAATGCGGCGCACCGACACCGCGCAGTACAGGCGCAGGAACAGCTCGCCTTCATCGGTCAGGCGAATGTGATGACGCGTCAGCGCGTCGTGCAGCACGGGCACCATCTGCTCCGCCACGCCCGCATTGAGCGCCACGTCCGTGACCAGCGGGTTCAGGCTATCCTGCTGCGCCAGCTCCCAGAGCAGATCGGTCAGGCACGCGCGGGTCGACATCTCGCTGCCAAACAGCTTCATCCCGTGACGCGGACGGGTTTCAAGCGTCAGGTTATAGCGGTGGAACCACTCGCGTACCTCCGCCATGTCGCTTTGCAGCGTGGCGCGGCTGACGAACCACTCGTCCGCCAGATCCTCAAGCTTGAGGGAAAACGCCGAGGTCAGAAAACGCACCACCAGATAATGCACGCGCTCCGGCCCGGTCCGCGGAATACGCAGCGCGCGCGGGTGGGAGGCCTGCAGCTGCTGATAGCGTTCGGCATCCTCAATTTTGAGCTGGTAGCCGTTGCCCCGGCTCAGGATAAACTGCGCGCCGTGGCTTGCCAGCAGCGCGTTCAGGGCGGTGATGTCCGCACGGACGGTTCGCGTGGAGACCGACAGCCGCTGCGCCAGCTCGTCCTGCGGCAGCGTCTCGTTTTGCAACAGTTCGAAAAGTTGCGCTAAACGTTGATTCGGGAATCGCACGTCGTTGTCCTCTTACGGCTTAAGGTGAAATGACCATCTGGGATGGGCTGCCGACCGGGGTATAGTCTGGCTCAAAGCTTAGCTTGCCGTCCTGACCGACGCGGAAACGGGTAATGTTGTCGCTGCGCTGGTTCATGACGTACAGCCAGCGTCCCTGTTTATCGAGCGTCAGGGTGCGCGGGTAATCACCCCGGGTCCACACATCATCCTGATGCGTCAGCGTGCCCTCCGCTGTTACGGTAAAGTGCCCGATGCTGTTATGCAAACGGTTAGCCACATACAGCTGTTTACCGTCGGCGCTTAACGCCAGCCCGGCAGCGAAACTGGTGCCTTTGTATCCTTCCGGCAGTGCAGAAACCGTTTTGCCCTCTCTCAGCGTGCCGTTTGCCTCCACCGAATAGTGGGTCAGCGTAGACGCCTCTTCGTTAATCAGCCACAGGGCATCGCCTTTCGGCGTAAAGACAAAGTGGCGCGGCCCGGCCCCTTTTGAGGAGGCGCTGACAAACGGCGGATCGTTCGGCGTCAGCTTGCCTGTTCGATCGTCAAAGCGGTACTGGTAGATGCGATCCAGCCCCAGATCGGTGGAAAACACGGATTTCCCGCTCGGATCGGCGGCGATCATATGCGCGTGAGGGCCGTTGTGATCGCTGATGGCAAAGCTGCCCTCAGCAGCGGCTTCCGGTTTTGCCGCGCCCGGCTCACCCTGATCCTGGTGCTGATCCGTGGCGTCACCCAGGCTGCCGTCTGCCTTGACCGATAATACGGCAATCGACCCGCTGACGTAGTTGGCCACCAGCAGGTGCTTGCCGTTCGGCGTCAGGGAGAGATACACCGGCCCCGCGCCGCCGGAGGTCACCTGATTGAGTTCGCTCAGCGCGCCGTTATCGCCCACGCGCAGCGCCTGCACCACGCCCTGCTCCACTTCGCTTGCCAGGTAGAGCGTTTTGCCGTCGCGTGAAACGGCCAGCTGCGCGGCGTTCGGCAGCTTGCTGACCAGCGTTTTATTGCCGAGCGCGCCGCTTTGCGGGTCAACGGTAAAGCGGTACAGCCCTTCGCCGTTCGGATTATAGGTACCCACCCAGGCATACTGGTTCTGGGCGACGGCGGTGGTAGCAAGTAAAGAGAGTGAAGCGACAAGCAGGTTACGGGTGTGCATGGTGGCTCCTTCAGGTTTGTGCGGCGTGTTTCCCCTCACCCCGGCCCTCTCCCAAAGGGAGAGGGTTAGGGTGAGGGGCAGGTTTTACTTCACCAGCTTCTTCGTCATCGCAAGCAGCGTGCGCACATCTTCCGGGCGCGTATCGCCGCTGGCTTTGTCGATAATTGAGCTGTAAATATGCGGGATGATTTTGCTCACGCCCGCGTCCAGAGCGATCTGCAGGATCTCTTCATAATTTTCCAGATCGATTCCCCCGGTTGGCTCCAGCCAGAAGTCGTGACGGGCGCAGGCTTCCGCTACCGCTTTGTACTCGTCACGGCACTTGAGGCCGCCCATCGGGAAGTATTTGATTGAGCTGCCGCCGAAATCTTTCAGCAGGGCAATCGCAGTTTCAACCGGCACGATACCGTCCATAGCTGCGCTGCTCAGCGGGCCGGTGGAGATTTTGACCATCCCGACGGTGCCGGTCGGGGAGACCAGGCCATTGACGACCGATTCGTTCTGCCCCAGCAGCGCGCGGCTGGTGGCGACGCCGGTAAAGACCTGGTTAACGTGCTGCGGCTGCACCTGGCGGGAAATTTCGCTCACCATCGCCGACTGGTTCGGATCGCCCGCACCAAGGCCCACGGAGAGCGCGTTATCAATCAGGGCAGCGTATTCGCGCATATCGGCCACCGCGCTCGCCACATCCGGGTAATTTTTGGAGAGCACGCCCACCAGCACATGGCCTTCCGCCGCCTCGTAAATGGCGCTGGCGTTGGCTTTCGAGCCTGCCAGCACGTTCAGGCAGACGCGGTCACGGTAAAAGTTGGGGGTCAGTTTCATGCTTTTTTCTCCTGTCCTAATACTTCGCTAATGCGGCGATACACAATGTTCAGCTGGTCTGCGTTTACGCTGCGCACGTCCGCTTCGATAATCCCTTCGTTGGCCTTGTAGCCACGGAAGTAAATGGCGTATTCGCCCTGCTTGAGCGCGTTCACCAGCTCGCCGGTGCCGACGCCGGTGGTCGCTTCGTCAAATTTAATCTCGGTACGGGCGATATCGCGACCGGCGCTGTCCCAGACCACGCGCGCGGTGACGCCGTTCAGGGTGTTGAGCGCGTCGATAAACGGCGTCATCTTCGCCACCATCTCGGCACCGCTCTCCTTGGTCGCGGTAAGGTAATGTTCGATGGCGCAGGTCAGGCCAAGAATGCCCTCTTTACCCACCTTCATCGCGCGGCCAATGCCCGCCGTCTGACGCTTCACCCACTCGACGTACTGGGTCTTGCCGATCACCAGCCCGCTGGTTGGCCCTTCAATTGCCTTCGCGCCGCTGTAGATCACCAGATCGGCTCCGGATCGGTAGTAGGTATGCAGATCTTCTTCCGCTGCGGCGTCGACGATCAGCGGCAGATCGTGCTTACGCGCCACCGCCGCCGCCTGCTCAACGCTGAGCATGCTTTTCTGCACGCAGTGGTGAGATTTGATGTAGAGGATCGCCGCGGTGCGTGGGGTAATTGCCGCCGCCAGCTGATCGGCGGAGCATTCGTTAGCGTAGCCCGCTTCCACCAGCTTACCGCCGCCCAGCGCCACCATGGTGCCCACCGGCGCGCCAAAGTTCACGTTGTGGCCTTTCGGCAGCACGATTTCGTTGTTTTCAACTGGCGTGACGTGCAGATTTTCCAGCAGCCAGTCGCTGTCTTTGACCAGCACCGCCGCCACGGACTGGGCGATACCGGCCGATGCGCAGGAGACCACAGTCGCCCCTTCCACATCCAGCAGCTTCGCAATGTATTCCCCGGTTTTGTTGACCAGATCCTTCATTTCAAAATAGTGATTCATGCCGTCCATCGCCGCCTGAACCACTTCCGGGCGCGGCGTGGAGACGCCCAGCGCCGTCATGCGGCCAGAGGTGTTGATGACTTGTTTTAAATGGTATTTCTCATAAATCGAAGGCATGTTCCGTGCTCCCTTGTTCGGTCATGTAGCCCTTGCCCGCGCGGATCGCGGCAAGCGGCACCAGAATGTGTTCAGCCTGCAGGCTGTCGTTTTCGGCATCCGTCAGCAGCGTCGGCTGGCGTTTAACCGTGAACAGCGTCAGGTCAGCGTCGAGACCCGGCTGAATGCGGCCTTTGCGCGTCAGGCGCAGGCCGTCTGCAGCATTGGCGGTTACGCAGTCAATCACCTGCGGCAATGACATGCCGATGGCGAGAAACTTCGACATCACGCTCGCCAGCGAGCCCACCGGGCCGTTAATGCGGTTGCGGCAGTAGATATCCGAGCTGATGGTGTGCGGCAGAATGCCCATCGCGATGGCGCGTTTCGCCACCTCAAAGCTGAAGCTCGCGGTGCCGTGGCCGACGTCCAGACGCACGCCGCGCTTCAGGGCCGAGGTGATTGAGGCACGCAGCTCGCCGGACGGCGTCAGAATGCGGTTTGGCTTGCCGTTATAGCAGTGGGTGATGATGTCGCCCGAGCTCAGCAGTTCGGCGATTTCGTCGAGGTTCGGCGGGTTGTTGCCGATGTGGACCATCAGCGGCAAATCGCCATTCTCTTTCTGGATGGCTTTCGCGCGCTCCAGCGGCGTAATACCGTTCTCGCCGACCACGCTGCTGCTCATGCGCGCCTTCAGGCCGACGATAAAATCGGGGTGGCGTTTCACCGCCTGTTTGACAGCGTCGGCGTCGATGTTGGCCATATTGGCCAGCTCGTTCTGCGCAATCAGCCCCACGCGGGAGATATTCAGCAGGGCAAACACCTCGGTTGAGGCTTTGCGGGTAATCTCATAGAAGTCATCTACGTCGTCGGCTCCGGTACTGCCCGCATCCACCACGGAGGTGACGCCGGTCGCAATGCCGACGCTGTCCGGTTCGTCGTGATAAATCGGGGAATTGGGGTAACAGTGGACGTGTGAGTCAATCCAGCCAGCGCTCACAAAGACTTCGCCGTTAAGCTCAACCGTTTTATGTGCGGGAGCGTCAATCTCGCCCAGCGCCGCGATCTTCCCATCCTGAATGGCGATATCGGTCAGGGTATCGTCGGTGAGGCGCGCACGGCGCAGGAGTAAATCAAACATGAGGATCTCCTGATAAGGCGGGCGCCTGAGCGCCCGCGGGTATTAAAGGGCGACCGGGAACAGCCAGCCCAACAGCATGGCACCGAGGATCGCGCCGCCGGTAATCGGCTTCTGCCAGATGTAGAACAGCAGCGCACCTAAGAGTGAACCCACGCCAATCGGAATGGAGGCGGTCATGGCGCTGAGGATAATCAACGGCCCGAGGAAGCGGCCGGAGGCGTTACCCGCGCCCATCATCACGTCTGCACCGTAGGTAGAGTTGCTCTGATTGATGGTGAACTTACGCGCCAGGATGATGACGTAGCCAATCGCCAGGCCAATTACCAGGCCGGTAATCAGCGCAGCAATGAAGTTGGTCACCGGGAACATAATGCCCGCGCCCAGCAGCAGCGCCGGAACGCCAAGACCCACGCCGGTCTGAATGGCTCCGCCGATATCAAGAATACCCACCAGCGAGCCTTCGATAATACGGGCGAACAGGAAGCTTGCGCCGAACGCCGCGACCGCGCCGTAGACGCCGGTATCAATCCCCGCCTTCAGCATCGCCACGAAGGCCACTTCGTTAAACGCGCCGATGCCGTAGAGGTAGTACATATGCGTCCCGGCAAACACGCCGGAGGAGAGCAGGCCAACGAAGATCGGGAACGACCAGTCGGCATACCAAAAACCTTTATTCTGTTCCATGTAGAGGCTCCGTTATTTACCGCTGAGCGAGTTGTGGATCATGTCGAGCCAGTTCGGCACGGTCAGATGGAAGGATTCGATCATCTTCATGTCGAAGCCGCGGAAGAAGCCGCTCAGCACGAAGAGCAGGACGATAGCCGCCATCATCACTTTAGTAACGTGGTTCCAGCCGCTCTCTTCAACACCTTTACCGATCAGGATCCCCAGCACCAGGCCCGGTACGGCGTTGCCCATAATCAGCTGCGCTGCGCCGCCGAAGATGGTGGCCCAGAAGCCCGACTTTTTACCCGCGTCGATGGCCGCCAGCCAGAAGATCACCGGCATGACGGTGTTAACCAGCAGGTTTGCCGCCGGCACCAGCACCTTCACGGCGGTGACCTGAAGCGCAGCCGGCACGGAGGAGGCGGTCAGGTTCAGGAAGGTCACGACGATCATGCCGATCAGGCCGCAGGCAATCGCCATTTTGCGCGGGTCGTGCAGCGTTTCGCCGACGTTACGGTTTTTGATCATCAGTGCAGCAGCACCCCAGTTCGGGATGATGCGGTGGTCAACGTCCTGTGTGAAAGCCCCTGCGGCCACGGAAGAGGCCCAGGCGTTAAAGAAGAAACCTAACCCAAAGGAGAAGTGGGACGCCGGATCCCCTTCACAGGAGTTCAGTTCCCCTAACGTACGAAACGCGCCCATACCCTGTGTGGTAGGCGCATGAAACATGCGTGCAGCCCCGGCTCCGACACCGACGCCAACCAGGCCGCCAATGATGAGCGATTTTATTAATATAATTAAGAACATCAGTCTGCCCTTTTATGAATAATCAGCGTTGCGTGACGAAATCCACCTGGTCGAGATTGATGGCGGTCACGTTGACGGTCACATCCAGCTCCACGCTGTAGGTGCGTCTTTCCCGGCGCAAAAAGAAGAACAGAAACGCTTCTTTACGCACCGCTTCTTGCGCCTGAACGACCTGCACATCCTGTGGCTCAATACGCAGTAAGATATGCGGTGAGGCTTTCATCACCGCGGCCTGAACGTGGTTGAGCGCGTCAGCAAAGGCGCGCGCTTTGGCGTCGCCTTTGCCCTTCACTCTCACCGTGGTTGTGAACTGTTCTTTCATGCTTATGCGCCGTATTTTTTCTGCCACGCCTGCACCAGACGCTCGCCCAGCTCTTCTTTATCCATAAAGCCAAAGCCCAGCACGTTGCAGCCTTCGTTGATGGCGGTCACGCCCTCTTCCACGGAACGCATGCCGTATTTGGCTTTGTAGCCATATTTGGTCTGAGCAGTAATTGCGCCCGCGCCGCCGCTGCCGCAGAAGGAGATGCCGAAGGTGGCGTTTTCCGCTTTCATCACGTCACCGAGCTTCATATCGGCAGCCATACCCGGTACGACAACCGCGCGTCCACCTGCTTTTTCCACACCCGCGGCCACTTTCTGACCTTTGCCCAGGCGATCGCCAATCACGACTGTAATCTGTTCCATGTGTTGCTCCTTAAAGGTTGTCTTTCGCGACTTCGAAGTGAACGGAGAGCAGCCAGGCTTCTTCATCAGGAAGGTTGCCAAACTGCGCTACCACTTCACGGGCAAGTTGCATTGAATCGGGTGAAATTTCGTCGAACAGCTCCGCTTCAACCTCCGGCAGCGGCTCGCCGGTCACGGACCGGTGCGCCATTGCGCGAACGTGGGAGGTGAGCATCTGCTCCTGTACTGCATTGGGGATGATGTCGTGCCGGGCCAGCAGGGCATAAACCTGCTGCAGCATAGTGTTCGCGAGCTGCTCTGTTTGCACTGTCTGTTCCCCAACGTCGTTCATTACCGCTCCGTTAATCACTGGTCTTACCCCGTTAATGGCTCTGGAATAAAACTAACGTTGAGGGGGAATTGTTTGTAGCGAGTTGTTTTCCACTTCGAAGTGGAAAGGCGAGCCGCAGCAGTGATCTGTGCCACATAAATGCGCTGAATATGGATAAAACTCTGGATTTACGTGATGAATATCACGCTATCGCGCGGCAAATAAGGGGTAAGCGAAGCGGAAAAGATTCCGAGCGGGCTCGTAGAAATGTGATGTGGATAAGGTTTTCTTATGGGGATTCGCTAGAGTGGCGACGGGTGCTTGAGACTGACCGTCTCAGGCATGGGACGGAAAGTGGAAAGCCCCTACCTGAATTTAAATCAGGACGGGGCTGTAAACGACACGTCTAGCCACGTGATGTTTGCTACCTCGCCCGCTTTAAAGCAAGGAGGCATCCATGAAACGCAGAAACCCAAGTATCGGGGTTCTGATGATTATTTCTTTGACAATAATCATCTTAACGCTGGTGACGAGGAAAACACTGTGCGAGATCCGTTTTCGAAACGGCTCGCTTGAAGTGACAGCGCGGATGGATTGTCGCTCCGGCCGGTAGGGAGCAAAGATGCGGGGGCGCGTAATGCGCCTCCGCATACGGAGGAAGGACGTACAGCTCAGGCACCCAATTAACGATACTTTTTGTGATACGTGTTGCGCGTAGTCACAAACTGCTCGGCCGCCGCCTGGGCTTCTTTCACTTTACCTTCATTTGCCAGCTTCAGCGCACCGTCGATCTGGCCGACCAGCACGTCAAAGCCGTGGCGGTAATCTTTCATCTCTGCACTGTCCGCCGCTTTGCTTTCCAGCTTTGGCGGTGTCGCTTTTTGGGCGTCCAGCGCTGCTTCACGCATTTTGGTCAGTGCGTCTTTCATTTCAGCCGCATTGTCCGTTTTCTGCACCACCTTCAGGTTTTGACCGAGGATGCCCATGTCGTCTTCAAGATCGGCAGCAAACGCAGAAGAGCCAAGAACCAGCGTTGAAGCCGCGACGATCGCTAACAGATGTTTACGCATTGCTCACTTCCTTTTTTATTATTAAGAAAACGCTATCTCTATTGTCATTGTCCGGCGATTTTCATTTCCGGCAGTAATACAGAACCACACTGTATATTGCTGCGTGTTTCAATATCGTTACCGACCGTAACGATGTTGCGCCACATGTCCTTCAGGTTTCCCGCAATCGTAATTTCGCTCACCGGATATTGGATTTCGCCGTTTTCCACCCAGAAGCCCGCCGCACCGCGAGAGTAATCCCCGGTGATGCCGCTTACGCCCTGGCCCATCAGCTCGGTCACCACCAGACCGGTGCCCATCTCTTTCAGCATCTGCTCAAAGTTGAGGCCCTGTCCCGCAATCCGCCAGTTATGGATACCGCCCGCATGACCGGTGCTTTTCAGCCCCAGCTTGCGCGCAGAGTAGTTGGTCAGCAGCCACTGGGTCAGCACGCCGTCTTTGATGATATCGCGACGTTCGGTACGCACGCCTTCGCTGTCGAACGGCGTGGAGGCCAGCCCTTTCAGCAGGTGCGGATGCTCTTCGATAGTCAGCCATTCCGGCAGGATCTGCTTGCCCAGCGAGTCGAGCAGGAATGTCGATTTACGGTAAACGGAGCCACCCGCGATAGCGCCCACCAGATGGCCAAACAGACCGGTCGCCACTTCATTGGCAAAAATCACCGGGGCCTTCATGGTGGAGAGTTTACGCGGCGACAGGCGTGACAGCGTGCGTTCGGCGCACTCTTTACCGACCCACTCCGGAGACTGTAAATCCCCCAGCGCGCGGCCAATGGTGTAGGCGTAGTCGCGTTCCATGTCGCCGTTCTCTTCGGCGATCACGCAGCTGGAGAGTGAGTGGCGGGTGGAGCAGTAGCCCTGCAGCATGCCGTGGCTGTTGCCGAAGACTTTGATGCCGTAGTGGCTGTTAAAGCTGCCGCCTTCGGTATTGGTAATACGTTTATCAGCCTGCAGGGAAGCCTGCTCTGCGCGTGCAGCCAGTTCAATCGCTTCGTCCGGCGTGACCTCTGCCGGGTGGAAAAGATCGAGATCCGGCGCGTCAAACGCCAGCAGATCTTTATCCGCCACGCCTGCGTAAGGGTCTGGCGAGGTGTAACGTGCAATATCCAGCGCCGCCTGCACCGTACGGGCGATGGCATCCGGACTGAGATCGGTAGATGACGCACTGCCTTTGCGATTCTGGTGATAGACCGTGATCCCCAGCGCGCCATCGCTGTTGAATTCGACATTCTCCACCTCGCCAAAGCGGGTGCTCACGCTAATGCCGGTGGTTTTGCTGACCGCCACTTCGGCGCCATCTGATTTTTCTGAAGCAAGCATCAGCGCGGTGGAGACGGCTTCTTCCAGAATCTTACGCTGCGCTTCAACTTGTGAGGTTACTTTCATCGCAAATGCCATACTGTAAGAGAGAGTTATCTGAAGTCTAACAGAGAACCGTTTTTCAGTGCGCGTCTTAACTGGTAACATTAGCCTCTTTTTTTAAGGAGCCTGACATGACTAAGCAGCCCGAAGACTGGCTCGACGACGTTCCCGGTGATGACATCGAAGACGAAGATGATGAGATCATCTGGGTCAGTAAAAGTGAAATTAAACGTGACGCCGAAGAGTTAAAACAGCTTGGCGGAGAACTGGTAGAACTGGGTAAAAACGCGCTGGATAAGATCCCGCTCGACCAGGATCTGCGTGATGCCATTGAACTGGCACAGAAAATCAAAAAAGAAGGCCGTCGTCGCCAGCTTCAGCTTATCGGTAAAATGCTGCGTCAGCGCGACGTCGATCCGATCCGCCAGGCGCTGGACAAGCTGAAAAACCGCCACAACCAGCAGGTTGCGTTTTTCCATAAGCTTGAGCAGATCCGCGATCGTCTGATTGAACAGGGTGATGATGCCGTACCGGAAGTGCTGAACCTTTGGCCGGATGCTGACCGTCAGCAGCTGCGTTCCTTGATCCGCAACGCGAAGAAAGAGAAAGAAGGGAATAAGCCGCCGAAGTCTGCGCGCCTGATTTTCCAGTATCTGCGCGAGCTGTCTGAGAACGAAGAGTAATCTGTGCGGTTGTGCGCCGGATGGCGGCGTAAACGCCTTATCCGGCCTACAAGGTCGTGCAGTGTGTAGGCCCGGTAAGCGCTAGCGCCACCGGGCTCTTTTGTTACTCAGCGGCCTCGGCTTTCTTCGCCAGACCATCCAGCAGCTTCTGATGGATCCCACCAAAACCGCCGTTGCTCATGACCAGAATATGGTCGCCGGGCTGGGCCGCTTTCACCACCATGTCCGCAAGCACATCCACATCCGCACTCCAGTGCGCAGGCTGAATGCAGGCATCGGCCACTTCAGCCACCTGCCACGGAATATGCTGCGGCTGCAGCAGGAAGACCTCATCGGCGCGTCCTAATGACGGCGCGAGATCGTCTTTGCAGATGCCCATCTTCATGGTGTTCGAGCGTGGTTCCAGCACCGCCAGAATGCGCGCGGTACCGCCGACTTTGCCGCGCAGGGCCGCAAGCGTCGCCAGAATCGCCGTTGGGTGGTGTGCGAAATCGTCATACACCGTGACGCCGTGGGCTTCACCGCGCAGTTCCAGACGGCGACGGGCATTGATAAACGAGCCCAGCGCATTAGCCGCATCCGCAGGCTGAACGCCCACATGGCGTGCGGCCGCGATCGCCATCAGGCCGTTGTGCATGTTGTGTTCGCCCACCAGGCCCCACTTCACCTCACCCACTTTTTCACCGTCGAGCAGCACTTCCCACTCAGAGGCATCGGCGTTAAGTTTTTTCGCCTGCCAGTGGCCCTGCTCGCCCACCAGCTCCTGCTCGCTCCAGCAGCCCATCGCCATCGTCTGCTTCAGGTTGATGTCGTTCTCAGGCAGGATGATGCGCCCCTGGCCCGGCACGATGCGCACCAGGTGGTGGAACTGTTTCTGAATCGCTTTCAGGTCGTCAAAGATATCCGCGTGGTCGAACTCAAGGTTGTTGAGGATCAGCGTTCGCGGGCAGTAATGGACGAATTTGGAACGTTTATCGAAGAACGCGCAGTCATACTCGTCGGCTTCGATAACAAAGAACGGGCTGTCTCCCAGGCGTGCAGAAACGTCAAAGTTGCCCGGAACGCCGCCGATCACAAAGCCCGGCTTGTAGCCACAGGCTTCGAGGATCCAGGTGGCCATCCCGGCGGTGGTGGTTTTGCCGTGCGTACCGGCAACCGCGATAACCCAGCGGTCGCGCAGCACGAAATCATGCAACCACTGCGGGCCGGACATGAACGGAATATTGCGTTCCAGTACCGCCTCAACGCACGGATTGCCGCGGGTCATGGCGTTGCCAATGATCACCAGATCCGGCTCGGGATCAAGCTGGCTGGCGTCATAGCCCTGAATGAGAGATATCCCCTCTTTCTCCAGAAGTGTGCTCATCGGCGGATACACATTGGCGTCCGAACCTGTCACTTCATGGCCCAGCGAGCGCGCCAGCATTGCCAGTCCGCCCATGAAAGTGCCACAAATCCCCAATATATGAATGCGCATACGTCACTATCCTTCTTCAATGTGGCGCACATTTTACTCACATGTTAGCGGCTGTGAAACGCATTTCAGGTAAATCCGTATGTTGCTGGCGCGATTCACCTCTGCGCTAATATTTGAATGTTTGTTAAGATTGTTGGGCTTTAGTCGTTTTAGTGAACATACAATCGCTCTACTCACAAAGATGCAGGGAAAGTGTTATGAAAACGTTAGGTGAATTTATTGTCGAAAAGCAGCACGAGTTCTCTCATGCTACCGGTGAACTCACTGCTTTGCTGTCGGCAATAAAGCTGGGCGCTAAGATCATCCACCGTGATATCAACAAGGCCGGTCTGGTCGATATCCTGGGTGCCAGCGGTGCCGAGAACGTTCAGGGCGAGGTTCAACAGAAACTCGATCTGTTCGCAAATGAAAAATTGAAAGCTGCACTGCGCGCGCGCGACATCGTTGCGGGTATCGCCTCCGAAGAAGAAGATGAAATTGTTGTTTTCGAAGGGTGTGAACACGCTAAATACGTTGTTCTGATGGATCCGCTCGACGGTTCCTCAAACATCGACGTTAACGTTTCTGTCGGTACCATTTTCTCCATCTACCGCCGCGTCACGCCTGTTGGCACGCCGGTGACCGAAGAAGATTTCCTGCAGCCAGGCATTAATCAAGTGGCTGCCGGTTACGTCGTTTATGGCTCCTCCACCATGCTGGTGTACACCACCGGCTGCGGGGTTCACGCCTTTACGTACGATCCTTCACTGGGCGTTTTCTGCCTGAGCCAGGAACGCATGCGCTTCCCGGAGAAGGGCAATACCTACTCCATCAACGAAGGCAACTACATCCGATTCCCGAACGGCGTGAAGAAGTACATCAAATTCTGCCAGGAAGAAGATAAACTGACGCAGCGCCCTTACACGTCCCGCTATATTGGCTCTCTGGTCGCGGATTTCCACCGTAACCTGCTGAAAGGCGGTATCTACCTCTATCCAAGCACCGCAAGCCACCCTGACGGGAAGCTGCGTCTGCTGTACGAATGCAACCCGATGGCGTTCCTCGCCGAGCAGGCGGGCGGCAAGGCGAGCGACGGTAAAGAGCGTATTCTGGATATCGTGCCAGAAAGCCTTCACCAGCGCCGTTCATTCTTCGTCGGCAACAACCACATGGTTGAAGACGTTGAACGTTTTATCCGTGAGTACCCGGACGCGTAATACCTTTCTTCAGGGGAGCCGTTCTGGCTCCCCTGGTCATTTATATATTTTAACGTATAAGTGTTTATAAAAAACAGGCTTTAATATTCACCACTGCTCCTGCATTATTTCCATAACAGTTTGACAGATATTTCCTGGAGCAGAATCGCAATGAAAAATTATTCTCGTGCTACAACCGGTATTGATTTAAATCTTATCCCTGTATTTATTGAAATCGTCCGCTGCGGCAGCATGGCAAAGGCCTCTGTGCGCCTGGAGATGTCACGCCCTGCGGTGAGCCTGGCCTTGAAACGTTTTAATCAACTGTTTGATGAGCCATTATTTTTCCGCAAGGGCTTATATCTTGAGCCGACTGAAAAAGCGTTAGCCTTAACCCGTTCGCTGGAAATATTAATGGGCGATATTCACGATAATATTGCGGCAGTTAATTCTGCAAAGAATAAAACCCCGGCACAGAACGTCCCGGGGCTGGGAAATATTATGCAGCGGTCTGAGTCGTCACTTTGAATGATGACATGGCTTCCATCAGCTGACGCGACTGCTCCTCAAGGGAGCGGGTTGCGGCGGAGGATTGCTGCACCAGCGCCGCATTCTGCTGCGCGGTTTCGTCCATCTGGTTCACCGCAATATTCACCTGTTCAATGCCGCGGCTCTGCTCCTGGGACGCGGTCGCAATCTCGCGCATCAGTTTGGTCATGCGCAGCACTTCCGTTGCGATCTCATCCATCGTTTCACCAGCCTGCTGGGCCAGCTCGCTGCCCTCGCTAACGTGGGTCTGCGAATCACTGATAAGCGATCGGATCTCTTTCGCCGCATCGGCGCTGCGGCTGGCGAGGTTTCGCACTTCGCCGGCGACGACGGCAAACCCGCGCCCCTGCTCGCCCGCGCGCGCCGCTTCCACGGAGGCGTTAAGCGCCAGAATATTGGTCTGGAAGGCAATGCCGTCAATCACGCTCAGGATGTCGGCGATGCGCGCCGAGCTGCCGGAGATATCACGCATTTTTTCAATCACGTAGCAGACCATTTCGCTGCCGTGATCGGCCGTGTCGGACACTGACTTCGCCAGCTGGTGCGCCTGCTCTGCGTTATCGGCGTTGAGTTTCACCGTGGCGGTGATCTGTTCCATGCTGGCTGCCGTCTGCTCCAGCGAGGTGGCGGTGGATTCCGTACGCTCGGCGAGATCGCGGTTCCCCGCCGTGAGCTCGCGGCTGCCGGTGTCAATTTGCGAACTGGCATCACGTACCCGCAGAACCGAGTTCATCAGCGACTGGCGCATCTCCTCTATCGCCGCGTTGAGACGGTTAAACTCCTGGCTCGCTGGCGCATTCAGCGTATGGGTTAAATCGCCCGCCGCCACGTTCTCCAGTTGAGCGATCGACGCCGAAAGCGGCTTGAGAAGCATATGGCGCAGCACCAGCCACGCCAGCACGATAATACCTGCCGTCAGCAGCGCCGCAACGATAATCAGGATCAGCACGCGGGTTTTACTCGCCTGCACGGCGCTGACTTCCGCCTGACCCCGCGCTTCGCTCCATTTCTGAAACGCCTGCATGTCGTTATCAAACTGCTTCGCCACCGGGATCAACGTGTTTTCCAGCAGATCGTAATAGCTGTCTGCACTCTGGTCATTCAGGGTTTTCAGCATCGGGTTGATCCCCTGCTGGTTATACGTCGCCAGGCTGGTGGCGACTTTATTGAGAAGCTGTTGCCCTTGCTCATCAGACACGCCGCCGTCGATCACGCCTTTGAGCGTTTTCTGGGCCAGAACGACTTCCTGATTGATGTTTTTCACCGCTTTGGCCGCATCGTCCAGCATGCCGATTTCCATCAGCCGGACGGCCTGGCCCGCCTCGTTGCGCGCGCGCAGGATCAGCGTATAGCCAGAATTAAGCTGCACCATCTGCTCACCCTGAAGGTGGTTGATACGCTGCAGCGAAGAAGAACTCTGTGTGAGGGCATAAATACCAATGCCGCTGACAATCAGCAGCAGAAGGGTCATAACGGCCAGTAAAGAGAGCAAGCCGGTACGAATCGATAGCGTTTTAAGCATGATATTATTTCCGGTAGCGAGATATTTCTTGGCGTAAAAGAAGAGTATCGGCCGCTACCGGAAAATGTTTATACACGCGTAACCGGTGAACTCTGGCGGTTCTCCCAAAGCACAGTAAGACCGCGCTGCAGGGCAATAAAAATAAACAGCAAAATGCCGATGGCGATCTTCGTCCACCACGAACTGAGCGTACCGTCAAAGTTGATATAGGTTTGTATCAGCCCCTGGATCGCCACGCCGAACAGCGTGCCCAGCACCGTACCCACCCCGCCGCTGAGCAGCGTGCCGCCGATGACCACAGAAGCTATCGCATCCAGTTCCACGCCAACGCCTGCCAGAGCATAGCCTGCCTGGGTATACACCGAGAAGACGATACCCGCCAGCGTCGCCAGCCCGGTCGAAAGCATATAGATGCGGATGGTGGTGCTGCGGGTGGAGATCCCCATCAGGTTTGCCGACGTGGCGTTGCCGCCAATAGCGTAAACCTGGTTGCCAAACCGGGTACGGTGGGCAAGGAAGATGCCAATGACCACCACGCCCAGCATCAGGAGCCCCATCGCGCTCAGGCGGCCGCCGCCGGGGATTTTCCACGCCAGGCTGGAGAGCGTGTCGTAGATCGGGTGGTTAATCGGAATCGACTCTTCCGACACCAGATAGCTCACCCCGCGCAGGAAGAACATTCCCGCGAGCGTAATAATAAAGGCCGGGATTTTCAGCGCGTCGATTAAAAGTCCCATAAAGGCACCAAACGCACAGCCCATCACCAGCACCAGCGGAAACGCCACCAGAGGAGAGAGCCCCCAGAAGCCGATCGCCTTCGCGAGGAACACGCCCGTAAACGCGATCACCGAGCCGACGGAGAGATCGATCCCACCGGAGAGGATCACAAAGGTCATGCCGACGGCGATGATGCCTAAAAAGGCGTTATCGGTCAGGATATTGCAAATCACACGCGTCGAGGCAAACCCCGGAAACTGCGTCAGACAGTAGAGATACCCCAGCACAAACACGCCCAGGGTGATCATTAACGGTAAATTACGTTTTATCATGGCCACGGATCCCCTTAATGATGCTGACAAAGCGCGGTGACTGGACGATCAGCACGCAGAGCACAACCACGGCTTTCACCACCTGGTTGAGTTCCGGCTGAAAACCGGAGAGCAGGATCCCGGTGTTCATTCCCTGAATGATCAGCGCGCCAATCACCGAGAGCAGCAGGTTAAAGCGCCCGCCCATCAGCGACCCACCGCCGATCACTACCGCCAGGATCGCATCCAGCTCCAGCCAGAGTCCCGCGTTGTTGGCGTCGGCCCCGCGGATATCCGCCGCGACGATGACCCCGGCGATGGCGGCGCACACGCCGCTCAGCACGTAGGTCAGCATGACCATCAGCCGCGTGTTGACCCCGGCGTTGCGTGCCGCACGAATATTGATCCCGACGGCTTCAATGAACATCCCCAGCGCCGTTTTGCGGGTGAAGAGCCAGAACACCACTAACGTCACCAGGGCAATGATGACCGGCGTGGGGAAGAAAAACAGCTTGCCGCTGCCCAGCCACGCCAGGCTCGGCGAGTTGAAGGTGACAATCTGACCGGAGGTAATGAGCTGCGCCACGCCGCGTCCGGCTACCATTAAAATCAGTGTGGCGACAAAAGGCTGGATTTTCAGCACCGCCACCAGAATGCCGTTCCATAATCCTGCCAGTACGCCGGTGCCTAATGCCGCCAGCAGAACGACGGGCAGGCTGTGCCCGGCCACGGTCATTGAGGCTGCCGTGGCCCCGGCGATGGCCATCACCGCGCCGACGGAGAGGTCAATCCCGCCGGTGGCGATAACCAGCGTCATCCCAATGGCCAGCAGCGCCACGGGCGCGGCACGGTTTAAAATGTCTATCGGGCTGCCAAACAGGCGGCCATCCTGAACAATAATCTGGAAGAAATGCGGCGCGACCAGGCTATCTACCAGCAGTACCACCAGCAGCGCCGCGATTTGCGGCGTGCCGGTTGGCCAGCTAAAGCGGCGCTTTGTCTCACCGGTTTGCGAAAGCGAACGGGGCATCACGATTCACTCCTTATGCCGCGATGGCATTCATGATTGCCGGAACGGACAGCTTATCCAGCGGGATCTCTGCCACCTGTTTGCGATCGCGCATAATGATGACGCGATCGGCATAGCCCACCAGCTCTTCCAGCTCAGACGAAATGACCAGCAGCGCCAGCCCGTCCGCACACAGGGTTTCGATAAGGCGGATAATTTCGGCGTGCGCCCCCACGTCAATGCCGCGGGTCGGTTCGTCGAGGATCAGGAACTGGGGTTTGGTCAGCAGCCAGCGTGACAGCAGCACTTTCTGCTGGTTACCGCCGGAGAGAAATTCAATGGGCTGTTCCGCGCTCGGGGTGCGGATGCCGAGCTGGCGGATAAAGCGCTCGGCAATGGCGTTTTGCTCTTTGCGTGGGATCGGCCTCAGCCAGCCGCGCTGCGCCTGTAGCGCCAGAATGATGTTTTCCCGCACCGAGGCCGCGGCAATGATGCCATCCGTTTTCCTGTCTTCCGGGCAGAAGCCCACCCCCAGGCAGGAGGCCTGATGCGGCGATCGCAAGGTTTGCGGTTTGCCCTTGATCCACGCGCTGCCGCTGTCCGCAGGCTTGATCCCGAAGATCACCTCGGCAGTTTCGGTTCGCCCGGAGCCTAACAGGCCCGCCAGACCGACAATTTCACCGGGCCGCACTTCCAGGTTAAACGGCGAAATGACCCCTTTTTTGCCGTAATCGCTGAAGGCAGCGACCGGTTTATCACTCAGCAGCGTGCGGCCTGCGCGCTGAAGGGCATTGGTTTCGAGCTCGCGACCCAGCATCATTTTGACCAGCTCGATCTGCGGCAGTTCGCGGGTTTCACGGCAGCCGACAAAGCTGCCGTTGCGTAGCACCGTAATGCGATCGCTCACCTCATACACCTGATCGAGGAAGTGCGTGACGAAGATCAGGCTGACGCCCCGATCGCGCAGCTGGCGCATCAGGGTAAAGAGCATCTCCACCTCCTGGGTATCGAGGCTGGCGGTGGGCTCGTCAAGAATCAACACCTTCGCAGAGAGATCGATGGCACGACAAATCGCGACGATCTGCTGCATGGCGACGGAAAAGCGGTTCAGCGGCTCGCGGACGTCGAGGGAGAAGCCGTACGATTCCATCAGCGTTGTCGCCCGTGCCTCCATCTCTTTGCGCCGCAGCAGGCCAAAGCGGCGTGGCTCACGGCCAATAAACAGGTTATCCGCCACTGACATGTTCGGCAGCAGGTTCACTTCCTGGTATACCGTTCCGATCCCCAGCTGTTGGGCATGGGCGGTATTTTTTGGCGAAATGGCCTGGCCTTCCAGCCAGATGGTGCCGCGATCGGCGTGATAAACGCCGGTCAGCGCTTTGATCAGCGTCGATTTCCCCGCGCCGTTCTCGCCCAGCAGCGCCATGATTTCACCGCGCCGCAGGCTGAAATCAACGTTATCCAGCGCTTTTACGCCGGGAAAGAATTTACTCAAGCCCTCTGTGCGGAGGATTTCCTGATGTTGTTCAGTGGTCATGGTTTTCCCCCTGCATCAAGCCGGATGGCGCTACGCTTATCCGGCCTACAAAAGAGCGTATCGTAGGCCGGGTAAGCGCAGCGCCACCCGGCAATTTCACTGGATCAGTAGCCCATATTTTTCTTCTTCTCTAACTCTTCTTTCGCCGTATCCGGCAGGTAGAGCGTAGATTTGGTGACCGTCACCTTCTCAGGCATCGTGCCGTCTTTCTTGAATTTCTCCAGCGCATCGAATGCCGGGCCGGCCATATTTGGCGTGAGTTCCACGCTGGCGTTGGCTTCGCCGTCGATCATCGCTTTATAGATGTCAGGCACGCCGTCGATAGAGCCGGTGAGGATATCTTTGCCCGGCTTCAGGCCCGCTTCTTTAATCGCCTGAATCGCACCGATCACCATGTCATCGTTATGGGCGTAAACCATGCAGATGTTTTTGCCGTTGTTTTCAGCCTTGATGAAGCTCTCCATAACCTCTTTACCTTTACTACGGGTAAAGTCGCCGGACTGAGAGCGGATAATCTTGATGTTTGGCGCTTTCGCGATGGCCTCAGCAAAACCTTTTTTACGGTCGATGGCCACGCTCGCCCCGACGGTTCCCTGCAGCTCAACCACGTTACACGGCTTGCCATTGACCTGTTTCACCAGCCAGTCACCAATCAATTGTCCTTCAAGAACGTTATTGGCGGTGACGGTGGTCATATAGAGGGATTTGTCTTTGACGTCGATGGAACGGTCGAGCAGGAAGACCGGGATCTCAGCGTCTTTCGCTTCCTTCAGGACGGGTTCCCAGCCGGTCGCCACGACGGGTGCAATAAAGATGGCATCTACGCCCTGGGCGATAAAGGAGCGTACGGCTTTGATTTGGTTCTCTTGTTTTTGCTGACCATCGGCGATTTTCAGGGTGATGCCGCGTTTCTGGGCCTCGCTTTTCGCCACGTTGGTTTCTGCCGCTCGCCAGCCAGATTCAGAGCCGACTTGCGAAAAACCTACGGTTAAGGGAGCGGCCATCGCCATAGACGACATGGCTGCCGAAACTGCTGTGACCAGGAGTAAGCGCTTCCACATATGAACGTCCTCGTAGGGTGAGTTATTGTTGGTTAAAAGATGTTCTGCGGAATGACTATAGCCCATGAAATATGTAACGAATTGCGTTACATCACACTTCAGAAAAGTGAATAAAACGTTAATCACAAGTTTGTAATCGCTTTCATTTCGCCATGAAAAATGCGGCTGAGTTTATGGATTTTTCTGTCATGGAATCGGTCTGAAAAGTGGAGAAAGCGGGGAGAGAAAGCGAAAACAGGCGGAGACATTCAGCGCGAGTTGGCTATAATACCTGCCACTTGTTTACCATCCATTTTAAAGGACACCGACATGAGCTTACTCAACGTCCCAGCGGGTAAAGAACTGCCAGAAGACATCTACGTAGTTATCGAAATCCCGGCTAACGCAGATCCTATCAAATACGAAGTGGACAAAGAGAGCGGCGCCCTGTTCGTAGACCGTTTCATGTCTACTGCGATGTTCTATCCGTGCAACTACGGTTACATCAACCACACCCTGTCTCTGGACGGTGACCCGGTTGACGTGCTGGTCCCAACGCCATACCCACTGGAGCCAGGCTCCGTCATTCGCTGCCGTCCAGTTGGCGTGCTGAAAATGACCGACGAATCCGGTGAAGATGCGAAGCTGGTTGCGGTACCGCACACCAAGCTGAGCAAAGAATACGATCACATCAAAGATGTGAACGACCTGCCAGAACTGCTGAAAGCGCAGATCACTCACTTCTTCGAGCACTACAAAGACCTCGAAAAAGGCAAGTGGGTTAAAGTTGACGGCTGGGACAACGCAGAAGCGGCGAAAGCAGAAATCATCGCCTCTTTCGAACGCGCGGCTAAGAAGTAATTCTTACTGCCAATCGATAAAGCCCCGCTGGTCGGGGCTTTTTTATTTCTTTGGTTAAAATCGGCACAAACGGATCATTTAAGATAAATCCCATTCTTTTTGATTTGGATATTAAAAACAGAAAAGACACCCTATCATTTATGGTGGGAGTGGTTGAATAGCCTGGCTGTTCACAACATACTGTCATGATGAACATTAATCCCCACTCATTATAGGATTCTTATGTCATCCATTAACATTGATGTTGCCCGCCCAACAGGGATTTATTTTATCATTGAACGGCTTTATTCTCGCGATGGTCTTATGCCTTCTATTGGGGAAATCAGCCCCTCTATGACACAGGTGCACCGTACTGTCATTCAGCTAAAACGCAAGCAAGATATGTTTATGGATGGCGTTAAGGTTATCCCTAAAGATATTACCCTTTGGCAACAGATAAAATATATTACGGGTTCAAAAGTAACGACCAAAGATACAGATGCGTTAGTGTATACAACCGATTTTATTGGTTCTCTTGTTGCCACAACACCTTTAGGTAATATTGAGCATGAAAATATTCCTCGGTTCCTCACGACAGAGTCTATCCACTCCCTGCCGCAGGCGGTGAGTTATGGGCGAGATCCCATCCCACAAGTTCTTCTTTATGGTCGTAAGGATATTGTCTTCTTTATGGACAATGGTGGTAAAGGTACGCCAACCGCTATTGCAAAATATAACCACAATACTCGTGACCTTGCCATAATCAAAGATCAGCTAGAAGCCAGTAAAACGATGAAGGAGCTGCTATCTAAGGGAGCGAAATTATGAGTAAGAAAAACCATTTCGTGAGCCTATTCGTCCTTATTATTGCCTCCTTTATATTTGGCAGAGGTACGTATGTTGAATATCTGTCATGGTACTATGGAAGCGATAATTTAATATTCAGCGAATTAAACAGCTCCTTACTATCTAGTTTATTTAACGGGCTTTACTTCGCTCTATCAGCAAGTATTATTTATGCGTTACTCACTCTATTAAAAAGAATCCCAAGGAATATTGTCACTTCTTCTCTGCTTCAGTTCTGTATTAACATCGGGCTATATACGCTTTTTGTTGCAGTAGATAGAGGATATAGTAAATTGCATACTTTAGGCTCGGGTGCTACTGATATCACCCACAGCTATTTTTTAGGGGCGTTGCTGACGAGCACACTCCTGACCGTCGCGATCGTGAGCGTTATACATGCTAAGTTTCTTTCTTCAAAGCATAAAAATGGGCTACATAAAGGCGTTTGACTGTTACGGTAAAGACAGCAAATGGCAGTATCTCTGCATCATGACATTCCAGCTCGCCTGGTTTTTGTTTTACTTATGGATCCCTTATCGAAGCGATTATGCGATTCTGCTGTTTTTACTGTTTTTCCTGCCCGTCATTTCAAGCAATACGCGGTGCATAAACTACTATGGCCGTTCACGCGCCCTGTGTTTGTTATGGCTTATTGCCCCGTACATCATGCTGTTCGTTCCTCTGTTTTTAACCCGGGGCCGGGATACAGAAGAGAGTTGAAGGAATAAAAAAAACAACGCCACCTCACGGTGGCGTTATTTTTTTTCAGTACTGGTCTCTGTCTAACCAGTTACCGCTTACAATCCGCGTTAACCCTTCGACCGGACGCTGGTAGACGTACATCCACGCACTTCCGTACGGCGTCTGGATCAACTGGCGCGCGTATTCACCGCCCCTGGTGCGCAAGGCATCAAGTTCGGCAAGTGTCGCGTTATCAATACGATAAACCTCACCCTGTACCGTTCCCTCCCCGGGAACCGCGCCTGGATAGTGGCCCAGGCTGTACAACTGGTAGTTCTCGATATTGTAATTCCCCAGCAGCAGGGCATTGGTCATCCAGTGACTGTTGCCTTGCCTGGTTCTTAAACTGCCGTAGACAAATATTCGCATTGCTAAAACTCAAACTGATAGAGCAGATCAAGTGCCTGGTCTATGCCGGACACTGCTTCCAGATATAGCTTAGGCATCAGGCGATAGCGTAACGTGAGTGTTGCCAGTGAGTCAAAGATCCCCACACCATATTTTACCTGCAGACCCGGCAGTACATAACCGCTGACCACCACCTGCGAGGAGTCACCCACGCCCTGGGTGTCCAGCGCCAGATTACTTACGCCGAACGTCTCGCCGATTTTACCCACAACCTGCCCACTTTGTGCAACCCCCAGACCCACTAACATCGAGGTCATCGCTGCACTGTCGCTCTGACCGCTGTCCAGACCTTGTCCACGCAGCAGGTAAGAGAGTGCTTCCTGCTGCGACATCGCCGGGTCAGAGAAGATCTCCGCCTTCGGTTCGTCGGCAGAGCCGGTGACGCGTACGCCAGCAATAACGTCGTTTTCCGTCGCTTCCGGGTTACGAATCGCTTCGATGTTCAACAGGGGTTGATCCGGTGGACCGGAGAACAACAGCTCGCCTTTGCGGACAATCAGATCCTGACCATAGGCGTGGAAACGCCCTTCAGGAATATTGATTTGCCCGTTCAGGCCAAGCCCTTGTTTATCCTGCGCCACTTTCAGGTCGCCCGTAAGCCTCGCCTTCAGCCCAAACGCATCCAGCCGCACGTTATTCCCCACGTGCACGATAAGGTTACTATTAATCGGTATGCCTGCGCTCTTCTGTTCGACAGGTTTCAGATTTTCATTGAGCATAACTTCATCGCTTGAGACGCCGACCGCACTTTCCGGTACGTCGTGGACCACGATACGCGCCCACGGCACGTCGACGCGTCCGTCAAGCGTAAAGAGGCTTGGCGTGGCTTCAAAGACTACATCTGGCGAGACATCCAGGCGCACCATTGGCGGTACGGTGATGCGCACCTTACTGCCTTTCGCGGCAATACGAGCGCGCCAGTTATCGAGCTGGCTCCAGTCCGCGTCGCCGCTGAGGTTGATTTGCCCCTGTTGTGTTAATACCGAGCCGCTCAGCGTCGAGCTCATGCCGTTGAAGTTCATCGCGATCTGGCTGGGCTGCATGTCAAACGGCATGAAGTTGCCGTCGATATCTACGCCGCTGAGCCGCAACTGACCGAACAGCTGCGGGCTTTGCGCATTGCCGGCCAGGCGCAGGTTGGCGTTGAGCATACCCTCGGCTTTTTCCCCGCGCGCGAAAATCGGGTTCACCATCGCCAGGTTGAAGTTACGGATGTTGACGTTGCCGCCCAGATTACGCCGTCCCTGCGGGTCGGTAATCTGTACCTGCCCGTCCAGCTGGCCGTTGTTGGTCAGACGGATAAGCCACCCCAGCTCCGCACGGTTGTTATGCAGGTCCGCGCTCAGGTTCAGGGTGTCGAATGCCACCGGCAGCGGCGCATCGTTGACCTCCTGCGTCACCTTCACGTTACGCCCGGAAAGCGTGACGCTGCCCTGCGGCAGCCCCTCTTTAGTGGTGTCCCAGGCCACATCGGCCTTCCCGCTGAAGACGCCGCTGGCCTGCGTGGTATCCGGCATAAACGGTTTCAGCATTGCCAGATCGAAGCGATTGAGGTTGATCTGCGCGCGCCCTTCGGCACCCGCATCGATGGTCTGCGGTACGCACAGTTCCGCATTCGGGTTAGTCCAGCAGTGTGGCCCAATGCTGATCTTCTGCTCGGCGTTGCGGTAGTCCAGCGCGATGGAGCGTGACAGCGCCAGCGGCCCAACCGGGGTGTTGAAGCGGGTGTTATCCAGCGTCCCTTTCCAGCGTTCTTCTTTGCGGTCGAAGCTGCCGGTCAGGTGAAGCTGGCCGGAGACCGGCTCGCCCTGAACGCGCAGTTGCAGGTCGTGCTGCTTCTCGTTCCCTTTAGCGTCCAGAGTAACCAGGTTAATGTTGACGTCCGGCTGAGAAATACGCTCCACGCGCAGGTTCAGGTTACCACCGATCTGATCGGTGGATTTCACATCCCCTTCCACGCGGACGCGGGCAACGCTCAGTTCCTGCCAGCGCAGGTTATTGGCAGTGATATCCGCCAGCAGCTGCGGCGCGTCTACCGTGCCGCGCACTTTCACTAACCCTTTCGCCGTACCGCCAAGACCCGGCAGGGCGTTATCCAGGTTCGGGGCGTCAATGGTGGCATCCAGATTGAGATCTTTCACCCCCAGCTCGCCTTTGATATCCGCCGTATTGCGACCCAGCGCCACGTGCAGGCCCGGGATCGTCCACTGCAGATAGCTGTTGCCTTTGACCGAGCCTTCAACGTTAACCTTGTTCTGCTTCACGTTACCGGTGAGCTTAATTTCCGGCACGTCCATCTGCCATGTCCCGCCGTACAGGCTGCCGCGGGTCTTGATCAGGCCATCCAGTTTTGACGGCCAGTCCGGCACCTCTTTGGCGGTGTTAATGCCCGTCAGCTTAAGCTCACCGCGCCAGCTGATCGCCTGCTGCCAGTCGAGCAGCGCGGTCAGCTCGGTTTTACCTTCCAGCGCCGCGACGGTCAGCTTGTCGAGGTTGACCTGCTGTTCGTTGCCCTTCGCATCCAGCGTGATGTTCGCAGGCGGCACGCCCTGCCCCTTCACCGCGGTGCGGAACGAGAGCGTATAATCGGTCATCTTGCCGCTCAGCTTCAGCTTCAGGTCATCGGCCTGGAACTGCTTTTCGCCGGTGAACGGCCAGGAAAGCTGCTTGCTGACAACCTCAACATTAAGCGGCAGCCCGGCTTCCGCCAGCTGCGTTTGCGCACGCAGAACCATGTCCACCGGGCCGGAAAGATTCACGCCGACGTCCAGCTTCTCGCGCAGCGCCCCGCCCACTTTGACCTTCACCTTTTCGCCTTTCAGGGGGTCGATGTTAAGCGCGCTGTTCAGCGTGATGTCCACCGGCCAGCTGTCGCGCAGCAGGGCATTCCCTGACGCGTTAACCGAGCCCTGATTGGTGTCGATATCCAGCGCGTCGAGCTTCATGTTGCCGTCAATGCTGCTGACTTTCAGCAGCATAGTGTAGACCGTCAGATCGGTATCGCCGGTCAGACGCAGCTGCTCGCCTTTGAATTCCTCAATGTTGAGATTCAGCGGCAGATGAACGTCGGTCATCTCCGGCAGGACAGGCTTCGAGAAGAGGTCTTTCAGCGTTTCGCCCAGCGGCTTTTCTTCCGGCTGCGGGTTCTGGATCTTCGGCTCGACGATCTCTTCCTGCGCCACGTCCGCCACTTTCGGCAGCGCGATCAGTAAGCCCTGCAGCGACGTCGGCGTCAGGGTGAGGTTTTTCTCCTGCCAGCGCAGGCCGGAGGTGAAATCCATCACCGACACGGTGGTGTCGTCGATTTTGATATTAACGTTATCCAGCGCCACGCGATAAAGCGCAATCGGGTACGGGGTGGAGAGATTCAGCGGGCCGCTGTCCTCTTCCTCAACCGGCGCAGACTTCGGCATTTTTTTCGAATCTATCGCCACGTTGACATCTTTTAGCGACAGATCGTTAACGCAGAGCTTACTGTCGCGCAGGCAGCCCAGCTTCACCGCGAGGTGGAATTCGCCGGCGTTTACCGCCACGCCCGGCTGTTCATAGCGGATGTTTTTCAGACGCAGGTCGCGCCAGCCACCGGTGACCTGGCCGATTTCCAGCCCGGGCACCCAGCGGTTCGCGGCGTTAAACAGCAGATGCAGCCCGGTCGTCGTTCCCACCAGAAACGCCACCGTACCGAGCAGCAGCACGATAAAAATCACCACACCGAGGCTTATCTTCTTCCATAAACTCATAATTCAGGCCCCAGACCGATGTAAAACTGTAATCCGTGTTCTTCTTTGTCGCCCACCGGAACGGCGAAATCGAGCTTGATGGGCCCGACGGGTGACTGCCAGCGCACGCCTACGCCCGCGCCGGTTTTGAAATCGCTGCGGCGGATATCGTTCACCGCTTCACCGCCGTCAACGAACATGGCGCCCCACCACTTTCCGCTGACGTTGTACTGATACTCCAGCGAGCCGGTCGCCAGTTTTGACGCCCCGGTCAGCTGACCTTTTTCGTTTTCCGGTGAGATCGATTTGTACTTATACCCACGAATGCTGCGGTCGCCCCCGGCGAAGAAGCGCAGGTCCGGCGGAACGCGCTCGAAGTCTCCCGTTTCAATCCAGCCGAGATTACCGCGCATCACAAAGCGGTGTTTGTCGTACAGCGTGCGGATCCAGACGTTTTGCGCCTGAAAGACGGAGAAGTCTACGTCGGAGCCCCAGGCGGTGTTGGAATAATCGATGGAGTAGCGCTGTGAATCGCCCCAGGTCGGCATCAGGCCCCCGCGCGAGCGGGTGCGGCTGATCATCACGCCCGGATAAAGCAGCATGGTGGTATTGGTGACGTTGGCCTGGGTAAAGTGGTCAAGGCTCCAGCGCAGGTTAATGGCGCGCTGCCAGCCGCTGGAAAGCTCCCAGTAGCGGGAGACTGCAAACGTCGTCGTGTCCTGCTCGGTATCGTTCAAATCGGTGCGCTTAAAGCCGCCCTGCAGAAGGTAATACTGCTCAAGCGGATTTTTCAGCAGCGGCATTTTGTAGCTGAAATCCAGCTGCTGCTCGGGCGCAGAGAGGCTCAGGCTGGTAGTCAGGCTGTGGCCGTAGGAGTTCATCCACGGTTTTTTCCACGAGGTTTTCACGCGAGGGCCAACGTCCGTCGAATAGCCCACACCGGTCTCAATGGTGTTCTCGGTGCGCGGCGAGACAACGCCGTGCAGCGGCAACACCTTGGTTTTGCGAGACTTATCAAATTCCGGTGCGACAATCACGGAGTTAAACCAGCCGGTGGCGGAGAGGCGTCGGTTCAGCTCTCCCAGGTCGCTCGACTGGTAGTAATCCCCTTTTTTGAAGGGCACGAGGTTTTGCAGGTACTCTTCACGAATTTGCGACCCTTCAAACGTCACGTCGCCAAAACGATAGCGCTCCCCGCTGTCGTAGTCGATATCCCAGAAGGCCTGACGCCGTTCCAGCGACACCCCAAGCTGGCTTTTGTTGAACTGGCTGTCGAAGTAGCCCTTACGCAGCGCGACGCTGGTTAAGGATTTTTTAAAATGATCGTAATCGCCATGATTCAGAACGGTGCCAATTTTTGGACGTGTACTCAGCAGATCGAGGTAATCCCGATCCGTGCGCGCACCGCCGCGCAGCACCACGTTAGTGCCGCCAATCAAGACCGGCTCGCCCGGCGAAACGCGGGCAATAAGCACCTGACGCCCCTTCTTTGGCGGCGGACGGAGGTCAAAATCAATGGTGGGTTCGTAATAACCCAGCGCTTTCAGCCCTTCGCGGATGGCATCATCCACGCGCGCGCGAAAACGCCGGTCCGGCGTCACCTCATCACTCTGGATGGTCGATAACTGCGCACGCACGTTTTTTTGTAGCGCCCCGGATAACCCCTCAACCTGCAAACGGACATTCGCCGCGCTGGCAATCCCGCTTGTCAGCAACACACTGACTAAACATAACTGGCGGATTTTTGTCACGTTTTCTCCTGAATATCCCTGTTTCCACCCTGGAAGCAAATGAAGTGCCGCTCCGCGACAAAATACGGCCTGTTGGCCAAAAACCCAAATCACGGGTTGAAAACGGGTGTAACACCCAAATATTTCTTATGATTAAATCTAGACTCATTCAGCGCATTTATTGTGTTCAATTAAACGCTTCGTGACAACCTTAACTGAAACATCGCACCCCGGGAGGCCCCATCGTGAGTTTATTCGACAAAAAGCATCTGGTTTCACAAGCCGATGCATTACCGGGACGCAACACCCCTATGCCTGTGGCGACCTTACACGCCGTCAATAACCATTCAATGACCAACGTTCCAGAAGGTATGGAAACCGCCCTGTTCGCGATGGGCTGCTTCTGGGGGGTTGAACGCCTTTTCTGGCAACTGCCCGGCGTTTACAGCACGGCAGCCGGCTACACGGGCGGTTACACGCCTAATCCAACCTACCGCGAAGTCTGCTCCGGCGAAACCGGCCATGCGGAAGCGGTTCGCGTGGTTTATGACCCTGCGGTGATTAGCTACGAGCAACTCCTGCAGGTCTTCTGGGAAAACCACGACCCGGCGCAGGGCATGCGTCAGGGCAACGACCATGGCACACAGTACCGCTCAGCGATTTATCCGCTCACACCGGAGCAGGATGCTGCCGCGCGCGCCAGCCTTGAGCGTTTCCAGCAGGCCATGCGTGAAGCTGGCGATACGCGTGAGGTGACTACGGAAATCGCGACCGCGAAACCGTTCTACTATGCCGAGGACGATCACCAGCAGTATCTGCATAAAAACCCCTATGGCTACTGCGGTATCGGGGGCATCGGCGTCTGCCTGCCGCCACAGCTGGCGTAATTACCGATCCAGCGCCACGCGAGCCGCATGGCGCGTGGCGTTACTGACCGAGCCGTAGTCCATCACTTTGCCCTGCAGCAGCAGGTTAAAGACCGGTGCCTGTGGCCGGTTGAGCCGCGTTTGCAGCAGGTGAACGGCCTCAATCCCCAGTTCACGGCAGGGCACCGTAACGCCCGTGACCGGTCTTTCCAGGCGGTGCGCTAAATTCCAGGCAAAATCGGTTGTGATGAGCGAAATGTCTTCCGGAATGCGCAGCCCGTGGCGCGTTAACGCCCTGACCACGCCTTCCGTCATGCTGGTACTGTTCGGGAAAATCACCTCCGGCCACTGGGATCTGTCATGACTCAATAGCCACGCATCCAGCGCCCGCTCGGCCTCTTCTGCTGTAAACCACTCCGTCACGAGCAAATCGCGCTGGGGATCAAAGGCAACGTGAAAATGGCGGTATGCCTCCTTTATGCCGTCCAGACGCGCGTAGAGCGTATCCCGGCGCAGGCAGGTGAGCGTGAGCACCCGGCGATGCCCCTGCTCAAAAAGGTACTGCATGGCGGTGAAACCAATCGCCCGGTGGTCGGGTGACACGGAATCCAGCACCCGATCCCGGTCAACGGAGTTAATCAATACGCAGGGCTTATTCAGCGTGCTTGCCAGTTTAAATATGGTGGAATCATCCGTCCCAATAATAATTATCGCGTTGATATTCTTATGACTGGCCTTTTCCATAAATAATTTCACATCGGCGTGCTGTTCTTCTAACCCACAGCAGCTGACCCACACGTTGTGCGGCGCGCAAGCTTCCGCAATGCCTTTCGTCACTTCCAGATAAAAAATGTCCCCACGTCCCTGAAAGGTTCTTTCCGGAGCAAAGACCGCAATGCCGTTAATCAGCAGCCGACCGCTTGCCATCGACTCAAGTACGCCCAGCTTTCGCGCGGTACGCACAATCGCTTCTCTCGCTTTCTCGCTGGTGTACGACTTGCCGCTCAGGACCCGCGAAACGGTGCTGACGGAATAGCCCGTGAGCGCCGCGATCTCCTCCATTTTTAACCTTCCCGACATAGTGTGACCTCGCTCTCAATCAGTTTTTGCAAATATTTGCAGAAACAGCACGTTGATTTTAAAACCAAATTTCACAAAGCCTGGAGATTACTTAACCACCCTGCGAGTATTCTCACAAAAACACATTGTCGCTGCGGCTCCCCTTTCCTATTTTCCGGTCATCACTCATTTCAACTGAAATTAAGGTGTGACATGGAGAAGGTACGTTTTGGCATTATTGGAATAGGTAATATCGGTACGGTCCACGCGCGTTATTTACTGGCGGGGACAGTCAGCGACGCCTGCCTTACCGCCGTTTGCGATAATGCGCCGGAAAAACATCCGGCCATTCGCCAGTTGGTCGGCACCCTCCCCCTCTTCAGTGACGCGCAGGAGATGCTCCAGAGCGGGCTTATCGACGCGGTGATTGTCGCGACGCCGCACTACGACCACCCGCGCCTGTCGATGCTGGCAATGCGCCACGGCATCCATACCCTGTGTGAAAAACCGGCTGGCGTATATACCGCCCAGGTTCAGGAGATGAACGCCTGCGCCCAGGAGTGCGATGTGGTGTTCGGCATCATGTACAACCAGCGCCCGAACCCGCTCTACCAGAAGGTGAAAGATCTGATCGACAGCGGCGAGCTGGGCGAGATCCGCCGCTCCAACTGGATCATCACCAACTGGTATCGCTCGCAGAGCTACTACAACTCCGGCGGCTGGCGCGCCACCTGGAAAGGGGAAGGCGGCGGCGTACTGCTCAACCAGGACCCGCATCAGCTCGATCTCTGGCAGTGGCTGGTCGGCATGCCGGTTCGTCTGCGCGCGTTTTGCCAGTTCGGTAAGCATCGAGATATCGAAGTGGAAGACGAGGTCACCGCCTATGCCGAGTATGCCAACGGTGCGACGGGCGTGTTTATCACTACCGTGGCGGAAACGCCGGGAACCAACCGGCTGGAAATCGTCGGCGATCGCGGCAAGGTGGTCGTCGAAGAGGGGAAACTGCGCTACTGGCGACTGCGTGAGTCCGAAACCGTCTTCAACGCCCGCTGGCAAAACGGTTTTGGTGAACCTGAATGCTGGGAGGTCACGCTTCCCGTCGCCGCGGAGTACAGCGAACACCACGTTATTATCGCCAATTTCTGTGCCGCCATCCTGCGCGGCGAGCCGCTTATTGCGCCCGGCCAGGAAGGGATCCGCGGGTTGACGCTCTCCAACGCCATGCACCTCTCCACCTGGACCGACGACTGGGTCGAACTCCCGCTCAACGAGAAACAGTATCTGCGCCTGCTTCAGCAGCGCATCAGCACCTCAGTGGCTAAAGAGACAACCAGCGTCACGCTGGATGCCTCCGGCACCTGGTAACTCCGGAGAAGAAACGATGTTAAATGTCGCTATCGTGGGAACAGGGAATATCTCGCATAACCATATTCAGGGCTATTTGCAGTTTGGCCAGCGCTGCCGGATCGTCGCGCTGGTGGATATCTACCCGGAAAAAGCCCACGAGAAAAAAACGCGCTACGGCCTGACGGACGCCCGCGTGTACGAAAGCCACCAGCAGATGCTGGCGTCAGAGCCGGGTATCGACATCGTCGACGTCTGTACGCCGCCCTACGTTCATGCAGAGATAAGCATTGATGCCCTCAATGCCGGTTGCCATGTGCTGTGCGAAAAGCCGATGGCCGCCTCGCTGGAGGAGTGCGACGCCATGCTCGCCGCAGAGAAGGCCAGCGGCAAAACGCTCGCCATCATTGCCCAAAACCGCTTTACCGATGCCTTCTGGCGTTTAAAAGCGGCGCTGGATTCAGGTCTGGCTGGCAAGGTCTGCCATGCCCAGGTGGATTCGTTCTGGTGGCGAGGACACTGCTACTACGACCTGTGGTGGCGCGGTACCTGGGAAAAAGAGGGCGGCGGCTGCACGCTTAACCACGCGGTTCACCACATCGACGCCATTCAGTGGATGCTGGGCTTCCCGTCCGAGGTGGTGGCGATGATGACCAACGTGGCGCACGACAATGCCGAGGTGGAAGACCTCAGCGCCGCGATATTTAAATACCCCAACGGCGCGATCACCCAGCTTACCGCCTCGGTCGTGCACCACGGGGAAGATCAGAAAATCATTATCCAGGGTGACAAGGCGCGCATTTCCGCCCCGTGGCAGGCCTTTGCCAGCGTCAGCGCCGATAACGGCTTCCCGCAGGAAACCAACGACCAGCAGAGAGAAACACAGCTCAACGCCGTTTTTCAGGAGACGCCGAAGCTCGAATGGACGCTGCACACCGGGCAAATTAACGACCTGCTTTATGCCATCGAGCACGGCACGACGTCGTTAGTGGATGGCCTGCAGGGCAAACGCTCCCTGGAGCTAATTACCGCGATTTATAAATCCGCCATTACCCGCACGGTGGTCTCGCTGCCGATTCAGCGCGATGACCCGTTTTACCGCACCGGCGGGACGAACGCTCTCGCCCCCCGTTTTTATGAAAAATCCGCAAGCGTCGCCAACTTCAGCGAAGTCGGTGCGATTCCCCTCGGCAAAGATCTGGATGAAGGAGTGACACCATGAACAAAAATGACGGTATGAACTACGCGCCGGTCGGTAAACCACAGCCGGTAGTGAAGGAAGGCGAATTTGTCTTTGCCGCCGCCGCGCTCGACCACGGCCATATCTACGGCATGAGTAACGGCCTGATTGAAGCTGGCGCCACGCTCAAATGGGTGTACGACCCTGACCCGGCAAAAGTGGATAAATTCATCCAGCAGTATCCGCAGGCCAGGGTTGCAGAATCCCTGGATGTGATACTCGCCGACGACGAAGTGCGGCTGGTGGCAGGGGCCGCTATTCCCTCCGAGCGCTGCGCGCTTGGGCTGAAAGCGATGGCCGCCGGCAAGGACTACTTCACGGATAAAGCGCCGCTCACCACCCTTGAGCAGCTGGAAGATGCCAAAGCGATGGTGGAAAAAACGGGCCGGAAATACGCCGTGTACTACAGCGAGCGCCTGCACGTTGAGAGCGCGGTCTTTGCCGGACAGATGGTGCAGCAAGGGGCCATTGGCCGCGTCGTACAAACGCTGGGGACTGGCCCGCATCGGGAAGGGACCGGCCGCCCGGACTGGTTCTACGATCGACGCTATTTCGGCGGCATTCTGTGCGATATCGGCAGCCACCAGATTGAGCAGTTCCTTTTTTACACCGGCAACAGTAACGCTACCGTGGTTACCAGCCAGGCACGCAATTTCAACCATCCGCAGTATCCGGCATTTGAAGATTTCGGCGACGCGACAATCAGAGGCGAAAACGGTGCCAGCGGCTATTTCCGCTGCGACTGGTTTACCCCTGACGGACTCTCTACCTGGGGCGATGGCCGTCTGACGCTGCTTGGTACCGAAGGCTATATCGAGATCCGCAAATATGTCGATCTCACCCGCGGCGAGCAGGACGTGGTGTATCTCGTGAATAAAGAAGGAGAATTCCGTTATCCGGTCGCCGGACAGGTGGGGTTCCCGTTCTTTGGCGAACTGATCCTCGACTGTCTGCATCGCACTGAAAACGCCATGACCCAGGCACACGCCTTCAGGGCGGCGGAGCTCTGCGTGAAGGCTCAGATGCTGGCCAACGCGACGGAATAACGGGAGGCGACGATGACGATCCTGAACTCGGCGATTATCGGTGCAGGGGCGATTCACGGCTGCCATGTGAACGCGCTGCGCCTGCTCCCCAACGTTGCGCTGCGCGCGCTGGTAGATATCGACAGCGTCAAAGGGCTGAAGCTGGCAATGGGCTACCAGTGCCGCTTTTATCAGGATTACCGGGAAATGCTGCTGGATGACGCCATCGACGTGGTTCATATCTGCACGCCGCATGTTGAGCATAAAAGCATGATTCTGGCGGCGCTCGCCGCCGGGAAGCATGTTTTCTGCGAAAAACCGGTGGGCATGAACAGCAGCGAACTCGTGGATATCACCCGCGCCGCTGAACGGGCACCGGGCCTGCTCGGCGTGTGCTATCAGAACCGGCTCAACCCCACCAGCCTGCGCATTCGCCAGACGCTGGACGACGGCGAGCTGGGGAATATGCTCAGCATCAAAGCGGTGCTGACGTGGTCACGCTCGGGTGCGTACTACACCGAAAGCCCGTGGCGTGGGCGGCTGGCAACGGAAGGCGGGAGCCTGCTCATCAACCAGGCCATTCATACCCTCGACCTGATGCAGTGGTTCGCCGGCGGCGTGACGCGTGTGAAAGGCGTTGTTGATAGCGGTGAGCTGGCGGACGTGACCGAAGGCGAAGACAGCGCGATGGCGACGCTGCATTTTGTCAACGGCGCGCGCGGGCTGTTTTACGCCAGCAACTGCAACACCACCGATTCCCCGCTCCTGATGGAGATCCACTGCGAGCGGGGCTCGCTGCTGCTGAACGACAATGTGCTCTGGCGCGTGACGCCGGACGAACGCGTAAGGCTGGCGACCGACGACTCGCCTGACGGCTCGGTCAAAAGCTACTGGGGGCTGGGACATGAGCAGGCGATCCGCCGTTTTTATCACGCTATCACCCACCCGGGAAACACGGGCTACACCGACATCCGTGAAGCCGGAAAATCACTCACCCTTGTGGAGGCTATTTATCGCTCATCTCAATTAAGACAATGGATAGAAATCAATAATTAGAACGTAATTTGTATTCCAGCAGTAAATAAAAAACGACCCGGAAATACGGGTTAATCATTACCCTACACTGGAAATTATTATGGTCAAACCAACTGAACGTAGAGTGGGTTATGGCGTGGCGCTTGGCTACGGCGTAACCGATCTGTTTGGCGGGGGTGCGTTTACTATTATCGGCACCTGGCTGCTCTTTTTTTACACCACCTATTGCGGACTCTCGGTGATTGAAGCGGGCTCTATATTTGCCATTGCCCGCGTAATTGATGCGCTATTAAGCCCGATTATGGGATATATCACCGATAATTTCGGCGATACCTGGCTTGGGCGTAAATTTGGCCGTCGCCGCTTCTTTTTATTGCTCAGTTCCCCGTTAATGTTTTTGTATGCCCTGCTGTGGCTGACGGACATGGGCTACTGGTATTACCTGGGCACCTACCTCTCGATTGAATTGCTGTCGGCGATGGTGCTGGTGCCCTGGGAGACCCTGGCGGCTGAGATGACAAACCGGTATGAAGAGCGTAGCCGTCTTTCCGGCGTGCGCATGATCTGCTCCCAGCTGGGCGGTTTTCTTGCGGTTTCCGTTCCGGGCGTGATTATGCAGTTCACCGGTAAAGATAACCCGTTTACCTATATCCTCACCGGGTTGATATTCTCCTGCGTATTCTGCCTTGCGGTATTTATTACCTGGTACACCACCTGGGAAGCGAAGGATGTACAACAGGAGTCCACGTTTAAAGTAGAGAATCATCGCAGCAGCGGGATACTCAATCACCTGAAATATCTGGTGCTGGATCTCTTTTCCTCCTTCCGTATTCGCGCGTTCCGCCTGCACATTATTATTTATATTTTTTCGTTTACGGCGATGGACGTCTTCGGGTCGGTCTTTACTTATTATGTCGTTTATTGCCTGAGCCAGGATGCGGCTGCCGTGTCGGGTTGGCTAAGCATTGCGGCTTTCGCCTCGGTACCCGGCACGTATGGATTTATGCTGCTGTTGAACCGTCTGAACATGACGCCGTCTGCCGCCCTGCGTCTTTCCTACAGCTGTATTTTCCTGGTACTGGCCTTCCTGTTTACGGTCTACCTGACCAAAACCCAGGTACCGACGCTGCTGTTCTCGGCGGTCTTTATCCTGCTCGGCGCCGCCCGCTCTGGTCTCTATTACATACCGTGGAACATCTACAGCTTCATTCCGGATATTGACGAAATGGTGACCCAGCAGCGCCGCGAAGGTATTTTTGCCGGCGTGATGGTCCTGACCCGCAAAAGCACCGTGGCGATTGCGATCATGATTATTGGCCTGGTGCTGCAGGAGTCCGGCTTTGTGAAGGGCAGCGGCGCGCAGCCTGAAAGCGCGCTCGGGGCGATTATAGGCCTGATGATTTTCGCGACGGCAGCCCTGCTGGCGGTAAGCTTCCTCACTACCTACAAATTTAAGCTCACCCGCGAGACGCATAAGCTGCTCCTTAAGGAGATTGCACGCCGTAAGCTGGGCGGTGATTACCGCGACTGCGACGCGAGGACCCGCGTGGTGATCAAACAGCTCACAGGCTATGAGTATGACCAGGTCTGGGGAGGCGATGCCGCACGACGGGCGGAAGGAAACGCCCGTTTATCCACCGCGAAATAACCCCTCGTCCCGGACAGCGCCATGCTGTCCGGTCTGTTTTATGCCAAAAATGTGAATGGCACTATTATGCGGGATACTTACAGGCGGACTGGGTTTCGATTATTTTTCGAACTAAAGGTTGGTAACTTTATCGAGATTAAAAAAAACAGCATTAAATCAATGATATACTTATGAATCTAAATCCCTAAAACTACCTGTAAGGTTAGGCCTATAAGTGGATTTAGATTCACTGAAATAATGTTTATTTTACGGAGTCAAGTATTTCACTTAAAAAGTCATTGAAATTATCAAAGGAACCATATATCGACTCTGTAGAGGCATTGTCACGAATTTGAAATAAATTCATTTTTGTATCATAAGTAAACAATGACATTCCATCCTCCCCAATAACTAATCGCCCTTGTAATTCGGAATCTAAATAATCATTATTGCGATAAAACTCATTCATAATGAACAAGTTTTTAACTATTGGTTCTGGAATTGATAAACTGAACATTATCAGCCCGTTATACTCAAATCCATCCATTGTTTCGATGAATGTAGTATAATCAGGTTGATTAACTAAAAGAAGACAAGTTTCATTTCCGATTTGGTCCAGTATTGGTGATGCGGTTTTTCTGCGTCCTTTTGTTAGACTGTCAAGAAATGATGCGTTAATAGGTTTCTCGATTGGGTACTCTAAATCGGTCATCATTTTTCTTAATTCGATTAGCATATCTGTTACATTTGATTTCATTTTCATACCCATCAAATTATTTAAGCGGATAAATCGAGCCAGTAGGCATAACCCATGGAGTTACTTTGCTCTCTCCCGGAAGCATACCTCTTGTCGATGTTCTCTGCATATTTGTTAACACCTTATGAAACGGTTCTTTTTCAATCAATGAAAGGTTTTCAAAGGCATTTTTGCCACCATCATCCAATGGTAGTTTATGATGAACTTCCCAGCCATCTGGTACTGTACCCTTACTCATTTTAAACAAATCCGAAGGTTCGAAGACGTTAGCTGCATCTGAGGAATTGGATAATTGATTAAGGAATTTACTCCTCACTGTATTATTAAATTCTTTTCTCAGTAACATAGTTTCAGAGGGATCTCGTTTTATGTAGTTTATTTCTTTTACTTCTATATTATCTAATAGTTTTGTTTCTCCCCTTACTTTGCCCAAGTAACTATACACTTCGTCAAAAGACTCACTATTAGGTCGTTTCGCTAACAGAATTGAAGCCGCAACAATAGCTGTACCAGCCGTTTGTTCATTTAGTACTTGTTCATACCCCTTAACAGCATCTCCACCTAACTGCTCAGCTGTTTTCCTGAAGCCCTCAACGTTACCATTGTAGACACCGCCAGCAGCCAGTAAACGACCTGCGGCCTTGCTGTTAATTGTCTGGTATGACGGCTCAGAAGCTGATGCTAATGTTCCACCTGAGAAAGATAATGCAAACGAAGTTGGGCGGGGCTTTCCTGTACGGTGGTACCTGCATCCGACAGAATTCCTGTACTCTCGCAGGATCTGTTCAGCCCCGTTCATTTCAAACACATGGTAATTCTTACAGATAAGCTGCCCTTCTTCATCGATATAGAAAAGCTCTCCAGGGGAACCGTAACGGTTTAACATCACAACTTCACCTCTGAAGACCAGGTATCTCAGCCGTCTTTCTGTGTTGAATCCATTAGAATGATTGTTCTGATAAGCGTAGCTACGCGAATATGATGGTCGTGGCCTGAGCCCTTCAACGTGATAATGATCGCGATATCTGTCATCAAACTCATACTCCTGGCTGATGTAATCCCATGTGACAGAAGGGCGAGTTATCAATTCATACTTTTCTGGTTCAAGGTTATCCCTTGATAGGTAGAACAAGTTAAATCCCGGTAAGCTAAAACTCATAACCAACTCCATTTGGTAACGATCTGCGCATTTTATAACCGCATCCTCTTGAAAAAAAATGATTGTTTTGCCCTGCTCCTCATGGATTTTCCCAATAGTTGAGAGTGTCTTATAAAGGCTCCTGTAGGCTTTATGGCACGTCACTGAGCCCAGTTTTATCCAGTCGTAGGCTTATCCGTAGAAGTTCCCCAGAAAATTCCAAAGACCACACTAATCGGGGCATCAACACCAAAATGTGACCTCTGGCAGATTTACATCTCTTTACGCTATACTACCGCTGAAATAATCGGCTCAACGCTACGAGCTGACGTTCAATGTGTCTTCACACAAATGGTATCAACTCCCCTTCTGAGGATCTGGCGAGAAGCCGGATAAACTATGTTAAACAGTATTTTAGTAATACTTTGTCTTATTGCCGTCAGTGCATTTTTCTCGATATCTGAGATCTCGCTGGCCGCGTCCCGTAAAATCAAACTGAAGCTGCTTGCTGACGAAGGCAACATCAACGCCTCACGCATTCTCAAAATGCAGGAAAACCCCGGTATGTTCTTCACCGTGGTGCAGATTGGCCTGAACGCGGTCGCCATTCTCGGCGGTATCGTGGGCGATGCGGCGTTTTCCCCGGCGTTTTATAGCCTCTTTGTTAAGTACATGTCCGTTGAACTGGCCGAACAGCTGAGCTTTATTCTCTCCTTCTCGCTGGTGACCGGGCTGTTCATCCTCTTCGCTGACCTGACCCCGAAACGCATCGGTATGATTGCGCCAGAAGCTGTAGCTTTGCGTATCATCAACCCGATGCGCTTCTGTCTGTACGTGTTTCGTCCGCTGGTGTGGTTCTTCAACGGTCTGGCAAACGTGATTTTCCGCATCTTCAAGCTGCCAATGGTGCGTAAAGACGACATCACGTCTGACGACATTTATGCGGTCGTGGAGGCCGGCGCGCTGGCCGGGGTACTGCGTAAGCAAGAACACGAGCTGATTGAGAACGTATTCGAACTGGAATCCCGTACGGTGCCCTCTTCCATGACGGGCCGTGAGAACATTATCTGGTTCGATTTACACGAAGACGAGCAGAGCCTGAAGAACAAAGTGGCGGAGCATCCGCACTCTAAGTTCCTGGTCTGTAATGAGGATATCGACCATATCATCGGTTACGTCGACTCCAAAGACCTGCTGAACCGCGTACTGGCTAACCAAAGCCTGGCGCTCAACAGCGGCGTACAGATCCGTAATACCCTGATTGTGCCGGACACCCTGACGCTCTCAGAAGCGCTGGAAAGTTTCAAAACCGCCGGGGAAGATTTCGCGGTTATCATGAACGAATACGCGCTGGTGGTGGGTATTATCACCCTCAACGACGTGATGACCACGCTGATGGGCGATCTCGTTGGTCAGGGGCTGGAAGAGCAGATTGTTCAGCGTGACGAGAATTCATGGCTGATTGATGGCGGTACGCCGATAGAAGACGTGATGCGCGTGCTGGATATCGACGAGTTCCCGCAGTCCGGTAATTACGAAACCATTGGCGGCTTTATGATGTTTATGCTGCGTAAAATCCCGAAACGTACCGACTCGGTGAAGTTCTCCGGCTACAAGTTTGAGGTGGTGGATATTGATAACTACCGCATCGACCAGCTGCTGGTGACGCGTATAGACAACAAACCGACCGTCCTGGTGCCGAAGCTGCCGGATGCGGAAGAGAAGGTGTCGGCGTAAGGTTCCTGCCCCCACAAACATCAACGGCTCCCATCGGGAGCCGTCTTTTTAACTACTGCATAGCACGTTGGTTAAGCCATCTCAGTTTGCAGACGCATAACCTGACGGTTGACTTCGGACATCACAGACAGGTGCTGTTTGTCCTTCACTTTTGGGACAAGGATCTTGCCCTTATCAAACTCAAAAGCGCCAACATCCTTGATATACAACCGTCCACGGAACAGGATCTTCACGTACTTCGCCACCTGAAGCGGGTTGTAGCGTTGGAAAATTTTCATTCTTGTATCTCCTGCGAATCATACGCTCTTGCGGTGCCACAATCGGCCCGACTGTCCTGAGCGCAAATTTTAATGCCCAATGACTATAGACCAGAACTACGTTGTTACCCAGTATGCATAAGTTTATTTACCGTTTGATTACAATTATTCAGAATAATCTTTGCAAACCATCACTAAGGGCAGTATAAGCCGTCGTTTTTTCATGGATATGTGCGTTGACCCGCAAACTGGCATCGGGATTGCGGGAAAACCACATTGATCGCACTTATCATTAAAAGCGTATGACCAAGTGGTCGGATCACCTGCAAACAATAAGGAAACGCCATGACCCTACGTAATATCCTTGCGGCAGCCTGCCTGCTGCTGCCTCTGTGGGCTTGCGCTCACAGTATTGAAAAAGGACAACGTGTACCGCCAGTCGGCATTGCTGACCGGGGAGAATTGATTCTCGACAATGATAAGTTTAGCTACAAACCCTGGAATAGCGCGCAGCTCGCAGGCAAAGTGAGAGTTGTACAACATATTGCCGGTCGTACATCCGCAAAAGAGAAAAATGCCAACCTGGTGGAAGCGATCAAGGCCGCAAAATTCCCTCATGACCGCTACCAGACGACCACCATTGTTAATACCGATGACGCCATTCCTGGCTCCGGGATGTTTGTGCGCTCAAGCCTTGAGAGCAATAAACAACTCTACCCGTGGTCGCAATTTATTGTCGACAGCAACGGCGTGACGCGTAAAGCCTGGCAGCTGGAGGAAGAGAGCTCCGCGATTATCGTGCTGGATAAAGAGGGTCGCGTACAGTGGGTGAAAGACGGTGCGTTAACCCAGGAAGAGGTGCAGCAGGTTGTCGACCTGCTGCATAAGCTGCTGGCTCAATAAATAGAGACGCGGAAGCCGGGGTTGAGGAACGATTCGCGCGGAGTGTAGTCCAGCGGTTTACCCTGCCAGTCATGAACATGTGCCCCGGCGGCCGCGGCAACGGCATGCCCGGCGGCGGTATCCCAGACGTTGGTTGGCCCAAAACGAGGGTACAGCTGCGCCTGGCCTTCCGCCACCAGGCAGAATTTCAGCGATGAGCCAATCGAGGTGGTCTGGTGTTCACCCAGCTGTTGCAGATACTCCTGCAGCTCGCTGTCGCTGTGCGAGCGGCTAATCACCACCAGCGGTGGACGTGCATCGCGCACCTGGATCTGCTTACGCACGCCGCACTCTTCCTTCCAGGCCTTCCCTTCTGCGGCGCTGTACATCACGTTCATCACCGGCGCGTAGACCACGCCCAGCACCGCTTTGCCTTTCTCAATCAGGGCAATATTGACGGTGAATTCACCGTTACGCTTGATGAACTCTTTTGTCCCGTCCAGCGGATCGACCAGCCAGTAACGCTGCCAGTGCTGGCGCTCGTCCCAGCTTTGCGGCGCTTCTTCAGACAAAACAGGAATGTCCGGCGTTAAGGCCTGTAACCCTTGCAGGATCACCTTATGCGCCGCGATATCTGCCGCCGTGACCGGAGAGTCGTCTGCTTTGCTGACAACCTCCATGGGTTTATTACCGTCATAGACCTGCATGATGGCATCGCCCGCATCCCGTGCGAGCTGACAAATTTTATCTAGCATTTTCCACCTCTTTGTTAACGCAGTGAGGTTAACTCTTTGTTTTAGTTATATCGTAATGTGAACAATTCCGCTATCTGTGAAGCAATTCCGGTTTCAGGTTGCTTTTTTCTGTCAGGATTCACATTTCTGTAAGCAACACGTTATAGATACATACTCTTTTGTGGCCTGGATCGAAAAAAGGACTCCTCTGATGATTAAGTTTAGCGCAACGCTCCTGGCGACGCTGATTGCAGCGAGCGTACAGGCGGCGACGGTCGATCTGCGTATTCTGGAAACGACCGATCTGCACAGCAACATGATGGACTTCGATTACTACAAAGATACCCCTACGGAAAAATTCGGACTGGTACGTACGGCAAGTTTGATCAACGCCGCGCGCGGTGAAGTGAAAAATAGCGTGCTGGTCGACAACGGCGATCTTATTCAGGGTAGCCCGCTCGGCGATTACATCGCGGCGAAAGGACTGAAAAAAGGCGAGATCCACCCTGTTTATAAAGCGATGAACACGCTGGACTATACCGTTGGCAACCTCGGCAACCACGAATTCAACTACGGTCTGAAGTATCTGCATGACGCGCTGGCAGGCGCCATATTCCCGTACGTTAACGCCAATATCATCGACGTTAAGACCCAAAAACCGCTCTTTACGCCTTACCTGATTAAGAAGACAGAGGTGGTTGACCAGGACGGTAAAAAGCAGACGCTGAAAATCGGCTACATCGGTTTTGTACCGCCGCAAATCATGACGTGGGATAAGGCGAACCTCAGCGGCAAAGTCACCGTTAACGACATTACCGAGACGGCGCGTAAATACGAGCCGGAAATGCGTGAGAAAGGAGCGGATCTGGTTGTCGTCGTCGCCCATTCCGGCCTCTCTGCCGATCCATACCAGGCCATGGCCGAAAACTCCGTTTACTACCTGAGTGAAGTCCCGGGCGTTGACGCGATCCTGTTTGGCCACGCTCACGCGGTCTTCCCGGGCAAAGATTTTGCCAGCATCAAAGGGGCGGACATCGAAAAAGGGACGCTAAACGGCGTGCCGTCGGTGATGCCGGGCATGTGGGGCGACCATCTTGGCGTGGTGGATCTGGTGCTGAATAACGACGGCGGCAGCTGGAAGGTCACCCAGTCAAAAGCCGAAGCGCGCCCGATTTACGACGCTGCGGCTAAAAAATCACTGGCGGCGGAAGATAAAAAACTGGTCGACGTGCTGAAGCACGATCACAACGCCACGCGCGAATTCGTCAGCAAACCGATCGGCAAATCCGCCGACAACATGTACAGCTTCCTGGCGCTGGTTCAGGACGATCCGACCGTCCAGGTCGTCAACATGGCGCAGAAAGCCTATGCCGAACACTTTGTTCAGGGCGATCCGGATCTGGCAAAACTGCCGGTGCTTTCAGCCGCTGCGCCATTTAAGGTAGGTGGGCGCAAGAATGACCCGGCAAGCTATGTAGAAGTCGAAAAGGGTCAGCTGACCTTCCGTAACGCCGCAGACCTTTACCTCTACCCGAACACGCTGGTGGTGGTAAAAGCGACCGGACAGGAGGTAAAAGAGTGGCTGGAGTGCTCTGCCGGACAGTTTAACCAGATTGACCCGCGCAGCAGTAAGCCGCAGTCGCTGATTAACTGGGACGGATTCCGCACCTACAACTTCGACGTGATCGACGGCGTGAATTACCAGATTGACGTCACCCAGCCGGCGAAATATGACGGCGAGTGTCAGACGATTAACCCGCAGGCGGAGCGCATCAAAAACCTGACCTTCAACGGCAAAGCGATCGACCCGAGTGCCACCTTCCTGGTCGTGACCAATAACTATCGCGCCTACGGCGGTAAGTTTGCCGGTACCGGAGACAGCCACATCGCCTTTGCCTCACCGGATGAAAACCGCTCGGTGCTGGCAGCCTGGATCAGCGCCGAATCGAAAAAGGCGGGGGAAATTCACCCAGCAGTGGATAACAACTGGCGTCTGGCACCGATCCACAGCGATACGCCGCTGGACATCCGCGTTGAAACGTCACCGTCCGATAAGGCAGCCGCGTTTATTAAGGATAAGGCGCAGTATCCGATGAAAAAGGTGGCGACAGATGATATCGGGTTCGCGATTTATCAGGTGGATTTGAGCAAGTAGCGGTGATTGTGCCGGGTGGCGCTTCGCTTACCCGGCTTTTACGCCGCGCGATCGTCCCGATTCGCCATCACTTTTGGCGTATTCACCTCAATCCAGTCCGCCAGCGCGGCGACTTTCTCGCTGACCTCAATACCCAACGACGTCAGGCTATACTCTACGTGCGGTGGCACAACCGGATACGATACGCGATCGACAAACCCATCCAGCTCCAGCGCCTGAAGTGACTGGGACAGCATCTTTTCGCTTACCCCACCCATTTTACGGCGCAGATCGCTAAAGCGGTGCGTTCCCTCTCGCAGGGCCAGCAAAATCAGTACTCCCCAGCGGCTGGTCACGTGTTTGAGGACCTCCCGTGAAGGACACTGTTCCGCGAAGAGATTGCCATCGCGCATTTGTTCGCTGAGCGTCGGAATCGATGTTTTCATACTTACCTTTTTGTACGTACTTACTAAAAGTTAGCTATGGTGCTAGTGTGCCACAACACCAGACAAACACGAAGGAGATTCATCATGATCGCAATTACCGGCGCTACCGGCCAGCTTGGCCATCTCGTTATCGAACAGCTGTTAAAAACCGTACCGGCCAACCAGATTGTGGCCATCGTACGTAACCCGGCTAAAGCTGAAGCATTAAGCCAGCAGGGCATTGTGGTTCGTCAGGCAGACTACACGGACGAAGCCGCCTTCACTGCCGCGCTGAGCGGCGTGGATAAACTGCTGCTTATCTCTTCCAGCGAAGTCGGCCAGCGCGCGACCCAGCACCAGAACGTGATTAACGCCGCCAAAGCCGCCGGCGTGAAATTTATCGCCTACACCAGCCTGCTGCATGCGGACACCTCTCCGCTGGGCCTGCACGTTGAGCATGTTGACACGGAAAACGCGCTGGCGGCGTCCGGCATTCCTTATGCCCTGCTGCGCAACGGCTGGTATACCGAAAACTATCTGGCGAGCGCGCCGCCTGCGCTGGAACATGGCGTCTTTATTGGTGCGGCAGGTGAAGGCAAAATTGCTTCTGCCACGCGCGCAGACTATGCCGCGGCGGCCGCCAAAGTGATCGCTGAAGAGGGCCATGCGGGCAAGATCTACGAACTGGCGGGCGACCACGGCTGGACGCTGAGCGAACTGGCGGCTGAACTCAGTAAACAGAGCGGGAAGCCGGTAACCTATCAGAATCTCAGTGAAGCGGATTTTGCCGCCGCGCTGAAGGGCGTTGGCCTGCCTGCAGGGCTGGCAGATATGCTGGCAGACTCCGACGTGGGGGCCTCGAAAGGCGGCCTGTTCGACGACAGCCGTACCCTGAGCAAGCTGATCGGCCGCCCGACCACAACGCTGGCGGAAAGCGTCAAAGCCATCCTGTAATTGTTAAGAACTGGTTATTTTTTGTGGCATCCCCTCGGGTCATCTTTGATAATGAAGAGATGACCCATGAGGAGGCTCACCGTGCAAGGCGTACCGGAACAGTTCATTGATGAGAGAGACAGCGCGCGCTTTCGCCATCTGGCGCAGGTGCCGGGCATCGAACTCTATCACGCGCATATTTCCCGCTATGCCTTTGAGCCTCACACTCATGAAGCCTTCGGTATCGGCACCATCGAAACCGGTGCCGAACGCTTTCGCTATCGCGGCACCCAGCATCTCGCGCCTGAAAAATCCGTCGTGACCATGAACCCGGACGAGATCCATACCGGCGAATCCGCCACCGAAGACGGCTGGCGCTACCGGATGGTTTATATCGAACCCGACCTGCTGGAAGAGGTGACCGGCCTCCGGCACTGGTGGTTTAGCGATGTGACCCGTTATGACCCGCTGCGCTCGCAGCAAATCGGCAGGCTTATTTATGGTTTGTGGCACACGGACGATCCGCTGGCGCAAAAAGGGCTGCTGCTGGATCTGATTGAGACCTTCCAGCCGTTAGCCCGCCACGCGCCGGTCATTCACGAAGGTGCGCACCGGTTCGAACGGGTACGCGAGTATCTGCACGATAACTATATGCACGCCCTGACGCTGGACGAGCTGGCAAGCGTCGTCTCGCTGAGCCCATACCATTTCCAGCGCCAGTTCAAAGCCCATTTTCACGTGACGCCGCATCAGATGCTAATGGCCATCCGCCTGTGGCGAGCAAAAGCGTTCCTCACGCACGGCATGCCCGCAGCCGAGGTCGCCGCCGCTACCGGGCTGACCGACCAGTCACATTTAACCCGCGCGTTTACCCGCCGCTACGGCATTACCCCCGTGCGCTACCAGAAACAGGTCACCCGGCGCTAATGCGCAATCTCATACAATACGCGCCCCTTTCCCCCGCCTAGACTGAGCGCAACGTGAATCAATGTGGATGGAAAAATGATTAGTGGTGTGTTGTATGCCCTGCTGGCCGGGATGATGTGGGGACTGATATTTGTCGGCCCGCTGATCGTGCCCGAGTATCCGGCAATACTGCAGTCGACCGGACGTTATCTGGCGCTGGGGCTGATTGCCCTGCCCCTGGCGTGGCTGGGACGCGCGCGCCTGCGTCAGCTTAGCCGTCAGGACTGGGGCACCGCGCTGGCGCTGACCATGATGGGCAATCTTATCTACTACGTTTGCCTCGCGAGTGCCATTCAGCGTACCGGTGCGCCGGTATCTACCATGATTATCGGCACGCTGCCGGTCGTCATCCCCGTCTTTGCTAACCTGCTCTACAGCCACCGCGATGGCAAGCTGGCGTGGTCAAAAATGGCGCCGGCGCTGATCTGCACCGCCGTGGGTCTGGTATGCGTCAATATTGCCGAGCTGCGTCATGGGCAGGCGGATGTTGACCTGTGGCGTTACGGTTCTGGCATTGTGCTGGCTTTCATTTCCGTAGCGTGCTGGGCCTGGTATGCCCTGCGCAATGCTCGCTGGCTACGGGAGAACCCGGACAAGCACCCGATGATGTGGGCGACGGCCCAGGCGCTGGTCACGCTGCCCGTCTCACTGGTGGGATATGTCGGGGCGTGCATCTGGTTAGGCCATCAGCAGCCGGACTTCTCCCAGCCCTTCGGGCCAAGGCCGTGGGTCTTTATTGGCCTGATGGTGGCGATTGCGGTGCTGTGTTCATGGGTGGGTGCGCTGTGCTGGAACATTGCCAGCCAGAAGCTGCCGACGGTGATCTTAGGGCCGCTGATTGTCTTCGAAACCCTGGCCGGCCTGCTTTACACCTTCCTGATGCGCCAGAGCGTGCCGCCGCTGTTAACGGCCTGCGGGATCGCGTTGCTGGTGGTGGGGGTGGTGATGGCGGTAAGAGCGAAGCCGGAAAAACCGAGAGTCGTTCCGGCGTCAGAGATGTGAGCATTGCCCAGCGGCGCTGCGCTTGCAGGGCCTACAAAACCGTAGGCCCGGTAAGGCGAAGCCGCCACCGGGCAAGCCCTTAAAACGTTTCCCAGTTCCCTTCAGACGCCGCCGCAACAGGCTGCGCTTTTGGCACATAGGTTTTCACCGGCGCCGCTTTAACCGCCTGGTTGCGGGTGATTTTGAACACCGCTACCGCTTCGTTCAGGCGTGCAGCCTGATCTTCCAGCGCCGCCGCCGCCGCCGCAGACTCCTCTACCAGCGAGGCGTTCTGCTGGGTCACGCGGTCCATCTCGGCGACCGCCTGGCCTACCTGGTCGATACCGCGGCTTTGCTCGTCAGAGGCCGAGGCAATCTCGCCCATGATGTCGGTAACGCGGGTGACCGCATTAACGATCTCTGCCATCGTGGCACCGGCTTCGTTAACCAGCTGCGAGCCAGCGTTCACGCGTTCACCGGAATCGTCGATCAGCGCTTTGATCTCTTTCGCCGCCTGGGCGCTGCGCTGAGCAAGGGTACGCACTTCACCGGCCACAACCGCAAAACCACGACCTTGTTCGCCTGCACGCGCCGCTTCCACCGCCGCGTTCAGCGCCAGGATATTAGTCTGGAAGGCAATCCCGTCGATCACGTTAGTAATTTGCGCGATTTTGCTGGAACTGGTGGCGATCTCGTCCATCGTACGCACGACGCCTTCAACCACATTCCCGCCCTTCTTCGCGGTTGAGGAGGCATCCAGCGCCAGACGCGAAGCCTGACGCGCGTTATCGGCGTTCTGCTTCACGGTTGCCGTCAGCTGTTCCATGCTGGCTGCCGTCTCTTCCAGAGAAGCGGCCTGCTGCTCGGTACGGGAAGAGAGATCGTTGCTGCCAGCAGAAATTTCGCCTGCACCGGTGTAAATGGTATCTGCACCTTCCCGCACCACGCCCACGGTGTTCGCCAGCGAGGTTTGCATTTCCTGCACGTTGCGCGCCAGGATCGCCATTTCATTTTTACCGTCTGCCTGAATCGGCTGGGTCAAATCCCCTGCCGCAATGGCGCGGATATGGTTAATCACCTCTTCCAGAGGCAGCAGCAGCACGCGACGCATTGCAATCCAGCTGGAGATAATCACCACGATCACCAGCAGCATGACCGCAGAAAGGATCCACAGGATGTGCTTGTAATCACTTTCATTATCCTGAATGCCCTTATCGGTGAGCGCGGCCTGCGCTTCACGCCATTCACGATAAACCGTCTGCATCGCGTTTTGTTTTTGTTCGGCATTCTGCTTAAACATATCTTCCAGATTGCCCTGGCTCAGCAGAACGTTCATTTGCGTCAGCGTAGAAGAGTATATGCGGTACTGTTCTTCGAGTTGGTTAGTCAGGTTCTCATCCAGGCCAGGCGTATTCGGCAAGGCATAGTATTTATCGTAATGAACCTGGGCTTCAGTCAGCAGGTTTTTCGCTGTGGTCACCAGCTCATTCAGCTGACCACCGTTAATTTGAGAGGCCATGCTGCTTTGCAGACGCAGCATCCCGCGGTTCAGGGTGACGCGTGCCTGGTTCAGACTGATCCACGCATCGGTAAACTCCGCCACATTCTTGCTGGAGAGCTGCGACACGGTGAAGTTGTCTTTATCGTTATTCAGCGCGTTGATAAAGATACCGGCGGAAATCACTTGCATGATGCCGAGCACAAGCAGCACCGAAATAAGAAGGGTAATGACTTTTATACGTTTAAACATGCTTTGCCTTTGTTATATGCAGGTTTGTCTGACGTGGATATATCGGCAGGCGCGGCGAGTTGTTTACTGTTTCTACACATTTAAAAAGTTTCTAAACCATTTTCCTGAGCCCATTCAGGGAGTTAAAAGTGGTGATTTTTTGTGATCTGCATCTCATTTTTACCCTTGCCTCTAAAGGGTTATAGCGCCAACTTAAAGATGCATTTAATATGCATCTTATATTATTAATGACGAGGTAACTGATATGGCCTTTCGCGACCAACCCCTCGGCGAGCTGGCGCTCTCCATTCCTCGCGCTTCTGCGCTGTTCCGTAAATACGATATGGACTACTGCTGCGGCGGTAAGCAAACCCTGTCGCGTGCGGCTTCACGCAAGGAGCTGGACGTTGAGGTGATTGAAGCAGAGCTGGCGCAGCTGGCCCAGCAACCTGTCGATAAAGACTGGCGAGCCGCCCCGCTCGCGGAAATCATCGACCATATCATCGTGCGTTACCATGACCGTCACCGTGAACAGCTGCCGGAGCTGATCCTGCAGGCAACCAAAGTTGAGCGCGTTCATGCCGACAAACCTTCCGTACCGCGCGGTCTGGCAAAGTACCTGACCCTGCTGCACGAAGAACTTTCCAGCCACATGATGAAAGAAGAGCAGATCCTCTTCCCGATGATAAAACAGGGAATGGGAAGCCAGGCGATGGGGCCCATCAGCGTGATGGAAAGCGAACATGATGACGCCGGCGAGCTGCTGGAAGTGATCAAACACACCACCAACAACGTCACACCGCCGCCAGAAGCGTGCACAACGTGGAAAGCGATGTACAACGGCATTAACGAAACGATCGACGACCTGATGGAACACATCAGTCTTGAGAATAACGTTCTGTTCCCGCGTGCGTTATCCGGGGAATAAAAAAGCCCGGTGGCGCTAGCGCTTACCGGGCCTACAACATCCTGGAACGTAGGCCGGGTAAGCGCTAGCGCCACCCGGCAACATGCTTAACGCACGCCTGCCATACGTTTCTTACCGATAAACACCCAGCCCAGCCCCAGCGCGATAAACCACAGCGGCGTGACGATCAGCGCCTGACGGGTATCATCTTCCAGCGTCAGCAGAACCAGCACGAATACGAAGAACGCCATGCACACCCAGCACATGAGCTTGCCCAGCGGCATCTTGTAGATCGATTTCTCATGCAGGTGTGGACGCTGCTTGCGGTACACCAGGTATGAACACAGGATGATGGTCCAGACGAACATAAACAGGATCGCAGAGACCGTGGTAATCATGGTGAACGCGCCAATCACGCTTGGGTTCACGTAGAGCATCACCACACCACCCAGCAGACACATGCAGGAGAAGGTCAACCCTTTCGCCGGTACCGCACGCTTAGACAGCTTGGCGAACGCGCTCGGCGCCACGCCTTCCTGCGCCAGACCAAACAGCATACGGCTTGTCGAGAACACGCCGCTGTTGGCAGACGAAGCCGCAGAGGTCAGCACCACGAAGTTAATCAGGCTCGCGGCAGCAGGCAGACCTACCAGCACGAACAGTTCAACGAACGGGCTCTTGGTTGGCACCACGGAACTCCACGGCGTCACGGACATAATAATGACCAGCGCGAAGACGTAGAACATGATGATACGAACCGGAATGGAGTTAATAGCGCGCGGGAGAGACTTCTCGGGATCTTTGGTCTCCGCTGCCGTGGTTCCCACCAGCTCAATCCCCACGAAAGCAAACACCGCAATCTGGAAGCCGGCAAAGAAGCCGCTAATGCCTTTCGGGAACCAGCCACCGTCATTCCACAGATGGGTAAACGAGGCCTGAACGCCCGTTGGCGACTGGAAGTGGGTGAGGACCATCACCAGCCCAACAACGATGAGCCCGACAATCGCCACGATTTTAATCATCGCGAACCAGAACTCCATCTCACCGAACATTTTAACGGTGGCGAGGTTCAGGCTCAGAAGCAGAACAATGACCGCCAGCGAAGCCACCCAGTCCGACAGCCCGGGGAACCAGAACTGTGCGTAAGCCGTAATCGCCACGACATCCGCCATACCGGTCACAACCCAGCAGAACCAGTAGGTCCAGCCGGTGAAATAGCCCGCCCATGGCCCGAGCAGGTCTGAAGCAAAGTCGCTGAAGGATTTGTATTCGAGGTTCGAGAGCAGCAATTCCCCCATTGCACGCATCACGAAGAACAGCATAAATCCGATAATCATATAAACGAATATGATTGACGGCCCGGCCAGACTGATGGTTTTGCCTGACCCCATAAACAGCCCGGTACCGATGGCACCCCCAATGGCAATGAGCTGAATATGACGGTTTGTAAGATTGCGCCGTAGCGACTGTTCAGACGACGCCTCTTCGTCGGCGACGACTTTGACCTGATCTACCATTTGATATTTTCCTGTTTATGCCTGTCTGTGTTGTTAAGGCTCTTCTGGCCTTTAAATACGTCAAAGGATGACGTTCCCTTGTAAGGGCTAATCGATATTAGGTAAGAATCGGCGGGATGAATACTATGATTTAGATATTATGTTAATAATATGTTGAAAGTGAGTGTCATATCACTCATACAGCGCGAAACAGCTCACAAAAATACACGCAACTGTTTCGTTTGCAAGATAAAATGTTGATTGCATCGTAACTATAGGTTTTAACACTATTTTCCTCTCCCCAACCGGGAAGAGGAAATAAGAAAATTCGATTACAGAATTTCCAGCAGCTCGACTTCAAACACCAGGGTGCTGAATGGCGGAATGGATGCGCCAGCACCACGTTCGCCGTAAGCCAGGTTATGCGGGATAGTCAGTTCCCATTTGGAGCCCACTGGCATCAGGGTCAGCGCTTCGATCCAACCCGCGATAACGCCATTAACCGGGAATTCAGCTGGTTCGCCACGTGCCACGGAGCTGTCGAAGACGGTACCGTCGATAAGCTTACCGGTGTAGTGTACGCGAACGTGGTCGGTACGCGCCGGGATTGCGCCATCACCCTGGTTGATCACGCGGAACTGCAGACCGGACTCGGTGCTGCTCACGCCTTCACGCTCACGGTTCTCTTCCAGATATTTCACGCCTTCGGCTGCCATCTCTTCAAAGCGTGCACGACGCACGGCGTCAGCGCGTTCGTGGATTTCACGCAGCGCGCGGTGTACAACGTCAACCGGAACGGCAGGCTGTTTGCCTTCCAGCGCGTCAGCGATACCCGCCACCAGCGCTTCTGGTAACAGACCTTCCAGGCCGGATTCGCTCAGTTGCTGTCCTACCTGCAAGCCGATACCGTAACTTGCCTGCGCTTCGATAGTGTCAAAAGTCGGGGTGGTCATGGGTTTTCCTTCCATCACATTTAAAGTAGCGGGCAGCATATCAGCCATGCCCTTATGGGTAAAACTTTGTCTGAAGTTAAGGTGACAAACCACGACGAAACAGAAACAATAGAGATAACCAGGATTAATCCCGAACTGATGTCACGGATGTCGGGTTTGCTACGCCGTTCAGGCAGTTAGCAAACTATACTTCGGAGCACAGGATAAAAAATACGCGGAGCAGGAGGAGTGCCATGCCCGGGCGATTTGAACTGAAACCTACCCTGGCGAAAATCTGGCAGGCGCCGGACAATTTTCGCATCATGGACCCGCTGCCTCCTTTGCATCGCAGAGGGATCATCATTGGCGCGCTGATGGTGATCGTGGGCTTCCTGCTTCCTTCCGGGGGCGATGATGTCGATACCGCCCCCGTCACCCGCAATGCCCAACTGGACATTCAGTCGCAAACGCGACCGCAGCCTGATGCACAGCCGATGCAGACGCAGCTCGTCGCCCCGTCTAACGATCCGGGTCAGGTCGCGCCGGTTGAGCCAGAGCCCATTCAGGATGAACAGCCGCAGGAGCAGGCCACTGCTGAGCCACAGCCACAGACGCAGCAGCCCACCGGCATTGAGCAACAGTGGCGTTCCTATCGCATAGAGCCGGGCAAAACCCTGGCACAGCTGTTCCGCGACCATAACCTGCCGCCGACCGACGTATATGCCATGGCAAAAGTGGAAGGTGCGGGTAAACCGCTCAGTAACTTGCAGAATGGTCAGATGGTGCAGATTCGCCAGAATGCCAGCGGTGTGGTGACAGGCTTAACGATTGATACAGGCAATGGTCAACAGGTGCTGTTTACCCGCCAGCCTGACGGCAGTTTTATCAGGGCGCGTTAAAAACCCGGTTCTGTAAAAAGCAAAACGCCGGCACAAGGCCGGCGTTTCAACGTGAGCAGAGTAAAAAATTACTCAGCTACAACGTTAACAACCAGTTTAGCGAACACTTCGCTGTGAACCTGGAAGTCAACTTCGTGCTCACCAGTGGTACGCAGAACGCCGTTCGGCAGACGAACTTCGCTCTTAGCCACTTTAACGCCTGCTGCAGAAACTGCATCAGCGATATCGCGGGTACCGATGGAACCGAACAGTTTACCTTCGTCGCCAGCTTTGGAAGCGATGGTAACAGTGCCCAGTGCGTTGATTGACTCAGCGCGAGCATTAGCAGCCGCCAGAACGTCAGCCAGTTTGGCTTCCAGTTCAGCGCGACGTGCTTCGAAAAACTCTACGTTTTTCTTGGTAGCAGGAACAGCTTTACCCTGTGGAACCAGGAAGTTACGAGCGTAGCCCGCTTTAACGTTTACCTGATCACCCAGGCTGCCCAGGTTTGCTACTTTATCAAGCAGAATAACTTGCATTACCTTATCCTCTTAAAGTCGTATTAATGGACCGTGCCCGATTACTGATGACGATCAGTGTACGGCAGCAGGGACAGGTAGCGAGCGCGTTTGATAGCGCGAGCCAGCTGACGCTGGTATTTTGCACGAGTACCGGTGATACGGCTTGGGACAATCTTACCGCTTTCGGTGATGTAGTTTTTCAGCGTTGCGATATCTTTATAGTCGATCTCTTGAACGCCTTCCGCGGTGAAACGGCAGAACTTGCGACGACGGAAATAACGTGCCATATGGCTAGTCTCCAGAATCTATCAAATCAATCTGCTCGGCATGCAGAACCATTTTGCTCAGGCCGTTCTTTGCCTTGTGGCAAGAGATGAACCCCTGAACGATTACTGCGCTACCGACCGTTAAACTGTGAGTAATGGCCTGGTTTTCGTGTCCGCTAATGATAACGGGCATTTGGCACCACGCCTGCCGGTGAAACCCGGCTTCCTCTTGCACAGAACGATGCTCAAGCACGAACTGGCAATGCGGAATTCCTGATGGACTGACCTTTCGAAGGGGAGCCCTGCATACGATGCCGGACAACGCCAGACGGTTGGTCATCAGAAATTACTCTTCAGAATCCCCAGCATCAGAATCATCTGCGGTTTCGTTTGCGAAATCATCGCGACGCTCACGGCGCTCGTCTTTCGCTTTAACCATCGGAGATGCTTCGGTAACTGCGTTTTTGGTACGCATAACCATGCTGCGGATAACGGCATCGTTGAAGCGGAAGGTAGTTTCCAGCTCATCGATCACTTCCTGCGGCGCTTCAACGTTCATCAGAACGTAGTGTGCTTTGTGCAGTTTGTTGATCGGGTAAGCCAGCTGACGGCGGCCCCAGTCTTCCAGACGGTGGATCGTACCTTCTGCACCAGTGATGGCAGCAGAGTAACGCTCGATCATACCCGGAACCTGTTCGCTCTGGTCAGGATGGACCATAAAAACGATTTCGTAATGACGCATCGAATTGCTCCTTACGGATTATTCAGCCTCCTGTCTGGGTCAGCCGAGGCCCGGGGAGGCAAGGAACGTGTTAAAGGTCGGCTGAAAAATTGACGCGTCATAATACTTGCGCGCCCCAGGAAACTCAAGCTGATTGCATAAATAATTCGCACAAAGCGCGAAGCGGGTCTAAGTGGGTGATTTAAAATTAATCGCATCAGGAAGCGTTGTTTTTTTGAACAACTGCATCAGAAATGGTCACGCATCCTCGCCGGATGAGTGATTACACTTTAATCAGAGATCACCTGAATTCAAGAAGGAGCATCCCCCTCTCACAGCACGCAGTCGTGGAGCGCATATCATGAAAAAAATCGCATTAGCCATTATGGCGGCGCTTTTGCTCAGTGCAAACGCGATGGCAGCCATCAAAATAGACAGCCGACAGGCCAGGAACATGGATGATGTGCAAAGCTTGGGCGTAATTTACATCAATCATAATTTCGCCACGGAAAGTGAAGCAGATCAGGCACTAAACGAAGAAACCGATGCGCAGGGCGCAACCTATTACCACGTGATATTAACCCGTGAGCCCGGCAGCAACGGCAATATGCACGCCAGTGCAGATATTTACCGATAACGCTTTAACGCTAGCACCAGGAAAGCCAACAACGAGAACATAGCCATAGTTTACGTTGCCCCCTGCCCGGGGGCTTTTTTTTATGAATGGCTCCGGAATACCACCGGTTACAACTGTTTTTCGGTATTCCAGAGCGCTTATTCACTTCTGCCCGTAGTAGGCATTCGGGCCGTGCTTGCGCATGAAATGCTTGTTCATCAGGTAGTCATCAATGCCCTGAAGCTGTGGGTTGATGCCGCGGGCAATCCACGCCATACGTGCCACCTCCTCCATGACGACCGCATTATGGACGGCGTCGTGGGCATCTTTTCCCCAGGAGAACGGACCGTGCTGGTACACCACAATACCCGGCGTATGCAGCGGTTCGCTTTCGCCCAACGTTTCGATGATGACCTTACCGGTGTTGAGCTCGTATTCGCCTTCCACTTCAGTCTGCGTTAATGCGCGCGTGCAGGGAATGTCGCCAAAGAAGTAGTCCGCGTGGATCGTGCCCAGCGCCGGGATGGGCAGCCCCGCCTGTGCCCAGGCCGTCGCGTGCGTGGAGTGGGTATGTACCACACCGCCAAGGGACGGATAACGCCGGTACAGCGCCAGATGCGTGGCCGTATCTGAAGAGGGTCGCCATTTTCCCTCCACGACGCGTCCTTCAAGATCCACCACCACCATATCGTCTGCTTTCATGGTGTCATAGGCCACACCGCTCGGCTTAATCACGATCAGCCCCTGCTCGCGGTCAATAGCGCTCACGTTGCCCCAGGTGAACGTGACCAGGCCATAGCGTGGCAGATCCATGTTAGCCTCAAAGACCTGCTGTTTAAGCTTAAGCATGTTCAGCCTCCAGCAACCCCGCCCGCGCCATACGTTCGCGCACCCAGTCCCGCGCCTTCGCCACTTCCGCAGCCGGGTCGTCCGACGTCTCGCTCCACATCTCAATCAGGTAAGGTCCGCAATACCCTGTCTGTTTGAGCGTCTGGAAGCACCGTTCGAAATCCACCACCCCGGTGCCGAACGGAACATTTTTGAATACGCCACGGCGGGTGTCTTTGACGTGAACCGCCACGATATGCCCGACGCCCGCCTGCAGTTCCATCTGCACGTCGTTATCCCATGCCGAAAGGTTGCCGATATCGGGATAAAGCTGGAACCATGGATTATTGAGATAGTGCGCGTAGCCCAGCGCCTTGCTGATGGAGTTCATCAAGGGGTAATCCATGATTTCCATCGCCAGCGTGACCTGTGCGCGGCTTGCCATCTCAACGCTCTCTTTCAGGCCGTCACGGAAACGACGGCGCGTTTCATTGTTGGCTTCCTGATAATAAACGTCATAGCCCGCCAGCTGGATCACGCGGATACCGACATCCTGGGCAAAGCGAATGGCTTTACGCATGATCTCCAGCCCCTGCGCACGCACGGCATCATCTTCACTTCCAAGCGGAAAACGACGATGGGCGCTGAGGCACATAGAAGGCACGCGCACACCCGTTTCAGCGATAGCGCTCACCAGTGCCAGACGCTGTTCGCGACTCCAGTCGAGGCGAGAGAGGCGTTCGTCCGTCTCATCCACTGACATTTCGACAAAATCGAAACCCAGCTGTTTTGCCAGCTGCAGCCGCTCCAGCCAGCACTCCCCAGCGGGGAGTGCCTTTTCATAGATGCCAAGCGGGACCTGTTTTGACAACATACCCGCTCCTTAGCCCCAAAGCTGAGCGATAGAGCGTTTGAACTGACGCGCAGCTTCCACCGGAGACGCCGCATCACGAATGCTACGACCGGCAATAAAGACGTGAATCGGGATGCCCCTGAACAGCGGCAGATCTTCCAGCGCCAGGCCGCCCGTGACGGTCACTTTAAAGCCCATATCCGCCAGACGTTTAATCGCGCTGATATCCGCATCGCTCCACGCCACACCCGCGGCCTGAGCATCACGGCTGCGGTGATACACCACCTGCTGAATGCCCGCGTCGCGCCACGCCTGCGCCTGCTCCCAGGTCCAGAAACCGGTCAGTTCGATCTGCACGTCGCCATTAAATTCTTTTGCCACGTCCAGCGCGCCTTTCGCGGTGTTGATATCCGCACAGCAGATGACGGTGACCCAGTCGGCGTTAGCTTCGAAGCACATGCGGGAGAGAATTTTACCTGCGTCAGCAATTTTGGCATCCGCCAGCACGATTTTATGTGGATAAAGGGCTTTCAGGTCACGAACGGCGCGAACGCCCTCGCCGACGCACAGAATGGTGCCCACTTCGATGATGTCGACTTCTTCCGCGATCAGACGGGTCGTTTCGTATGCGTGGGACAACGTCTGGTTATCGAGCGCAACCTGCAACATAGGTAATGACATTTTCAATTCCTCTTAGACTGCCGCCGCAGTGGCGGTATCAATTAAATCCAGCACTTCCTGCTCGGTGCGGCAGGCGCGTAAACGGTCAAAATTGGCTTCATCATCAAACAGATTGACGATCTGCATGATGCCCACTTCCTGGTGGGTGTTGGCATCAACGGCCGCCATGGTGATCAGGATGTCAACCGGGTCGTTATCTTCATGGTTAAAGACCAGCGGTGTTTTCAGCGTCACCAGCGCGAAGCCGGTTTTCTTCACGCCCTCTTCCGGCCGGCCATGCGGCATGGCCAGACCTGGCGCAATGACAAAGTAAGGACCGTGCTGCGCCACGCCATCAAGAATGGCCTGGTAGTAACGCGGCTCGACCACGTCAGCCTTGACCAGCAAATCCACGCTCAGCTTTACCGCTTCCTGCCAGGTGCTGGCCTCAGCCTGTAAAAGGATGGAATGATTGTCTGCCAGCGAATCTCGTAGTTTCATAGGACTTCCTTACTTCACGTCTTGTGGGAAGTGTTCTTTGATCACTTCCAGCAGCTTGGGACCGAAATCCGCAGGCGACAGCATGTTGCGTACCCCCACGACATATTTATTGCCCGTCACGGTGATTTCACCGGCGATATGGGTAGAGGCGATAATGATGTCCGCGCCGTTCAGCTCGCTTTTATATTCACCCACTGCGCAGCTGTTCACCGTGTGGTCGATGTTTGACTGGGTTAAAAACTGGTCCACTTTCATCTTCATGATCATGGAGCTACCTTGCCCATTGCCACAGACAGCCAGGATACGTACGGTCATAATCGAAACTCCTTAATGAGCAGAAACTTCTGCTGTTTGTTTTTCCGCATCTTCTTCAGCGCGCAGCGTGCGGCCCGCGAAGAACATATAAGCCAGAGCAATCAGGATGATGACGGCCATAAAGACCAGTCCGACGGAGGCGAAGCCCTGCATCATCGGTGGTGCCAGAATTGACCAGTCCGCCATGCCCATCCATGCGCTCATACCAGTGAGCTTGACCGCCCACACGCAACCGAAGATTTCAACCATGCCCATCACCAGGCAGATCTTGAGCGCCGCGCGCCAGCCACCAAAATGGTTCGCAAAGACGCCGATGGTGGCGTTGGAGAAGAACATCGGGATAAAGCCAGGAATAATCAGAATGGATGAGCCGCAGCCCACCAGGATGCCCACTGCAATCAGCTGGCCGATGGTGCCCCACATAAAGCCCCAGACCACTGCATTTGGCGCGAAGCTGTAGATAGCGGCACAGTCGATGGCCAGAACCGCGCCGGGGATAAGGCGTTGGGAGATGCCGTTGAAGGCTTCCGACAGCTCGGCGACGAACATGCGCACGCCCTGAGTAATAATGAAAATCGCCACCGCGAAGGAGAAACCGGTCTGCAGGATATAAACCGTCCAGTGGGTTTTCCCCGCCATCGCCTGCACCACGTCAATACCGAAAGAGAGCAGAATGGCGCCGAAGAAAATAGTCATCACAATGGCAGTTGAAACGATGTTGTCTTGGAAGATATTCAGCCAGCCAGGCAGCTTAAGGTCTTCAACGCTTTCTTCTTTTTTACCCAGATACGGTGCGACTTTGTAGGCAATCCAGGAGGCGAACTGCTGCTGGTGGCCGATGGAGAAGCCACAACCGTCGGTCACTTCCTGGGTTGGCTTGTACATCATGTTAGAAGTGATACCCCAGTAGAGCGAAACCAGCACCGCGGTGCAGATAATCGTGGTCCACATGGGGTAGCCGAAGATATAGAGAGAAACCGCGATCAGCCCCGCCTGCTGGAACATGATGTGTCCCGTCAGCATGATGGTGCGAATGCCGGTAATACGGCGCAGAAGAACGTAAATGATGTTCAGCGCCAGGGCGAGCAAAACCGCATAACCCACCCAGCTATAGGCATCACCCATGCGTTCAATGGTCGCCATCATTGAGGCGTAGGTGTCAGAGATGGCACCGTTGATGCCGTATACCTCTGACATTTTGGCGACGACCGGCTTAAAGGTGCTGGTCAGAATGCCTGACCCCGCCTGCAACAGCATGAAGCCGATGATGGTTTTGATGGTGCCTTTGATGATCACACTGACGCTTTTACGCAACAGGATATAACCCAGGCACGTCACAATCCCCAGCAACAGCGGGGCGTTGGTCATTACCTGATTAAAGAACACGGTAAAGACGTTGTAGAGGATCTCCATAACACTCTCCAGAAATGAGAACACGAGGGGCAATCCCTGTGTGGTTGGTGCCATCACTCTATTAATCACAAATAATCACCACAAGATTGAATTTGATTATTTGTGACGCATCACGCAATTTATTTCCATGGTGTTAGTAATGATTTTCACTACCGCATAATGAAAATAAATTAATCCTTATTATTCATGTAATTAATCTTTAATACACAATAGTCTAACAAGGAAAAAGCGGATACTCAGTGAAGTCGAACAGATAAAATTCCTCATTTTAGCCATTGCAAAGCGCATCAAATGGTGCCAGCATTAATCACAACAAATCACCAAATGATTACTTTTGATTAAAACCAGGAGCCAAAACGATGAGTAAAGTAAACACCATCACCCGTGAGTCATGGATTCTGAGCACTTTCCCGGAATGGGGTAGCTGGCTGAATGAAGAGATCGAGCAGGAAAATGTAGCTCCTGGTACCTTTGCCATGTGGTGGCTGGGCTGCACCGGCATCTGGCTGAAATCAGAGGGTGGCGCCAATATCTGCGTCGATTTCTGGTGCGGCACGGGCAAACAGAGCCACGGCAACCCGCTGATGAAAAAAGGCCATCAGATGCAGCGCATGGCGGGCGTAGAAAAACTGCAGCCGAACCTGCGAACGACGCCTTTTGTGCTTGATCCGTTTGCCATTCGTCAGATCGATGCCGTTCTCTCCACTCACGATCACAACGATCATATCGACGTGAACGTGGCGGCAGCGGTCATGCAAAACTGCGCTGCGGATGTGCCGTTTATCGGGCCACAGACCTGCGTGGATCTCTGGATTGGCTGGGGTGTGCCGAAAGAACGCTGCATCGTGATGAAGCCTGGCGACGTGGTGAAAATCAAAGATATTGAAATCCATGCGCTGGATGCCTTTGACCGTACGGCATTGATTACTCTGCCAGCCGACCAGAAAGCCGCTGGCGTATTGCCGGACGGTATGGATGAACGCGCGGTGAACTACCTGTTTAAAACCCCTGGCGGTTCCCTGTACCACAGCGGTGACTCTCACTACTCCAACTACTATGCGAAGCATGGTAACGAGCACCAGATCGACGTGGCGCTGGGCTCCTACGGCGAGAACCCGCGCGGCATTACTGACAAAATGACCAGTGCCGATATGCTGCGCATGGCGGAAGCATTGAATACTAAAGTGGTGATCCCGTTCCACCACGATATCTGGTCAAACTTCCAGGCCGACCCGCAGGAAATCCGCGTGCTGTGGGAGATGAAAAAAGATCGCCTGAAGTACGGCTTCAAGCCGTTTATCTGGCAGGTCGGCGGCAAGTTCACCTGGCCGCTGGATAAAGACAATTTCGAATATCACTACCCACGTGGCTTCGATGATTGCTTCACCATTGAGCCCGATCTGCCGTTCAAGTCCTTCCTCTGATTGTGCAACCACATCGCCAGACGTGATGTCTGGCGATGCCATATTTCTTTTAGTAATTTCACGCTATTTCAAATATCATCTTTTCAAATCAATTCTTATCGGAATAGCTCATGACGGAAGCGCAACGGCATCAAATTCTCCTGGAACTCCTGGCGCAAACAGGGTTTATCACCGTCGAGAAAGTGATCGAACGTTTAGGGATCTCCCCGGCAACGGCGCGGCGGGATATCAATAAGCTGGATGAAAGCGGCAAACTGAAAAAAGTTCGCAATGGGGCGGAAGCGATCAGCCAACAGCGCCCCCGCTGGACACCGATGAATATTCATCAGGCGCAAAATCATGATGAAAAAGTGCGGATCGCCAGAGCCGCGTCGCAGCTGGTGAATCCCGGTGAGAGTGTCGTCATCAACTGCGGCTCCACCGCGTTTCTGCTGGGCCGCGAAATGTGCGGCAAGCCGGTGCAAATCATTACTAACTACTTACCGCTCGCCAACTATCTTATCGATCAGGAACATGAGAGCGTCGTGATCATGGGCGGCCAGTACAACAAAAGTCAGTCCATTACGCTCAGCCCTCAGGACAGTGAAAACAGTCTCTATGCCGGGCACTGGATGTTTACCAGCGGCAAAGGCCTTACCGCAGATGGCCTCTATAAAACCGATATGCTCACCGCGATGGCGGAACAAAACATGCTCAACGTCGTGGGCAAGCTCGTTGTGCTGGTCGACAGCAGCAAAGTGGGCGAGCGCGCAGGGATGTTATTCAGCCGTGCCGAACAGATCGACATGGTGATCACCGGCAAAGGGGCCAACCCTGAAATCCTCAAGAAGCTGGAAGATCAGGGCGTGAAAGTCCTTCGCGTTTAGAGATGCTGGCGGAAAAACGCCACCGTGGCGTCCAGCGCCGTTGGAGTGATACGGTGGCGAACGCCCTTTTCCCAAAGGCAGGTCAGGTTTCCATCCAGCCCCTCATGCTGCAGAGCCTGCTGAAGACGGAAGGTTCCGTCGGGCGGAACCACATCATCTGCATCACCGTGCCACAGTAGTAGCGGGCGATCGGCCAGGCGCGGTAATGCCCGGGTCACTTCCCACTCTGCCAGCATCGCCGTTATTTCCGTTAAATCCTGAGGGGGAAAAAGCGTCTTCGCCAGCGAAGTAAAGTAGCCCGAGCCCATCAGACAGGCGACAGACTTCACTTCAGGATGATGCGTCATAATCCCCAGCGCCGTCATACCGCCCATCGACGCCCCGGCTACTGCCAGCTGATTATCGGCCACCAGCCCGGCCTCATAAAGCGCATCGCGCAGCCCGGCAAACTCGGTCAGACTACCGTGCAGAATGTGCCAGAACTGCCCAAGCCGCGCCTGTTCATTGCCTTTAAAGCGTGCGCCGTGGTCGGGTGCATCCGGCATCACCACCCGGAAACCCGCCTGCGCCAGCGCCACCGCAAAATAACTGTAAACCAGCTTCGATGACGTAAACCCATGATAAAAAACGATAACAGGCAGCGGTTTATCACGTTTTCCCGCGGGCATCGCGTGTAAAATTTCATGGTCGCCGAGGTGGCGTATTTCAATTTCAATCATTGTCGACCCTGTGCGAATGTATGATTCATAATGTTGAGAACTGGGTTACGCTTTCACGTCATTTTCATTCGAAATATACGTCCCAGATAACACTTCGGGAACATTCCCCCAAAACTAAATTCACAGACAACTACACTATGGCTATCAGGAAACGAGATATGGTTATGCGCAGGTTTGCTGCTTTATTGCTGGTGTTTCTGCTCAATGGCTGTAGCGCGCTGCAGGGAACGCCGCAACCCGCTCCACCGGTCGCCGATCATCCACAGGAGATTCGTCGTAATCAGACGGAAGGATTACAACGAATGGGCACCGTCTCCGCGCTGGTTCGCGGTTCTCCGGATGACGCAGAAGCGGCAATAAAAGCACAGGCCGTCGCCGCCAAAGCAGATTATTACGTCATCATCATGATCGACGAAACCATCATAACGGGACAATGGTACTCGCAGGCTATTTTGTACCGTAAGTAATGGTTTGCCTTTGAACGAGATTTACACTGCTTTGCGTCCATAGACATTTTCCTGTCCACAATAAACTCCATGCCCGCGTCAATGGAAGGGAGTTTATTTGCGAAGGATTGCCCGGCGGATACCGGAGATATGTGAAATGGAGCTGACGATGAAACGAACTCTTGCTTTGACCTCTCTGTTGCTCTCTGCAGGCCTTGTGAGCACCACCGCGCAGTCTGCAGAATTCGCCAGTGCTGACTGTGTGACTGGCCTGAATGAAATTGGCCAAATCTCCGTGAATAATATCTCGGGGAGCCCGCAGGACGTTGAACGTGTCGTGGCATTAAAGGCCGATGAGCAGGGTGCTTCATGGTATCGCATCATCCAGATGCAGGAAGATAACCATATCGACCACTGGCGGGTACAGGCCATTCTCTACGTGTAATATCCCTTCCGATAAAAGCCACTTATTTTTAGTGGCTTTTTGTTTTTGCAAATTTTTTATCTTATATAAAACCAATCAAGAACAATAAAATAACATTTTGTTACATTAATGAAGTAAACGTAATCCCCGCTCTGCCGTTGAAGAACCATACCTTTTCAATGATGAGCAATTTATGATCAACGTTTTTCGCCGTGCAGGCCTGGGTGCGAAGCTATCGCTGCTGACGGGCGTCAGTGTCGCTACACTGTTTCTGCTTTTCACTTTTCTGCTCAGTCAAAAAGCCAGCCAGCAGCTTGAAGCCCTTGCGGTAGAAGATCTGCATAATCAGTCCACCGGTATGGTCGACATGGTGCAGATGTTTAACACCAGTCTGAGTGAAGAGGTTGAGAGTTATACCCGGCTGTTTACCACCTTTTTACCGCAGCCGCTGAACGTTGATAATTCCCAACCCCAGACGATTAACGGGCTCAGCGTTCCACTTCTTAAAGGTGGAGAAACCGGGCTGCATGAAAACAACACCCTGTCGGACGAGTTCCTGAACCGTACGGGAGCCATTTCTACGCTGTTTGTCCGCAGCGGTAATGACTTTGTGCGCGTGGCCACGTCTCTTCGCAAAGAGAATGGCGAGCGGGCCATGGGTACCATTCTGGATACCTCCAGCCCGGCCTTTGCCGCCGTAAACAAAGGTGACGTCTACCGTGGCCTGGCGCGGCTGTTTGGCAAACGCTACATCACCCAGTACCAGCCCGTTAAAAACGCCGAAGGACAGGTCATTGCGATCGTCTTTGTCGGGGTGGACATTACTCACTCCTGGAACGTAATGCGTGAGAAAATCCTCAATCGCCGCCTGGGCGAGAGCGGTCACTTCTTTGTGCTGGATCGCAGCAGCGGCAAAACGCGCGGACAATACCTGTTCCATGCCAGTGAAGAGGGACAACTGCCGAAGTGGGACGGCGCGACGCAGCAACAGCTTCTGAGTGATAAACCCGGCACGCTGGAGCGCGTAAGCGACGACGGTCGCACGCTGAAAATGGCCTATACCCCGCTGCCAGGCTGGAACTGGACTATCGTGGGCGAAGTGGATAAATCAGTGCTGCTCTCAAGCGTTACCGCCATGCGTGACCGCTTCCTGCTGGCTGGCGTGGTCTTATCCATCCTCTTTGCTGGCCTGTTCGCGGTGCTTATTCGCCGCATACTGACCCGACCGCTGCGCAATGTGATCCACCTTGCCCGGCAATACGCCGCAGGCGATCTCCGTTCCAGCCTGCCCGTGACGCGCCAGGACGAGGTCGGCCAGCTGATCGATGCCATCAACGGCATCGGCGGCGGCCTGCAAAAAATTGTGCTGCAGGTTCGCGAGGCCGCAGGCGAGATCCATTTGGGTACCAATGCGCTCGCCTCCGATACAGGAGAGATTTCCGAGCAGATCAACAAGCAGGCCAGCAGCGTGGAAGAGACTTCCGCCAGCATGGAGCAGTTGGCCGCGACCGTACAGCAAAATGCCGCCAACATGGAGCAAACGCAGCAGCTGGTGGGTGAAACCTCGCTCGCAGTCCATCAGGGCGGTGAGACGGTCACCCATGCGGTGTCGACCATGGACGACATTCGCGAAGCGTCAAAACGCATTGAAGACATCACCCGCGTGATCGAGTCCATCGCTTTCCAGACCAATATCCTGGCTCTGAATGCAGCAGTGGAAGCGGCCCGTGCAGGCGAGCACGGAAAAGGGTTTGCGGTCGTCGCGCAGGAAGTTCGTGCCCTGGCGGGACGCAGCGCTAACGCGGTGAAGGAGATTGAACAGCTGATCGGCGATACGCTCAGGAAAGTGAGTGAGGGCCATGCGCTGTCTGAACAGACACGCCTGGCGATGGATGACATCATCATTCATATCGATAACATCAGCCAGCTGGTCACCGAGATTAACCATGCGTCACGCGAGCAATCCGCAGGGATCGGCCAGGTGAATCTCGCCATGACCCATATTGGCGAGGCGTCGCATATCAATGCCGATCGCATCTCACGCAGCGAGCAAACCGCCCACACGCTGCGCGAGAAGGGTTCACACCTGACCCAACTGGTCAGCTTGTTCCAGCTTAAAAACTAGCCAACTCTGCCCGTGGCTCGCAACAGCAGGTCACTTTGTACCTGCTCGCTCATCAGCGTACCGCCACGGGTATCCAGCATCATGCGGCACCACGCCTGCGCCACCGGGGGTGACGCGTGTCGCAGCATTTGGCTCCCGGCCCCCAGCAAGAACAGCTGCTGGGCTATTTCCCGCCCCTGAGCCTCCTGCGGCTTGCGCATTTTTTGCTGAAGCTGCCGCCAGCAGCGGTCAAAATGTCTGTCCTGCCCTTTTACCTGTGCAAACTCATCGGCAAGCAGGTCGTGAATACCTGGCTGCTTCGCCAGCACGCGCAGCACGTCCAGGCACATGATATTGCCGGACCCTTCCCAAATGCTGTTCACCGGCATCTCGCGGTACAGGCGGGGAAGTTCACTCTCCTCGCAGTACCCGATTCCTCCCAGCACCTCCATCGCTTCGGCCACAAACGGAATGCCCGCTTTGCACACGCTAAATTTCGCGGCCGGTGTAAACAACCGCGCCCAGGCAGCTTCTTGTGGATCCGCGCGTTTATCCCACGCCCGGGCCAGACGGAACAGCAGCGCCGTTTGTCCTTCCAGCACCAGCGCCATACGGCTCAGCACATCGCGCATTAACGGCTGATCGACCAGGTTTTTCCCGAACGTCTGACGCTGATGCGCATGGTACAGCGCCACCGAAAGCGCCCGGCGCATCAGTCCGTGGCTGCCCAGCGCGCAGTCGAAGCGCGTCAGCCCACCCATTTTCAGTATCTGCCGAACCCCTTCGCCCTCTTCCCCCAGCAGCCAGCCGGAGGCATCAAGGAACTCCGCCTCGCTGCTGGCATTGGAGCGGTTGCCGAGCTTCTCTTTCAGACGCTCCAGCCGGACGGCGTTGCGCTGTCCGTCAGGTAAAAATCTCGGGACAAAAAAGCAGGACAACCCGCCCTTCGCCTGGGCCAGCACCAGATGGGCATCGCTTTGCGGGACGGAGAAAAACCATTTGTGCCCCACCAGCCGGTAGCTGCCGTCGCTGCATTTCTCCGCCCTGGTGGTGTTGCTGAGCACGTCCGATCCGCCCTGCTTCTCCGTCATCCCCATGCCGATCAGCAGGCCGCGCTTTTGCGCGCCGGGGGCGAGATGCGGATCGTAGCGATCGCTAAGTAGCGGCGTCAGCCAGTCGTGAAAGGCTTTGGGGAGCGCCTGCTGCAGCAGCGGCGTCGCGGCAAACGTCATGGTGACGGGACAAAGCGTGCCCGCCTCAACCTGAGCATGCAGGACAAAACGCGCGGCCCGGGCGACAAATGCACCTTTTCGCGCCTCCTCTTCCCATGCCAGGTTATGTACGCGGTTGGCACACAGTCCCTGCATCAGCAAGTGCCATGCCGGGTGAAAGCGAACGTCATCCAGCCGCTCTCCGGTGGCGTCATAGCGTAGTAGCTCCGGCGGATTAACATTTGCCAGCCGGCCCAGTTCCAGCGACTCAGCGGTACCCAACTGCTGTCCGATGCTGGCGAGCAGCTCACTATCCCACTCGGCACCTTCACGCGAAACCGCGTCACGCAAGGCGCAATCCGAGAGAAAAAGGTTGCTGTTAGAGAGCGGTGCGGGTTGATTGAAAACGGTATGCGTTTGCCAGTGCATGCTGTCTCCCTCCTTCAGTGGCAATGACGATAAGTATGGACAGACCGCGCGCACACTGCATGGGAGGGGGGTCACACGTTCGCGATCCCGCTGATATCATTCGTGAAATAGCTCACAGAATATAAGAATAAACTATTTCATCCCTTCTGCTTTGTTGAATAATTTATTCTCTCCCCCTTTCAGTGAGGAAAGTTATGCAACCGGATGCGCACAAGCGAGCATTAATTGCAGGCTCCATTGGTAACTTTATCGAGTGGTATGAGTTTGCGGTATACGGTTTTCTGGCGACCGTCATTGCGAAAAATTTCTTCCAGCTTGAAGGGGAAGCGGGCCTCACCAGCCTGATCCTCACCTACGCCTCATTTGCCATCGCTTTCTTCTTCCGTCCGCTGGGTGCGGTGGTGTTTGGCCGCATCGGCGACCGGATTGGCCGAAAACCGACGCTGATTATTGTGCTGGTGCTGATGACGCTCGCCACTGCCGCCATCGGTCTTGTGCCGGTTTACGCCAGCATCGGTATCGCTGCACCGCTGATTATCACCCTACTGCGCATCCTGCAGGGGTTGTTCGCGGGTGGTGAGTACGGCGGTGCGGTCTCGCTGATGACGGAGTTTGCCCCACGCGGCAAGCGCGGGCTCTATGGTGCGTGGCAGTCCTTCACCGTGGCACTGGGCCTGTTAGCGGGCGCAGGCATCGTAGCGCTGCTCTCCGCCCTCCTCACGCCTGCGGCATTGCACGACTGGGGCTGGCGCATTCCGTTCTTCCTGGCGCTGCCTATGGGCGTTGTTGCGCTGTGGCTGCGTGTCAGTATGGAAGAGACGCCAAGCTTTGTGCAGCAGCAGGAAAAACCGGTTGCCGCTCAGGCGGATACCGTCGCTACGGTCAAAGCCATCGTAATGGGGATTGGCCGGGTAATGGTCTGGTCCGCGGCGGGGTATACCTATCTGGTCATTATGCCGACCTATCTGCAGTCGGCGCTGCACACCGGGTTTAACCAGGCGCTGCTGATTGCGGTGATTTCGAATATCGGTTTTGCGCTGACGATTATCCCGTCGGGGATCCTGAGCGACAGGATTGGCCGCCGCACGGTGATGATTATCGCCACCGTACTGCTGCTGCTCCTCGCCCTGCCGCTGCTGAAAATTTTGCAGGCGGAGTCCAGCACGCTGGCGGTGAAAGCGGTCGTGGTATTGATTGCCGGCGGCCTGGTGGGGATGCTGGCAGGTCCAGGGCCGGCGATGCTCTCGGAGATGTTCCCAACGCGCGTACGCTATACCGGGCTAGGGCTGGCTTACTCCCTGTCGAATGCGATTTTCTCAGGGTGCGCGGGGCTGATTATCACCGGCCTGATTAAAGAAACGGGGAACCTGGATATTCCGGCGTATTACGTGATGGCGACGGCGGTAGTGAGTATTGTCGCGCTGTTAACGCTGAGGAAAGATGACCATTTGCGGTCACTGGAGGAGTGAGGTAAATGCCCGGTGGCGCTGCGCTTACCGGGCCTACGGTACCGTGTCTTTGTCGGCCGGGTAAGGCGAAGCCGCCACCCGGCATAACAGGCTATCCGCGCTGACGCACCGCTTCAAACAGGCAGATGCCCGTCGCGACAGAAACGTTCAGGGACGACACGCTGCCCGCCATCGGGATGCTGATCAGCTCGTCGCAGTGCTCGCGCGTCAGGCGACGCATACCTTCACCTTCCGCCCCCATCACCAGCGCCAGACGGCCGGTCATTTTGCTCTGATACAGGGTATGGTCCGCTTCACCGGCGGTACCGACGATCCAGATGTTCTCTTCCTGCAGCAGACGCATGGTGCGCGCCAGGTTGGTCACGCGGATCAGCGGAACGTTTTCCGCCGCGCCGCAGGCCACTTTCTTCGCCGTCGCGTTCAGCTGTGCAGAACGATCTTTCGGCACGATCACCGCGTGCACGCCCGCCGCATCCGCGCTGCGCAGACACGCGCCGAGGTTGTGCGGATCGGTTACGCCATCGAGGATCAGGAAGAACGGATTATCCAGTTCAGCAATCAGATCCGGCAGATCGTTTTCCTGATACTGACGGCCCGGCTTCACGCGGGCGATAATCCCCTGGTGAACCGCGCCTTCACTTTTCTCATCCAGGAACTGGCGGTTTGCCAGCTGGATCACCACGCCCTGCGCTTCCAGCGCGTGGATCAGCGGCATCAGACGCTTGTCTTCACGCCCTTTCAGAATAAACACTTCCTGAAAACGCTCCGGTGCGCGCTCCAGCAGGGCCTGCACCGCGTGGATGCCGTAAATCATTTCACTCATTGATGGTTCTCATTATGACTGTTCTTTTCCCTCTCCCCATTGGGGAGAGGGTCAGGGTGAGGGGAGGATTACTCCGCCTGCTTTTTCTTGGCCGCGCGCTTCGCTTTGGTGGCGGCAGCTATTTTCTGTGTCTTAGCGGAAGGCTTTTTCGCTGAGCGAGCCTCTTTCTTTTCCGCCTTCGGCTTCTGCTTTTTCTCGCCACGGAACGCGCTGTCCGGCTCGAAGTTTACCTTCTTACCGGCCTGACGGCGCTTGCCGTTCGCTTTGCCATTTCCGCCTTTTTTCGCCCTTTCACGCTCGGTTTTACCGACGTTACGCGGCGCGCGCTCGCTGGAGATCAGACTGAAGTCGATTTTGCGGTCGTCCATATTGACGGCCTCGACCTTCACTTCCACACGATCGCCCAGACGATAGGTCTGACCGCCGGATTCACCAATCAGGCGCTGACCAACCTGGTCGAAACGGTAATAGTCGTTATCCAGGCTGGAGACGTGCACCAGACCGTCGATAAACAGCTCATCCAGACGAACGAAGAAGCCAAAGCCGGTCACGCTGGCAATCACGCCTTTGAAGATGTTACCGACCTGGTCCAGCATAAAGTCACACTTCAGCCAGTCCGCCACGTCACGAGTGGCTTCATCAGCACGACGTTCGGCCATGGAGCAGTGCTGACCGAGCTGCAGCATCTCTTCCATCGAATAGTGGTAGCCACCGGTTTCGGTGGTGTTCCCTTTATGGCCCTGCTCCTGCGCAAGCAGATACTTGATCGCGCGGTGCAGAGACAGGTCAGGATAACGACGGATCGGCGATGTGAAGTGGGCATAAGACTGCAGCGCCAGGCCGAAGTGGCCGCGGTTTTCCGGATCGTAAATCGCCTGCTTCATAGAGCGCAGCAGCATCGTCTGCAGCATTTCGGCATCCGGACGGTCGCCAATGGACTCCAGCAGCTCAGCGTAATCGCGCGGCTCGGGTTTGTTACCGCCCGGCAGCTCCAGGCCAAGCTCAGCCAGTACAGAGCGGAACGCAGTGATGGCTTCCGTTGACGGCTTATCGTGAATACGGAACAGCGCCGGTTCTTTGGCTTTCTCGACGAAGCGTGCCGCCGAGATGTTCGCCAGTATCATACACTCTTCGATCAGCTTGTGCGCATCGTTACGCTGGGTCTGTTCGATACGCTCAATGCGGCGTTCAGCATTGAAGATAAACTTCGCCTCTTCGCTTTCAAACGAGATCCCGCCGCGCTCTTCGCGTGCCTGATCCAGCGTTTTGTAGAGGTTATGCAGCTCTTCAATATGTTTGACCAGCGGCGCATATTGCTCGCGCAGATCCTGGTCGCCCTGCAGCATATGCCAGACCTTGGTATAGGTCAGACGCGCATGTGAGCTCATTACTGCTTCGTAGAACTTGTAGCCTGTTAAGCGCCCTTTGGTGGAGATGGTCATCTCACAAACCATACAGAGGCGGTCAACCTGCGGGTTCAGGGAGCACAGGCCGTTAGACAGCACTTCCGGCAGCATCGGTACAACCTGCGACGGGAAGTAGACTGAGGTGCCACGGCTACGCGCTTCGTTATCCAGCGGGGTATGCGGACGAACATAGTAACTTACGTCTGCAATCGCCACCCACAGACGCCAGCCGCCACCGCGTTTTTTCTCGCAGTAGACGGCATCATCGAAGTCGCGGGCGTCTTCACCATCGATAGTGACCAGCGGCAGGGAGCGCAGATCCACGCGGCCCACTTTGGATTCTTCCGGGACTTCTTCACGCAGGCTTTCGATCTGGTCTTCAACCGCTTTCGGCCAGATGTACGGAATTTCATGGGTACGCAGCGCCATATCAACGGCCATCGTGGTACCCATATTGTCGCCCAGCACTTCGACGATTTTACCTACCGCTTTGGTACGACGGGTTGGACGCTGGGTGAGTTCAACCACCACCACAAATCCCATGCGTGCACCCATCACCTCTTCAGGTGGGATCAGGATGTCGAAGCTCAGACGGCTGTCGTCCGGTACCACGAAGCCCACGCCCGCGTCGGTAAAGTAGCGACCGACAATCTGGCTGGTTTTTGGCACCAGAACGCGCACGACGCGCGCTTCGCGGCGACCTTTACGGTCGGCGCCCAGCGGCTGCGCCAGGATCTGGTCACCGTGGATGCACATTTTCATCTGTTCAGATGAGAGGTACAGATCGTCTTTACGCCCCTCAACGCGCAGGAAGCCGAAGCCATCGCGGTGACCAATGACGGTCCCTTTCAGCAGATCGAGGCGTTCTGGCAGCGCGTAGCACTGGCGGCGGGTAAAGACCAGCTGCCCGTCGCGCTCCATCGCGCGCAGGCGGCGGCGAAGGGCTTCAATTTGCTCTTCACCTTCAATGTTTAATTCAACGGCAAGTTCTTCACGATTGGCGGGTTTTTCGCGTTTTGTTAAGTGTTCAATGATGAACTCACGGCTGGGAATAGGATTCGCGTATTTTTCGGCTTCGCGTTCCTGGAAAGGATCGTGTGACATGTCGGTTCCTCCGTTGTCAGCTCCGGTGGAAATTTTCTTCATTCCACCAGCAATAATTTATAAAGCGGTTGATTCTCTTCAACCAAATCGGCCAGCGTGTAGTTATCCAGCTCCATAAGAAAACTTTGCACGGCCTTAGAAAGCGCCTGTTTCAGGCGGCAAGCGGGCGTAATGTGGCAGAACTCGCTACTGCAGTTCACCAGAGACAACGGCTCCAGTTCACGTACCACATCCCCAACGCGAATACTCTGTGCCGGTTTACCGAGACGGATCCCACCATTCTTCCCGCGGACGGCAGTAACGTATCCGGCACGGCTAAGTTGATTGATTATTTTGACCATATGATTACGGGATACACCATAGACCTCTGTTACCTCAGAGATGCTGGTCATCTTTCCATCGGGTAACGACGCCATGTAAATCAGGGCGCGTAAGCCGTAATCGGTGAAACTTGTTAACTGCACATCAACCTCAGGAAAAAGGGAAATCGCGGACAAACCGCACAGATATTCATTAATGATGATAAACCAGCCAGATAGTTAGGGGCTAATTTATTTGAACTGAAAGGAGGAAGGAGGACGAAAAAGCCGGATGCGCGTTGCTTATCCGGCCTGTGATGGGTTTTGTAGGCCCGGCAAGCGCAGCGCCGCCGGGCGAAACCATCATTATGCGTCGAACGGGTCGCGCAGGATCATCGTTTCAGTACGATCCGGGCCGGTAGAGATAATGTCGATCGGCACTTCGGTCAGTTCTTCAATGCGCTTGATGTAATCCAGCGCCGCCTGCGGCAGGCCGCTACGCTCTTTCACACCGAAGGTGGTCTCAGACCAGCCCGGCATGGTTTCGTAGATTGGCTCGATGCCTTCCCAGTCGTCAGCCGCCAGCGGAGTGGTGGTCACTTCGCGGCCATCTGGCATACGGTAGCCTACGCAGATTTTCACTTCTTTCAGGCCGTCCAGTACGTCCAGCTTGGTCAGGCAGAAGCCAGACAAGGAGTTGATCTGCACTGCACGACGCACGGCAACCGCATCCAGCCAGCCGGTACGACGACGACGACCGGTGGTCGCGCCAAACTCGTTACCCTGCTTGCACAGGAACTCGCCGGTTTCATCAAATAGCTCTGTCGGGAATGGACCCGCACCCACGCGAGTGGAGTACGCTTTGATGATGCCCAGAACGTAATTCACATAACGTGGACCCAGGCCAGAGCCGGTCGCCACGCCACCTGCGGTGGTGTTAGAAGAGGTTACGTACGGATAGGTACCGTGGTCGATGTCCAGCAGCGTACCCTGCGCACCTTCAAACATGACGAAATCGCCACGCTTGCGCGCCTGGTCCAGCAGATCAGACACATCAACAACCATACCGGTCAGAATGTCTGCAATCGCCATGACGTCATCCAGCACTTTCTGGTAGTCAACAGCGTCAGCTTTGTAGAAATTCACCAGCTGGAAGTTGTGATATTCCATCACTTCTTTCAGTTTTTCAGCGAAGGTTGCTTTGTCGAAGAGGTCGCCCACGCGCAGACCGCGACGTGCAACTTTATCTTCATAAGCCGGGCCGATACCACGACCGGTGGTACCGATCGCTTTCGCGCCACGTGCTTTTTCGCGCGCAACGTCCAGCGCCACGTGATAATCCAGGATCAGCGGGCAGGCTTCAGAGAGCAGCAGACGCTCACGAACAGGGATACCACGGTCTTCCAGACCTTTCATCTCTTTCATCAGCGCAGCAGGAGACAGCACAACGCCGTTACCGATGATGCTGGTGACGTTTTCGCGAAGAATGCCTGATGGAATAAGATGGAGGACGGTTTTTTCACCGTTGATTACGAGAGTATGGCCTGCGTTGTGACCGCCCTGGTAGCGTACAACATATTTAGCCCGTTCAGTCAGAAGATCAACAATCTTCCCTTTACCTTCGTCACCCCATTGGGTGCCCAGTACGACGACGTTGTTACCCATTTTTTTCAAAATCACCGTTTGCTTAAAAATGGATTCTACCATCGCTTTTTCAGATATACAGCACTTTTTGACCTCAAAGCACGCCAAATCCGACCACTTTTTGATCAGCCAATCGTTTTCCTCAACATGTAGTAGATCACAATGCCAGCAACCACAAGACCGCCGCCAAAACGACGCAAAATATTATCCGGAAGTTGGCTCATCGTGGCGATCATACGACGCCAGGCGCGCGGATAAAGCATCGGACCCAGTCCTTCCAGGACTAAAACGAGCGCCAGTGCCAGCCAGATCGTTGAATTCATTTTTAATCCTTATAAAAGAAAACCACCGCTCCGTTGGGAGCGGTGGTTTGAGTACTCAAACGAGCCTGAGTTTATCGCGTTGCGTTAGTCGGCGTCTTCATATAACGGAAGAAATCGCTGTCCGGGCTGAGCACCATCACATCCTGGTTGCTCTGGAAGCTATTCTCGTAAGCACGCAGGCTACGGATAAAGGCGTAGAAGTCGGGATCCTGGCTGAAAGCATCGGCGAACAGCTTCGCGGCTTCAGCATCACCTTCACCGCGCAGAATACGGCCCTGACGCTCAGATTCCGCCAGCGTCTTCGTGACTTCATAGTCCGCAGCGGCACGCAGTTTCTCAGCCTCTTCCTGGCCCTGTGAACGATGACGACGGGCGACCGCTTCACGCTCGGCGCGCATACGGTTGTAAATCGCCTCAGACACTTCCACTGGCAGGTTGATCTGCTTAATACGCACGTCAACCACTTCAATACCCAGCGCGGCCATACTGTTAGGGTTGATCACCGGCACTTTGCCGTTGGTTTCAGCCTGAACACGTTCTGCTGCTTTGGCAATCGCATCATCTGCAGCCGGCGTTGAGACTTCGTCTTCCGTGCCCGCTGTACCGGAGTTCAGCGCATCACGCACTTCCAGCGTCAGACGACCACGGGAGTCGGTCACGATATCTTTCACATCCAGACGACCAATCTCAGAGCGCAGACGGTCAGAGAACTTACGTTTCAACAGTACTTCCGCCTGAGAAACATCACCGCCGCCTGTCGCCAGGAAGTAACGGCTGAAATCACTGATGCGCCATTTGATATAGGAATCAACGATCAGGTCTTTCTTCTCTTTGGTCACGAAACGGTCGGCCTGGTTATCCATCGTCTGGATACGTGCATCGAGCGTTTTCACCGACTGAATGAAAGGCACCTTGAAGTGCAGGCCCGGCTCATAAATCACCGGACGCTTGTCACTGTCACGAACGACGCTGCTGAACTGGAACTTAATCCCACGTTCACCCTCTTTCACAACGAAGATAGAGGTATAAAGCACGACCAATACGATGATGATGATCGCAATAACTGACTTACGCATCCTTATTCCCCCTGACGCTGGTAGTCGTTACGCTGCGCGTTAGCACGGCGTTGGTCCATGATGTCACCATCGTTCGAAGAAGGCGTTGTGTTCGCGCTGGAGCTGCCTGATGAAGCAGGCGGCAGACGCAGCAGGTTGTTCGCACCGCTGGTGTCTTTCGCGGCTGGCGCAGAACCGCCTTTCAGCATCTGATCCAACGGAAGAACCATCAGGTTTCCGCCTTTGCTGTCGTTAACCAGCACTTTGCGGGTATGGCTCAGCACTTTTTCCATGGTCTCAATATAGAGACGCTCACGGGTGATTTCCGGCGCCGCTTTATATTCCGGCAGGATGCGCGCGAAGCGAGCCACTTCACCCTGAGCTTCCAGGATGGTCTGGGTCTTATACGCGCGTGCTTCTTCCAGAATACGCTGCGCCTGACCGTTAGCACGTGGCTGAACTTCGTTGGTGTACGCTTCTGCTTCACGGATGTACTGCTGTTCGTTCTCACGGGCAGCAATCGCATCGTCAAATGCCGCTTTCACTTCTTCCGGCGGACGTGCAGCCTGGAAGTTGACGTCCAGCAGGGTAATACCCATGTTGTACGGACGGATGGTCTCTTCCAGCTCGCGCTGGGTATCGCTACGAATAACGGTACGACCTTCGGTCAGGATGCGGTCCATGGTGTATTTACCGATCACACCGCGCAGGGCGCTGTCGGTCGCCTGACGCAGGCTGTCATCCGCACTGGTCACGCTAAACAGATAACGTTCAGGATCGGTCACGCGGTACTGCACGTTCATCTCAACGCGCACCACGTTTTCATCAGACGTTAGCATCACACCAGACGCCGCCAGTTCACGGACGGACTCCACGTTTACCGCGGTGACGTCGTCAATGAAGGTCGGTTTCCAGTTCAGACCCGGCTCAACCAGATGGCTGAATTTACCAAAACGCGTAACGACACCGCGCTCCGCTTCTTTAATGGTGTAGAACCCGGTAGCAGCCCAGATGATAACCACAGCAGCGGCAACAATGCCCACCACGCGGCCACCCATTTGCGGGCGCGGCCCCTGGGTGGAATTTCCACCTGAGCCAGAACCTTTACCTCCGCCAAGACCACCAAGCTTCTTGCTTAGCTTGCGGAAGATATCATCCAGATCTGGCGGCCCCTGCTCGCGACCACCTTTGTTGCCATTTCCCCCAGAGTTGCCGCCTTGATTATTGCTGCTTCCCCACGGGTCGCGGTCCTGTCCGTTATTACCGGGCTGATTCCACGCCATGTATATGCTCCATATTTGTTATGCAAGGGCGAATTATTCAGGCATACCCTTTCTGATCAGACGATATAGTCGACCAGCGCAGGTTCTTGTTTACAGAGGCGACGCCAGTCAACGATCGGCATACGCACCTGCATCCCCACGCTGCCGTCATCCTCCATCCACTCTTTTTCTATCGCCTGAAGCTGATAAAACCGGCTGCGCAGCCTGCCTTCCTGTGGCGGCAATCGCAGCGTGTGCTGGGCTACCTCACCGGAAAGACGTTCTGTCAAAGCCTGGAAAAGCAGTGGCACACCAATACCGGACTGGGCAGAAAGCCAGACCCGAATCGGTTTGTTCTCTTCATCTCGGTCGATACGCGGCTCGAAATCCTCCAGCATATCGATCTTGTTCATCACCAACAGGGTTGGGATCTCGTGGGCGTCGATCTCTTCGAGCACCACGTTTACCGCGTCGATGTTCTCCTGCACGCGGACGTCTGCAGCATCAATCACGTGCACCAGCAGGGTCGCCTGTCGCGTCTCCTGCAAGGTGGCTTTAAACGCCGCCACCAGGTCGTGCGGCAGATGGCGGATAAACCCTACGGTATCCGCCAGCACCGTCTCGCCGACGTCGGCAACGTCGATACGACGCAACGTCGGGTCCAGGGTCGCAAACAGCTGGTCTGCGGCATATACCTGGGCCTCAGTAATCTGGTTAAACAGGGTGGACTTACCGGCGTTGGTATACCCCACCAGCGACACCGTCGGGATGTCGGCTTTTGAGCGCGCGCGGCGCCCTTGCTCACGCTGTTTCTCAACGCGTTCCAGACGTGAAAGGATCTGGGTAATACGGCCACGCAGCAAACGGCGGTCGGTTTCGAGCTGGGTCTCACCCGGACCGCGCAAACCAATCCCGCCTTTCTGTCTTTCAAGGTGGGTCCAGCCACGCACAAGCCGCGTCGCCAGATGGCGCAACTGCGCCAGCTCAACCTGCAGCTTACCTTCGTGGGTACGTGCACGCTGAGCAAAAATATCTAAAATCAAACCCGTGCGATCGATAACACGGCATTCGCAAAGACGTTCCAGGTTACGTTCCTGAGCCGGAGACAGCGCATGGTCAAACAGCACGACTGACGCGCCGGTTGCTTTTACGGCATCCGCAATTTCAACTGCTTTACCTTCACCAACAAAATACTTTGGGTGCGGCGCTTTACGGCTACCGGTAATCACCTGCATTGCTTCGACACCGGCGGAAGAGACCAGAGATTCAAACTCCTGGAGGTCTTCCATATCTTTGTCTTGCGAAAAATAGATGTGTACCAGCACCGCCTGCTCACCGGCATCATAACGGTCAAACAAGCGTAAAATCCTCAAAAAAGATCAGCGGGGAACGCAGGATCGCTGGCTCCCCGTGTGGATAACAGCGCGAAACCTTATTCGGTGTCTTCGCTGTCCTGCGCTGGAGCAGAAGAGCCCTGCGCGTTGCTGCCATGATGGTAGTTACTACCAGTGCCGCCGCCAGCGTTATTGCTGTGATGAGAGACCGGACGAGACGGAACAACAGTAGAAATAGCGTGCTTGTAAACCATCTGGCTGACCGTGTTTTTCAACAGGATCACAAACTGATCGAAAGACTCAATCTGACCTTGCAGCTTAATACCATTCACCAAATAAATAGAAACTGGAACACGTTCCCGACGCAATGCGTTCAGGAACGGATCTTGTAAAGATTGCCCCTTAGCCATTCTATCTTTTCCTTATATGCTTGTTTTGTACTTAGAACCTTGCGATTCTGAAAAATTGCGCACGATACGACTCAATTGTACACATTCAGTGAGCGATATCACCAACAACCTCAATCACTTCGTTTAACGCCTGTTGTGGTTTTTCACTGTCTAACCAGTGAACCCCCTCCCAACCGCGCAACCAGGTGATCTGGCGCTTCGCTAACTGTCTCGTGGCGCAAACACCTCGATAAACCATTTCATCGTATGAAATCTCACCTTCAAGATACGACCACATCTGGCGGTATCCCACACAACGAATGGAAGGCATGTCCGTATGCAAATCTCCACGGGCAAATAGCGCCCGCACTTCTGCTTCAAAATCTGAAGCTAACATCTGATGAAAACGCTGCTCAATTCGCTGATGGAGCAGTTCACGGCTCGCCGGGGCGATGGCGAACTGATGCACCTGATACGGCAGAGCGTCTCCTGACGTTTGCGTCAGTTCCGTTAAAGTTTTACCCGAAATGAAAAAAACTTCCAGTGCCCGGGAAAGCCTTTGCGGATCATTTGGATGGATTCGTGCTGCCGCAACCGGGTCTATCTCCGCCAGTTGCTTATGCAAAACGTCCCAACCCTGCTCTACCGCCTGCTGTTCGATTTTCGCTCTTACTTCCGGGTCCGCTGATGGCAGAGGAGAGAGCCCCTCCAGCAACGCCTTGAAATAAAGCATGGTTCCGCCAACCAATAGCGGTATACGTCCCGCCGCCGTTATTTCGGCCATCTCGGCTAAGGCATCCCGCCGGAAATCCGCTGCGGAGTATGCCTGAGCCGGGTCGAGAATATCCAACAAACGGTGCGGTGCCGCGCGCAGCTCTTCTGCGTCCGGCTTCGCCGTGCCGATGTCCATCCCTCGGTAGATGAGGGCGGAGTCGACGCTAATCAACTCTACAGGCAAAACTTTACGCAACTCAATGGCTAGCGCGGTTTTGCCGGAGGCCGTTGGGCCCATTAAAAAAATTGCCTTAGGCAGGCTCGCCTTACTTACGTCAATCATGTTTCAGGGCGTTCATCGCCGTTTGTAATTCAACAGGTTGTAATAACCCACCCGGCGGTGTCTTCACCAGATGCGGACAGAGGCGTTCAACCTCCGCCAGCACGCTAATGGCCTGTGCCATACTCCACGGCGCATGTTCACTTGCCAGGTGGCGGGCGATCCACTGCGCGGTGTTAGCGGCATCAAACGACGTTTGCTGCGCCAGGTAGCCTATCAGTTCAGGAATCAAGTTTTGTAAATTTTGTTGGCGTAAGGGTAAAGGCACTGCACGAATTGTCACATGTTGTGGTTCGAGCACAATTTCAATACCCATTTGCGCCAGCTGCGGCTCGGCGCGCTGCAATATCCTTGTTTCTTCAGAGGATATTTTCAGACGAACCGGGATCAACAGCGGCTGCGCACAGGCCGCATTTTCGCCCGGCGTGAGCTGCACCTGTTTGAGCCAGCGTTCAGCTACCGGCAATGCCAGAAGCATCAATTTACCGTCACGTTCAAGCAGTGCCATATCCGGCGCGATAATAGTCAGCACCCTGCCAAAACTCTGGCTGTGACCGTCAAGAGAAGGTGGCGATGCCAGGACAGGCTCTTTACGTTCCACGGCCGGCGTATCCAGCAGTTTGCGATACAACGCCCCCTGCTGCTTTTGATAGCCAGGCTGGGCATGCGGGTAGTTCGCTCCCGTCGGGCGCGGTGCGGCTCCTGCTGAGGAGAAACGCGGGGCTTCAGGTTCACGCGCGACGGCAGGCTCCGCAAAATGGTTACGGCCCGCAGCGACACGGTTTTCCGGGAACGGGCGCGGCGAAGGCTCCGTGTTTTCCAGCGGCAACGTGGCGTCAACCTGCTGTTGCAGCACGCTCCGCACGCCCTGATAGATAAAATCATGCACCAGTCGTGACTGGTGGAACCGCACTTCGTGCTTGGCTGGATGAACGTTCACATCGACCTGATGCGGGTCGATCTCCAGATACAGCACGAAAGCGGGTTGCTGATCGGCCCCGAGCTTGTCTTCGCAGGCCTGGCGAATGGCGTGATTAATGAGACGGTCGCGCATCATGCGACCGTTCACGTAACAATACTGAATCTCCGCGAACGCCGCACTGCTGGCGTTCGGGTCAGCCACCCAACCGCGCAGCGCCAGATCGCCATGCTGCCACTCAATGGCCAGCGCCTGTTCCAGGAACGGCGTACCGCAGATTGCCCCCAAACGGCGCTCTTTCTGCCCGCCTTCTGCTACCGCGCGATACTGCCGCATCACCTTGCCGTTGTGGCTGAGGTTAATGGTGACATCGAAACGGGCCAGGGCGATGCGACGTATGATCTCGTCGATATGGCCGAACTCGGTTTTTTCGGTACGCATAAACTTGCGTCGGGCGGGAGTGTTGTAGAACAAATCCAGAACTTCCAGCGTCGTACCGACAGGATGCGCCGCGGGTTTGACCGTCACATCCATATCGCGCCCTTCGGCGTAAGCCTGCCAGGCTTCCTGCTGTTCAGCGGTGCGGGAGGTCAGCGTTAAACGCGAAACCGAGCTGATACTGGCCAGCGCTTCACCGCGAAAACCGAGGCTAAGGATCGCTTCCAGGTCATCCAGAGAGGCAATTTTACTGGTGGCGTGTCGGGCCAGCGCCAGCGCCAGCTCGTCTTTTTTAATGCCGCAGCCGTTGTCGCGAATGCGAATGAGCTTCGCGCCACCGCGTTCGATATCAATATCGATGCGGGTCGCGCCCGCATCGAGGCTGTTTTCCACCAGCTCCTTCACCACCGACGCAGGGCGTTCCACCACCTCACCGGCGGCGATTTGGTTCGCAAGCTGCGGCGGTAGAACCTGAATCGGCATGAATTCTCCTTAGTTTGTCGCTGTCGTCTCGCCCGGCAGCGCGGCACTGGCCGTCTGGGCTGCTCCGCCCTGCGGCGCGGACTGCAGAGGATGCGCCTCAAAATATTTGCGCAAGCCGTTATAAATCGCTTCGGCAATTTGTTGCTGATAGCTGTCGCTACCCAACAAACGCTCTTCACTGTTATTGCTGATAAAGCCCGTTTCCACGAGGATCGATGGAATATCCGGCGAACGCAGAACCCCCAGGCTCGCATGCTCCGGACGGCGCTTGTGCAATGCCCCAATGCCCTGCAGCTGGTTCAGTACGTTAGTGGCGACATCATACCCGACGCGCTGGGAATGACCGAACTGTAAATCCAGCACCGCCTGGCTGAGATATGGGTCAGACTGGCTATTAGCCAGCACATCACCCGCACCGCCTAACAGTTCAGACTGTTTCTCATGCTCTTCAAGCCAGTTTGCCATTTCACTGTTCGCCCGGCGGTTTGACAGCACCCAAACCGAGGCGCCAGTTGCGCTACGATTCGGTGCGGCATCCGCATGAATGGAGACCAGGAAATTGGCATTTTGCTTACGCGCCACATCCGAGCGTCCCATTACGGAGATAAAGTAATCCCCGTCGCGGGTTAACACGCCTTTAAACATCGGGTCGTCGTTTAACAGCGCCCTGAGCTTGCGAGCCACCGCGATTGTGACGTTTTTCTCCCGCGTACCGCCCGGGCCAATCGCCCCCGGATCTTCCCCGCCGTGACCCGCATCAATGGCGATAATCACCTTGTCACCGCTGACCGTCGCGCGTCGCGCACTGGCCGCAGGACGTGTCACCGTATTGCTGCTGGTTGCCGCAGTAATGCGATCGTTCTGAGATTTAAACGGATTACGCGCAGGTTCTGAAGGACGCGGCGTATACACCGGTTCTTCCACACGTTTAGCAACGACCGGCGGCGGTGGAGGCGGTGGCGGTGCGTCGGCACTGATGGTAAAGACCACCGTATAGTTCGCCCCGTTTTGCTGCTTCACCGCCTTCGTTTTACCCTTTTCGGTCAAATCGACCACCAGGCGTAACGACTGACTATCCTGCGGCGTGCCCGAACGGATACTTTTCACCAGGTTGTTACCGCTGAAGCGCAGCGGTAACCCCTGGATCACGCCTGTCTGTTTGATATCCAGCGCCACGCTGTGGCTGTCTGGCTGTGAGAACGCATATTCAGGATCGCCCATAAAGCTGAACGTGATCCGGGCCTGGCTTTCGCCGTTTGATACCTGAATATCTGAGAGGTTTGCGGCCCCGGCCTGCGCGCACAGCAGCACCGTGGCAGCCAACAACCAACCTTTAACGCGATTTATCATCCCGTCATCCCTACGCTTAACCGGCCAGACGGGCCAGTAAGGAACAGCCTGATGAGGAAACTGCACTGATGCGTGCCTCACGCCCTTGTGCCTGGTAATCTAAGTGAATTTCGACATCCGGGTCAGGCAACACACCCGCACCTTGTTGCGGCCACTCCACCAGGCAGATGGCATCATTGGCAAAATAATCACGGATCCCCATAAATTCCAGCTCCTCAGGATCCGCAAGGCGGTATAAATCGAAGTGGTACACCATAAGATTCTCAAGGGTGTACGGTTCCACCAGCGTGTAGGTTGGGCTTTTCACATTCCCGTTATGCCCTAACGCCTGCAAAAAACCCCGGCTGAAGGTGGTTTTACCCGCACCTAAATCACCATACAGATAAATGACGGTTGCCCCCTGACAGGCCTGCGCCACGCGCTTGCCGAGTTCTAAAGTGGCTTGTTCATCAGGTAAAGGAATCGCTCGATTAGTCATTTTCTACGTCAATCACATCCGGGTTAACAACACGCCGCAGCGTGCAAAAGAGATCGGTGGCCAGCATACCGCGTGTACCGTAACGCGCAGCCAGTTTATCTGCCGCGGCACCGTGGGCCACGCAGCCCGCACAGGCTGCATCATAAAGGGGAAGTTTCTGTCCAAGCAACGCGCCAATGATACCGGAAAGCACGTCGCCCATTCCGCCACTCGCCATGCCCGCATTTCCGGCATCAATAATGCCCTGCGCCTCATCGCTGGCGACAACGGTTCCTGCCCCTTTCAAAACAGCAACACCTCCGTAACGTTTTACCAGACGCTGAGCAGAAAGTAAGCGATCGCTTTCAATTTCTGCCACGCTGCAGTTAAGCAGCCGCGCGGCTTCGCCGGGGTGTGGCGTCAGAATGCGATTGTGACGCTTATCCGGATTGATTGCCAGAAGGTTCAGCGCGTCGGCATCCCACAGCATCGGTTTACGAAAATTCTCGACCTTTTGCAGGGCCTGTTTACCCCACGCCTGCTGTCCAAGCCCGGGACCAATGACGACCACATCCGCCCATTCAAGGCTTTCCTCAAGGGTCTGAAGCGTAAGCTCATGGACCATCAGTTCCGGTCGGGCTGTGATTATCGGCGCAATATTCTCAATGCGAGTGAGTACTCGCACTAAACCGGCACCGCTTCGCAATGCCGCTTCACCGGCCATACGGATAGCGCCCGCCGTGCCGTGGTCACCGCCAACAATCACCAGCTTGCCGTGATCGCCTTTATGGGATGTCGGACGTCGGGGCGGAAGCCATTCGGCAAGCTGAGACGCATCAAACCGCGCGAGGTGCGTTTCCTGCCCGGCCAGCCAGCTCTCCAGCCCCAGCGCAGCGTGGTGCAACACGCCGACCACCTCCCGCGCTTTGCCGGTCAGTAACCCCGGCTTCAGGGCGATGAAGGTCACCGTATGCGCAGCCTGAATCACCGCCCCCGGCGTCGCCCCCGTTTGAGCGATCAGGCCTGACGGGATATCCAGGGCGACCACTGGCGCGGAATGTCTGTTGGCGTGTGCAATGAGCGCGGCAATGTTTTCGCGAGGCGCACTGTGTAGCCCGGTACCCAGCAGACCATCAACAATCAGATCAACATCCTCTGGCCAGACGATATCAGCCGCATGAATCACACCGCCTGCATTCAGCCATGCGTCTCGCGCCGCGCCGGCCTCTTCCGGCAGCGGTTTATCACTCTCAAGAGCCAGTAACGTAACGCGCAGACCTGCTGCAACCGCAAGACGGGCAACGACGTAGCCGTCACCGCCGTTATTACCGTGTCCGCACAAAATCAGCCAGTGGCGGGATTGCGGGAACGCGCTGCGAGCAACGTTGAATGCGGCCTCGCCTGCGCGCTGCATCAGTTCATAAAGGGTAATACCGAGACTGTCTGCAGCCTCTTTTTCGGCACGCCGGAGCGCGTCCGCATGCCAGATGGAATGTGGTATACTTGCGGGGTTTTTCTTCACCGTATGGTCCGTCATGTCACAGCCCCTCGATCTCAATCAGTTAGCGCAAAAAATTAAACAGTGGGGTGCTGAGCTCGGCTTCCAGAAGGTGGGTATTACCGATACCGACCTCTCCGCCAGCGAGCCGAAACTGCAGGCCTGGCTGGATAAACAATACCACGGCGAGATGGAATGGATGGCGCGTCATGGCATGATGCGCGCCCGTCCACACGAGCTTTTACCGGGCACATTACGCGTCATCAGCGTGCGCATGAACTACCTGCCCGCCAACGCGGCCTTTGCGCGCACGCTTAAAAACCCCTCTCTGGGTTACGTCAGCCGGTACGCCCTGGGGCGTGATTACCATAAGCTCTTGCGTAACCGTTTAAAAAAACTCGGGGAAACTATTCAGCAGCACTGTGTTTCGCTGAATTTTAGACCCTTTGTCGATTCTGCGCCCATTCTTGAGCGACCGATCGCTGAAAAAGCCGGGCTAGGCTGGACAGGTAAGCACTCACTTATCCTTAGCCGTGACGCCGGATCGTTCTTCTTCCTGGGTGAACTGCTGATTGATTTACCGCTGCCGGTAGACGGCCCGGTAGAGGAAGACTGCGGGCGCTGCGTGGCCTGTATGACCATCTGCCCGACGGGTGCCATCGTCGAGCCTTATACTGTTGATGCGCGCCGTTGTATCTCCTACCTCACCATCGAACTGGAAGGGGCGATCCCTGAAGAATTTCGACCGCTTATTGGCAACCGAATCTACGGCTGTGACGACTGCCAGCTCATTTGCCCATGGAACCGCTATTCGCAGCTTACGGATGAAGAGGATTTCAGCCCGCGTAAGGCGCTGCATGCGCCGCAGCTCATTGAACTGTTCGCCTGGACCGAAGCCTGGTTCCTGAAAGTGACGGAAGGTTCGGCCATTCGCCGCATCGGTCATCTGCGCTGGCTGCGTAATGTTGCCGTTGCGCTGGGGAATGCCCCGTGGGATGAAGCGAATATCCGGGCGCTTGAAAGCCGTAGAGGTGAGCACCCACTTCTTGATGAACACATAGAATGGGCGATTGCGCAGCAAATCGAGAAGCGTAATGCCTGCGTGGTCGAGGTGCAGTTACCGAAGAAACAGCGGCTGGTGAGGGTGATTGAAAAAGGGCTTACGCGGGATGCCTGAACTATTCACAGCCTGTGAATAAAATTACAAACTCAAGCGCCATCTGGCTTAGGGTAGAGGTCAAGTGATCTCAATAACATTTTGAAATCAAATTTTCTCTAGCAAATACAGTATATTATAAAGATACTATTCACCCTGCTAAGTTTTAACTCTGCTCCGGTTAAGCGCAGTTTCTGTGGATAACTCTGTTTACAAGAGTATTTCAGAGGCAACAGAAAACGTCCCCAACGAATCTTTTCGCTGTGGATATTTTAGAGATGAATAAGAATTTGGAGCGGGAAACGAGACTCGAACTCGCGACCCCGACCTTGGCAAGGTCGTGCTCTACCAACTGAGCTATTCCCGCTTGGGTGGTCTGTGCCATGGAAGCACTTTCAAATTTTGGAGCGGGAAACGAGACTCGAACTCGCGACCCCGACCTTGGCAAGGTCGTGCTCTACCAACTGAGCTATTCCCGCAAATCTGTACTGCTTTTGTAGCTGTCGTAACGTGTAATTCTCTGTCGTTACGGGAGGCGCATTATACGAGAAATCCGTTTAGCTGCAACCCCCCTTAAAGCGATTTTTTCGAAATTCAGTTCAAGTGCCTATTTAATCGGCAAGCTGAACAATTTAACGGCAAAAACACGCTCACGCAAGGCACCAGGTCGCAAAATCACAGCTTGATAAAGTTTTCGCGGTAGTACGCCAGTTCCGCCACGGACTCGCGGATGTCGTCCATTGCCTGGTGCGTCCCCTGCTTTTTAAAGCCGTCCAGGATTTCAGGCTTCCAGCGGCGCGCCAGCTCTTTCAGGGTGCTGACATCCAAATAACGATAATGGAAATAAGACTCCAGCTCCGGCATGTACTTAAACAGGAAACGGCGATCCTGGCCGATGCTATTACCGCAGATAGGTGATTTGCCTGCCGGAACCCACTGTTTCAGGAACTCAAGCGTCGCCAGCTCCGCTTCGCGGTCGCCCATGGTACTCGTCTTCACGCGCTCAACCAGGCCACTGCCGGTGTGGGTACGCACGTTCCACTCATCCATCAGCGCAAGCTGATCGTCTGACTGATGAACCGCAATAGTGGGCCCTTCAGCCAGAATATTCAGGTTGGCATCGGTGACCAGTGTTGCAATTTCAATGATGCGATCGCGCTCGGGATCCAGCCCGGTCATTTCAAGATCGATCCAAATCAGGTTGTTTTCATCCGCGCTCATGTTATTTTCCACCCTTCTCGCATAACCAGCAGTAGCAGGTTAACTAGTATTAATTAGAGTGTATCATAGAGGTTTTGCCCATCATGGGCGACCAGGAGCCAGCGCGATTGAGTAAAAATAAACTCTCCAAAGGGCAGCAGCGCCGTGTCAACGCCAATCACCAGCGCCGTCTTAAAACCACTTCGGAGAAGCCGGATTACGACGACAACCTGTTTGGCGAAGCGACAGAAGGTGTCGTGATTAGCCGTTTTGGTATGCATGCCGATGTCGAATCCGCCGACGGGGATATTCACCGTTGTAATATCCGCCGCACCATCCGTTCACTGGTTACCGGCGATCGCGTGGTTTGGCGTCCGGGTAAAGAAGCCGCCGAAGGCGTAACGGTGAAAGGTATCGTTGAAGCCGTGCATGAACGCACGTCGGTGCTCACCCGTCCAGACTTTTACGACGGGGTTAAACCTATTGCCGCCAATATTAACCAGATTGTTATCGTTTCGGCGATTTTACCTGAGCTCTCGCTCAATATTATCGACCGTTATCTCGTCGCCTGTGAAACGCTGCAGGTTGAGCCGATCATTGTCTTGAATAAAATCGATCTGCTGGATGACGACGGCATGGCCTTCGTGAATGAGCAGATGGATATCTACCGCAAGATTGGTTATCGCGTGCTGATGGTCTCCAGCCACACTAAAGATGGCCTTAAGCCATTAGAAGAGGCACTGACCGACCGTATCAGCATCTTTGCCGGTCAGTCCGGCGTGGGTAAATCAAGTCTGCTGAATAATCTGCTCGGCCTCCAGCAAGAGATCCTGACTAACGATGTGTCCAATGTCTCCGGTCTGGGCCAGCACACCACCACCGCCTCGCGGCTGTATCACTTCCCACACGGCGGCGACGTGATCGACTCCCCTGGCGTGCGTGAATTCGGCTTGTGGCATCTCGAGCCGGAACAAATCTTCAACGGGTTTGTCGAATTCCATGACTATTTAGGCGCTTGCAAATACCGCGACTGTAAACACGATAACGACCCGGGCTGCGCTATCCGTGAAGCGGTTGAGAACGGTGAAATTGCGGAAACTCGCTTTGAGAACTACCACCGTATTCTTGAGAGCATGGAAGACGTAAAAACGCGTAAAAACTTTTCTGATTCTGATAACTGACAACTAAGCTAAGCATCGCTAAAATCGTCCCCTTTTTTCAGGTTCCGGCGGCTTCACACCGGATCAGGAACGACAAAACAATGGCCTGGAGGCTACCTTGTTAAACGCATTTAAACTTTCGCTTCAATACATTCTGCCAAAACTGTGGCTCACTCGCCTGGCGGGCTGGGGCGCGAGCAAACGAGCAGGCTGGCTGACCAAACTGGTCATCGACCTTTTCGTAAAATATTACAAGGTCGATATGAAAGAGGCGCAGAAGCCGGATACCGCCAGCTACCGTACCTTCAACGAGTTTTTCGTGCGCCCGCTGCGTGACGAAGTGCGCCCGGTAAACACCGACCCTAACGTCCTGGTGATGCCAGCAGACGGCGTGATTAGCCAGTTAGGTGATATCGAAGACGATAAAATCCTGCAAGCAAAAGGTCATAACTACAGCCTGGAAGCCCTGCTGGCGGGAAACTACCTGATGGCGGATCTGTTCCGTAACGGTACGTTTGCCACCACCTATCTGTCACCGCGCGACTACCACCGCGTGCACATGCCGTGTAACGGCATCCTGCGCGAGATGATTTACGTCCCGGGCGACCTGTTCTCCGTCAACCATCTGACCGCGCAAAACGTCCCGAACCTGTTTGCCCGCAACGAGCGTGTCATCTGCCTGTTTGATACTGAATTTGGCCCTATGGCGCAGATTCTGGTGGGCGCGACCATTGTAGGCAGCATTGAAACCGTCTGGGCTGGCACCATCACCCCGCCTCGCGAAGGTGTGATCAAGCGCTGGACCTGGCCTGCCGGTGAAGCGGAAGGCTCTGTGGCTCTGCTGAAAGGCCAGGAGATGGGTCGCTTTAAGCTGGGCTCAACCGTGATCAACCTGTTTGCGCCGGGCAAAGTGAAGCTGGCTGAACAACTCGAAAGCTTGTCGGTCACTAAACTGGGCCAGCCTCTGGCAATCTCTACCGAAACCTTCGTGACGCCTGACGCAGAACCTGCGCCGCTGGCAGAAGAAGAGATTATTGCCGAACACGACGCCAGCCCGCTGGTTGACGACAAAAAAGACGAAGGCTAACAACAGAAGGATCGCTGACGTGCGCCCGATTATCGTTCTACTGATGGCCTGGTGCCTCAGCATGGGGGCGTACGCAGCGACAGCCCCCGACGCCAAACAGATAACCCAGGAGCTGGAGCAGGCAAAAGCGGCAAAACCCGCTCAGCCAGAGACGGTTGAGTCGCTCCAGTCTGCCCTGAACGCGCTTGAAGAGCGGAAAGGCTCTCTTGAGCGCGCTCAGCAGTATCAGCAGGTTATCGACAACTTCCCTAAACTCTCGCAGACGCTGCGCGCGCAGCTCAATAATCTGCGAGATGAACCGCGCGACGTGCCCGCAGGCATGACCTCCGACGCCCTGAACCAGGAGATCCTGCAGGTCAGCAGCCAGCTTCTTGAAAAGAGCCGTCTGGCGCAGCAGGAGCAGGAGCGTGCGCGTGAAATTGCCGACTCCCTCAGCCAGCTACCGCAACAGCAAACCGACGCCCGCCGCCAGCTTAATGAAGTTGAGCGTCGCGTTGGGACACAAAGCGGCAATACGCCACAAGCTCAGGCACAAAATCTGGGCCTGCAGGCAGAATCGGCTCGTCTGAAGGCCCTTGTCGATGAGCTGGAGCTGGCGCAGCTCTCCGCCAATAACCGTCAGGAACTGTCGCGGATGCGCTCTGAACTCGCTCAGAAGCAGAGCGAGCAACTGGACGCGTATCTACAGGCCCTGCGCAATCAGCTCAACAGCCAGCGCCAGCGTGAAGCGGAGCGCGCGCTGGAAAGTACTGAACTGCTGGCGGAAAACAGCGATAATCTGCCTGCCGGTATTGTCCAACAATTTAAGATTAACCGTGAGCTGTCTGCCGCGCTGAATCAACAGGCGCAGCGTATGGATCTGGTTGCCTCGCAACAGCGCCAGGCCACCAATCAAACCCTTCAGGTTCGCCAGGCGCTCAATACCCTGCGCGAACAGTCCCAGTGGCTTGGGTCATCAAACCTGCTGGGTGAGGCGCTACGCGCCCAGGTCGCACGTCTGCCGGAAATGCCGAAGCCGCAACAGCTGGATACCGAGATGGCCCAGCTGCGCGTTCAGCGGCTGCACTTTGAAGATCTCCTCAATAAACAGCCGCAAATCCGCCAGATCCGTCAGGCTGACGGACAACCCCTGACCAGCGAGCAAAACCGTATTCTGGAAGCGCAGCTGCGCACCCAGCGGGAACTGCTGAACTCTCTGCTCCAGGGCGGGGATACGTTGATTCTGGAACTGACCAAGCTGAAGGTTTCTAACAGCCAGCTGGAAGATGCGCTGAAAGAGGTGAACGAGGCAACGCACCGTTATCTCTTCTGGACGTCCGACGTGCGTCCGATGACCTTCTCGTGGCCGATTGATATTGTCCAGGATCTGCGCCGTCTGATTTCGCTGGACACCTTCAGCCAGCTGGGCCAGGCCAGCGTGATGATGCTCACCAGCAAAGAGACCATTTTCCCGCTGCTGGGAGCGTTGATTCTGGTGGGCTGCAGCATTTACTCGCGCAGACATTTCACCCGTTTCCTGGAGCGGTCCAGCTCCCGGGTAGGCAAGGTCACCCAGGATCACTTCTGGCTGACGTTGCGTACCGTATTCTGGTCGATTCTTGTTGCCTCCCCGCTGCCAGTGCTATGGATGACGCTGGGGTATGGCCTGCGGGAAGCCTGGCCCTATCCCCTCGCGGTAGCGATTGGCGATGGCGTCACCGCCACCGTGCCCCTGCTGTGGGTCGTGATGATCTGCGCCACGTTCGCGCGCCCCAACGGCTTGTTTATCGCCCACTTTGGCTGGCCGCGTAACCGCGTTGCACGCGCCATGCGTTATTACCTGATGAGCATCGGGTTGATTGTGCCGCTGATTATGGCGCTGATCATGTTCGATAATCTCAACGACCGGGAGTTCTCAGGCTCGCTGGGCCGTCTCTGCTTTATGCTGATTTGCGGGGCGCTGGCCATCGTCACGCTCAGCCTGAAGCGCGCCGGTATACCTCTCTATCTGGATAAATCCGGTAGCGGCGACAACATGTTCAACCGGCTGCTCTGGAACCTGCTGCTTAGCGCGCCGTTGATTGCAATGCTGGCGGCCGCGGTGGGTTACCTGGCAACCGCGCAGGCGCTGCTGGCGCGGCTGGAAACCTCGGTGGCAATCTGGTTCCTGCTTCTGGTGGTGTACCACGTGATCCGCCGCTGGATGTTGATCCAGCGGCGCCGTCTGGCGTTTGACCGTGCCAAGCACCGCCGGGCAGAGATCCTCGCCCAGCGAGCGCGTGGTGAGGAGGAGCCAAACCATGTCAACAGTACGGAAGGCACGACGGAAGCGGACGAGGTCGAACTGGATCTGGATGCCATCAGCACCCAGTCCCTGCGTCTGGTTCGTTCCATCCTGATGCTGATTGCCCTTCTGTCGGTCATCTTCCTGTGGTCGGAGATCCATTCCGCATTTGGCTTCCTGGAGAACATCTCCCTGTGGGACGTGACGTCCACGGTGCAGGGTGTTGAAAGCCTGGAGCCGATTACCTTAGGGGCGGTGCTGATTGCCATTCTGGTGTTGATCATCACCACGCAGCTGGTCCGCAACTTCCCGGCGCTGCTGGAGCTGGCGCTGCTGCAACATCTGGATTTAACCCCGGGGACGGGTTACGCCATTACCACCATCACTAAGTACCTGATTCTGCTCTTTGGCGGGATGGTTGGGTTCTCAATGATTGGCATTGAGTGGTCTAAATTGCAGTGGCTGGTCGCCGCGCTGACGTTTGGTCTTGGCTTTGGTATGCAGGAGATTTTCGCAAACTTTGTTTCCGGCCTGATCATCCTGTTTGAAAAACCGATTCGTATTGGCGATACGGTGACGATCCGCGATCTGACCGGGAGCGTAACGAAGATCAATACCCGCGCCACAACGATCAGCGACTGGGATCGTAAAGAGATCATCGTGCCAAATAAGGCGTTTATCACCGAGCAGTTTATCAACTGGTCGTTGTCAGACTCCGTCACGCGTGTGGTGCTGACCGTGCCGGCCCCGTCGGATGCCAACAGTGAAGAGGTTACGCAGATCCTCTACACCGCCGCCGAACGTTGTACTCTGGTGCTCGATAACCCGGCGCCGGAAGTGTTCCTGGTTGATCTACAGCAAGGGATCCAGATTTTCGAGCTGCGAATTTACGCCGCCGAAATGGGGCACCGTATGCCGCTGCGTCATGAGATCCACCAGCTGATTCTGGCGGGCTTCCGCGAGCACGGTATTGATATGCCGTTCCCACCGTTCCAGATGCGTCTGGAAACGCTGGACGGTCGCAAGAGTGGAAGAACACTGACGTCAGCGGCGCGTAAGCGCCCGGCGGGAAGTTTGTAAGATAGCAAGGCAACCCTCTCCCACGGGAGAGGGGAAAAGCCGTCAGGCGCGATCTACGGTAAACGCAATCACATCACCCAGCTGTTCTGCGCCCAGGGCCAGCATCACAAGACGATCCACACCCAGCGCCACGCCGGAGCAATCCGGCAGACCCGCTTTTAACGCTTCAAGCAGGTTGGTATCAATAGGCTGCTGCGGAAGGCCACGCGCGGCGCGCTTGCGGTTATCCTGCTCGAAACGCTGCTGCTGTTCGCGGGCGTCAGTCAGTTCGTGGAAACCGTTAGCCAGTTCAATGCCTTTGTAATAGACCTCAAAACGCTCTGCCACACGGTGGTCCTCGGTACTGATCTGTGCCAGTGAGGCCTGGCTTGCCGGGAAGTGATAGACAAACGTCGGACGGTCTTTGCCAATCTGGGGTTCAACGCCAAAGGTGAACAGCAGTTGCAGCAGCGTATCGCGATCTTCTTCGGTATCTGCCACGTTGCTCAGATCCAGCTTTGCCGCCACTTCGCGCAGCTGAGGCTTGTCCGCGGATAACGGATCGATTTCCAGATAGCGCTGGAAAACCTGCTGATAGGAGAGCGTTTCCGCTTCCGGGCACTCCAGTACCTGCTGCAGCAGATCGTCCACCTCATTCATCAGGCGGTACATATCATAATGCGGACGGTACCACTCCAGCATGGTGAATTCCGGATTGTGGTGACGCCCCATCTCTTCATTACGGAAGCTACGGCACAGCTGATACACCGGGCCACATCCTGCCGCCAGCAGGCGCTTCATGTGATATTCCGGGCTGGTCATCAGATACAAATTCATACCCTGAGAGTGACCAGGGCCAACAAAACGGGTTTCAAACGGGACCAGATGAATATCCGTTACCGTTGCCTGACTCATGCACGGCGTTTCCACCTCCAGGACTCCGCGGTCGGCAAAGAAACGGCGAATCTCCGCCATAATTGCTGCGCGTTTTAACAGATTTGGAATGGATGCGCTCGGCTGCCAGGTGGCCGTTTCGCTCATGAGTTGTTCTCCGATTTCATACAAGGGCACGAAGTCTACTCGTTAGCTGGGACAGAGACAAATTTTGCGCAGTAAAAAAGCGCATTTCATTTAAGTGAGCAATTACGTGACGTAATTCATCAATCTCCATGATAAATCGCCGTACAGAACAGCAAAAAAATCGAACACGTCAAATTTCCCTGTCATCTACACGGTTATACTGTTTTACCCATAAAGGAGCAGTGGAAACGCTTTCGCAATCGTCCTTTTGGACGGGTGAACTACCTTTAGTTTGTCGCGTTGCGAAATAACAAAAATCTGGAGGAATGTCGTGCAAACTTTTCAGGCCGATCTTGCCGTAATTGGCGCTGGCGGGGCTGGATTACGTGCTGCGATTGCTGCAGCGCAAGCTAATCCAAACGCTAAAATCGCATTGATTTCAAAAGTCTATCCAATGCGCAGCCACACTGTGGCAGCAGAAGGAGGATCCGCCGCCGTTGCGCAGGATCATGACAGCTTTGAATACCATTTCCACGACACGGTTGCAGGGGGCGACTGGCTTTGCGAACAGGATGTCGTTGACTACTTTGTGCACCATTGTCCAACGGAGATGACCCAGCTTGAGCAGTGGGGATGTCCGTGGAGTCGTCGTCCGGACGGCAGCGTCAACGTTCGCCGCTTCGGCGGAATGAAGATCGAACGTACCTGGTTCGCTGCCGATAAGACCGGCTTCCACATGCTGCATACCCTCTTCCAGACCTCCCTTCAGTTCCCACAAATTCAGCGCTTTGATGAGCATTTCGTCCTCGACATTCTGGTTGATGACGGACAGGCGCGTGGCCTGGTGGCGATGAACATGATGGAAGGCACACTCGTCCAGATCCGCGCCAAGGCGGTGGTGATGGCAACGGGCGGTGCGGGACGCGTGTACCGCTACAATACCAATGGCGGCATCGTCACCGGTGATGGCATGGGCATGGCGCTCAGTCACGGCGTACCGCTGCGCGATATGGAATTCGTGCAGTATCACCCAACCGGCCTGCCAGGTTCAGGCATTCTGATGACGGAAGGCTGCCGCGGCGAAGGCGGTATTCTGGTCAACAAAAACGGCTACCGCTATCTGCAGGATTACGGTATGGGTCCGGAAACCCCGCTCGGCGAGCCGAAGAACAAATACATGGAACTCGGTCCGCGCGACAAAGTGTCCCAGGCCTTCTGGCACGAGTGGCGCAAAGGCAACACCATCTCCACGCCGCGCGGCGATGTGGTCTATCTTGACCTGCGCCACCTCGGCGAGAAGAAACTGCTGGAACGTCTGCCGTTCATCTGTGAACTGGCAAAAGCCTACGTGGGCGTCGACCCGGTGAAAGAGCCGATTCCGGTACGCCCAACGGCGCACTACACCATGGGCGGAATCGAAACCGACCAGCAGTGTGAAACCCGCATCAAAGGTCTGTTTGCCGTGGGCGAATGTTCCTCCGTGGGTCTGCACGGTGCCAACCGTCTCGGGTCTAACTCGCTGGCAGAGCTGGTCGTCTTTGGCCGCATGGCGGGCGAGCGCGCGATGGAGCGTGCGGCTACAGCAGGCGAAGCCAACGGTGCCGCGCTCGATGCGCAGGTCGCAGACGTTGAAAAACGCCTGAAAGATCTGGTGAACCAGGAAGGTAACGAAAACTGGTCTAAGATCCGTGATGAAATGGGTCTGTCGATGGAAGAAGGCTGCGGTATCTACCGTACCCCTGAGCTGATGCAAAAAACCGTCGATAAGCTGGCGGAGCTGCAGGAGCGCTTCAAGCGCGTACGCATCACCGATACCTCCAGCGTCTTCAATACCGACCTGCTCTACACCATCGAGCTGGGTCACGGCCTGAACGTGGCGGAATGTATGGCGCACTCTGCGCTAGCGCGTAAAGAGTCGCGAGGGGCACATCAGCGTCTTGATGAAGGCTGTACTGAACGTGACGACGTCAATTTCCTGAAACACACTCTCGCCTGGCGCGATGCGGATGGCACCACACGTCTGGACTACAGCGACGTGAAAATCACCACGCTGCCACCGGCTAAACGCGTGTACGGTGCAGAAGCAGAAGCCGCCGAGAAGAAGGAGAAGGTGAATGGCTGAGATGCAAAAACTGAAAATTGAAGTGGTGCGCTACAACCCGGAGGTGGACGCCGCACCGCATAGCGCTTTCTATGAAGTGCCTTATGACGAGCAAACCTCCCTGCTGGATGCGCTCGGCTATATTAAAGACAACCTGGCGCCGGACCTGAGCTACCGCTGGTCCTGCCGCATGGCGATCTGCGGATCCTGCGGCATGATGGTTAACAAAGTGCCGAAGCTGGCCTGTAAGACCTTCCTGCGCGAGTACACCAAAGGCATCAAGGTTGAAGCACTGGGTAACTTCCCGATTGAACGCGATCTGGTCGTCGATATGACTCACTTTATCGAAAGCCTGGAAGCCATTAAGCCGTACATCATTGGCAACCCGCGCACGCCAGATCAGGGGCCAAACACCCAGACGCCGGCCCAGATGGCGAAATATCATCAGTTCTCCGGCTGCATAAACTGCGGTCTTTGCTACGCCGCCTGTCCACAGTTTGGGCTGAACCCCGAGTTCATCGGCCCGGCCGCCATTACGCTGGCGCACCGCTATAACGAGGACAGCCGCGACCACGGTAAAAAAGAACGTATGGCGCAGCTTAACAGCCAGAACGGCGTCTGGAGCTGTACCTTTGTGGGTTACTGCTCCGAAGTTTGTCCGAAGCACGTCGACCCGGCCGCCGCCATTCAGCAGGGGAAAGTGGAAAGCTCGAAAGACTTTCTTATCGCTACCCTGAAACCACGCTAAGGAGTGCATGATGACGACTAAACGCAAAGCCTATGTTCGGCCTGTGCCGTCCACCTGGTGGAAAAATCTGCCGTTTTATCGCTTCTACATGCTGCGTGAAGGCACGGCGGTACCGGCAGTCTGGTTCAGCCTTGAACTGATGTATGGTGTCTTTGCCCTCAAGCACGGTCCGGAAACCTGGGCGAGTTTTGTTGGCTTCCTGCAAAACCCGATCATCATTGTTCTGAACCTGATCGTGCTCGCGGCTGCGCTGCTACATACCAAAACCTGGTTTGAACTGGCACCAAAAGCGGCGAACATCATCGTTAAAGGCGAGAAAATGGGGCCAGAGCCTGTTATTAAAGGACTCTGGGCAGTGACAATTCTTGTCACCGTGGTCATTCTGTTTGTCGCACTGTTCTGGTAAGGAGACTACTGTGATCAATCCAAATCCAAAACGTTCTGACGAGCCGGTCTTCTGGGGTCTGTTTGGCGCTGGCGGCATGTGGAGCGCCATCATCGCCCCCGTCATCATCCTGCTGGTCGGCATTATGCTGCCGCTGGGGCTGTTCCCGGGCGATGCGCTGAGCTACGAACGCGTACTGGCGTTCGCGGGCAGCTTTATCGGTCGCGTGTTCATCTTCCTGATGATCGTCCTGCCGCTGTGGTGTGGCCTGCACCGTATTCACCATGCGATGCATGACCTGAAAATCCATGTACCGAACGGTAAATGGGTATTCTACGGTCTGGCGACCATCCTGACCGTGGTGACGCTGATTGCCGTAGTCACTATCTGACGCATCTGGCCCGCCATCCGGCGGGCCTTTTATTTCTGCATCTTCCCCACCAGCCACTGAGCAAACTCGCGCATTGCGGGGGTTTCTGTCCGCGACTGTAGTCTTGTCAGCCAGTAGCTGCCGAGGTCAATCTGCGTTGCAAACGGCTGCACAATGCGCTCGCTGCTGAGTAAATGGGTAAACATATCGACAGGTGCAATGGCAATCCCTACGCCGGCCTGAGCCGCTTCAAGCATGGTCACGGACGAATCAAACACCATCACCCGGTGCGTCGGCGAGGGAGGATGCTCACCCGCTGCCTGCATCCACGCGGCCCACTCGTCGCGCCGAAAGGAGCGCAGCAAGGTAAACTTCAGGATATCTGCCGGGCTTTTCAGGCAGGAGGCAATGTCGGGGGTACAGAGCGGAGCCAGCGGTGCAGGGCAAAGAAATTCAGCATCGGTTCCATGCCACGCTCCGCCACCGTAGCGAATGGTGTAATCAAGCCCTTCAGCAGCCGGGTCGACGCGGTTGTTATGGGTGGAAAGCTGAAGATCAATATGCGGATAGCAACGGCGAAAATCATCCAGCTGCGAAAATAACATCCCTGTTGCGAAAGTGCCCACCACACCTATTTTTAGCTTCTCCTGAGCGCGATGGCTGGCAAAGCGATCCAGCATTCCGGCAATACGGTCGAACGAGTCATTCAGCACCGGCAGTAAATTTTCCCCCTCGGTGGTCAACATTAACCCGCGCGAAACGCGCACGAAGAGCTGACAGTTAAGATGCTGCTCCAGCGTTTTAACATGCTGGCTAATGGCAGAATGGGTCACGTTCAGCTCAATGGCCGCATGCGTAAAACTGAGATGTCTTGCGGCGGCTTCAAAGGCTCGAAGCGAATTAAGCGGGAGATAACTTCGCGTCATGGTCTCATCCGTTAGAAAAATTAACAGCTAATGCTAAATTTAACCGTTTGTCAGCCACAGTCAAATCCAACAGACTACTGCTGTCTGAAGGGCCCGGACACTCTCTTGAACCGCTATTACGGAAGATAACTGATGATGACAAAATCCCTTTGCTGCGCCCTGCTGCTCAGCGCCTCCTGCTCAGTATTTGCTGCGCCAATGTCAGAAAAAGAGCTGGCTGAGGTGGTACAACGTACCGTTACGCCGCTAATGAAAGCGCAGGCCATCCCGGGTATGGCGGTGGCGGTGATTTATCAGGGTCAGCCGCACTATTTTACCTTTGGTAAAGCTGATGTCGCAGCGAACAAACCCGTAACCCCGCAAACCTTGTTCGAGCTGGGCTCTATAAGTAAAACCTTCACCGGCGTATTGGGTGGAGATGCTATTGCTCGCGGTGAAATATCGCTGGGCGATCCGGTGACAAAGTACTGGCCTGAGCTGACAGGAAAGCAGTGGCAGGGAATTCGCATGCTGGATCTGGCAACCTATACCGCAGGAGGGTTACCGCTGCAGGTACCGGATGAGGTTACTGATAACGCCTCTCTGCTGCGTTTTTATCAAAACTGGCAACCGCAGTGGAAGCCGGGCACCACGCGTCTTTATGCGAACGCCAGCATCGGTCTTTTTGGCGCCCTCGCGGTTAAACCCTCCGGCATGAGCTTTGAAGAGGCCATGACGAAGCGGGTCTTTAAGCCGCTCAAACTTGACCATACGTGGATTAACGTTCCGAAAGCGGAAGAGGCGCATTACGCCTGGGGATACCGTGACGGTAAAGCGGTACACGTTTCGCCAGGAATGCTCGACGCGGAAGCCTATGGCGTAAAAACCAACGTGAAGGATATGGCGAACTGGGTGATGGTCAACATGGCCCCCGATTCCCTTCAGAATACCTCACTCAGGCAAGGCATTGCCCTGGCGCAGTATCGCTACTGGCGCGTGGGGGCTATGTATCAAGGGTTGGGCTGGGAGATGCTTAACTGGCCGGTCGATGCCAAAACCGTGGTCGGGAGCAGCGACAATAAGGTGGCACTGGCGCCATTGCCTGTGGCAGAGGTGAATCCACCGGCTCCTCCGGTGAAAGCGTCCTGGGTCCATAAAACAGGCTCGACTGGCGGGTTTGGCAGCTACGTGGCATTTATTCCTGAAAAGCAGATCGGTATTGTGATGCTCGCGAATAAAAGCTATCCGAACCCGGCACGCGTTGAGGCGGCATACCGCATTCTCGACACGCTGCAGTAAAACATTGCCGGGTAGCGGTTTCGCTTACCCGGCTAAACACTCCGCACAATCCTCCGCATTTTCCCTGCTGTCATCTACACTTAACAAAAAACAGTAAGGAAACTCCTATGCGCATTCTGCCTGTTATCGCCGCGGTGACAGCCGCGTTTTTAGTGGTTGCCTGCAGTTCCCCTACCCCACCACCTGGCGTTACCGTCGTCACGCCTTTCGATGCACAACGCTTCCTCGGAACATGGTATGAAATTGCGCGCCTCGACCACCGGTTTGAGCAGGGCTTAGAGAAGGTCACTGCACATTACAGCCCGATGGATGATGGCGGTATTCAGGTGATCAACCGGGGCTATAATCCCGACAGGGAGATGTGGCAACAGTCGATTGGGAAAGCGTACTTCACTGGCGACCCGCGAAGAGCCGCGCTTAAAGTCTCTTTCTTTGGCCCCTTCTATGGCGGCTATAACGTGATCGCACTCGACAGAGAGTACCGCCATGCGCTGGTCTGCGGGCCGGATCGCAACTACCTGTGGATACTCTCCCGCACGCCAACCATCTCAGCGGAGATGAAACAGCAGATGCTGGGCGTCGCGACCCGGCAAGGGTTTGATGTATCAAAACTCATCTGGGTAGAACAACCCCATTAGTGGGCGCTGAGCTTCAGCCCAATGATCCCGGCCACAATCAGAGCGAGGCTGGCGATACGCGCCAGACTCGCTGACTCTCCCAGCAGCAGAATGCCCGTGATGGCAGCACCTACCGCACCAATACCCGTCCAGACGGCATAAGCCGTTCCCACAGGCAGAGAGCGCATCGCCCAGGACAACATGACGATACTCACAATCATCGCAGTAACGGTGATGACGCTTGGCGTCAGGCGGGTAAAACCATGGGTATATTTCAGGCCAATCGCCCATACCACTTCGAGCAGGCCGGCAATAAAAAGAACGATCCAGGACATTTCAGGCTCCTTAACTTAATACAAGTTGGGGCCGTCCCCGGTGAAAGAAACGCTTACGGGTCGTCCCGTAAGGCAGAGATTACGCCCTATATTGTGGTTAGCGTGCGATTTTTTTTCAATCCCTTTCTGCTGAACACGTTAAGGCAAGAAATAGCCGCAGTATGGCGCGTAGTTCCGGCATTTAGCACTCATCCGACTTCTCTATGATGATGTGCTTTCTGATGGCAGGAAGCCAAACCACTAGCCGACTGCGAATAAAATATGTTCAAAATTCTTTTGATTGACCGTTGTCACTTCACCCGCACGGGGTTTGAAGCATGGCTCAATCATTCCGGTTTGTTCCCGGGGCACTTCGTCGTGACCGGGCTGAATAATCTGTTTCTTGCCAGAGAGCATATTCTGCAATGGAAACCCACGCTGGTTATCGCTGACCTGTACGGCTTCAGGCAGGATATCCACCATTTTCAACAGCTCTCTTCCTTGCTTAACGCCAGTGAACGATTGCCGTTTATTTTGCTGCAATCGGGAGAAGACAGTGGCATGACAGACTGGCTTGGACAGTTCCCGGTTTGGTCGTCGCTGTTGAAAAACGCCCATCTTGATAAAGTGGCAACGGTTATCAACGACGCATTAAAGTCGCGCGCAAGCGCTGAAAGGCCAACGATGGCTGCTCCCTTGCTGACCCGGCAGGAAGAGAAAGTGCTGACATTGTGGATGGACGGCGCGAGCAATCAGAAGATTGCTGCTCACCTGAGTATCAACGGAAAAACGGTTTATACCTATAAACGCAATATCCGCATGAAACTGCATATGGATACGCGTTTTTCACCGTTCTTATCCCTGCAGGAATCAGAAAGCTGACGGTACGAAACCCGCCTGGTCTCGTACCGTTTGTTAATTACTGCTGAGCTTTGGTTGCCGCGCCAGAGATTGCACTGCCACCTTCAGAAATATCCTGACCGACGCCACGCGTGGTATTACAGGCTGTTAACACTGAAGAAAGTACCAGGACTGAAAAGATCGCTGCAATTGTCTTCTTAACCATAATATCTTCCTTTTATAGCCAAAGTTGTTTTGTGTATAGCAACTTAAGAATAGACAAGATCCCGTCGGTTGACGGAAAAGGAAGCATTTTTAGGAAAATTAGACGAACTTAGCTGGCAGCGTGAGAAATGATATGACCAAGATCCTGGATGTCTTGTCCCATTCCACGCGTGGTGTTACAGCCGGAAAGCAATGCACTGGAAAGCGCTAACAGAAGCAGAATTTTAACGGTACGTTTCATCATCCCTGCCTGCAAAAATCAGGCGCAGCGGGCGCTGCGCCCTGACTATTACTTCACGCGTGATACGTATTCGCCGGAGCGGGTATCCACTTTGATCACTTCGCCAGTCTGTACGAACAGCGGAACTTTAACCACTGCACCGGTAGACAGTTTGGCAGGCTTACCACCAGTACCGGCGGTATCGCCTTTCAGACCTGGATCGGTTTCAACGATTTCCAGCTCTACAAAGTTTGGTGGGGTCACAGCGATAGGCTGGCCGTTCCACAGGGTCACGATGCACTCAGCCTGATCCAGCAGCCATTTAGCGCTATCACCTACCGCTTTCTCATCAGCAGACAGCTGTTCGAAAGTGGAGTTGTTCATGAAATGATAGAACTCACCGTCGTTGTACAGATAGGTCAGGTTCATATCAACAACATCAGCGCCTTCAGCGGAGTCAGTAGACTTGAAGGTTTTCTCAACACGGGTACCGGTCAGCAGGCGGCGCAGCTTAACGCGTGCGAATGCCTGGCCTTTACCTGGTTTAACGAATTCGCTGGCTTCAACCGCGTACGGTTCGCCGTCCATCATGATTTTAAGACCAGCACGAAAATCGTTGCTATAGTACGTTGCCATAAGGCCCTCTAAATTTGTTAACTGGTAGCTAAGCCACAAAATGGCGCATATTGTAACCCTAAACACCCCGTCCAGAGAAGATTGGTTATCGCAACTTGCCGATGTAATCACCAGTCCTGATGAATTGCTGCGTCTTTTAGACCTCGATCAACACCCAGAGTTGCTTGCAGGCCGGGAGGCGAAGCGCCTCTTTGCCCTGCGTGTTCCCCGCGCGTTTGTTGCCCGAATGGAGAAAGGGAACCCTGACGATCCTTTATTAAAACAAACGCTTACTTCGCAAGATGAGTTCATTACTGCGCCGGGATATAGCACCGATCCTCTTGAAGAGCAGAACAGTGTGGTTCCGGGTTTACTGCACAAGTATCTCAACCGTGCCCTGTTGCTGGTAAAAGGCGGCTGTGCGGTAAATTGTCGTTATTGCTTCCGTCGGCACTTCCCGTATGCCGAAAACCAGGGCAATAAACGCAACTGGCAGGTCGCGCTGGACTATATCGCCACCCATCCGGAGCTGGATGAGATTATTTTTTCCGGGGGCGACCCGCTGATGGCGAAAGATCATGAGCTGGACTGGCTGCTAAGCCAGCTTGAAGCCATCCCGCACATTAAGCGTCTGCGCATTCACAGCCGTTTACCGATTGTCATTCCGGCACGTGTCACTGACGGCCTGGTTTCGCGCCTGGAGCAGTCTCGACTGCAGGTCCTGCTGGTGAACCACATTAACCACGCGAACGAAATTGACGATGCCTTTCGCACGGCGATGGCGCGTCTGCGTAAAGCGGGAGTGACGCTGCTGAACCAGAGCGTGCTGCTGCGTGGCGTAAATGATAGCGCCCGCGTGCTGGCCGATCTGAGCAATGCGCTGTTTGATGCGGGCGTGCTGCCCTATTACCTTCACGTGCTGGATCGCGTTCAGGGCGCGGCCCATTTCATGGTGACGGATGAAGAAGCCCGGCAGATCGTGCGCGAACTGTTAACACTGGTTTCAGGCTATATGGTGCCGAAGCTGGCACGTGAGATTGGCGGTGAGCCGAGTAAGACGCCGCTGGACTTGCAGCTGCGGCAGAAGTAAAAGGCAGGTGGCGCTACGCTTACCAGCCCTACGAGGTCCGGGCACAGCGCCATCAGCAAGTTAACTCAGTTCGGGCACTTATAGACCTGGCCGTTCATCTGGCTGGCCGTCGGCACGAAGCTGGACAGCATTCCCTGCGTTGGACTGCTCACGCCGTAAATTACGTTACCGCCCATTGCCGCAGCCTGGTTACGCAGGGCATTCGCCGCACCGCGCATCGAGCCCCCTTCTTCGCCATGCTGACCCGACATCCAGTTACTTTGCTCACCGGATGCGGTGCCTAACAGCTGGCATTCGCTGCCCGGCTTATCTTCCACAAAGCGAACACCCTGGCCCGCTGCCGACAGCTCATTGCTGGAGCTACAACCCGCCAGCAGCAATGCTGCTCCTACGATCCCTGCACAGACTTTTACGCGCATGTTATTCCTCGGTTTCAATAAGCTGGACAGTAGTTGTCCGTGTGTAAATCTTATACCTAAAAGATGACCAAAAGAAAAACCCCCGAGCATTTCTGCCCGGGGGTTTTTCACATTCTAAGAGGTAAAGCGCACGATTACATCATGCCGCCCATACCGCCCATGCCGCCCATGCCAGCAGCACCTAAGTCAGGTGCATCGCCTTTAGGCAGGTCGGTCACCATGCACTCGGTAGTTATCATCAGACCCGCTACAGATGCCGCGTACTGCAGAGCAGAACGGGTCACTTTAGTTGGGTCCAGGATACCGAAGTCGATCATGTTGCCGTATTCTTCCGTTGCCGCGTTGTAACCGTAGTTACCTTCGCCCGCTTTCACGTTGTTGGTCACAACAGATGGCTCTTCACCGGCGTTGGATACGATCTGACGCAGAGGTGCTTCCATTGCGCGCAGCGCAACTTTGATACCCACGTTCTGATCTTCGTTCTGCGCGGTCAGGCCAACCAGTTTAGCGGCAACACGCACCAGCGCAACACCACCACCAGCAACCACACCTTCTTCTACCGCAGCACGAGTCGCGTGCAGCGCATCGTCAACGCGTGCTTTTTTCTCTTTCATTTCAACTTCAGTCGCAGCACCGACTTTGATTACCGCAACGCCGCCTGCCAGTTTCGCTACGCGCTCCTGCAGTTTTTCACGGTCGTAATCAGAAGTTGCTTCTTCGATCTGCTTGCGGATCTGACCAACGCGGCCCTGAATAGCGGCTTCTTCACCCACGCCATCGATGATGGTGGTGGTGTCTTTGTTGATCACAACGCGTTTCGCCTGGCCCAGGTCTTCCAGGGTCGCTTTTTCCAGTTCCATACCGATCTCTTCAGAGATTACGGTACCGCCGGTCAGGGTAGCGATATCCTGCAGCATCGCTTTACGGCGATCGCCGAAGCCAGGTGCTTTAACCGCTGCCACTTTCACGATGCCGCGCATGGTGTTAACCACCAGCGTTGCCAGCGCTTCGCCTTCAACGTCTTCAGCGATAATAACCAGTGGTTTGCCTGCTTTTGCAACGGCTTCCAGAACTGGCAGCATTTCGCGGATGTTGGAGATTTTCTTGTCAGCCAGCAGGATGAATGGGCTTTCCAGCTCAACAGCACCAGTTTCTGGCTTGTTGATGAAGTATGGGGACAGGTAACCGCGGTCGAACTGCATACCTTCAACCACGTCCAGTTCGTCTTCCAGACCGGTACCGTCTTCAACGGTGATCACGCCTTCTTTACCGACTTTATCCATCGCTTCCGCGATCAGTTTACCTACGGTTTCGTCGGAGTTAGCGGAGATAGTACCAACCTGAGCAATCGCTTTAGAATCAGAGCATGGTACGGACAGCGCTTTCAGTTCTTCTACAGCGGCAGTGACAGCTTTGTCGATACCACGTTTCAGATCCATTGGGTTCATACCCGCAGCAACGGCTTTCAGACCTTCGGTGATGATAGCCTGCGCCAGTACGGTTGCGGTGGTGGTACCGTCGCCTGCAGCGTCGTTCGCTTTAGAGGCAACTTCTTTCACCATCTGCGCACCCATGTTTTCGAACTTGTCTTCCAGCTCGATTTCACGTGCTACAGAAACACCATCTTTGGTGATGGTTGGCGCGCCGAAGGATTTATCCAGCACTACGTTACGGCCTTTCGGGCCCAGGGTCACTTTAACTGCATCTGCCAGTACGTTTACGCCGCGGAGCATTTTTACACGAGCGTCGTTACCGAATTTTACGTCTTTAGCTGCCATGTTCTTATTTCCTCAAATTCTCGTGCGTAAATTACGCTTCAACAATTGCCAGAATGTCGCTCTCGGACATGATCAACACTTCTTCATTGTCGATCTTCTCGGATTTCACGCCGTAGCCATCGTTGAAAATTACGATGTCACCAACTTTAACGTCCAGTGGCTGCACAGTTCCGTTTTCCAGGATGCGGCCCTTACCGACAGCGATGATTTCGCCACGCGTTGATTTGGCTGCTGCAGAACCGGTCAGAACGATGCCGCCAGCAGACTTGGTTTCAACTTCTTTACGTTTGACGATCACACGATCATGTAACGGACGAATACTCATTGATAGCTCTCCTTTGAGAAAGTCATTATCAGTTATGGATGACGTCGGCCCGCATGCGGTTTTCCGACTAGTGCCCTGAGAGATGGGGTTAGCTTTTTCCCCCTTCAAGGGGGAGCTGAAAAAAAAATTTGCGAAAGTGTTACCATCGCCTCTCTTTTCGTATTGGCAGGGCGATGTCAATGAGTGGACTCAAGCAGGAGTTGGGGCTGGCGCAAGGTGTTGGCCTGCTCTCCACCTCCTTGTTAGGTACGGGTGTGTTTGCCGTACCGGCACTGGCGGCGCTGGTGGCAGGAAATAACAGCCTGTGGGCGTGGCCGGTGCTGATTGTGCTGGTTTTTCCGATAGCCATTGTGTTTGCCATCCTTGGGCGGCATTTCCCCAGCGCGGGAGGCGTGGCGCACTTTGTCGGGCTGGCCTTTGGCCCGCGACTGGAGCGTGTGACCGGCTGGCTGTTTCTCTCCGTTATTCCGGTTGGCCTCCCTGCGGCGCTGCATATTGCGACCGGCTTTGGTCAGGCGCTGTTTGGCTGGCATAACGAACAGCTGCTGCTGGCCGAACTGGGTACGCTGGCTATCGTCTGGTGGGTTGGCTCTCGCGGCGCCAGCTCGAGCGCGAATCTGCAAACGCTGGTTGCGGTATTGATTATTACCTTAATTGCCGTCATCTGGTGGGCGGGTGATATCACGCTGAAAGATATTCCCTTCCCGGCGGTAACAGACGTCGACCATTCACAGCTTTTCGCCGCACTCTCCGTCATGTTCTGGTGTTTTGTTGGACTTGAAGCGTTCGCCCATCTGGCCTCTGAATTTAAACAGCCTGAACGCGATTTCCCGCGCGCGCTAATGATTGGCCTGCTGCTGGCTGGTACGGTTTACTGGGCTTGTACCGTACTGGTATTACACTTCGACGCCTTCGGTGCGGATAAAGCTGCCGCTGCCTCGCTCCCCGGCATTGTGGTGCAGCTGTTTGGGGTAAAAGCGTTATGGGTCGCCTGCATTATAGGCTATCTGGCCTGTTTTGCCAGCCTTAATATTTATATCCAGAGTTTTGCCCGTCTGGTGTGGTCTCAGGCGCGCTATAAGCCCGAGAGCCGCCTTGCGCGCCTGTCTAAACGCCAGCTGCCATTGAACGCCCTGAATGGCGTACTGGGCTGCTGCGTGCTGAGCACGCTGTGTATTTACGCCCTGAAGATCAATCTGGATGCGCTGATCGTCTACGCCAACGGCATTTTTATCATGATCTATCTGCTGTGTATGCTCGCGGGTTGTCGTCTGCTGAAAGGTCGTTATAAAGCCCTGGCGGTCGTCGGGGGTGTGCTTTGCCTGCTGTTGCTGGCGATGGTGGGATGGAAGAGTATGTACGCCATTGTCATGCTGGCGGGGCTATGGGCGTTTTTACCAAAGCGCGGTGCGCTCCAGTAGGCCCGGTAAGCGAAGCGCCACCGGGCAACAAACTCATCGATCATCTTTATGGTCTAAACGGTCGTGCTGTTCATCCTTACGCTGATACTCCCCTTCAAACGTATCGCCTGGTCCCGTGCTAAAACCTCCGCCAGGCATACGGCTAAAGCGCAGATGCGGCAGCAGCTTCATGGTCAGGTGTTTTTGCACCGGCGGCAGAAGCAGCAGAAGGCCAAGGAAGTCGGTGAAGAACCCCGGCAGAATCAGCAACAGCCCCGCAATAATCAGCGATACGCTTTTGATCATCTCCGCCGCCGGACTTTCGCCAGCAGCCATCTTCTGCTGCATTATCAGGAAATTTTTGAAACCCTGATTACGCACCAGCGACATGCCGATGACGGAGGTGAAAATCACCAGAATCAGCGTCAGCAGGACGCCCAGCACGTGGGCAACCTGAATAAAAATGGAAATCTCGATGTAAACATAGAGAAAGAAAGCAATAAACGGTATCCAGCGCACTGGCATCTCCTGTGTGGCAGGTGCCGTCGGGCCCCTGTCTGAATGTGTTCGCGACGCGCGTTTGTATGAGATGGTGACGGTTAGCGAAAATTCAATCAGTTTGCACGGATATTTTTTTTGGAAATATTAAAGCGGTGACTCATTTCACAGATTAATAATTATCATGAAATCGGGTCGATAATAAGTGATCCAGCTTACGGCAATTCGCTATCATCAGCATATGATCTCGAACATCTGGCTGATTGAGGGAATAATCGTCGGCCAGAAAATATTCAAAACCACATAAATACTGTGTGTTTAGTACAATCCATCGGCAGCTTGAAAAGAAGGTTCACATGTTAAACAACATTCGTATCGAAGAAGACTTGTTGGGTACCAGGGAAGTTCCAGCGGATGCCTACTACGGTGTCCACACTCTGAGAGCGATTGAAAACTTCTACATCAGCAACAGCAAAATCAGCGACATCCCTGAGTTTGTCCGTGGCATGGTGATGGTGAAGAAAGCCGCAGCACTGGCCAACAAAGAGCTGCAAACCATTCCTAAAAGCGCGGCAAATGCGATTATCGCTGCCTGCGATGAAGTGCTGAACAACGGCAAATGCATGGATCAGTTCCCGGTTGACGTCTACCAGGGCGGCGCGGGCACCTCCGTCAACATGAATACCAACGAAGTACTGGCAAATATCGGCCTGGAGCTGATGGGTCACCAGAAAGGTGAATACCAGTACCTGAACCCGAACGACCACGTGAACAAATGCCAGTCCACCAACGACGCCTATCCTACCGGCTTCCGTATCGCGGTGTATGCCTCTGTGGTGAAACTGGTGGATGCGATCAATCAGCTGGGTGATGGCTTCCAGCGTAAAGCCGTTGAGTTCCAGGATATCCTGAAAATGGGTCGTACCCAGTTGCAGGACGCGGTGCCAATGACCCTCGGCCAGGAATTCCACGCGTTTAACGTGCTGCTGAACGAAGAAACCAAAAACCTGCTGCGCACTTCCGAGCTGCTGCTGGAAGTGAACCTGGGCGCAACTGCCATCGGTACGCGTCTGAACACCCCGGACGGCTACCAGCAGCTGGCGGTACAGAAGCTGGCTGAAGTCTCTAACCTGCCGGTTGTGCCTGCAGAAGACCTGATTGAAGCCACCTCAGACTGCGGCGCCTACGTCATGGTACACAGCGCCCTGAAACGTCTGGCGGTGAAACTCTCCAAAATCTGTAACGACCTGCGCCTGCTCTCTTCCGGTCCGCGCGCTGGCCTGAACGAAATCAACCTGCCAGAGCTGCAGGCCGGTTCTTCCATCATGCCAGCTAAAGTGAACCCGGTTGTGCCAGAAGTGGTAAACCAGGTGTGCTTTAAAGTCATCGGTAACGATACGACCGTGACCATGGCCTCTGAAGCCGGTCAGCTGCAGCTGAACGTGATGGAGCCAGTGATTGGCCAGGCGATGTTTGAATCTATCCATATCCTGACGAACGCCTGCTACAACCTGCTGGAAAAATGCATTAACGGCATCACAGCGAACAAAGAAGTCTGTGAAGGTTATGTCTATAACTCCATCGGGATCGTCACCTACCTCAACCCGTTCATCGGTCACCACAACGGTGACATCGTCGGTAAGATTTGTGCTGAAACCGGTAAGAGCGTACGTGAAGTGGTGCTGGAGCGTGGGCTGTTGACCGAAGCCGAGCTGGACGATATCTTCTCGGCTCAAAACCTGATGCACCCGGCATATAAAGCGAAACGATATACCGATGAAAGCGAACAGTAACCGTTCAGGCTAGGCTTCTTAAGGCACGTCACTTGTGACGTGCCTTTTTTCTTTTTAGGCGTTACCAAAATACAACAATTCAATATCAACTTGTTAATAAGCAAGGAAGGTCCTTATGTTTGGAGCAGAACTCGTCATCGTCTTGTTGGCGATTTATTTGGGAGCAAGACTCGGGGGTATCGGCATCGGTTTTGCCGGCGGTCTCGGGGTGCTCGTTCTTACCCTTATCTTTCAGATTAAACCCGGCGCAATCCCGTTTGACGTTATCGAAATCATCATGGCAGTTATTGCCGCTATCGCCGCCATGCAGGTGGCAGGCGGTATGGACTACCTGGTAAGCCTGGCGGAGCGTATGCTGCGCCGCCATCCAAAGTACATTACCTTCCTTGCCCCGCTGGTAACCTGGTTTATGACCATTCTCGCCGGTACGGGTCACACCGCGTTCTCTACGCTGCCGGTGATTACGGAAGTGGCAAAAGAGCAGGGTATCCGCCCCTCTCGCCCGCTCTCTATCGCCGTCGTGGCTTCCCAGATTGCGATCACCGCATCGCCGATTTCTGCCGCAGTGGTGTTCTTCGCTGGTATTCTTGAGCCGATGGGCGTGAGCTATCTGACGCTACTGGCAATCTGTATTCCGGTCACGCTGATTGCGGTGATGATTACCGCCGTGCTGTGTAACTTCCTCGGTGCCGAGCTGAAAGACGATCCGGTCTATCAGGAGCGCCTGGCGAAAGGTGAAGTGAAGCTGCGCGGTAGCCAGGTCTTCGAACTGAAGCCGCACGCGAAACGCTCCGTGCTGCTGTTCCTGATTGGTATCGTTGCCGTCATGTTCTACGCGACTGCTATCAGCGATACCGTGGGACTGATCCAGAACCCGGTTCTGCCGCGTAACGAAGCGATTGTCGTATTCATGCTGACCATCGCGACGCTGATTAGCATCACCTGTAAAATCGACACCAGTGAAGTGCTGAATGCCAGCACCTTCAAATCCGGTATGAGCGCCTGCGTATGCGTCCTCGGTGTCGCCTGGCTTGGGGATACCTTTGTAAAAGCGCACATCAGCGACATCCAGACCGTCGCCGGCGACCTGCTGCACAATTACCCGTGGCTGCTGGCGGTCGTGCTGTTCTTTGCTGCGACGCTGCTTTACTCTCAGGCCGCAACCACCAAAGCGCTGATGCCTGCGGCACTGATGCTGGGCGTAACGCCGTTAACCGCCATCGCCTCGTTTGCTGCCGTCTCTGCCCTGTTCGTGCTGCCTACCTACCCAACCCTGCTGGCGGCGGTAGAGATGGATGACACCGGCTCAACCCGTATCGGTAAATATGTGTTTAACCATGCGTTCCTGATCCCGGGCGTGGTCGCCATTTCACTTTGCGTGATCCTCGGCTTTATCATTGGCGGCGTGGTGCTGTAAACGGTGAGTGGTTGTAAAAATAGTTAAAATCGGGCCGCTCTGCGGCCCGTTTCATTAATGACCTGTTGTCTTGCGTGATATAGTGAAGCCTTTCGTGATGAGGAGGTCGACTTGTGAACACGCCTGATGCTGTTGTCGTACTGTGTACCGCCCCTGATGAAGCCTCTGCCCAGGATCTCGCCGCCAAAGTGCTGGCCGAAAAACTGGCCGCCTGCGTGACGCTCCTCCCCGGTGCCACCTCCCTTTATTATTGGGAAGGTAAGCTGGAGCAAGAGTACGAAGTTCAGATGTTGCTCAAAACCAATCTGGCGAATCAGCAGGCGCTCCTGGACTGCCTCAAATCTCATCATCCTTACCAAACCCCGGAGCTGCTGGTCCTGCCAGTGGTTCATGGCGATAACGATTATCTCTCATGGCTCAACGCTTCCTTACGCTGATCCTGCTGCTGTGCAGCACATCAGTATTTGCCGGGTTGTTTGACGCACCCGGCCGTTCGAACTTCATCCCTGCCGACCAGGCGTTTATCTTCGATTTTCAGCAAAACCAGCACGACCTGACCCTCACCTGGCAGGTGAAAGAGGGCTACTACCTCTATCGCAAGCAGGTAAGCATCACCCCAGCCCAGGCAAACGTGGGCGCACTGCAGTTGCCCGCTGGTGAGTGGCATAAGGACGAGTTTTACGGCAAGAGTGAAATCTACCGCCAGCGCTTAAGCGTGCCCGTCACGGTGAATCAAGCGGATAAAGGTGCAACGCTGACGGTGACCTATCAGGGATGTGCGGATGCCGGATTCTGCTATCCGCCGGAAACGAAGGTTGTTCCGCTCAGCGAAGTGAAAGCGACGGCTGCCGTTTCCCCTCTCCCCTCAGGCGAGAAGAGCGAAGACCGCGCAGACCTTCCGTTCTCAGCGTTCTGGGCCTTACTGATTGGCATTGGCATTGCCTTTACCCCGTGCGTGCTGCCGATGTATCCGCTCATCTCTGGCATCGTGCTGGGAGGTAAGCAACGGCTTTCCACCGCACGCGCCCTGCTGTTGGCCTTTATTTACGTACAGGGTATGGCGTTGACCTACACTGCCCTTGGCCTTGTGGTTGCCGCTGCCGGGTTACAGTTCCAGGCCGCGCTTCAGCATCCTTACGTACTTATTGGCTTGTCGGTTGTCTTCATCCTGCTGGCGCTGTCGATGTTTGGCCTGTTTACCCTGCAGTTGCCATCTGCGCTGCAAACTCGCTTAACGCTGATGAGTAACCGCCAGCAGGGTGGATCGCCAGGTGGCGTGTTTGTGATGGGGGCCATCGCCGGATTGATTTGCTCCCCTTGCACCACCGCACCGCTGAGCGCCATCCTGCTCTATATCGCCCAGAGCGGCAACATGTGGCTCGGCGGCGGTACGTTGTACCTCTATGCGCTGGGAATGGGCCTGCCGCTGATCCTGGTGACGGTGTTTGGCAATCGTCTGCTGCCGAAGAGCGGGCCGTGGATGGAGACGGTAAAAACCGCATTTGGCTTTGTCATTCTCGCGCTACCGGTGTTCCTGCTGGAGCGGATTGTCGGTGACGTTTGGGGCATACGTCTGTGGGCGATGCTCGGCGTTGCCTTCTTCTGTTGGGCGTTTATCGCAAGCCTGGGTGCAAAAAAGGCGTGGATGCGCCTGGTGCAAATCCTGCTACTGGCTGCCGCGCTGGTGAGCGTACGCCCGCTACAGGACTGGGCGTTTGGTTCACCCGTGGTTCAGACGCAGGCACATCTGAACTTCACCCAGATTAAAAACGTGGATGAACTCAACAGCGCCCTGGCAGAGGCAAAAGGCAAACCGGTGATGCTCGATCTCTATGCCGACTGGTGTGTCGCCTGCAAAGAGTTTGAAAAATATACCTTTAGCGATCCACAGGTGCAAAACGCCCTGAAAGAGACCGTTTTGCTCCAGGCAAACGTGACCGCCAATAATGCGCAGGATAAGGCTCTGCTGAAGCAGCTAAACGTTCTCGGTCTGCCCACCATTTTGTTCTTCAATGAGCAGGGTGAAGAGCAGCCAGAACAGCGTGTAACCGGGTTTATGGATGCAACGGCATTCAGCGCGCATTTGCGCAATCGCCAACCGTAAACAACACTTTAGACGGGACAAACCGTTGGGAATAGCGGAGGAGATAACCGTGCAACGTGAAGACGTACTGGGACAAGCCCTGCAATTACTTGAGATTCAAGGGATAGCCAGCACCACGCTTGAGATGGTAGCCGACCGTATCGATTACCCCCTGGATGAACTTAAGCGCTTCTGGCCAGATAAAGAGGCGCTGCTTTATGACGCCCTGCGCTACCTCAGCCAACAGGTTGATGTCTGGCGCAGGCAGCTGATGCTGAATGAAGAACTGACCGTGGAACAAAAGCTGCTGGCGCGCTATACCGCCCTGACGGAATGTGTCAGCAACAACCGCTATCCGGGTTGTCTGTTCATCGCCGCCTGCACATTCTTCCCGGATCCGGGCCATCCTATCCACCAGTTGGCGGATCAGCAAAAACGTGCGGCGCATGACTTCACCCACGAGCTGCTGACACGGCTTGAAGTGGATGACCCGGCAATGGTAGCTAAACAGATGGAGCTGGTGCTGGAGGGCTGCCTGAGCCGCATGCTGGTGAACCGTAGCCAGGCCGATGTGGATACGGCGCACCGCCTGGCGGAAGATATCCTGCGCTTTGCCCAGTGCCGTATGGGCGGAGCACTGACCTAAGCCAGCATGCCCGCCCAGGCGGAGACGAGCAGACACAGCGCCATCAGACGTTGAAATCGCACCATCGCCACGGTGGTGCGAAAAATTTGGTTCACCGCTTTACCCAGCCACGCCCAGCACATCAAACAGGCTATCGAGATCAGCAGAAACCATAGCGCCATTAGCGCGATATCCCGCAATGCATGGTCGCCCGCCGGGGCAAACAGGCTGACAACCGCCAGCGCCATCATCCAGGTTTTCGGATTCACAATCTGCAGCAGCGCCGCTGCCTGAGCGGTGAATCGGACAGGACTTTTAGCGGAGAGACTGGCTGCCGGGGCGCTAAACAGCTGCCAGCTCATCCAGCTTAGCCACAGCACGCCCACCCAGCTCATTATCTGACGTATCAAAGGATACTGACGCAGCACTTCCCCTGCGCCCGCGCCTGATACCAGCACGATCGCACTGGCCGCGATACACCCGCCCAGAATAGCAGGTACGGTATTTTTTACGCCAAAATGCTGGCTGTTCGTCAGCACCAGAATATTGGTTGGCCCCGGCGTGATGGAGGCGACGAAAGCGAACAACAGGAAGGGTATCAAACTCACAGGTGGCTCCTTTTTATTAGAGCCATGAATGTGCCGTTATTTTTTGGAAACGTCTGGAAGGTTTGTGCACAACCGTCGGTAGTATGCTGGGGAGATACGGTAGGCCCGCTGAAACCAACGCCCCAGATGGCTTTGATCGGCAAAACCCACTGCCGCAGCTACATCAACAGGCTGCTCACCGCGCGCCAGCAGCTGTCGGGCCTTTGCCAGACGCAGCTGAATAAGCCATGCGTGTGGTGCCAGGTTGAACTCGCGCTTAAAACAGCGCGTCAGGGTAAAGCGATCCGTGCCCGTCTCGCGTGCAAGGTCTGACAGCCCCACGTTCTCGCCGATATGGGCATAAAGATAGTCGCGTGCACGATGCGCCACGGCAGCGCTTTGTAACTGCTGCGGGAGCTTCTTACGCCAGTGGCAATGGGCAGTGATGCGGGAGAGCAGATTATCCATTGTGCTCTGCTGAACGATTTTCATCTCGTCATTATGCAAAGTGGAGAACGTCTCACCGATAGCGCGCACCAATTGCGGCTCCCGCGTCAACGTTTGGGCAAAGTGGAGTGAATAATGCCCGGGAGTTGATTCGTACAGCCCCTGTAGCGCACGGGTGAGCCAACACTCATCCAGATAGAAAGTCAGATAGGTAAAGCCGCCCTCTACAGGCGCATCGCCGTCGTGGATCTCGCCAGGTTCAAGCAAAAATGCATCACCCGGCTGACTACGATGACGCTCACGGCGGCAGTGAAACTGCTGCGTGCCGGAGAGGGTTATCCCTACCAGATAGCTATCGTGCCAGTGTGGATCATAGGCATGTCCTTCGAAATGCGCTTTAATCGTCTCAATACCCGTATCTGCATGCTGACGCAGCTCAAGCCAGTCATTCGTCATACTGCCCTCCTCTTACTCTCAGCATTGCCGTATCACACTGGTACTGTCTGGAAGATTTGTGCATTTTCGCGGCGAAAGCGGACAGGTTGCCGCAAACTTAAGCAGTTGAACAGCTTTTCCCGAAATAATGTTGACGATCGGGCGTGATTGCGGTTTAATGCGCTCCGTTGCCCGGATAGCTCAGTCGGTAGAGCAGGGGATTGAAAATCCCCGTGTCCTTGGTTCGATTCCGAGTCCGGGCACCACTATTTAAAGAACC